>NZ_JBGNUU010000030.1:0-109852 GCF_041950485.1 Nonomuraea sp. ATR24
CACCACCACCCCGTACCCCTGGCATCCCTGACCTCCACTGGCCCCGAGGAACCCCCCACGGAGGCCCCCCGAGGTCCCCGAGGTCCCCCGAGGCCCCCCGAGGTCCCCCGAGGCCAGGCCCCCCGAGGAACCCCCCGAGGAACCGCCCCCACCCGGGGCGGCCCCTCCACCCACCGCCGGCGGGAGGCCAAAGGCCGGCACAGCCGCCCATCCGCAGCCGTGCGGCGGGGTGCCCACCCACACGCCGGCCTCGCCACCGGCCCGCCTACCGTCCACCCCAATCCGGTCGCACCAGATCACCAAGTGAGGGGGCCCACGTGGGCCACCTTGCCGCCGCAAACGGCGGGGTCCGGCGCGGGCGGCCGGTCCGGGACCGGCTCCCCGCCGCAGCGGACGGCGGAGGCCCAATGAGGGCCTGGCCCTCCGTGGGATGGTCCCCGTGAGATGGCCCGCCCATGTGCGGCCTCCCCGTGTGCGGCCTCCCCGTGTGCGGCCTCCCCGTGTGCGGCGGGGCCCGTGGGACGGCACCCCTGGGCGGCCCCCGTGGGACGGTCCGCCCGTGGGACGGTCCGCCTGTGGGACGGTCCGCCCGTGAGATGGCCCGCCTGTGGGACGGTCCCTGTGGGACGGTCCGCCTGTGGGGCGGCCCGCCTGTGGGACGGTCCCTGTGGGACGGTCCGCCTGTGGGGCGGCCCGCCTGTGAGATGGCCCGCTGTGGGACGGGTCGCCGCTGCAAACGGTGGGGTGAGGGGCGGGCGGTCCTCGATGGGCCTGCTGGCACGGCCGATGGGCGGGTGGCCAGGGGGCGGCGCCCGTCGAAGTGGCTTGCCGGGGTGCGGGGAGGTCAGGCTCGGGTGAGGGCGGTGGTGAGGTGGGCGTGGAGGTCGTCGTCCAGGGGGGTGGCGGCTTGGCGCAGGGTGGCGGCGGTGGCCGGGGTGAGGCGGGCGGCGTGGCGGAGCAGCAGCCGGACGGCTCGTTCCTGGACGGAGCGCGTGGGGTGGCCGAAGGTGGGCGTCAGGGCCGGGGTGAGGGTGTCGGCCAGGGCGGGGGAGGCGCGCAGGACGGCGGCGAGCCAGGAGAGCCCGGCGCGGACGAGGCCGGTCTCGCGGCGGAACAGCAGCGCCTCCAGGGCTTCCGCCAGGTCGGCCGGGTCGAGGGCGGGCAGCCGCCGCAGGTGGGTCAGCGCCAGCTCGGCGACGGGGCCGGGCGCGGTCGGGAGGAGGCGCAGGTACGTGGTCGCGTGGGCGGCGATCTCGGCCTCGGTGGGCGCCAGGGATTCGTGGAGCCGGGTGAAGAAGCGCAGCTCGATCGCGTCGCCGCCGAGCAGGAAGCGGCGGCGGCAGCCGTCGAGCAGCAGGTCGCGGCTGATCACGCCCTCCCGGGCGAGGGTGTGCAGGGCGGTGAGCCAGGACAGCGGCCCGTGCTGCTGGTGGCGCAGCGCCAGGCCGACGCCCTGGGCGGTGAACAGGCGCGGCAGCAGGCCGGGCAGCAGCGGGTCGCCGCGCAGGCTGCTCAGCAGGGCGTCGCGTGACACGTACGCCACCACCAGCGGGTCGTGGTCGGGCGGGGTGACGCCGGTGGCGCGCAGCAGCGCCAGGACGAGGGGGAGGGTGCGGTCGGAGCCGCGCTCGCGCGGGCGGGGCGGCCGGATGCGGAGGGCGAGCCGCACGGCCACGTCGGCCTGCCACTCGGGCGGGCGGGCGGCGATCACCTCCAGGAGGGGGCCGTGGTCGGCGAACAGCGGGTAGCCGTCGAGGTCCCACAGGTCGAAGTCGCGCCGGGTGATCCAGGCGGCCGCGGCGGCGGGGCTGAGCACGCCGGCTCCCGCGATCCGCATCGGCTCGGCCCATTCCGGATGGTCGTCGATCTCGTGCTCATGGTCCCAGGGGCGCGGGAAGGTTGAGGCGAGGCGGCGTTCCTGCTCGCGGCGGGCGCGGCGGGCGGCGGCGACCTCGGCCGCGTGGGCGCGGGCGACCTGGACGTGGCCGGGCAGCTCGCGGGCGACGAGGCGGCGGCCGGCGGCGTCGAGGACGGTCACCGCGGCGACGGTGCCGGGGACGTCACCGGCGTCGATGAGGCGGCGCAGCTCGTCCCAGGGGGATTCCTGGCGTGTCATGACGCCGGAGCCTGGCAGAGCGCACCGACATTCCTACGGCAGGATCGAGTCCACGTACCCGCCGTCCACGCGGACGGCCGCGCCCGTGGTGGCGGAGGCGTACGGGGAGCTGAGGTAGACGACCAGGTTGGCGATCTCCTCGGGCTCGATGAGGCGTTGCAGCAGCGACTGGGGCCGGTGTTCGCGCATGAACGCCCGCTGCGCCTCCTCCCACGGCAGGTCGCGGTCGACGAGCTGGTAGACGAAGTCCTCGACGCCGCCCGTGTGGGTGGGCCCGGCGATCACCGAGTTGACGGTGACGCCGCTGCCCGCCGCCTCCTTGGCGAAGCCGCGCGACACCGCGAGCAGCGCGGTCTTGGTCATGCCGTAGTGGATCATCTCGGCGGGGATGACGACGGCGGAGTCGCTGGCGATGTACTGGATGCGGCCCCAGGACCGTTCCCGCATGCCGGGCAGGTAGGCGCGCGTCAGGCGGACCGCGGCGAGCACGTTCACCTCGAAGTAGCGGCGCCATTCGGCGTCGGTGATGTCGAGCGCCGGCTGGGCGCCGAAGATGCCCAGGTTGTTGACCAGGATGTCCACGGCGGGCAGGTCCTCCAGCACCCGGGCTGCGCCCTCGTCGGTGGCCAGGTCGCCGGGGGCGGCCAGCAGGACGGCGCCGGGGTGCGCGGCGCGGATGCGGTCGAGCGCGGACGCGACGGACGCCTCACCGCGGCCGTTGACCGCGACCGTGGCCCCGGCGGTGGCCAGGCCGGTGGCGATGGCGGCGCCGATGCCCTGGGTGGAGCCGGTGACCAGCGCGGTCTTGCCGGTGAGGTCGATGCGCATGTGTTCCCCCCTGATCGCGTTGCCCTGCCATTGTCGGTGACGGGCGGGCGGTTGCCGGTCAGGCGGGGCCGCGCCGCCAGAGGCGTTCGCCGTCGTCGAAGCGGCCGGTGGGGGTCAGGCCGGCGCGGCGGGCCACGGCGGCGGAGGCGGCGTGGTCGGGGTGGATGTGCGCTTCGACGGTGGTGACGCCGTGCTCGTCGAGCCAGGCGACCAGGGCGCGGGCGGCCTCGGTGGCGTAGCCGTGGCCCTGCTGTCGTTCGCCGACGACCCAGGCGATCTCGGCCCGCCGTCCCTCGTGGGTGATCGTCGCCTGGACGTAGCCGACGGCCTCGCCGGCGACCCTGATGATCCAGTTGTGCCACCGCTGGCCGGGCGGGCCGCCGGTGACCTGGCGGGCGTAGCGGGTGCGGAGCTCGTCCAGGGTGGGGGCGGTGCCGCCGGTGAAGGCGTAGAGGTCGCCGGCGAGCACGCCGACCATCTCGTCGGCGTCGGCGACCGTCAGGGGGACGAGCGTGACTCGGCCCGTAATTTCCGTCATATCCAGCCATTTTGCCGGTACGGCGGTGGCAGCGCGCGGCTCACTGATTGTGCGGCAACGGTGACTTAGTGTGCTGAGGGGGATTTGATCTCGATGCTCAGGGGGACCGATGTCACGCCGAAGGACCCTGCTCGCGCTCGCCGTCGCCGGCACGGCCTGGACAGTGCCGCTGGGGCCGGCCGCGCCGCCCGCGCACGCGGCGCCGGAGCCCGTGCCGCCGGCCGACGCGTCGCCGGTGATGGACCCGGCACGCGCGGTGGACTACTGGACGGCCAGGAAGCAGTCCAAGGCCGACGCCGCCGAGCTGCCGGAGGCCATGGTGCTGCCGGCCGGGAAACGGCGCGGGCGCACGGGCGACCGCCCGGCGGCAAGGCCGGGCGAACGGCCAGGCGAACGCTCGGAGGAGCGCTCGGCAGAGCGAGGGGAGCGGCCAGGGGAGCGGCCAGGAGGGCGGCCGGTGGAAGGGCCCGGGGAGCAGCCGGGGCCCAGGCCGGCCGTGCTGGGGAGCGAGGGCCGGCCGGTGAGCGTGCCGGTGGCCGAGCGGCTCACCCCGGGCGCCGACGCCAACGGCTACGGCCGCATGCGCAGGCCCTACACCAGGGCCGCCAACAGCCGCGCCACCGGTCGCCTGTTCTTCCTGGACGCCGACGGCACCCGCCGCTCGTGCAGCGGCGCCGTGGTCAACTCGGGGAGCAGGCTCCTGCTGGCCACCGCCGCGCACTGCGTGTACGGGGTGTCCAAGCGCGACAACCGCGGCCGGTGGTCGTCGAACCTGGCGTTCGTGCCCGCGTACGACGGCCATGCCAAGGCGTCGGCCGATCGCGCGCCCTACGGGGTGTGGGGCGCGCGGCGGGTGTGGAAGCCGCGCGCCTTCACCGGCGAGGGCCACTGGGACTGGGACTCGATCTACGACCTGGCGCTGGTCGAGGTCGGGCGGCGGGGTGACCGGACGCTGCAGGGCACGGTCGGCGCGTACACGCCGCTGCGCAACGAGGGCGGCCGGTTCACCGTCACCACGCTCGGCTACCCGAGCGACGAGCCGTACGACGGCACCCGGCAGCTGTGGTGCCTGGGCCGGACGCAGCCCTGGTCCGGGTACGCGCGCCCGGACCGCAGGGTGACGGGCCGCCTCTACACGGACAACTGTCACCTGTTCGGCGGCAACAGCGGCGGCCCGTGGCTCGACCGGGACACCGGCCTGCTGCTGGGCGTGCTGTCGTCGGGCGCGGCGGACGAGTCCACGGCCGGTTACGCGGTCGCCAACCCGTTCGGCCGGGCCAGCTACGGCGCGCTGGTGCGTGACGCGGACCCGCACGGCGTCTACGACGCGCTGTCGGTCAAGGGGTCGGTCTCGGGCGCCAGGGTGAGCGCGGTCGTGACGATGCGCGGGCTGGTGGCGGCGAGCGTGCCGGTGACCTTCGAGCTGCCGCACGGCGTGAGCCTGGCGCCGGGGTCGCGCTGCCGGGCGAGCGGGCGGCAGGTGACGTGCCCGGCGGGCGTGGTGCGGCCCGGCGACCCGGTCACGGTGTCGTTCCCGGTCCGCGGCGTCGCCGGGGAGCGGGCCTCGTACCGGGTGCGGGTGCCGGTCTCCCACCTGGACCCGGAGCGGGGCGACAACACGCACGTGTTCGGGCCGAGCGCGCGCAGGTAAAGGCGCACGGCGGCGATGGCAAAGGATGGCGTGTCGGCCGGGCGGGCGCTCCGCCCGTGCTGGCAGGGTCGACGGCGCCGCGACGAGCTGGGAGGGCCAGATGCGACGTGCCGGGGATGGGGAGCAGTTCGACCGGCTGCTCTCCGCTGCGAGGGCCTACTGGGGCAGGCGCCCCGCCGGGCCGGGAACGTGCGTGGTCGCGGAGGCCATGCACCAGGACATCCGCGTGATCGTCCGCAACCTGCTGTTGGCGAACGCGCTGTGCGATCTGACCGCCGCCCGGCTGGTCGTGCTGGTGGGCACCGACCGTGACTGGACCCGGGCGCTGTGGGACGACTACGACGTCGAGCGGGTGCGGCGGCTGGCCGAGGCGTTCGGCGCGGCCGAGGTCGTCGACGTGCACGAGCTGGCCGACCGGCGGCTCGCCGACGAGGGTGACGCGCCCGCCGAGGGCGTCGACGCGGCGGCGCTGGACGTCGTGGAGAAGGCGACGCTGATCCGGCTGAACCTGGTGCCCCGGCTGCCGCACGCGGAGGACGAGCAGCACCGCGCTCGCCGGGCCCGCGCCCGCGCCTTCTCCGCCGTGTACGACCGGCTGTTCGCCGAGCTCGCGCCCGCCGCGCTGGTCACCAGCCACGTGGACTATGACCAGTGGGGGCTCGCGGTCGAGACCGCGATGCGCCGCGACGTCCCGGTGGTGCACGCTCAGAGCACCGGGTCGCTGAAGGCGTACGCGCTCTTCCCGGGTGAGGCGCGCGGCCCGGGCGGCTTCCGTGAGGAGCTGACCCGCAGGATCGCCGCCTACTTCGACGAGCACGTGTGGGCGAACCGGGAGCTGATCAGGCCGGGCGCGGAGCTGGTGGCCTGGCGGGCGAAGGGCAACCTGGGCAGGCCGAGCTGGTGGCGGGCGGGCAACGTGAGCTCGTTCGAGGTCCGTACGGAGACCGAGCGCCGCCAGCTCCGGCGGCACGCCTGCGACCGGCTCGGCATCGAGCCGGACCGGCCGATCTTCACCGTGTTCAACCACGCCGTGTCCGACGCGGTGGGGGCGAACCGGGAGGTGTTCGGCGACCTGGCCGAGTGGTTCGAGGAGACCGCCGAGTTCGCGGCGGCGGAGGAGTCGGTGAGCTGGCTGTTCCTGGACCATCCGAGCCAGGAGCGCTACGACGTCACGGGGCACTTCGGGTCCGTCGCGGCCCGTTACGCGGGGCGGTCGCATCTGGCGTTCGCGCCCAGCCTCGACCTGTCGAAGAACATGCTGTGGAGCCTGACGGACGCCGGGGTCACCGTGCGCGGCAGCGTCTCCAGCGAGCTGCCCGCGTTCGGCATCCCCGTCATCCAGGCCGGCTGGTCGGAGTGGAGCGGCTGCGGCCTGTCGAACGTGGCCGAGACGCGGGCCGACTACTGGCGGCTGCTGGCCGACGCCGTCGCCCGGCACGCCAAGGGCGAGTCGACGCTCGGCCCGGAGCAGCGTGAGCGGGCCCGGCTGTGGCTGTGGCTCTACCGGTGCGGCGCCGACGTGTCCTCGCCGCTGCTGCCGCACTGGGAGCTGGGCGACGGCGAGGAGTATCTGCGGGCGCTGTCCGTCAGCATGCGGCACGTGGAGCGCGACGGCGATCCGCTGCACTGCGCGGTGCGCCGCATGTGGGAGCGGCGCGAGCCGCTGCTGAGCCGGTTCGACTTCCGGGACCAAGCGGGGCTGGCCGCGGCCCTGACCGCATCGAGGAGCGCATGATGAGCACGACAACGCTGACCGGGGCCGCCACGACGCTCGACGAGGAGATCGTCCCGCTGTCGCCGCCGGTCGAGGTGTTCAGCGGGCGGGCGGCGGCGTTGCAGGTGACCGACCAGTTGCATCGCGGCGAGCAGATCGTGGGCCGGTTCGAGCGGTCCGGGCTGGCCGGGTTCAAGGTGGCGGCGCGGGGCAGGCGGCTGCGGGTCAAGGTGTCGCTGGCGGTGGACGCCACGTCGATGCCGGGCTGGCATCTGCCGGACGCGCAGGGCAGGGCGGCGACGCGGCCCCGGCTCATCCAGGTGCGCTCGCAGGGGCGGCTGCGCCAGTGCGTGCTGCTCAAGGGCGGCAACGGCATCCGCAGCGCGCAGGCGGCCTTCGACCTGCTGCCCGAGGAGGTGCCCGACGACGGGCTGGTGTGCGTGGAGGCACTCGACATCGCCGAGGGCGGCGGCGTGGACGCCGGGGTGCGCGCGGCCGTGGCGGACGCGATCATGGAGTGCGGCACCGCCGGGCTGCGCATCGACGGCGTCGCGTTCGAGGAGGGCCGCGACGACGGCGAGCCCGGCGGCGGCGAGACGCTCGACGGAGCCCGCTGCGAGATCCTGTCGCTGATCAGCTCGGGCGGGCTGGCCAACCCGAACCGGCGCGGCCCCCGTACGGTGCGTACCGGGATGTTCGTCGTGAACCCGGTCCCGCCCGGCATGTTCGGCTCGGGCGGGCGGCTGACGATCCGGCTCGGCAGCCGGGCCGACACCACCCTGCGCCCCGCCACCGCCCGCGACCGCGCGCTGATGCGCCGGGCGGTGCGGCGGGCGGGCGGCGAGGCCAGGCGGCTGCGTCACGCCGCCCGCGAGGTGCTGTGCTCGGCGGCGCCTTCCGTGACCGGCGTCATGAGCGTCCAGGACGGCGCCCTGCCGATGCCGACCAGGATCACGACCGGCAACACGCTGGAGCTCGACCTGCCGGCCCCGGTCACCTCGCCCGTGCTCGTCTTCGTCGACCCGGGTGAGTGCGCGCTGCCGACCCTGGTCTCAGCGACCTGGACTCCCTGACAGGCTCTGGGCCAGCAGGTCGAGCAGCGGCTGCCGGCGCACGCAGCGCTCCAGCGCGAACGAGTCGGCCAGCGCCGCCAGCTCGTCGTCGCCGAGGCCCCTGAACAGCTCGGCGTACTCGGGCAGCATGGCCTGGGCGATGAGGATGTGCCTGACGAGGTCGTCGGTCTGGTAGCGGGCGCCCCACGGGTAGGGCGCCCAGCCGGGGAACTCGGCGTCCACCAGGGCGTGCAGCGGCCCGACGACGTCCGCCGACTCCTCCATGGTCGAGCCCCACCGGTCCGCGCCCAGCCGCGCCTTCTTGGCGATGAACGGCCCGAACCTCTCCAGGTACGGCCCGGACGCGCTGACCAGCCCCTGCAACCCCACGTCCTTGTACGTCCACAGCGCCCAGCCGGCCTCGTGCCGATCGTAGATCTCCAGCTGGTCGCGCAGGATCTGGTAGCGCTCGTGGTCACGCTCCGGATCGCCCGTGTAGACGGGCCCGAACTCGCCCACCCACAGCGGCGTCCCCGTCTCCCGCTGGAAGCGCGAGCGCCGCTCGAACGTCCGCTCCAGCTCGCGCCGGTCACACCACTCCCCGCGCGTGTAGCCCGGGTAGCCGCCGCCGTGCGCGAACCCGGCCAGCGCGTAGTCGTGGCAGACGAACACCGTGTTCTCGTACACCTCCCGGAAGATCGAGAAGTCCGTCGAGTACGTGTTGCCGTCCAGGAAGAGCACGTGCCCGGGGTCGGCCGCGCGCACGGCCTTGACCAGCCGGTCGTAGAACGGGCCGACGACCTTGCCGGTCGGGTCGCCGGGCTCGTTGACCGGGTTGTACCCGGCCACCCAGGGATGGTCGCGGTAGTGGTCGGCGATGGCCTCCCACAGGTTGACCGCCCGGTCCTGGAAGTGCCGGTGCCGCCAGAACGCGGCGACGTGGGTGGCGTTGTCGGAGTGCCAGTGCTGGTTCTGCGAGCCCGGCAGCGCGTGCAGGTCGATCACGCTGTAGACGCCGCGCTCGCCGAGCAGGTCGATGACCCGGTCGAGGTGGCGGAACCCGTCCTCGATGATCTCGAACGGCCGCTCGTCCGACTCGAAGTGGCGATAGTTGACCGGGATGCGCACGCAGTTCATGCCCAGCCCGGCCAGCAGGTCGGCGTCCCGTTCGGTGAAGAACGAGGTGAGCAGCCGGTCGAAGAAGAACGCGGCCCGGTCCTCGCCCAGCACCTGCCTGACCGAGGCGCGCATCGACGACTCGTCGGCCGGGTAGCCGGTGATGAAGTTCTCCATGTTCATCCAGCCGCCCAGCCCGACGCCGCGCAGCCGTACGGGCTGGTTCTCGGCCGTGAGGAGCCGCGTTCCGGAGACGTGCAGCATGGTCAGCCTTTCGTAGCTCCTGCGGTGAGACCGCCGATGAGGTGGCGCTCGGCGACGGCGTAGAAGCCGAGCGCGGGCACCATGGCGAGCACCAGGTAGGCGAGGATGCGTGAGGTGTCGGAGCTGTACTGGCCCTGGAACTGCTGGATGCCGAGGGGCAGCGTCCAGCTCGCCTCGTCGCTGAAGACGACCAGCGGCAGCATGAAGTTGTTCCAGCTCCCGACGATGGCCAGCACCGACACGGTGGCGAGCGCGGGCCGGGCCATCGGCAGCAGGATGCGCCAGAAGAAGGCGAACGGGCCGCAGCCGTCGAGCGTGGCCGCCTCCTCGATCTCGCCCGGGATGCTCCGGAAGAAGCCGCGCAGGATGATGATCGTCAGCGGCAGCCCGAACGCCGCCTGCACGAGGATCACGCCCCACGCGTTGTCGACCAGGCCGAGCGTGCGCAGCATGACGAAGATCGGCAGGATGGCGACCGCGAACGGGAACATCAGCCCGGCCGTGAAGACCGTGAACAGCAGCTCCCTGCCCCGGAAGGCGAAGCGGGCGAACACGTACGCGGCCATGGCCGACAGCGACACCGTGACGATCGTGGTGAGCACCGCGATGAACGTGCTGTTCCACATCTGGCGCCAGAACGAGCCCGCGGCCAGCACCTCGGTGTAGTTGCCGGTCTCCCACGGGCTGGGCAGGCCGAACGGGTTGGTCGAGAGCTGGCTGGTGTCCTTGAAGCCGCCGAGGACCGCGTACACGATCGGGATGAGGATGAACGCGCCGACGATCCAGGCGATCGCGTGCAGGGGCAGGGTGGGTCGCTTCAACGGGTGTCTCCCATGGCGGTGGTCGCGCCCTCCAGGTCGCGGCGCATCACGAACCGCTGATAACCCAGGGCGAAGACGAGGCTGAGCACGAACATCACCACGCTGATCGCGCTGGCGTAACCCACCTGGGAGCGGCCGAAGCCGATGTCGAACATGGTGACGGCGAGCGTCTCGGTCGAGTGCGCCGGGCCGCCCTCGGTGAGGATCCAGACCAGGTCGAACAGCTGGATGGTGTAGATGACCGACAGGAACACGCTGATCCGGATCGTCGGCCCGAGCAGCGGCAGCGTGACGTGCCGGAAGACCTCCCAGCCGGTCGCGCCGTCGATCCTGGCGGCCTCCAGCAGCTCGTTCGGGATGTTCTGCCGGCCCGCCAGGTAGATCATCATGTGGAAGCCGAAGTACTTCCAGGTCATCACGACGAACAGCGACATGAGCGCGGTGTCCTGGTCCGCCAGGAACTCCGACTCCAGCCCGACCAGCCCGAGAATCCCGTTGGCCAGCCCGGAGGTGGGCGACAGGATCAGCGAGAACAGCACGCCGGTGATGACCTCGGACAGCACGTACGGCGAGAAGAACACCAGCCGGTAGATCGCCCGGCCGCGGATGCGCTGGTTGAGCAGCATGGCGATGCCCAGCGCCATCGGGAGCTGGACCACCAGGCAGAGCAGCACCAGGACCAGCAGGTGCCACATGTCGGTGAAGAAGATCTCGGACTCGAGCAGCCGGGTGAAGTTGTCGAAGCCGATGAAGTCGGTGGGAAGCCCGCCGAACCCGTTCCACTTGAAGCCGCTGGCGTAGACGGCCACCACGATCGGGGCCACGACCAGCAGCAGGAAGAGGGCGAGAGCCGGCAGGACGAACAGGGTGATCGCCACCCAGCTCCGCCGTCTGCCCCGGTTCGGGCGGGCGTGGGCCGGAAGCCGCCTGGCCTCCGGCCTACGGGTGATCGTCGTCATTCGCTCTTGGCCACTTCGGTGATGTCCTGGGCCACCTGCTCCGGGGTCTTGGCGCCGGCCAGCAGCTCGGCGACGCTGTCGTTGACCTCGGCGCCGACGGCGGGCGGGTAGGCCTGGTCGAGGTAGAGCTGAAAGCCCGTCGCGGTCGCCAGGGAGTCGGCCACGATCTTGAGGTTGGCGTCCTTGACCGCGCTCTCCTCGCCCTTGAGCACGGGGAGCACCGCGTTCTCCGCGACGGCCTTGGTGTGGTTCTCCTCGCTGGTGAGGAACTTCAGCAGCTCGATCGCCTCCGGCGGCGCGTCGGCGCCCACGGCCATGCCGCCACCGCCGCCGAACGCCTCGGTGATGGCGCCCTGGCCGCCCTCGACCGCCGGGAACGGGAAGAAGCCCAGGTCCTCGCCGAGGCCCTTGCCGGCGTCGATCTGCACGTTCGGGGCCCACTGGCCCATCAGCTCCATCGCGGCCTTGCCGTTGGAGACGGTGGCCGCCTGGCCGTCGGGGGTGGAGTAGGCGGCGCCGAGGAAGCCCTTCTGGAACGGCTGCAGGTCGGCCAGCGCCTTGAGCTGCTGCCCGGCCTGGACGAACGCGGGCTTGGTGAAGTCGTGGTCCACCGCCGCCTGCTGGAGCGCGGGCAGCCCGCCGATGCGCATGGCCAGGTAGGCCCAGTAGTAGTGGCCCGGCCACTTCTCCTTGCCGGCCAGGGCGATCGGCGTGATGCCGGCGGCCTTGAGCTTGCTGACCGCGTCGAGGTAGCCGGACCAGGTGGTCGGCGGCTCGGCGATGCCGGCCTTCTCGAAGAGCTTCTTGTTGTACCAGAAGCCGACCATGCCGATGTCGGTCGGCAGCGCGTACGTCTTGCCGTCGAACTGGTAGGCGGCCAGGGCGGCGGTGGTGAAGGTGTCGATGACCGGGGCCACGTCGGCGGAGATGTCCTTGACCAGGCCGGCGTCGACCTGCTGCTTGAGCACGCCGCCGCCCCAGGTGGCGAACAGGTCGGGCGCCTTGCCCGACTGGGTGAGCGTGGTGACCTTTGACTTGTACGCCTCGTTCTCCAGCACCGTCATCTTGATGGTGACGTTGGGATTGGCGGCCTGGAACTCCTTGGCGCGCTTCTCGTACACGGTTTTGAGCGGGTCGGACGTGGACAGGTGCCACCATTCCAGCGTGACCTTCTGCGGCGCGCCGGATTCGGACCCGGGCTGCGGCGCCTCGCCGCCTCCGCAACCCGCGACGAGCACGGCTGCCGCGATCAAGGTGACCGTTCGTTTCATTTCAGGGGCGCCCTTCATTTGCCAACGAAAATTTCGTGAACCCCCCGATAATTTCGATGTCCGGAGCATAGGTAAACGCTGCGTTACGCGTCAATAGGTGTCATGGGAGCGATCCCACTACCCTCGTCACCCCGGATTCCGAAAGTTTCGGCTAAACTTCTGATCTATGTCTGCGAAGAGGCGGGTGACGATCGCCCTGATAGCCGAGGAGGCCGGGGTGTCGATCCCCACGGTGTCCAAGGTCATCAACGGTCGTCCCGAGGTCGCGCCGGCGACCCGGCACCGCGTCGAACGGCTTCTCCACAAGCACGGCTACCAGCGGCGCATCAGCCAGGACGACACCCCGGCCGGGCTCGTCGACCTGGTCTTCGCCGAGGTGGAGTCGCCCTGGGCGATGGAGATCGTGCGCGGCGCCGAGTCCGCCGCCCACGAGGCCGGGGCCAGCGTCGTCATCTCGGTCCTGCACACCCACGCCGGTCCCGGCCGCGACTGGCTCGACCGGCTCGCCGGACGGCGCACCGACGGCGTGGTGATCGTCGCCTCCCGCCTGTCGGCCGGCGTCCAGGACCAGCTCGCCGCCCGCTCGCTGCCGTTCGTCGTGGTCGACCCCGACGGCGAGCCCGCGCCCGGCGTCGTGTCCGTCGGCGCCACCAACTGGAACGGCGGCCTGGCCGCCACCCGCCACCTGCTGGAGCTCGGCCACCGCCGCATCGGCATGATCAGCGGGCCCGCCGACATGCTCTGCAGCCAGGCCAGGATCGACGGCTACCGCGCCGCCCTGGAGACCGCCGGGGTGCCGCTCGCGCCCGAGCTCATCCGCCGCGGCACCTTCCTCGTCGACTCCGGCCACGACCAGGGCCACGCGCTGCTCGCGCTCGACGAGCCGCCCACGGCCATCTTCGCCGGCTCCGACCTGATGGCGTTCGGCGTCTTCGAGGCCGCCCGCCAGCGCGGCCTGCGCGTCCCGCAGGACCTCAGCGTCGTCGGCTTCGACGACCTGCCGCTGTCGGAGTCCGCCTGGCCGCCGCTGACCACCGTGCGCCAGCCGCTGCAGGAGATGGCCGCGCTGGCCACCCGCACCGTCCTGGCCATGCGGCGCGGCGAGTCGCCCGAGGCCCGGCGCGTCGAGCTCGCCACCGAGTTGATCGTCCGCGAGAGCACTGCCGCCGTCTAGCGTTTCGGCGCCGGGGCGCGGGGCAGCCGCAGGGCATGATGCGTGACCTCGTCAACGGCGCCGTGAGCGGCACGCTGGCCACCGTCGCCATGAGTGGCGTCATGGTGGCCGGCGAGAAGGCCGGGCTGATGCGCGGCCAGCCGCCCAAGCACATCGCCCGCGGCCTGCTGCCCGGCAGCAAGCACCGCCGCAAGCCCGGCGAGGGAGTTCTCGGCGCGCTGGCCCACCTCGGCTTCGGCGCGGGCGCGGGCGCCGCCTTCGCGCTGCTGACCCGCGGCCGGACCCGCCGCGCCCCGCTCGCCGTCGGCTACGCGCTGACGATCTGGGTCGTCAGCTACTCCGGCTGGGCGCCGCGCCTGAGCCAGCTCCCGCCCATCGGGCGCGACGCCCCCGGGCGTCCCGCCGTGATGGCCGCCGGGCACGTCGTGTACGGGACCACGCTCGCCTTCCTGCTGAACCGCCTGGCCGTCCGCGACGCCGACCCGGCCAGCGTCCCCCAGGCTGCGGCCCCGCCCGTGCCCGTCGCCGGGCTGCTGGGCCTCTGATCTCAGCGGGCGGTGGCCGGGCTCAGCAGTTCGCGGGCCAGCGCCTCGCCCCACCACTGCTCGATCCGGCCGGGTGACCAGGAACGCTCGACGTGGAGCGTCGTGTAGACGTCGATGTTGCACAGGGCGGCGTAGATGTCGACGGCGGTGGCGACGTCCAGGCCGGGCCGGAGCGTGCCGTCCGGCCACGAGGCGAACACCTGCGTGCGCAGCTCGCCGACCTGCCGCCGGCCCTGGAGGTAGAAGTCCGCGATCTCGGGCTCGGTGCGGCCCGCCTCACGTATCAGCGTGATGAGGTCGCCCGCCCGCTCGAACAGCCGCCGGTCGTAGCCGGCCATCGCCGCCAGGTGCCGCCGGGGGTCGCCGGTGGCCTCCAGCTCCTCGATCGCCTGGGGCAGGTCCGCGGCCAGGTCCGCGGCGTCGGCCAGCGCCCGGACCAGCCCCGCCTTGTTCTGGTACGCCGCGTAGACGGTCGGGACGGAGACCCCTGCCTCCCGGGCGACGTCGCGCACGGTGGTCGCGGCCCATCCCTGTGACAGGAACAGCCTCCGTGCGGCCTCGGCGATCTCCGCCCGCGTCTGATGGGCCTGCGCCACGCGGCGCAGCGAGGTGTAGCGGCGCCGCCCGGTCTCGTTCTCCATGATTGCGTCCAGACTTTCCGTGACTTACATTCAATATATGTACCGTAAAACCAATTGGTGGTCACCGTGACCGTCACCAGTCTGGCGGGTGCGGCAGGCATGGGATTCGTCCTGCTCGCCATCGTCGTCAACGTCCTCTACGTCCGCGCCGGGCTCCCGCTGCCCACCTCCGGCCTGTCCCTGGAGGCCACCACCGACGCGCTGGCCGGGATCGGCAAGCGCATCAACGCGCCCTCCGTGGTCGTGCCGGCCACCTGGCTGTTCACCACGCTGTTCGCCGCCGGGCTGCTCGCCGTGCTCTGGCGCGACGGGCAGACCGGCAGCAACATCTGGGCCCTGACCGGGTTCGCCGGGGTCCTCATGCAGAACGCCACCTTCATGGTGGTCGAGTCGCTCCGGTTCGGGACGGCCGCGGCCGCCCGGCACCACCGCGGCTCGGTCGCCGGGCTGTGGGCGTTCGGCAACGTGCTGTTCGGGTTCAACCAGGTCTTCCTGGCCATCGCGGTGCTCGGCTTCACCGCCGCCGGGGCGGGTCTCGCGTTCATCCCCGCCTGGCACGCCTGGCTGGGCTGGATCAGCGCCGCCCTGCTCTTCGTCTCCTCCGCGGCCGCCCCGTACAACGCCGGGGGCGCCGGCCGCGCCGGGGTGATCGGCCTGCTCGGCTGGGTCGGCTGGGCTGCCTGGATCGTCGTCTACAGCATCGCCCTGCTGGGCGTCTGAGCAAGGAGCACGCACGTGATACTCGTGACCGGAGCCACCGGCCGCATCGGCGGCCGGGTCGTCCACGAACTCACCGAGGCGGGCGCGCCCGTGCGGGCGCTCACCAGACGCCCCGGCGAGGCCCGGCTGCCCGGCGGCGCCGTCGCCGTGCCCGGCGACCTGCGGGAGGCGGCGTCCGTCGAGCCGGCGTTCGACGGCGTGGAGGTGGCCTACCTGTGCCCCGTGCCCGGCTGGGCCCTCGCCGGCCTGCTGGCGCTCGCCCGGAAGTCCGGCGTGCGCCGGATCGTCCTGCTGTCCTCGGCGTCGCTGCCCGGCGGGCCCGGCCTCATCGAGCGGCAGCACCGGGCCAACGAGGACGCCGTACGCGCCTCCGGCCTGCCCTGGACGTTCGTCCGGCCGACCGCCTTCATGGCCAACGACCTGCCGTGGGCGCCCGCGATCCGGGCCGGGGACACGGTGCCCGCCGCCTTCCCCGCCGCCTCGCTCGCCCAGGTCGACGAGCACGACGTCGCTTCCGTCGTCGCCGCCGCCGTGCTGGACGACGGCCACGCCGGACGCACGTACGAGCTGTCCGGGCCGCAGGCGCTGACCACCGTCGAACGGGTCGCGATCCTCGGCGAGGTGCTCGGACGGACCCTCCGCTTCGCCGAGCTGTCCCCGCAGGAGCTCCGCGCGGAACTCCTCGCCGGCCACCCGCCCGCGGTCGCGGACGCCATGATCGACGTCCTGGCCGCCGCCACCGGCACGACCGCCCCCATCCTCCCCGGGGTGCGCCAGGCCACCGGCCGCCTGCCGCACGCCTACGCCGAGTGGGCCGCCAGGAACGCCGGCCGCTTCCGCTGAACGCCGGGACGCAAGTGCGGCCGCCTGCCCCCGGCGGTGCAGCCGTTCGTCGGTCACGTATGTAGACGAACGTCGGATCCGTCCACCCGGGCGGCCACCGTACGCTGGCGAACGTGCAGGTGAGCAAACGGATCGAGGCCGCAGTGCCGGCGCTGGTCGGCGCGCTGGTGCTCGTCGCCTCGGCGGCGGCCGTCACCGGCGGCGCCGCGTCCGCCTCGCCCGCGCTGCGGGGCGCCGCCGCCCTCGTGGCGGGCGGCGCGGCGGTGGTCGCCGTCCGCCGGTCCTGGTGGCCGCTCGCGATCATCGGCGCCGTGCTCTACCCCTGGCTGGTCATGTGGCCGCCCGTCGTCGTCGCGTCCTACTACGCGGGCACCACCTGGCGCACCCGGCGCGAGCTCGGCGCCTACCTGGGCCTGGCCGTCGTCATGATGGCCGCCTCGGTGCTGGCCGGCCGGGCGAGCGGCGGCACCCGCGAGATGGTCACCGCCACCCCCGCCAACGCCGCCCTCATGGCCGCCGCCATGATCGGGCTGCCGCTGCTGCTCGGCCTGTGGGTGCGCGCCAAGCGCGAGGTGCTAGCCGCCGCCCGCGAGCGCGCCGACCGGCTCGAACGCGAGCAGGTCATGCGCGCCGAGCAGGCCCGCGCCCAGGAGCGCGCCCGCATCGCCCGCGAGATGCACGACGTCGTCGCGCACCGCGTCTCGCTCATGGTCCTCCACGCCGGCGCGCTCGAAGTGGGCGCCGCCGACGAGCGCACCACCGGCGCCGCCGCCATGATCGGCGACATCGGGCGGGAGGCGCTGACCAACCTGCGCGAGATCCTCGGCGTCCTGCGTGGCCCCGCCCAGCCGCCCGCCCTCGCCCCGCAGCCCACGCTCGACGACCTCGACCGCCTGCTCGACCAGTCGAGGGCCCTCGGCATCACGATCGGCAGGCACGCCCACGGCGAGGCCCGGCAGCTCGCCGCCACCGTGGAGCGCACCGCCTACCGCGTCGTCCAGGAGGCCCTGACCAACGTGCACAAACACGCCGCCGACGCCCGTACCGACGTCCACATCCGCTACCTGCCTGCCGAGCTCCGGGTCGAGGTGCGCAACGAGCCGCCCCCCGGCCCCGGCCGGACCCTCCCGGGCGCCGGCTGGGGGCTCGTCGGCCTGCGCGAACGGGTCGAGCTGCTCGGCGGCACGCTCCACGCCGGCCGGCGCGACGACGGCGGCTTCGACGTGATCGCCGCCATCCCGGCGGAAGCGGCAGGCGGGGTGAGCGCGTGATCCGGGTGCTCGTGACCGACGACGAGGCCCTGGTCAGGTCCGGCCTCCGGATGATCCTGGAGGCGGCCGGCGACATCGTGGTCGTCGGCGAGGCCCGCGACGGGGACGAGGCCGTCACGGCCGTGACCCGCCTCAGACCGCACGTCGTCCTCATGGACGTACGCATGCCGGGCGCCGACGGGCTGACCGCCGCCGCGCGGCTCCTGGCCGCCCCCGAGCCGCCCAAGCTGATCATGCTGACCACGTTCGACCTCGACGAGTACGTGCACGAGGCGCTGCGGCTCGGCGCGGTCGGGTTCCTGCTGAAGGACACCCCGCCCCGCGACCTCATCGCCGCCGTGCGCGCCGTCGCCGCCGGGCAGGCCATGCTGTCGCCGTCGGTCACCAAGCGGATCATCCACGCCTTCGTCGACAAGGCCCCCACCCGCGCCGAGGCGGCCCGCAGGCAGCTCGCCTCGCTGACCGGCCGCGAGGAGGAGGTGGTCAGGGCGCTGGCCCGCGGCCTGTCCAACGCCGAGATCGGCCGCGAGCTGCACCTGTCGGAGGCCACCGTCAAGGCCCACGTGAGCCGGGTGCTGGCCAAGCTCGACCTGACCAACCGCGTCCAGGCCGCCATCCTCGTCCACGACGCCGACCTCTGACGCCGTAAGGTCGTGTCCTGTGACGGAGTTGGAGCGGCATGCCGCACGATTGCGCGCGTTCGCCGCGGCACGCGACTGGGAGCAGTTCCACACGCCCAAGAACCTCGCCATGGCCCTGGCCGGTGAGGTCGGCGAGCTGGTCGCCGAGCTCCAGTGGCTCACGCCCGACGAGTCCCGCGCCCTCGACCCGGAGACGCTCGCCCGCGTCACCGCCGAGCTGGGCGACGTGACCAACTACCTGGTCCGGCTCGCCGACGTGCTCGGCGTCGACCTCGTCGCCGCGGCCTCGGCCAAGCTCGACACGGTCGAGCGCCGCTACCCGAGTGACGCCTACCGGGGCTCCGCCCGCAAGGCCCCGCCCGCCTCCCCGTGACAACCCCGGGGGGAAGCGGCACCGCATAAGGTGACGGGCATGCGTTTTGGGGTGCTTGGCCCGCTGGCCGTGTGGACCGACGAGGGGGAGCCGGTCACGATTCCCGGGCTGAAGGTGCGCGCCCTGCTGGCCGACCTGCTCGCGCACGAGGGCCGTACGGTGTCGGCCGACCGGCTCGTGGACGACCTGTGGGGCGACGAGCCGCCCGGCAACCCGTCGGCTGCCCTCCAGGTCCGCGTCTCCCAGCTCCGCAAGGCGCTGGAGGACGCCGAGCCCGGCGGCCGGGAGCTGATCGTCTCCAAGGCCCCTGGTTACCTGCTGCGCGCCGCCGACGTGGACGCCGTGCGGTTCGCGGAGCTGCTGGCCCGGGCCGAGGCCGCGGGCAGCCCGGGAGCCAGGGCGGCGCTGCTCGGCGACGCGCTCGCGCTGTGGCGCGGGGCGGCGTACGCGGACTTCGCCGACGAGGAGCACCTGCGCACGGCGGTCACGCGGCTGGAGGAGCAGCGGCTGACGGCGCTGGAGCTGCACGCGGAGGCCCGCCTGGAGCTGGGCGAGCACGGCCTGCTGGTGGGCGAGCTGGGCGACCTGGTGGCCCGCCACCCGCTGCGCGAGCGGCTGCGCGCGGCGCAGATGCGGGCGCTGTACCGGGCCGGCAGGCAGAGCGACGCGCTGGCCGCCTACGCCGAACTGCGCGAGCGGCTGGCCGACGAGCTCGGCCTCGACCCCGGGCCCGACCTGGTGGCGCTGCACCAGGCGATCCTCGACCAGGACCCCGCGCTCAACGCGCCGGCCGAACGCCCCGCGACGAACCTGCCCGCCGCGCTGAGCAAGCTGATCGGCCGCGAGGACGCGCTGGCGGAGGTGCGCTCGCTGCTCGGCACCGAACGGCTGGTGACGCTCACCGGCAGCGGCGGCGTCGGCAAGACGCGGCTGGCGCTGGAGACGGCCTCCCGGATGGTGGGGGAGTTCTCCGGCGGGGCGTGGCTGGTGGAGCTGGCGCCGCTCGACCGGCGCACGCCGTCGCTGGCGGAGCCGGTGCTGGCGGCGCTCGACATCCGGCAGGACGCCGGCTCGGGCACCCCGGCCGAGAGGCTGGCGGACGCGCTGCGCGACCGCCCCCTGCTGCTCGTGCTGGACAACTGCGAGCACGTCGTCGATCAGGTCGCCGAGCTGGCCGAGCTGCTGCTGCGGGCCGCGCCCGAGCTGCGCATCCTGGCCACGAGCAGGGAGCCGCTGGCCGTCGACGGCGAGGTGCTGTGGGCGGTGCCGCCGCTCGGCGTGCCCGACAGCACCGACCTGACGGTCATGGCGGGCTCGGACGCGGTGCGGCTGTTCGTGACGAGGGCCGCCGCATCGGCGCGCGGGTTCGCGCTCGACGCGGGCAACGCGCAGGCGGTCGCGCAGCTCTGCCGCCGCCTCGACGGCATCCCGCTGGCGCTGGAGCTGGCCGCGACCCGGGTGCGGCTGCTCGGCGTGCACGGCGTGGTGGCGCGGCTGGACGACCGGTTCCGGCTGCTGGCCTCCGGGCAGCGGGGCGCGCCGCCGCGCCAGCAGACGCTCATGGCCGTGATCGACTGGAGCTGGGACCTGCTGTCCGACCCGGAGCGGGCGGTGCTGCGCCGCCTGGCGGTGCACGCCGACGGCTGCACGCTGGAGGCCGCCGAGGCCGTGTGCGCCTCCGCCGAGGCGGCGCCTTCGGACGTGCTCGACCTGCTGGGCCGGCTGGTGGACCGCTCGCTCGTGGTCGTGGCCGACGGCCCGTCGGGCGTCCGCTACCGCATGCTGGAGTCGGTGACCGAATACTGCCTGGCCAGGCTCGCCGACGCGGGCGAGCTCGACGCCGTACGCCGTGCGCACGCCGGCTACTACGCGGAGCTCGCCGAGGCGGCCGAGCCGCACCTGTACGGGCGCGAGCAGCACGCCTGGCTGCAACGGCTCGACGCCGAGTCCGCCAACCTGCGCGCCGCCCTGGCCACCGCCGCCGACCAGGGCACGCCCGCGACCGCGCTGCGCCTGGTGAACGCGCTCGGCTGGTACTGGTACCTGCGGGGCAGGCCCGCCGAGGCCCGCCGCGCGTTCGACGTGGCGCTGGCCGGAGCCCCGGCGGGCGACCAGGCGGCGGCGCGGGCCGCCGCCTGGCGGGCCGGGTTCGCACTGGTGCTGGGCGAGGAGACTGACAGGGAGGGGCCGCTGCGCGACATCGCCGACCCCGCGATACGGGCGCGGGCGGAGCTGTTCCTCGGCATGAACGCGCCCGACCTGCCGACGTGCGACGAGCTGATCGGCCGGGCGCTGACCGTGTTCCGCCGCAACGGCGACACCTGGGGCGTGGCGGCGGCGCTGAGCAAGCAGGCCATGTCCGCGTTCACCCGCCGCGACCACGACGCGCTGGCGCGTGACGGCGAGGAGGGCGCCCGGCTGTTCCGGGAGCTGGGCGACCGGTGGGGCCTGTTGCAGGCCACCGAGTGGCTGGCCGGGCACGCCGAGATGACGGGCGACGTCGAGCGGGCCGTCGAGCTGTTCACCGAGGGCCTGCGCATGGCCGAGGAACTGGAGCTGTGGTCGGAGGCGGCCCGCCACACCGCCTGGCTCGGCTGGATCGCCCTGCAGAGCGCCGAGTACGGCAGGGCGCTGGAGCTGTGCGGCAAGGCGCTACGCCAGGCCGCCTCCCAGGGCCACCGGGACATCGGGCTGATGGCCGAGATGGGCCTGGCGCTCGCCGCACGCCGCACGGGCGAGCTGGACCTGGCCGACCGGCACCTGCACCGGCTGCTCGACGGCGTGCCGCGCGGGCCGGGCGTCGAGCCCGCGCTGCACCTGCCGGTCACGCTCACGGAGCTGGGCTTCCTCACCGAGCTGCGCGGCGACCCGGCGGGCGCGGCGCGCCTGCACCTGGAGGCGCTGGAGGCCGCGCAGCGGATCGGCGACCCGCGCTCGTCGTCCGGGGCGGCGGAGGGCCTGGCCGCGGCGCTCGCGGCGACGGGCTCGCACCGCGCCGCCGCCCGCCTGCTCGGGCTGGCCGCCGCCGTCCGCGACCACCACAACACCCCGGCCGGGCCGTCCGAGCAGGAGGAGATCGCCCGCGTCACCGCCGCCGCCCGCGCCGGCCTCGGCGAGCCGGGGTTCGCGGAGGCGTACGAGGACGGGGCCCGCCTCAAGCTGGAGGACGCCGCCGACCTGGCCGCGACGCCGTCCGGCGGCTGACCGGGCGCCGTCCGGCGGCTGGCCAGGCGGCGGCCGGCGGCTATGCGAGGGTCTCCCCGAGCCGGTCGAGGAAGCCCGCCCAGCCCGAGCCGCCGCCCGTGTTGACGCCGCGCTGGCGGAAGCGCATGAGCGTGCCGCCGGCCGCCTCGGTCAGCTCGACCGTCACCACCGACGCCGGCCCGTCGCCCGGATCCTCCGGATCGCCGGTGGTGAACACCAGCCGTCCCGGCGCCGCCACCTCCCGGTAGACGCCGTCCAGCAGCACCTCGAACCCGTCGCCGTCACGGAACCTCGCCCGCCACGCCCCGCCGGGACGCACGTCCAGCACCGCCTCCGTGCTCATGTCCGGCGGCCCGAACCACCGGGCGAACCGCCCCTCCTCGGTCCACGCCCGGAAGACCCGCTCCCGGGGCGCGTCGAAGACGCGGATGATCTCGTACTGGCTCAACGTGCCGCCTTTCCCAGGGGTTGACGCTCCCACGCTCCTACGGTGCCGGGCTGCGCTTACGATCGCCTTCAGCCGCCCTTACGGCCCCCCGAACCGCGGCACGGCGGTCGCACGCGGTCCACGGCCGGGCCGCTAGGCTGCGCGAGTGGACAGCGCAGAACTGAAGGACCGCGTACGCGAGCTGCGAGCCGAGGGCCGCTCGCCCAAGGAGATCGCCCGCGCCCTGGGCGTGTCGCCGTCGGTCGTCGCGCCGCTGGTGCGCGAGATCGCGGCCGAGGGCGCCGGCTCCGGCGGCGAGGCCGAGCTCATCGGCTGCTGGACCAACGCCGGCTGGAGCGACGGCCTCGGCGTCGACCCGGCGCGCGGCTGGACCGACGACGAGCCCGGCACGGGCGGCGGCATGGTGTCGGTGCTGGTCGCCCGCCGCCACGGCTGGGACAAGATGACGGTCGGCGGCTTCCTCGCCGACGTCTACTGCCTGGGCATCAAGTACGTGGCCGGTCCCGACGTGCTCAGCGAGCGCGACCTGCGCCGCTTCCGCGACTACTTCTTCAGCGACTACAAGAGCTGGCAGGAGGTGCCGCTGGAGCTGGCGCAGACGCTGGTGTTCGGCTCGGAGCAGTACGCGCGCACGCTCGGCTTCGAGCCGCACGAGGACTTCGCGTCCGTGTCGCCGCTGCTCGGCACGTGGGAGGGGCCGTCGGCGATCACGTTCGGGCGTGACGGCAGGCCGTTCTACCAGCCGGGTCCCGTCGACGACCCGGGCAAGGTCGTCCGCGTGCTGCGGCGCACCCTGTCCGACGACGAGTTCGACTACGTGACCGACAAGTCACCCGCGCTCTGACTCCCGCTCCGGCCCGCGGATGATCAGGTTGCGGCCCAGCCGCCAGGTGCCGCCGCCCCGGCAGGCTCCGCGCATGCCCTCCAGCGTGCCGGGCGGCGCCAGCGCCACGGCCCCGGCCGTCGAGGCGAAGCCGATCGTGCGCGCCGGGTCCCAGCCGGTGCTCTGCCGCAGCCGGGCGGCCATCCGCGCCCAGCCGAGCGGCGGCCCGGCCACCACCCAGGCATCCGGCGGCCCGGCGGCGAACCGCCTGGCCTGACGCAGCCACGACGCCGCCTCCTCCGGCCAGTCGACCACCGCGAGCACGGTGCCCGGCCAGACCGCGAGGAAGGCGTCCACCGAGGCGCCCCGGCCGTGCCCCACGACGACCGTCTCCGCCCGGGCCTGCGCCAGCAGCCGCAGCACGGCGTCCAGCTCCGCCGCCGTCGGCGTGCTCACGCGGCGTCGTGGAAGACGAGGCCCAGCGTGTGCCGCAGCCCGGACCGTACGACGCTGACGCCGTGCCGCACCGGCGCGGCCGACCAGCCGCGCGAGGAGCGCACCGGCCGGTCGCGGGTGGTGAACACCAGCCCGCGACCCTGCGGCAGCAGCGTCGCCGTGCCGCGCGACTGCGCCCGGGGCCGCTGCTCGACCAGCATGAACTCGCCGCCCGTGTAGTCCTCGCCGGGCCGGTCCAGGCCGATCACCACCTGGAGCGGGAACACCAGGTCCCCGTACAGGTCGCGGTGCAGCGCGTTCCAGTCGCCTTCGCGGTAGCGCAGCAGGATGGGCGTCGGCCGGGTCTGCCCGGCCTCGTGGCACAGCTCCAGCCAGGCGCCGAGGTCGTCGGGCCAGGGCGCTGGGCGGCCCAGGCGCGCCGCCCAGTCGCGGGCGATCGGCAGCAGCCTCGGGTAGAGGGCTTCGCGCAGCTCGGCGACCGCGGGCGGGAACGGGTGCCGGAAATATCGGTACTGTCCGCGGCCGAACCGGTGACGTTCCATGTCCACCGTAGACCGGAACCGCCCGGCCTCGTCGTACAGTCCGGCGATCTCCGCGCACTGCGCGGGCGTGAGCAGCGGCTCCGTCAGCGTGAAGCCGTAGGCGTCGAGTTCGTCCAGGTTCATAACCAGATAAACACCGCCGCCGCCCGGGAAGTCGGCAGTTTTCGGACCTCTGAACACCTGCGTACGATCGGCGTACGGCCGAACGAGGAGTGTAGTCATGGCGGAATCCCGGGAGCACCAGTTCAACGGCACGCGCGGCGTCAACGTCGTCCGCGAGTGGCCACACCCCGACCCCCGCTACGTCGCGCTCCTCGTCCACGGCTACGGCGAGCACATCGGCCGCTACGAGCACGTCGCCGACACCCTCGTCCGCCACGGCGCCGCCGTCTACGGCCCCGACCACATGGGCCACGGCAGGTCCGCCGGCGAACGGGTGCTCATCGAGGACTTCGAGGACGTCGTCACCGACGTGCACACCGTGGAGCAGCAGGCCCGCGCCGACCACCCCGGCGTGCCCGTCGTGCTCATCGGCCACTCGATGGGCGGCCTCATCGCCGCCCGCTACGCCCAGCGCCACGGCGCCGGCCTGGCCGCGCTCGTCCTGTCGGGGCCGGTGATCGGCGTCTGGGAGGTCGTCGACACGCTCCTCCCGCTCGACGAACTCCCCGACACGCCGCTCGACCCGGCCACGCTCTCCCGCGACCCGGCCGTCGGCGCCGCCTACGCCGCCGACCCGCTCGTCTGGCACGGCCCGTTCAAACGCCCCACGCTCCGGGCCCTCGCGACCACCCTGGAGACGATCACCAAGGCCGGCAGCCTCGGCCCGCTCCCCACCCTGTGGATCCACGGCGCCGACGACCAGCTCGTCCCCCTCGCCGGCAGCCGCACCGGCATCGACGCCGTCCGGGGCGACGACCTCACCGAGCGCATCTACCCGGAAGCCCGGCACGAGGTGTTCAACGAGACGAACCACGACGAAGTGCTCGCCGACGTCACCGCCTTCATCGACCGCACCCTCACTTCACCGGACGTCTAACCACACGTACCCGGAGCCCCGGGTCCTGGACAGCTCCACCTTCCAGCACCCCGGCTCCGGGAACACCCAACCCGTGCCCCACTCACGACCGGGCCGCCGCCAGCTCGACCCGCTGTGCTCCTCCAGCCACACCAGCCTGGCCCGCCGCCCATCCAGCGACGCCGCCGCCCGCAACGGACCCTCCCCGGTCATCCGCCACACGATCTTCACCTCCGCCCCCGCCTCGAACGGCACCTCGGCGAACAGCAACCCCCACAGCTCCGCGCCCCGCCCCGCGCCCTTCACCTCGGGAAACCCCGCCTCCGACGCGCTCATGACCGTCCCCCCGCAGGTCCTGCGCGCATCCCCGGGAGACGCCACGGGAGAGGTGGCGGGCGTGGCCACAGGAGAGGCCGCGGGCGTGGCCACGGGCGTGGACGCCCCCGCCTCCTCGGCCCTGCCCGCCCCCGCGGACTCCGCCGCACACCCAGCCACCAGTACGACGAACACCGCACCCACCACCATCAGCCGCATACCACCCCTACAGCCCGAACCCCTGGCAGGTTCCCGGACAACCGCCTCATCGACCGATGACTTTCACCCGCCCCCGGCGTCAACCCTTCCGAGTACGCGTTCCGTACAGGAGGAGGCGCAACCATGGCCCAACCGCAGACGCCCACGGTCCCGACGCCGTCCACCGCGGCCCTCCTGGACCGGGCCATCGCCTACACCACCGGCTCCCTGCACCTCGTCACCCCCGCCGCCCTCCACCGCCCCACCCCGTGCGCCGCCTGGACCCTGGCCGACCTCCTCGCCCACATGAACGACTCCTTCCAGACCCTGTACGAAGCCGCCACCCACGGCCACATCCCACCCCCGGCCCGCGACGCCCCCACCCCGGAAACCGTCGCACCCCGCCCCGCCGTCCCCCTCGCACGTGACGCCCCCACAGCCGTCCCGTACGGCATCCCGGCCCCGGTGCCTCCCCCCAGCGCCCCGGAGTGCCCCTTCCCTCAGAACGTGCAGACGGAGGCCGGCGAGTTGCGCGGAGCGGCCTGCGCGACGCTCGGCGCGTGGTCCGGGGCGGTCAGAAGCGCCGTGGTCTCCGTCGGCGGGCTCCCGCTGGCGGCGGAGCTGGTCGCCGGGGTCGGCGCCGTCGAGATCACCGTGCACGGCTGGGACGTCGCCCAGGCCTGCGGACACCCCCGGCCGATCCCGGCCACGCTGGCCGGTGAACTGCTGGAACTGGCCGCCCTCTTCGTCACCCCCGCCGACCGCCCCGCCCGCTTCGCCCCACCCCGCAGCGTCCCCTCGAACGCCCCGGCCGAAGCCCGCCTCCTCGCCTGCCTCGGCCGCGACCCGAATGCCTCATGACCACCCACTCCGGCCCGTTCGACTGGACTTACCGGACCTGAAGAATGATCAGCCCGTTGTAACAGGGCACATGGAGGAGGCGGCGTTCCTCGGTGACGCGGTGGGACCATGCCCCTTGAGTCGATGAGTCGGCGCATGTCGGTCGGGGGCGCACCTCAACTGATCACCTGGCTCGGCATGTCGAGCCAGTAGCACTGCCCCTGCGGGCCGACCGTCATGCCGAACCGGTCGCGGCGGGGCTCGCCCCACCGCACCCACTGGAAGTAGGCGGCCACGACCTCGTCCCACACCGGCCGGTCGCTCAGCTCGTACAGCTTGTACTCAGCCTTCCCTTCCTCCCAGATGACCAAGGCCTTCTCCCGCGCCTCGGTGGTGCTCGACACCCAGACCAGGAAGCGCCCGGGTTCGGTGCGTGTGTCCAGCCGCAGCCCCGTCAGCGCGGCGATGGCCAGCCTCGCGCCGGGCGGCGCCCGGACGACCATGCGAGGGTCGACGCGTGTGGTGCTCTCCCGCGGCTGAACCCCTGCCGGGTCCGGCAAATAGACGGGGCGCTGCGACCGCATGGCCATGTAGTCGGCGTACTCGCGAAAGCGGCCCTGCGCGGTGCCATCATCCAGCACGACCAGGCGCAGCACATGCCCGTCCCCGACCCCCGTGTGGATGGGGGTGACGATCACCGCCCCGGGCCGGCACTGATCGATCCAGACGTACGGCACCGTCCGCACCGCACAGGTGGCGTGCACGCGGTCGAACGGCCCGCGATCGGGGGCCCCTTCCGCGCCGTCACCGACGACCAGGTGCGGTCGCAGGCCCGCCTCGGCGAGGTTCTTCGCCGCTGCCTCCGCGAGAACCGGGTCGACCTCCAACGAGGTGATGTTCTGCTCTCCGGCCAGGTGGCAGAGCAGCGCGGCCGTCCAGCCCGTGCCGGTGCCGATCTCCAGGACACGATCGCCGGGCTGAGGATCGAGGAGTTCGAGCAGGTCGGCGACCGTCGCCGGCGCGGATGACGACGAGCTGTAGTTGCCGTCCAAGGTGGCGAGGTCGGTCGCGCCGTCATCGAGCTGGGTGACGATCGCCGTCTCGGTGTAGACGCTGGTCATCCACAGCTCGGGGTCCTTGTCCCGGTCGATCAGGAACGGCGGCCGGTCGCCGTCGGCGATGAGCGCTATGGGTGGGACGTACCTGTGGCGGGGCACTGACCGCAGCGCGCGTTCGATCCGGCTGTCGACCGGTGCCCGCACCTCTTCGATGCGGGCGATCATGGCGTCCAGCAGGAGGCCGAGTTCGGTCACTTCTTGCCGCCGTCGGCTGGCTTCTCCCGGGATCCGCCTCCCTGTCCCGCCCCGTCTTTCGATTGGTCCTTACCGGGCTTGAACTCCTCGTAGCCGTGCTTCTTGTCGCCCTCGTGCTTACCACCCATAGCGACCTCCATGTGTTGCCTAACGTGACTGTAAAGTCGCTCAGCGATACGGGACAAGTGAATTCGCCGGGCCGCACGCACCCGGACCACGCGCACCGAGCGACCGGGCTCATCGAGGTCGCTCGTGATCGTCCCGTAGAGGCGCCGTGTGGAGGCCGTGGCAAGTCCCCTGCCATCGCTGGTCAGCCGTACGGGGGAGCGCGAACCAGGTCGCCTTGCCTGCCAGTCCGGGGCACGTGGCGAACGCCTGCGGGATGCGCCCGTACACCCGACTGCGGCGGCCCGGCCCGCGGTGTGACGGGCCGCAGGTCCGGCGTGCCGACCCGTCAGGGGAGGAGGGTGCCCTGGGGGTCGTCGGTGGGGTCGGTGCCGAGGGTTTCCAGGACCTGTTGCCCGTATTTGGCCAGTTTGTTCTCGCCGACTCCCGTGACCGTGCCGAGCTGGGACAGGGAGGTCGGGCAGAGGGTGGCGATCTCGCGCAGGGTGGCGTCGTGGAAGATGACGTACGCCGGGACGCCCTGCTCCTTGGCCGTGGCGGCGCGCCAGGCGCGCAGGAGCTCGAAGCGGGCGGCGGCGTCGGGGTCGAGGTCGGCGGCGGGGCGGGCGGAGCCGCCGGACGAGGAGGAGCGGGCCGGGCGCGGCGGGCGTTTGGCGTCGCGGCGCAGCGGGACCTCGCGCTGCCCGCGCAGGACGTCGGCGCTGGCGTCGGTGAGGACGAGGGTGCCGTGGGCGGGCTCGACGGCGAGCAGGCCGTGGGCGAGGAGCTGGCGGACGACGCCGTGCCACTCGGCGTTGCCCAGCTCGGAGCCGACGCCGAAGACGGTGAGCGAGTCATGGCCGTGTTGCAGGACCTTGGCGGTGGTCTTGCCGAGGAGGATGTCGACGATCTGGCCGACGCCGAACTTCTGGCCGCGCTCGCGCTTGAGGCGCAGGACGGTGGAGAGCACCTTCTGGGCGGCGACCGTGCCGTCCCAGGACTCGGGCGGGGCCTGGCAGGTGTCGCAGTTGCCGCACGGGGGGCTGCCGGGCTGGCCGAAGTAGTCGAGCAGCATCGCGCGGCGGCAGCTCACGGTCTCGCAGAGGGCGAGCATGGCGTCGAGGTGGAGCGCCTGGCGGCGGCGGTGCTGCTCGTCGCCCTCCAGCGCGAGGCGCCGGTGCTGGACGACGTCCTGCAGCCCGTAGGCCATCCAGGCGGTCGCGGGCAGGCCGTCGCGGCCGGCCCGGCCGGTCTCCTGGTAGTAGCCCTCGACGGACTTGGGCAGGTCGAGGTGGGCGACGAAGCGCACGTCGGGCTTGTCGATGCCCATGCCGAACGCGATGGTCGCGACCACGACGAGGCCGTCCTCGCGCAGGAAGCGGGCCTGGTGGGCGGCGCGGGTGCGGGCGTCGAGCCCGGCGTGGTAGGGGACGGCGGCGATGCCGTGCTCCACCAGGAACGCGGCGATCTTCTCCACGGACGAGCGGGACAGGCAGTAGACGATGCCGGCGTCGCCGGGGTGCTCCTCGCGCAGGAAGTCGAGGAGCTGCCGCTTGGGCTCGCTCTTGGCGGTGATCCGGTAGTGGATGTTGGGGCGGTCGAAGCCGGCCACGAAGTGGCGGGCCTGCTGCAGGCCGAGCCGTTCGGCGATCTCGGCGTGGGTGGCGGGCGTGGCGGTCGCGGTGAGCGCGACGCGCGGCACGTCCGGCCAGAGCGCGGGCAGCTCCGACAGCGCGAGGTAGTCGGGCCGGAAGTCGTGGCCCCACTGGGAGACGCAGTGCGCCTCGTCGATGGCGAACAGCGAGATCCGCCCCTTGGACAGCAGCCGCACCGTGGACTCGACCCGCAGCCGCTCGGGCGCGAGATAGAGGAGGTCGAGCTCGCCGGCCAGGAACTCCGCCTCGACGAGCTGTCTCTCGTCGTGATCCTGGGTCGAGTTGAGGAACCCCGCCCGCACGCCGAGCGCTCTCAGCGCGTCGACCTGGTCCTGCATGAGCGCGATCAGCGGCGAGACGACCACGCCGGTGCCGGGCCGCACCAGCGCGGGGATCTGGTAGCACAGCGACTTGCCGCCGCCGGTCGGCATGAGCACGAGCGCGTCGCCGCCGCCCACCACCTGATCGATGATCTCCTGCTGGCCCGCCCGGAACGAGTCGTAGCCGAACACGCGGTGCAGAACCTCGATGGGGGTATCCATGCGGCTACCTTACGTGTTCGGGGTCGGTCGCAGGCCCAGTTCGCCCACGGCGATCGTAGGCCATCAGGGCGAGCGCCCCGAGCACGCAGCAGGCCGCGACGGCCGCCATCACGGCGGGGTAGCCGGCGACCTGGGCCACCCCGGCGGCGAGCAGCGGGGCGAGGGCCTTGGCCACGGTGATGGGCAGCGCCAGGGCCCCGCTGATGCTCCCGTACGAGTCCGTGCCGTAGCGGTCGGCCAGCAGGGCGGGCCGGGCGATGGTGCCGACGCCGAACCCCAGCCCGAACAGGACGACCGCGGCCACCGCCCCCGCCGGGTCGCGCCCGATCGCGGGCAGCAGCAGCGCGGCCGCCCCCTGGAGGGCGAACATCGCCGCCGTGATCAGCGACACGCGCCAGCGCGCCTGGAGCCCGGTGGTCACGATCCGCCCGGTCACCGACAGCACCCCGAGCAGCCCGGCCGCCGTCGCGGCGAACAGCGGCGAGTGCCCCAGCGTGATCAGGTACGTGACCAGCAGCACGCCCATGACGGCCACCGCCCCGGTCTGCGTCAGGAACGCGGCCGCCAGCAGCCAGAACGCCCGGTCGCGCAGCGCCGCCCCCACCGGCCGGCCGGGCGCCCGAGCCCGTGGGCGGCTCCGTACGGCGAGCGCGTGCAGCGGGACGGCGGCCAGCCCGTACCCGGCGGCCAGCACGACCAGGGCCTGCCGCCAGCCGTAGCGGTCGACGAGGAACCCGGTCAGCGGCAGGAAGACGCTGGAGGCGAACCCGGCGACCACCGTGACGGCCAGCAGCGCCCGCGCCCGCCGCGCGGCGTCGAACCAGGCCACGAGCACCGCGAACGCGGCCTCGTACAGGACCATCGCGGAGGCGACGCCGAGCGCCGCGCACGCGAGGTAGAGCTGCGCGACGGTGCGGACCTGCGACCAGGCCAGCACGGCGGCGGCGCCCAGCGCCGAGCCGGCGGTCATGATGCCGCGCCCGCCGTAGCGGTCCAGGCCGCGCCCGACTACGGGCGCGACGAGCGCCGACACGAGCACCGAGACCGTGATCGCTCCGGTGAGCTCCGCCACCCCGGCGCCCAGTTCGCGGGACATCGGCGTGATAAAAACCGAAAAAGCGTAGTAAAGGACGCCGTACCCGGCGGTTTGCGTGATGGCCAGCGCCCCCACCATCCGCGCCGCCCGCATGGTCACGCCCGGAGCCCTTCCCGCTTCCCCGGCCCGGCATACGGCCTCCAGTCCCGGCATACAGTGATAATCCTCACGCGCCGGGCATGAGCCCCCGTTATGAATCACAGCTATGTCGTCACCGGAGCCGGACGTGGAATCGGCAGGGCCGTCGTGGAGCGGCTCGGCCCCGCCACCGTGGTGGCCGTGGAACGCGATCCCGCCGCCCTCGGCTGGGCGGGCCCCGGCGTCATCCCGGTGATCGGTGACGCGGCCGACGAGGCCGTCCTCGTGCGTGCCGCCGGGCTCGCCGAGGAGGCCGGCACGCTGACCGGATGGGTGAACAACGCGGCGGTCTTCCGCGACGCCGCGCTCCACACGTCCCCGGCCGGCGAGATCCGCGCGCTGATCGCCGCCAACCTGGACCTGGCGGTCACGGGCTGCGCCGTCGCCGTGCGCCGTTTCCTGGCCGCCGGGACCGGGGGCGCGATCGTCAACGTCACCTCCCACCAGGCCCGCCGCCCGGTCCCCGGCAGCCTCCCGTACGCGACGGCCAAGGCCGCCGTCGAGGGCCTGACCAGGGCGGTCGCGGTCGAGTACGGCAGGCACGGCATCCGGGCGAACGCGGTGGCGCCCGGTTCGGTGGCGACCGAGCGGTACGAGCGGCTGCTGGCCGAGCGGCCGGGAACGGAGGAGGAGATGGCGGTGTTGCACCCGCTGGGCCGGGTCGCCACCCCGGCCGAGGTGGCCGACGCGGTGGCGTACCTGCTGTCGGCCTCCTTCGTCACCGGCGTCACGCTGCCCGTGGACGGCGGCCGGACGGTGCTCGGGCTCGACCCGGAGGCGCGGGAATGAAAACCATTGCCACATGGTTGCACGGGCCATGAAGAAGAACCTGCACCCCGAATACCGCCCCGTCGTCTTCCGCGACCCCAGCGCCGGGTTCGCCTTCCTCACCCGCTCCACGGTGACCAGCCGCGAGCGCGTCGAGTGGGAGGACGGCCGCACCTACCCGGTCGTCGACGTCGACGTGTCGTCCGCGAGCCACCCCTTCTACACCGGACGCGGCCGCATCGTCGACAGCGCGGGCCGGGTCGAGCGCTTCCGCCAGCGCTACGGGAAGGCGTGACCCATCGTCAAGCATGCCCCGGTCAACGACGGGTAAATGCTTCTCACCGGCGTGAGAACGATGGTGAGCGCACGATGGGTCTGTCTGGAAGGGAGCGCCGCATCCTCGCGGACATCGAGCTGGCTCTGGAGAGGGACGATCCGGAGCTGGCCAGGCGGGTGGCGGCCATCAACAGGATCGAGTCCGGCGGCGACGCGGCGATGACGCGCGCCGCCGATCCGCCCGCGCTGCGGGTCACCCGGGCGCGCGGCAGGCCGGTGGTGCGCCGCTGGATGGTCGTCCTGGCCGTGACGCTGATGGTGTTCCTACTGGCGGTGGCGGTCGCGACCGCCTGATCGCGCCCGCCGGTGCCTGAGCACCAGCAGGTCGAGGGCGGCGATGAGCGCCACGGCGGCCGCGATCGCCGCCTCCCACGCCCACACCGCCTCGCCGGTGCTCATGGCCCGCACGACGAAGAACACGGCCGCCGCCGCGCCCAGCACCAGCGCGACCACCGACAGCACCCGGCGCGCGCCCAGCGGGCTGCGCGCGGTCACCGGCTCGGTGCCTTCGCGGTTCCGCAGCCACATGACGGCTCTCCTCTCAGGCCAGGCAGCGCAGCGCCGAGACGAGCCGCTGGTCGAGCGGGTGCGTCTCGGGCAGCCGCCCCACGGTGGCCGCGACGAACTCCGGATAGGACAGGCTGGCGCTCGCCCCGCCGGCGTGCGCCCAGATCTGCTCGGCAGTCGGCTCGACCTGGACGTCAGCGCCCCGCTCGGCCAGCGCGAAGCGGCCGACGGCGGCCCGCCAGAGCGTCCGGCCCTCCGCCTCCTCGTCGGAGACGGGCGCGCCGACGTCGTCGGCGTGGGTGGCGTACTCGGAGTCGTAGTGGAAGGTCTGCTTGCCCACCGGGTACGGCCCGGCCATGGTCTCCAGCGTCGCGTACGGGCCGAGCTCGCGCATGCGGGCCCGGGTGTCGCCGTTCTTGGTACGCCACTCCTCCAGCACCTCGGCGACCGGCACGCCGCGCCGCTGCCGCACGCACCACTCGTTGAACTCGTCATAGCCGGAGATGCCCTGCGACTCCATCAGCTCGCGCAGCTCGGGCAGGGTGCCGTCGAGGCACGCCTGGTTGTAGAGCTCCTCGCCTGCCAGATGGCCGAGCACGTCGCGGACCGTCCACCCGGCCGCCCGTGAGGGACGCCGCCAGCCTTCCTCGTCCAGCCCCGAGAAGAACCGGTCCAGCCGGGCCGCCTCGGTGTCGAAGATGTCGAACGGGTCGAAGTCGCGGAGCAGATCTTCAGCCATACCTGCGTCGCTACCCCCAGGACCGCACCTCTCACCGGGGCCGCCAAACGGCGAAGGCCCGGCCCTCCACGTGGGGGGCCGGGCCGTCAGTCGTCAGGGCTTAGCGGTGCCAGCCCCAGGAGGAGACGCGCACGTAGTCGTGACGGCTCTCGGCGCCGTCACGCTTCCAGTCGCCCTTGTAGACGGCCTTGAACGTGCCGCTCTTGTAGGCCTTGGTGCTCGCGTGGAAGTCGCCGCGCCAGTTGGTGCGGTCGGAGTCGACCCACTTCCAGCCGCTGTGGCCGTTGGCGCGGTAGTAGATGTGCACCTTCTGGTTGCGCAGGGGCTCCCAGCCACGGTCGTCGGCCTGGAGGCGGCCGGAGAAGTGGATGGTGCGGCCCTTGCGGACCTTGTACGGGTCGGCGGAGAACCGGGTGATCCGGGTGTCGGCCTTGCCCGCGCGGATGTCCACGTAGAAGCGGATCGTGTCGGTGGCGACCTTGTCACCGTCGTCGTCGAAGGCGACCGCGGTGGCCTTCCACTTGCCCTCGACGTCGTTCTTGTTGAAGGGCACCGAGAAGAGCCACTTCTCCAGCTCGCGCACGTCGCGGGCGACGAGGGTGCGGGCCGCGCGGCCGTCGGGCTCGACGCTGAGCTCGACGCGCTCGACGTCGGAGCTGGCGCCGACCTTGAACTTGGCGGTGGTCTCGCCGTCGCCCCGCACGACCACCGGGTTGGGCGAGATGTCGAGGATCTCGACCTCGGACGCCTTGGCGGTCGCGCTCGCGGCGCCACCGGACACCAACATGGTGCCGCCCACCAGGGCGGAGATGATTCCTACAGCGATTTTCTGCATGAGGGTGCTGATTCCTCTCCCCGTATCGCTGGAGCCGGTCCGGGATGACCAGCTCCGTCTACTCCTTTGAGTCACAGTAGGAGGAAAAGGTTCGCAAAAGTTACGAGAAAAATATGATCACGGTGTTTACCTGGGGCCTTGATAGAAAATCCGTTTTGGGACAGATGACCGACTACAGTCGGTCTTCATGATTGACGTCTACACCCTCGGCGAGGCGCTGGGGGTCGTGTCCAGCGGCCGGGTCCGGCACGAGAGCGAAGCCAGGCTGGACGTCTGCGGGCCGGAGTTCACGCTGGCCGTGGGCCTGGCGCGGCTCGGTCACCGGTGCGCGTTCGCCGGCAAGGTGGGCGCCGACGAGCTGGGCGCGCGGGTGCTGACCGCGCTGCGCGGCGAGGGCGTCGACGTGGCCGATGTGCGCGTCACGGAGGGCGCCGCCACCGGGCTGCTGCTGCGCGAGACCCGGGTGGGCCGCGCGCCCCACGTGAGCCACTACCGCACGGGCTCCGCCGGGTCGCGGCTGACCCCGGGCAACGTGCCCATCGACCGCGTCGGCGCGGCCAAGATGCTGCACGTCTCCGGCGTCACCGCCGCGCTCGGCAGGGACGCGCTGGAGGCGGTACGCGCCGCCGTGGCCGCCGCGAAACGCGCCGAAGTGGTCGTCTCGTTCGCCGTCGAGTACCGGCCCGAGCTGTGGCCGTCGGTGCGCGAGGCCGAGGACGTGCTGAGCGAGCTCGCCTGCGACGCGCACCTGCTCTTCGTCCACCAGGACGAGCTGGACCTGGTCAAGCCCGCGCTCACGCCCGAGCGCGAGGTCGTCGTCGACCGGGGCGCGAAGGGCGCGAGCGTGCGGGCCGACCGGATGCGCTACGACGCGCCCGGCCCGCAGGTGCCGATCGTCGACACCTCGGGCGCGGCCGACGCGTTCGTGGCCGGGTACGTCAGCGCCGCCCTGGACGGGCTGACCCCGCCCGAACGGCTGCACCGCGGGACGCTGCTGAGCGCCGCCGCGGTGTCCAGCGCGAGCGACTGGCAGGGCCTGCCGCACCGGGGCGAACTCTGACCGCCCGGGCTCCGGTTACTGGATGTTCAGGGTGAACGTCGAGGTGGTGTTCCTGACGTCCTGATGGTTGCCGCCGAAGCGCAGCCCCCGGAACGTCGCCGAGCCGACCGCCGGGCCCTGCCCCGGCTCGGGCATCTCGTTCACCCAGATGCCGAACCCGGACTTGGCGTCGAAGGCGTCGCCGCTCTTGCGCGCCCCGGTGATGGAGACGTTCTCGAACACGGTGTCCGTGACCGGGTTCAGCGGCTGGTTGCCCGCGTACCCGGTCTGGAACATGATCCCCGAGTACGTGGGGTCCACGATCTCCAGGTTGCTGACCCGGATGCCCTGGAACACCTTCGAGGCCGAGAACAGCCACATCGCCGGGAACGTCTGCTGCCCCCAGAAGTGCCCGCCGGCCCGGACCAGCGAGATGTTCTCGAACCGCGTGGGCGGGCTGGCCCCGAAGCCGTGCATCGGGATGCCGAAGTCGAGCGAGCTGATCGTGACGCCCGAGTAGACGAGCGTGTCGGCCACGTAGATGTTGCGGAACACGTTGTCGTAGCCGCCGTAGACCGCGACCCCGGCCGCCCGCCAGGTGAGCAGCGACGTCAGGTTCTCGTACACGTTGCCGTGCTGCTGGCCGCTGTTGTTGTCGATGGCCGAGAACAGCGCGAAGCTGTCGTCGCCCGTGGAGCGGGTCTCGATGTTCGTCACGTGGTTGCCGGTGCTGCCGTTGGTCATGTTGAGCCCGTCGGCGAACACGTTGCGGATGCGCGAGTTCTTCAGCGTCATGTCGTCGGTGTTGGAGCCCCAGTACATGCAGATCTGGTGCTCGACCCACAGGTTGTCGATCGTCATGCCGGCGACGTTGCTGAGGTCGAACACCTTGCCGGGGCCGTCGATGCGGCTGGTGTAGTTGCCGAAGTAGGCGAATCCGGCGAACGTGGAGCCGTTGGCGGTGGCGTCGGCGCGGAAGCCGATGTCGGTGTTCTCCTGCCCGGCGGGGGCGTGGAAGCGGGTGTACCAGGGCCCGGCGCCGACGATCTTGACGGGCTTGCCGTACACCTGGAACTTGCCGGAGGTCCGGTAGTCGCCCGGGGGCAGGTAGACGCCCTCCAGGCCGGGCTCCTGGCGGGCGCGGTCGAGCGCGTTCTGCACGTCCTGGTGCCCGAGACCGGCGGGCACGGCGTAGCGCGCCGGGTCGGGGTTGGCGGCGGGGGAGACGTGCTCCAGGTCGACGAAGTCGATCGTGTAGGTGGAGGTGTTGGCCGCGTCCTTCTGCAGCCTGATCTTGCTGCCGGCCTCGACGGTGGTGCCGAGCATCAGGTTGGCCTCGTCGTAGATGTGCCGGGGCGGCCCGGATCCGGGGGAGTTGTTCGGGCTCGCCTCCGGCCCGTACAGCCAGGCGTAGCGCGAGGTCAGCGGGATGGCCTTGAGGAACGTGCCGTCGACGTAGACGTTCAGCGTGGAGTCGATGCCGCCGCCGCCCGGCGCGTCGGGGATGGAGAACCGGGTCACGAGCGTGTTGGTGCGGGCCCGGGCGGTGAACTCGACGTAGGAGCCGGTGCTGCCGAGCGTGACCGCGCGGCGGCCGGACGCCTCGCCGGCCAGGTGGCCGACCTCCCTGCTGGGGCCCAGCCGGGTGGCGCCGCCGCCGACGGCCGCGTCCTCGGCCTCGTAGGTGTCGTACGGCATGCTCGCGCCGCGGCCGACGGCGAGCTGGTGGGTGCTGGTGTTGTTGGCGCGCTTGACCGGGAGCTCGGCGGCGTCGGCCGCGAGCACCACCTTGACCGTGTGGCGGCCGTCGGCGGCGGTCCAGGCGCCGAGGTTGACCGGGGCGGTGGTGGCGCCGGGCGCGATCACGCCGGAGGCGGAGCCGGTCAGCGTGCGGACGACGGCGCCGGAGGCGTCGGCGACGGTGAGCGTGATGCCGTGCGAGCCGCCGCTGGACGCGATCGTGCCCTGGTTCCTGATCGCGACGGAGAACGTCACGGTGTCGCCCTGCGCGGGGTTGCCCGGGGTCCAGGCGACGGGGGCGGCGACCAGGTCGGCGGTGTCGACCGGTTTGACGGTCAGGTTCGCGGTGGCGGTGTTGTTGGTCTCGTCCCGCTCGATGATCTCGCCGCCGGGGTCGACCTCGGCGGTGACGGCGTACGTCCCGGCGTCGCGGGCGCCGATCGCGGCGGTCACGGTGGCGGTGGCGCCGGGGGCCAGCGGGCCGACGTCCGCGCTGCCGGCCTCGGCGTCTCCCAGGGAGAACGTGACCGACGTGGCGGCGGACGGGGCCGTGCCCGCGTTCCTGACCTGGGCGGACAGCGTGATCGTGTCGGTCTCGACCGGTGCGGCGGGGGAGGCCGCGGGCGCGGTGACGGTCAGGTCGGGGTTGGCCGAGGCGGTGCCGAACACCTGGAACTCGGCGACCTGCCCGCCCGGCGCGCCGGAGTTGGCGGTGAAGCGGAGCTGCACGTCGGCGGCCTTGCCGGTGACCGGGATCGTCACCGTGTTGCCGGTGGCCGGGCTGAAGCCGTAGGTGGCCTGGGCGGCCAGGCTGGTGAAGGAGGTGGCGTTCTGGCCGCGGCCGAGCACCTGGATGGCCTGGGTGCGCGGGCCCCACGCGCCGTCGGGGTTCAGCTTGACCGCGACCGAGGTGAGGTCGTGGTCGGCGCCGAGCTTGACGGTCAGCGTGCTGGGGTGGCCGGCGCCCTCGTAGTAGGTGGTCAGGTCGCCGTCGTTGGCGTTGGCCGGCACGTATGTGTGCGTGTGGGCGGAGCCGGTGACCGGCTTGCCCGCCGCCAGGTTCGCGCCCGGGTCGGGGCCGGGTCCGCCGCCGGCGCCCCACACCTCGAACTCGGCGAGCTGCCCGGCGGGCCAGCCGGTGTTGGCGCTGAACTGCAGCCGCACGTAGCGGGTGCTCGCGCTGACCGGGACGGTGGCGGTGGGGGCGAAGGCGTAGGCGGCCTGGGCCTTGATCGTGGTGAAGGCGGACCCGTCGGCGCTGCCCTGGACGGTCAGCGTCTGGGTGCGGCTCGGCCAGCCGGAGGGCAGCTTGAGCGTGAGGCTGTTGACGGTGGCGGTGGCGCCCAGGTCGACCTGGACCCACTGGGGGAAGGCGTTGTTGGCGGACTCCCAGTAGGTGGCCTGGTTGCCGTCGGTGACGTGCGCCGCCGCGTACGTCTGGGTGTGGCTGCTGGCGGTGGCCGTGCGGCCGGCCGCGAGGTTGACGTCGGCCGCCGCATGGGCGGGGGAGGCGGGTGCGGCGAGGATTCCGATGACCAGGGCGAGGGCGGCTAACAGTGCTCTCATGGGGGGTGGCCCTTCGAAGAAGTCGGTTGGCCGAACCATAGGTTGTTCAGCAGATGTCAGCAATATTCCGACGAGATTTCGCAAACAATTGACTGACTGATGCCGGGTCGTCGACGGCCAAGGTGCTGGTCAAGCCGCGAAAGGGCCCTGGAGGCAAGGCGTGAGCGCCCCGCAAGGCCGAGCGTAAGCGGTTGCAAGGGCTTGCGTTGATAGCCGTATAGTTTGCGCATGACGCGACGACTGGCAGAGGTGGCCAAGAAGGTCGGGGTGAGCGAGGCGACCGTGAGCCGCGTGCTCAACGGCAAGCCTGGGGTGTCCGACGCCACGCGCGAGGCCGTGCTGACGGCGCTCGACGTGCTCGGCTACGAGCGCCCCACCCAGCTGCGCGGCGACCGGGCCCGCCTGGTCGGCCTCGTCCTCCCCGAGCTGCAGAACCCGATCTTCCCCGCCTTCGCCGAGGTGGTCGGCGGCGCGCTGGCCCAGCAGGGGTTCACCTCCGTGCTGTGCACCAGGACCGTCGGCGGGGTGTCCGAGGCCGACTACGTGGATCTGCTGCTCCAGCAGCAGGTCAGCGGCGTGGTGTTCGCCGGCGGGCTCTACGCCCAGGCCGACGCCTCGCACGGGCACTACGAGCTGCTGCACGAGCGCAAGCTGCCCACGGTGCTGGTCAACGCCGCCGTGGAGCGGCTGGACTTCCCGCAGGTGTCGTGCGACGACGTGGTGGCCGCCGAGATGGCGCTGGGTCATGTGCGGGCGCTCGGCCACGAGCGGATCGGCTTGGTGCTGGGCCCCAAGGACCACGTGCCGTCGCGGCGCAAGCTGGAGACGTTCCAGGCGGAGGGCGGCGACCCGGAGCTGGTCGAGCACACGATGTTCTCGCTGGAAGGCGGGCACGCGGCCGCCGCGAGGCTGGTCAGGCGCGGTGTGACGGCGGTGATCTGCGCCAGCGACCTGCTCGCGCTCGGCACTGTGCGGGCGGCCAGGCGGGCCGGGCTGAGCGTGCCGGGTGACGTGTCGGTGGTCGGCTTCGACGACTCGGCGCTGATGAACTGCACCGAGCCGCCGCTCACCACGGTGCGCCAGCCGATCGACGCGATGGGCCGGGCCGTGGTCGACCTGCTGGTGGCCCAGATCGACAAGGCCGTCGTCCCGGCCGACGAGCTGCTGTTCGAGCCGGAGCTGGTGGTCCGGGCGTCGACCGCGCGCCCGAGGGCGTAACACAGTCGTTATCTTGCAATAGTCCGTCGAAATCTTGCGGACTTTCGTTGGCGATCCTATGGTGTGGGCACCTCGCATCAGAAGGGTCAGCCCATGAAGAGATCCACGGGACTCTTAGTTGCAACCGCGCTCGGCCTCGCCGCCACCGCCTGTGGTTCCGGCGAGCCGGCCGAGCCCGCGGCCGGCGGAGCGGCCAAGGTGACGATCACCGTGGCCTGCCAGCCGGCCAAGTCCGCCCCCAAGGAGCGCCAGGCCTGGGACGACGACGTGGCCGCCTTCATGAAGGCGCACCCGAACGTGACGGTCAAGAGCACCGACCAGCAGCCGTGCTTCGACCCCAAGACGTTCGGCCCCAAGCTCGCCGGCGGCCAGATGGAGACCGTCTTCGTCGTCCCCGTGACCAACTACGACGACGTGATCGCCCAGGGCCAGGCCAAGGACATCACCCAGCTCACCGGCGAGATCAAGAACTGGAACGACCTGCGCCAGGACGTGCGCGACCTGGTGACCAAGGACGGCAAGGTCTACGGCGTCCCCAACGTCCACTACGGCGTCGGCCTCGTCTACAACCGCAAGCTCTTCACCGAGGCCGGGCTCGACCCCGACACGCCGCCGGCGACCTGGGCGGAGATCCGCGAGGCCGCCAAGAAGATCGCCGCGCTCGGCCCCGGCCACGTCGGCTACGGCGAGTACTCCGGCGGCAACACCGGCGGCTGGCACTTCACCCAGGCCATCTACGGCCGCGGCGGCAGCATCCTCACCGAGGACGGCAAGAAGGCCGCCTTCAACTCGCCCGAGGGCAAGGCCGTGCTCCAGACGCTGCACGACATGCGCTGGATCGACAACAGCATGGGCAGCAAGCTCCTGGTCGGCTGGGAGTCGCTCATGGTGGCGATGGGCAGCGGCAAGGTCGGCATGATGCTCGGCGCCCCCGACGTGGTCACCGACGTGGTCGGCAAGTTCAAGGGCAACGTCGCCGACTACGGCATCACCGGCTTCCCCGAGGCCAAGGCGTCGCTGAGCGGCGGCGAAGCCTTCATGATCAACCCGAAGGCCACGCCCGAGGAGGCGAAGGCGGGCATGCAGTGGCTCGACTTCCGCTTCAACACCCCCGGCAAGGGCCGCTTCGACTACGCCCGCGGCAAGGCCAACGGCAACCCGGTCGGCGTCCCCGACAACGCCGTCTACGGCGACTCGCCCACCGGCCAGGCCATCCAGGCCGACCGGGTGAAGAACGCCTCCCTGCCGGTCGAGAACTACGACCCGTACGTCAAGGCCTCCGCCACGATCCCGCCCAAGGCCGAGCCGGTCCACGCCCAGGAGATCTACGCGATCCTCGACGTGGCCATGTCCGGCGTGCTGTCCGACAAGGACGCCGACATCGACCGGCTGCTCGCCGACGCCGAGACCAAGGTGAACGCCGTGCTGGCGGCCAAGGGCTGACGCATGGGTGTTCTCAGGCGCAATCTGACGGCCTACGGGTTCCTGTGCGCGGCGCTGTTCTGCTTCGCGGTGTTCGCCTGGTATCCGATGATCAGAGAGTTCATCCTGAGCTTCCAGGAGACGAACCTGATCGATCCGCCCACCTGGGTCGGGCTGGACAACTTCGAGTACGCCGTGAAGTACCCGGGCTTCACCGAAGCCTGGATCGCCACCCTGCAGTTCACGTTCCTCGCGCTGGTGTGCGGCTTCGTCGTCCCGTTCGTCGTCGCGCTCGTGCTCAACGAGCTGCGCCACGCCCGGGCCTATCTCAGGTTCGTGGTCTACCTGCCGGTCATGCTGCCGCCGATCGTCGCGGTGCTGCTGTTCAGGTGGTTCTTCGACCCGGGGCCCGGGCTGTTCAACCAGATCCTCGGACTCGTCAACCTGCCCGGCCTGGCCTGGCTGGACTCCCCGCACACCGCGCTGATCTCCCTGGTCATCGTCTCGACCTGGATGAACATGGGCAGCGCGACCCTGATCTACCTGGCGGCGCTGCAGAACATCCCGCCGGAGCTGTACGAGGCGGCCGAGCTGGACGGCGCCGGCATCCTCAAGCGGATCCGGCACGTCACGATCCCGCAGACGAAGCTGATCCTGCTGCTCATGCTGATGCTGCAGATCGTGGCCACCATGCAGGTGTTCATCGAGCCGTACATGCTGACCGGCGGCGGGCCCGCGGGCTCCACCGTCACCGTCGCCTACATGATGTTCCAGTTCGCCTTCACGAACCAGAACTACGGCGTGGCGGGCGCGCTCGGCATGATGCTCATGATCGTGTTGCTGGTCTTCGCCGCGTTCCAGCTCCGGCTCACCCGGGAGGACAAGGCATGACCATCCATTCCGGCCAGTTCCGTACGATCATCTCCCCGCTCCAGCTCAACAGCCCGTGGGGACGGCGCATCTACTGGACCGTGCTCGTCACGGTCGTGATCACCTTCACGCTCGCCTTCGTCTTCCCGCTCTACTGGATGATCACCGGGGCGATGAAGACGGGCGAGGAGATCGCCCAGATGCCGCCCACGCTCTTCCCCGCCGACCCCACGCTCGACGCCTACGCCGAGGCGTGGAGCCTGTTCGACCTCGGCACGCTGCTCGGCAACACCGCCTACTACTCGCTGGGCGGCTGGATCTTCTGCATGCTCGTGGACGTGTCGGCCGCCTACGCGCTGTCGAAGCTGCGGCCGATGTTCGGCACCGTGATCCTCGGCGCCATGCTGGCCACGCTGATGATCCCGGCCATGGTCGTGCTGATCCCGCTCTACGTCACGGTCGTCGACCTGGGGCTGCTCAACAACCCGTGGGGCCTGTGGTTCCCGGCGGCGGCCAACGGGTTCAACGTCTTCCTGCTCAAGCGCTTCTTCGACTCGATCCCGAAGGAGCTCGTCGAGGCGGCGCAGATCGACGGCGCCGGCCCGGTGCGGGTGCTGTGGTCGGTCATCCTGCCGATCTCCAGGCCGATCCTCGGCGTCGTGTCGATCTTCACGATCGTCACCTCGTTCAAGGACTTCACCTGGCCGCTGCTGGTCATGACCGACAGCGACAAGATGACGCTCAGCGTGGGCCTGTCGCAGACCGCCGGCATGGTCAGCCAGAACGCCATCATGGGCGGCCTGGTCGTGGCGAGCATTCCGACGATCATCGTCTTCTTCATCTTCCAACGTCACATCATGGCGGGTCTCACCGCCGGATCTATCAAGGGATGAGCATGTCGCACACGTGGTGGCGGGGGGCCGCGATCTACCAGGTCTACCTGCGCAGTTTCGCCGACGGCAACGGCGACGGCGTCGGCGACCTGGCCGGGCTCCGATCCCGCCTGCCCTACCTCAAGGACCTGGGCGTCGACGCCGTCTGGCTGAACCCGTGGTATCCGTCGCCGATGGCCGATGGCGGCTACGACGTGGCCGACTACCGCGGCATCGAGCCGGTGTTCGGCACGCTGGGCGAGGCCGAGCGGTTCATCGCCGAGGCGCACGAGCTGGACATCAAGGTCATCATCGACGTCGTGCCCAACCACAGCTCCACGGAGAGCGACTGGTTCAAGGAGGCGCTGGCGAACCCGGCGGCCCGCGACCGGTTCTGGTTCCGCGACGAGCCCAACGACTGGCAGTCGATCTTCGGCGGCCCCGCCTGGACCCAGGTCCCTGACGGCCAGTGGTACCTGCACCTGTTCGCCCCCGAGCAGCCCGACTTCAACTGGGACAACCCGGAGGTGCACCGCGAGTTCGAGGACGTGCTGCGCTTCTGGCTGGACCGGGGCGTCGACGGCGTCCGCATCGACTCGGCCGCGCTCCTCGTCAAGTCCGACACCGCGTACGAGGACCTCGACCCCGTGCACGACGTCTACCGGCGCTGGCGGCAGGTGGCCGAGGAGTACGACGAGCGCGTGCTGATCGGTGAGCTGTGGCTGGCCGACCAGGAGCGGTTCGCCCGCTACCTGCGGCCCGACGAGCTGCACACGGCGTTCAACTTCGACTTCCTGGCGTGCCCGTGGGACCCGGACGAGCTGCGCCGGGTCATCGACCTCACGCTCGCCACGCACGCCCCCGTCGGCGCGCCGCCGACGTGGGTGCTGTCCAACCACGACGTCACCCGCCCGGTGACCAGGTACGGCCGGTCCGATACGTCGTTCGCGCACGGCGGCGCGCTGCACGGCGTCCCGTCGGACCCCGAGCTGGGCTACCGCCGTGCCAGGGCGGCCGCGCTGCTGGCGATGGCGCTGCCCGGCGGGCTGTACGTCTACCAGGGGGAGGAGCTGGGCCTGCCCGAGGTCGAGGACCTGCCGGACGAGCTGCGCCAGGATCCCATGTACGCCCGCTCCGGCGGCGCGAACCCGGGCCGCGACGGCTGCCGCGTGCCGCTGCCCTGGTCCGGCGACGAGCCGCCGTTCGGCTTCGGCGGCTCGCGCCCGTGGCTGCCGCAGCCGGAGAGCTGGCGCAAGCTCACCGCCGAGTCGCAGCTCGCCGACCTGGACTCGATGCTGAACCTGTACCGCCACGGGCTGCGGCTGCGCCGCGAGCACCTCGGCGACGGCACGCTGACCTGGCTCCCGGCGGCGGAGCGGGTGCTGGCCTTCACCCGCGACACCGGCGTCACCTGCGTCACCAACCTCGGGACCGAGACGGTGCCGCTCCCCGACGGCGTCGTCCTGCTGGCCAGCGGGGGCCTGGAGGACGGCGCGCTGCCCCCGGACACCACGGCCTGGGTGCGCTGACCAGAGGGCCGGGCCGATCGGGGCGGGCTAGCATCGGTGCGGTGACGCGCCTTCGCCCGATGCCGCCCGCCGGGCTCGACCCCGACGCCCGCGCCCTCTACGACCGCATCGTCGCCGGCCCGCGCGGCCTGTCGATGGTCGGCGACGGGGGCGCGCTCGCCGGGCCGTTCAACGCCATGCTGCTCAGCCCGGCCCTGGGCGATCCGCTCCAGGAGCTGGGCGCGGCCGTCCGCTACCGCTCGGCGTTGCCGGGCCGGTGCCGGGAGCTGGCGATCCTGGTGGTGGCCGCGCACTGGGACAGCGCCTTCGAGCGGCGGGTGCACGAGGGGCTCGCCGCCGGGCTCGGCTTCACCGCCGCCGAGCTCGCCGCGATCCGCGCGGGCGAGCCCCTGGACCTGGCAGACCCGCAGGAGGCGGCCGTCCTGCGGGTCACCCGCGCGCTCGTGGCCAGGGGCGACGTGGACGACGACGAGTACGCCCTGCTGCCGGAGCCGATGCTGTTCGAGCTGACGACGCTGACCGGCTACTACGCCACCCTGGCGCTCCAGCTCCGCGTCTTCCGCGCAAGCTAGGGCCGTGCGGTGCGGCGGCGCAGGAGCAGCCCGCCGACGCCGGCCGCGAGCACCAGGGCCGACCCGGTCAGCACGAACAGCCGCCCGTCCGGCCCCGCCGTGCCGCCCGCGCCCGTCGCCACGCCGTCCTTGGGCGTCCTGGACTCATCCGCCGAGGGCTCGTCGGCCGGGTCGTCGTCCGTGGGCGTCGGGGTGGGGGTCGGGGTGGGCGTGGTGGTGGTCGTCGGGGTCGGGGTGGAGGTCGAGCCGCCCGCGCCGATGGTCAGCGTGTACGTCTTCAGCAGGTCGGAGTTGTCCGGCTCGCACTCGATGAGCGGGCTCGTCGGCTGCAGGCCGAAGTTGATGGAGGCCGGCTTGACGGTCGCGGTGCCCGCCTGCTGCGAGGTCGTCTTCATGTCCACCGACGCGGGCAGCGGGATCGGCTGGCCGACGGTGACGCCGCTCAGCTCGCCCACGCCCGTCGCCGAGGTGAGCCCGGTCAGGCCGGAGATCGACGCGTAGGCGTACATCTTGAGCCCGGTCGTGGGCAGGCCGTTGGGGGCCTCCAGCTCGGCGCCGCTCTCGTAGACGCCCTTCCAGCCGATCGTGAACTGCTGGCCGGGCGCCGGGTTCGTCGTCGGCAGGGTGAGCGTGACCTTGACGTCGACCTCCTGCTCGGCGCCCGAGGTGGGCTTGCAGGTGTAGAGGACGATGTCGCCGCCGGTGGTGTCGCCGCCGCCGGGGCCGACGGTGACGGTCACCCCCTGGGTGCTGCTGGTCGTGCAGGAGGTGACGTCGTTGGGGGCGCTCGCCAGCGACAGCTTGAGGCTGCCGGTCTCCGTCGACGGCTTGACCGTCACCTCGGTCGTGGAGGTCACCGTGACCTGGCTGGTCACGGTGCTCGCGGTGGCGGACGTGGCTCCGGCGGCCACGCTCGCGCCCGTCGCCACCAGGTCCGCGTGGGTGCCGCCGTTGACGACGAGCTTGCCGTTCACCTGGACCTGCGTGGCGGCCGTCGCGGCGGTGCGGAGCGTCAGCGGGGGGATCGCCCACTCCGCGTCGAACGTCCCGGTCGCCGAGTCGGGCACGACGACCGGCACGCTCAGCGAGGCGTTGCTGAACGGCCCGCCCGAGCAGGTGTAGGACACGGTCAGGGTCTTGTCCGCGGCCAGCGCGGGCGGGGCCAGGCCCGCCAGCGCCGCGGTCAGGACGAGCAGCACGCCTAAGGCGGAACGCGAGGACGGCACCGTCCATCCCCCTCATCGGAGCGGTTTGTCGTAGCCGACCCACAATCGCAGTATTTGGTCACAACGGTGTCTCTAGGCGCGGCACGTATCACGGATCTTGTAGAACCACGACAGGTACGGCGTGTGCACGTCCCGGCCGGAGATTCGCAGCAGGCTGTCGTCGGCGTTCTCCAGCGTGGTGAAGTTGGCGCTGCCCGTGTAGACGCGCGGCGTGATGTCGTCGTCGTAGAAGCCGTCGATCATCATCAGCTTGGCGTGCGGCACTACGGAACGGCCGCCCACGGTGAAGCGGCAGGGCGTGAGCTGGATGCGCCTGCCGTTGACGGTCTTGGCCAGCTCCTCGCGGATCGCCGTGGTGACCGCGCTGCCGTCGTTGTAGACGACGTCCACCCAGCAGTTCTCGCCGCGCAGCCGCAGCAGCTCCCTGGCGATCTCCACCCGCGACCAGTTGAACGCCGTGAGCACCAGGCGGACGTCCGTCTGCCGGGTGACGCCGTCGGTGTCGCGGTAGGAGCACTCGACGAGCTTGAGCACGTTCGCGATGTGGTCGCCGGTCGCCGAGTCGCGCGGCAGGAAGTGACCCCGGTGCTTGGTCCCGGTCGGCGTCGTCCAGAAATAGCCCGGGTTCACCGGCCGGTGCCGGCCCGCCCGCAGGTCGTCGAAGTAGCGCACGTACGCGTCGTGCACGACCGCGTCCTGGAAGGTGTAGGCGTCGTTGTAGGAGTTGTACAGATACCAGTCCGACAGGTTCGACGACGTCTGGAACACCACGTCGGCGCGCGTGACCCCGCCCACCTGGAGCTCGGAGAACGTGGCGAACTTGCTGTGCAGGTAGTTGCGCGCGATGCAGCCCCGGTCCACCGCCGCCGGGTCCGGGTACTCGCACTGCACGACGAAGGAGGCGGCGCCCTCCGCGCTCCCGAGGGCCGCGCCGAGCCGCGCCAGGACGGAGTCGTTCTTGCCGTCGTCGGTGCTGTCGAGGATCACCTTGACCCGTACGCCCCGGGCGTGCGCGTCGATCAGCGCGTCGGCCACCTCGCTCGACCGCTGGCCCTCGCCGAACTCGAACATGACGAACCGGATGTCGCTGCCGGGCCGCGCCGCCCGGATCAGCCTGATGAGCTGGTCCATCACCGCCGACTGGGCGGCGCTGGGGGTGCCGGGGACGCCCGAGCCGGCCACCGGGTCGTTGAACACCGGCCCGCCGATCACGGGCGGACCCGTGACGTCGGCCGAGGCGGGGGAGGGGAGCGACAGGGTGAGGGGCAGGGCCAGGCACAGCGCCGCCAGGACGGCGGCCCGTTTCGACATCATGGACGGACGATCCGCCGACGTAGATCGGCTGTCAAGAAGCCTGTCAGGCCGACTCGCGCACCACCAGCTCGGTGGGCAGGATGACCGGATCGCCCGGCCCGCCCTCGAACAGGTCGAGCAGCAGCCGCACCATCGCCGCCGTCTGCTCGGCGATCGGGTGGCGGATCGTGGTCAGCGGCGGCTCGGTGTACTTGGCCGCCTCGATGTCGTCGAAGCCCACCACGGCCACGTCGTCCGGCACCCGGCGCCCCGCCTGCCGCAGCGACTGCAGCGCGCCCACCGCCATCAGGTCGTTGGCCACGAACACCGCGTCCAGCCCGGGATCGTCGCCCAGGAGCTGGCGCATCGCCACCGCGCCCGACTCGCGGGTGAAGTCGCCCACCGCCACGATCGAGCGCCGGTCGGAGTCGCGCAGCACGTTGCGGTAGCCGGTGAGCCGGTCCTGGCCGCCGATCATGTCCTGCGGCCCGGCGATCGTGGCGATCCGCCGCCGCCCCGACTCCACCAGGTGCCGGACCGCCGCCTCGGCCCCGCCCACGTTGTCGTTGTCCACGTACGGGATGTCGACGGGCACGGCCGGGCGGCCGTAGGAGACGACCGGCACGCGCAGGCGGGCGATCGCCGGCGGGAGCGGGTCGGCGCCGTGCATCGAGATGAGCATCGCGCCGTCGACGTGCCCTCCCGCGATGTAGCGCTCCACCCTGGCGTGGCTCTTGGCGGAGGAGGCCAGCATCAGCACGACCTGCTTGTTGACCGCCTCCAGCTCCACGCTGGCCATCCGGATCACCGTCGAGAACAGCGGGTCCTCGGAGAACACCCTGGTCGGCGGCTCGGAGACGACCAGGGCGATCGAGTCGGTGCGCTGGGTGACCAGACTGCGCGCCGCCGAGTTGGGCACGTAGCCCAGCTCGTCGATGGCCTGCTGCACCGCGTCGCGGATGTGCGGGGCCACCGTCGTCTGCCCGTTGACCACGCGCGACGCCGTGGCCCGGGAGACTCCGGCGCGGGCGGCGACCGCCTCCAGAGTGGGACGTCTCATGACTTCACCATGTGGGAGAGCACGCAACGAAATCTACAACCGGTTGGCGGCGATCACGTCCCGGTACCAGAGCGCGCTGTCCTTGAGCACCCGGGTCTGCGTCGCGTAGTCGACGTGCACGATGCCGAACCTGCGCCGGTAGCCCTCGGCCCACTCGAAGTTGTCCAGCAGCGACCAGACGAGGTAGCCGCGCAGGTCGGCGCCCGCCTCGATGGCCCTGCCGACCTCGCGCAGGTGGCCGTCCAGGTAGGAGACGCGGTCGGCGTCGTGCACCCGGCCGTTCTCCACGACGTCGTCGAAGGCCGCGCCGTTCTCCGTCACCATGAGCCCGACCTGCGGGTAGTCCTGCGACAGCCGGACGAGGAGCCGGGACAGGCCGTCGGGGACGATCGGCCAGCCCATGGCCGTGGTGGGCGCGTCGGCGGGGGCGAACCGGACGTCCTCCGAGCCCGGCCAGGCCGCGTCGGCGGGCAGGCCGGGACCGGCCTCCACCACGCACGGGTTGTAGTAGTTGACGCCGACGACGTCGACGGGGGCGTTGATGAGCGTCAGGTCGCCGTCCAGGATGTGGCCGGTGCCGCCGTTGCGGGCGGCGGCGGCCAGCACCTCCTCCGGGTAGCGGCCGTGGATCGCCGGGTCGAGGAACTGCCGGGTCAGCAGCGCGTGGATGCGGTCCACGGCCGCCTGGTCCGCCTCGGAGGGCACCGCCTGCGGGTCGTTGACCTGGGCCGGGGTGAGCACCGGGGAGGAGTTGACGACCAGCATGAGCCGCTGCGCGCCGAGCTCGCGCAGCCGGGCCGCCGCCAGGCCGTGGCCGAGCAGCAGGTGGTGGGCCGAGCGCAGGGCGTCGCCCGGGTCGCGGCGGCCGGGGGCGTGCACGCCGTTGCCGTAGCCGAGGAAGGCCGACACCCACGGCTCGTTCAGCGTCGCCCAGTCGCCGACCCGGTCGCCGAGCCGGTCGTGGACGAGCTCGGCGTACTCGGCGAACCGGTAGGCGGTGTCGCGGTCGGCCCAGCCGCCCCGGTCCTCCAGCGCCTGGGGCAGGTCCCAGTGGTAGAGCGTGACGTAGGGGGTGATCCCGGCCTCCAGCAGCCCGTCCACGAGCCTGTCGTAGAAGGCCAGCCCGCGCGGGTTGGCCGCGCCCGCGCCGTCGGGCTGGATGCGCGGCCAGGCCACCGAGAACCGGTAGGCGCCCAGGCCCAGCTCGCGCATCAGCGCGATGTCGTCGGGATAGCGGTGGTAGTGGTCGCACGCCACGTCGCCGGTGTCGCCGTCGGCCACCTTGCCGGGGGTGTGGGAGAAGGTGTCCCAGATCGACTGGCCCCGCCCGTCCTCCTTGACCGCCCCCTCGATCTGATAGGAAGCCGTTGCGGCACCCCAGACGAAGTTTTCCGGGAAGATCATCCCTTGACCGCTCCTTGCATGATTCCACCGATGATTTGCTTGCCGAACAGGGCGAAGACGAGGACGAGCGGCAGCGTGCCCACCGCCGTGCCCGCCAGGCCCAGCACGTAGTCGTTGACGTAACCGCTCGCCAGCGTCGAGAGCGCCACCTGGACCGTGGGGTTGTCCGGGCTGAGCACGACGAGCGGCCAGAAGTAGTCGTTCCAGGCCGACATGAACGTCAGCATGCCGAGCACCGCCGCCGCCGGGCGGGCCGTGGGCAGCACGACGTGCCAGAACAGCCCCCACGTGGTGCACCCGTCGACCCGCCCCGCCTCCAGCAGCTCGGTCGGCAGCGCCCGGGACAGATACTGCGTCATGAAGAACACGCCGAACGCGTTGACCAGCGCCGGGACGATCAGGGCGTAGTTGGTTCCGGTCCACTCCAGCTTCACCATGAGCATGTAGAGCGGGATGATGCCGAGCTGGGCCGGCACCATCATCGTCGCCACCGTGATGACGAGCATGGCGTTCTTGCCCCGGAAGCGCAGCTTGGCGAAGGCGAACCCGGCCAGCGTCGAGAAGAACATCACCGCGACCGAGATCGACCCGGCCACGATGAGCGAGTTCAGCAGGGCCAGCCCGAACGGCACCGTGTCGAAGACCCGCGCCACGTTCGCGAAGAAGTTGCCGCCCGGCAGCAGCGGCGGGGGCACCTGGGCCAGCGCCGAGTTGTGCCGGGAGGCGACCACGACGCTGTAGTAGAGCGGGAACGCCGAGAAGAAGGCGACCCCGGTCAGCGTCAGGTAACGCAGTCTCATACCAGCCCGCCCTTCACCTTGCGGGTCAGCAGGAAGTTGATCCCCGCCACGATCACCACCGCCAGGAACATCAGCCAGGACGCGGCCGAGGCGTAGCCGAAGTCGAAGGTCGAGTTCGCGAAGCCCTGCTCGTAGACGAACAGCGCCAGGGTCTGGAACTGCCGGTCCGGCCCGCCGGTCGCCAGCCCGCCCCCGCCGCCGGTGCTCTGCCCGAACAGCATGGGCTCGGCGATGATCTGCATCGCGCCGATCGTCGAGACGATCACCACGAAGATGATCGTCGGCCGGATCATCGGGATGGTGATGCTGCGGAGCTGCTTGAGGTTGCTCGCCCCGTCCAGCGTGGCGGCCTCGTACAGCTCGCGCGGCACCGCCTGCATGGCGGCCAGGAAGATGAGCGCGTTGTAGCCCGTCCACCGCCACATGATCATCACCGAGAGCGCCAGGTGCGAGGTCGCGGTGCCGGCCGCCCAGTCGATGTGACCGGCGCCCAGCCCGCCCAGCACCCAGTTGATCAGCCCGAAGTCCCGGCCGAAGAGCTGGCTGAAGATCACCACCACCGCCACCACGCTCGTCACGTTCGGCAGCAGCAGCGAGATCCGGAACAGCGTGGCGAAACGCAGCCGCTTGTTCAGCAGGTGCGCCAGCCAGATCGCCAGCACGAGCTGCGGGACCGTCGACAGCACGCCGATCGACAGCGTGTTGAACGTGGCGTTCCAGAAGTAGCCGTCGGCCAGCAGCGTCCCGTAGTTGCCCAGGCCGATGAACGTCTGCGTCTCCGACAGCAGCGTCCACTCGTGCAGGCTGACCCAGGCCGTGTAGATCAGCGGGAACAGCCCGAACGCGCAGAACAGCAGGAAGAACGGGGCGACGTAGGCGTACGGCGACACCCTCGTGTCGAGGGTGTGCCGCACACCGCGCCTACGCCGTCGCGTGACCGCGAGGGGGAGCGTGCTCATTTGATCTTCTTGACGTCCTCGAGCACCTGCGCCCACGCCTCGTCCGGGGTCTGCTTGCCCTGCTCGACCCGGCCCAGGCCGTTGCCGATGGCGACGCGGACGTCGGCCTCCTTCGGGCCGAGGTGCTGCGGCTTGAGCGCCTTGGCGGCGTTGGAGTAGATCTTGCCGATGGGGGCGTCACCGAAGAACGGCTTGGTGAAGTTCTGGATCGACGGGTCGTCGTAGAGCGAGGGGATCGACGGGAACGTGCCCTCCTCCTTGAAGACCTTGGCCTGGTTCTCCTTGGAGGTCAGGAAGTCGATCAGCTCGGCGGCCTCCTTCGGGTGCTTGCTCTGCTTGGGCACCATCAGGTGGGAGCCGCCGCTGTTGCCCGAACCGCCCGGCACGGTGGCGATGTCCCACTTGCCGGCCGAGTCCTTGGCCTGCTCCTGGATGAAGCCGGTCATCCAGGCCGGGCAGATGATCGTGGCGAACGAGCCCTTGGCGAAGCCGGTGTTCCACGGCGGCGAGAAGGCGGCCAGCTTGGCCGTCAGGCCCTCGGCCGTGAGCTGGTTGGACAGGTCCCAGGCCTTCTTCACGTCCGGGTTGGAGTCCACGATGATCGTGTCCTGGGCGTCGTAGAGGCCGACCGGCGCCTGGTTGACCATGGCGCGGAAGATCTCACCGGGGGAGTCGACGAACTTGGCGCCGGCCACGTCCGCCGCGGCGAACTTCTTGCCGGTCGCGATGTAGTCCTCCCAGGTGGGCCAGAGCGCCGACACCTCGTCGCGGTCCTCGGGCAGCCCGGCCTTCTTGAACAGGTCCTTGCGGTAGCACATGGCCAGCCCGCCCACGTCGGTGCCGAGGCCCAGCACCTGGCCGCCGTCCTTGCTCAGGCCCTGCTGCCACTTCCAGTCCAGGTAGTCGCCCTGCCGCTGGTCGAGGCCGTACTGCTTGAGGTCGGTGAACTTCTGCGGCTGGGCGGTGAAGGTGCTGACGTAGCCCACCTCGACCGCCACCACGTCCTCCGCGCCGGCGTTCGTGGCCAGGCGCTTGACCAGGTTGTTGTGGTGGTCGTTGAACTGGGTGACGTTCTCGGCGATCTCGATGTTCGGGTGGGTCTTCTTGTATTCCTCGTAGAGGGGCTTGAAGCCGAAGTCGCCGAAGAGGCCGATGGTCAGCTTGATCTTCTCGGTCGGCGCGGCCGCCGGCGTGGCGGTGTCGCCGCCGCTCCCGCAGGCCGCGAGGGCGAGCAGCGACGCGGTGACCAACGGAACGATCCGCCGGGTGCGAGGGGTCATGGAACCCTCCTCGGGTTCGTACTAGGGGGGTGGACGAGAGAGCGCTCTCTCGTCAGATTCGTGGGCATCATGCGGCCCTGTCAACGGCTCGTCGGTAACGATCGCTGTTATCAAGAGAGCGATCTCTCGGGTCTGGCCCCGGGCGTGTGGCCCGGCTGTGGCGATTGTGTGGCGGCGGCGGCGATGATCGGTCGCGAACGAGCGCAACGGAAGGAGGTCCCCATGAAGATCGAGGTCCGCAAGGTCGAGGCGGTCAAGGCCACCGGCTTCGCCGTCTGAGCCGAGTGCTCTGCCGGGTGGGAACGGGGTCCCGTTCCCACCCGCTTTTTTGTCTGTCTTCGAGGGGGATGCGAGGAGGAGCTGTGCGGATTGCGCTGAAGGAATGCGTCTGGGAGTCGCTCGGCGGTGATCTGTTCGTCATCACCGATCCGCGCGAGGTGGTGACGCTGGCCGACGAGGAGGGCCAGGTGGCCGCGCTCTTCGCCGCGCTGGACCGGGGCCCGTGCACGGTGCCCGAGCTGCGCGAGCGGCTCGCGGAGGGCGGCGTCGCGCTGGGCGAGGACGACGTGCACGGCGCCGTGGCGGCGCTGGACTCGCTCGGCCTGGTCGAGTACGAGGCCGACCGCACGCTCGGCGACCCGGCCCTGGACGCACGCCACTTCTCCAACCTGGCCTTCTTCGGCACGCACTCCCGGCTCGACAGGCCGCGCGCCGAGTTCGTCTCGCGGTTGCGCCGCTCGCACGTGCTCGTGCTGGGCGTCGGCGGCGGCGGCTCCTCGGTCGTGCAGGCCCTGGCCGGGCTCGGCGTGGGCCGGCTGACGCTGGTCGACAGGGACGAGGTCGAGCCGCGCAACTTCGCCAGGCAGTTCCTCTACCATCACGCCGACATCGGCCGGTCCAAGGTCGAGTGCGCGGCCGAGTGGGTGCGCGCGTTCGACCCGGAGATCGAGGTGCGCCCGGTGGAGCGCTGGATCTCCGGCCCCGACGACCTGAAGGACCTGCTGGATGGTGTGGACCTGGTCGCGGGCGGCCTCGACGGGCACCCGGACGCCAACCTGTGGATCAGCGACGCCGCCGTGGGCGCGGGGGTGCCGCTGGTGGTGGGCGGGATCACCCGCTCGGAGGTCGTCTACTACTCGGTGTCGCCGGGCCGCAGTGCGTGCGTCCGGTGCGACTGGAGCGACCGGCCGCCGGCGGACGAGGCGAGCAGCGGCGGTTTCGTCGAGCGCAACCGGGACCGGCTGGCGCTGAGCAACACCCTGATCGGGCCGCTGGCGATGCAGATCGGCTCGCTGGTCGCCTACGAGGCGCTGCGCTACCTGACCGGGTTCGAGGAGCCGCGGGCGGCGGGCGCGTACATCCGCCTGGACCTGCGTGAGGGCCTGGCGCCGTCGCGGCACCCGTTCACCCGTGACGACGCCTGCCCGGTGTGCCCGCGATGAGCGGCGGGACTGTCGCGCTGCGCCCGCTCAGCCTGGTCGAGGAGGGTGACGAGGTCCTCGTCGGCGATCCGGAGACCGGCACGTTCGTGGCGATCCCGGCGGTCGGCGGCGTGGTGATCGCCGCGCTGCGTGACGGCGCGAGCGTCGAGGAGGCCGCCCGGCGCGCCGAGGAGTTCGCGGGTGAGCCGGTGGACGTGCCGTCGTTCGTGGAGACGCTGCGTGAGCTGGGCTTCCTCGACGAGGGCGAGCGAGTGCCGGTCGCGACCGCGCCCGTGCAGGGCCGCCGGTGGCTGCGCGGGGTGCCCGCGTGGGTGGCCAGGCCGCTGTTCGGCCGCGTGGCGTGGACGGTGTACGCGCTGGCGGCGGTGTTCGACCTGACCGTGCTGGTCCTGGTGCCGTCGTTGCGCCCGGCGCCCGCGCAGGACGCGTTCGTCCTGGACGACGTGGGGCTGAGCGCGGTGCTGCTGTACGCCTTCCAGCTCGGCCTGGTCGCCGTGCACGAGTGCTGGCACTGGCTGGCGGCCCGGTCGCTGGACATCCCGGCGCGGTTCGGGCTGGACCGGCGGATGGCGTTCCTGGTGTTCGAGACCGATCTGTCGCAGCTGTGGTCGGTGCCGAGGCGGCAGCGTTACGGCCCGCTGCTGGCCGGGCTGGCGATCGACGCGGTGATGCTGGCCGTGCTGCTGGCGGGGCAGCTCGTGGTGACCTCGCCGCTGCTCGCGGCCTGGGCGTTCGTGCTGCTGTTCCAGATCGCCTGGCAGTGCATGGTGTTCCTGCGCACCGACCTGTACGCGGTGCTGGCCACCCGGCTGGGCTGCAAGGACCTGTGGCGGGTCAAGTCGCTGATGCTGCGCCGGGCGTTCGGCCGGCTGAGCGCCGAGCAGGAGGCGGAGCTGGCGGCCGCCGACCCGAACGACGTGCGGGCCGGGCGCTGGTTCCGCTGGGTGTGGCTGGGCGGCCTGCTGGTGGTGGCGGTGTGGCTGGCCTACTTCGTGCTGCCGGTGGTCACCGGGCTGCTGGCGTGGACGGCCGGCGAGGTCGCCGCCGGGCCGGGCGCCTGGGGGTTCTGGTGGGCGATCGGCTGCGCCGCCGTGGCGCTGGGCCCGTGGCTGGTGGCCGCCGCGCTGGCCGTGAAGGAGAGGACCGCCCGGTAGTGCCTATTAGGTAAGGCTGCCCTAATATTGCTTAGGCTTTGCTTACCTAACATGGGAGTCGACTGTGGCATCCTCCATCCGCGCGAGCCTGATCGCGCTCCTGGCCGCCGCCGGCCTGGCGGCCTGCGGGTCGGGCGGGACGACCGCCGAGGGCGGTCAGGCGGCGGCGAAGGCGCAGACACGCACCGTCCAGCACGACGCGGGCACCGCCGAGGTGCCCGTCGCGCCCAAGCGCGTCGTCTCGGTCAGCGTGACCATCACCGGTCACCTGCTCGCCCTGGAGGCGCCGGTCGTCGCGTCGCAGGCCACCGCGCCCGGCCCCATCACCGACGGCAACGGCTTCTTCAAGCAGTGGGCCGACGTGGCCGCCCAGCGCGGCGTCCAGGTCCTCTACCAGGGCTTCGAGCCCGACCTGGAGAAGGTCATCGCGGCCAAGCCCGACCTGATCGTCGGCGCGGCCACCGGCGCCGACAGCGCCGCCAAGGTCTACGACAAGCTCCAGGCCATCGCGCCCACCGTGCTGTTCCGCCACGACAACCTGACCTGGCAGGACCTCAGCGCCAAGCTCGGCAAGGCCCTCGGCCTGGAGGCCAACGCCACCAAGCTGGTCGAGACGTACGACGCCAGGATCGCCGAGGTCAAGGCCAAGATCAAGGTGCCGGAGCAGGAGGCGGTGCTGCTGCGCGACAACAACACCGACATCCCCGTCTTCACCGACAAGTCCGCGCAGGGCGGGCTGCTCGCCTCCCTCGGCTTCGCCATCCACCCCATCGACGCCTCCATGGCGGCCGAGTCCAGCAAGGAGGGCGGCGGCCGCACCGACATCGTCAACGTCGCCCAGGAGAACGTGGTCAAGGCGTTCGGCGACAGCTCGCTCTTCTTCGTCTCGCACAGCCCCGAGCAGATCGCCGCGACCAGCGCCAAGCCGCTGTGGAAGGACCTGCCCGCCGTCGCCGGCAAGCGCGTGCACGACCTCGGCCTCGACTCCTTCCGTATCGACTACTACAGCGCCTCCAACATCGTGGACCGGATCGAGCAGCAGTTCTCCTGATGCGCGATCTGCCTCCCCAGGTGCCCAGACCCGCGCCGCCGCAGGTCGTGCCCACCCCGCCGGTGGACGGCACGACCTCGCCGGTGATCTCCGCGCCCGCCCCGGACCGCCGCGCCGTCACGTTCCTGTGGCGCGGCCGGGCCGGGGAGGTGCGGGTACGGGCCAACAAACTCACCCACCAGAGCGACGCCGCCCTCATGGAACGCGACGGCGACCTGTGGCACCGCACCTACCTGGTGCGGCCCGGCTGGCGCTCGTCCTACCTGCTGACGGTCGACGGCCAGGACGTGCCCGACCCGCTCAACCCGCGCCGCTGGCGGGGCTTCTCGATCGCCGAGACGGCCCCGCCGTCCCCCTGGCTCACCCCCGGCGAGCCGCGCCACCGCCTGTCCCGCCTGCCCCTCGGCTGGCGCTACGACCCGGTACGGCCCGCCGAGGGCAGCCTGGTCATGCTCGACGGCGAGCACTGGGTGGACGACCTGCCCGTCATCCTCGACAACCTGATCGGCGCGGGCGCGATCCCGCCGGTCACCGCCTGGCTCGTCGAGTCGGGGCCGGACCGGGCCGCCCGCCTCACCTGCGACGCCGCCTTCGCCGACGCCCTGCCGTACGAGGGCCGTACCGTGATCGCCGGGCAGAGCTTCGGCGGCCTGGCCGCCGTGCACGCCGCGCACCGGCACCCTGACCGGTTCGCGGCGGCGCTGTCGCAGTCCGGGTCGTTCTGGTGGCCCAACGGCCCGGAGCCCGAACGGCTCACCGGGCAGATCGCTGCCCGGCCGCCCCGGGTGCACCTGCAGACCGGCACGCTGGAGTGGGCGCTGCACGGCCCCACCGAGCGGCTGCGGCAGGCGCTCGGCGACGCGGGCACCCACGCCGCGTTCGAGGGCGGCCACGACCGCTACTGCTGGTGCAACGAGCTGGCGGACGGCCTGATCGCCCTCTACGGCTGATCGGGGCCGCCGCTACTTGCGCCATTCGCGGTAGATGAGCCATGCCAGGTAGATCCCGCCGAGGCCGCCCGTCAGGACGCCGACCGGTAGCTGTCCGGGGGTGGGCAGCCGTTGGACGAGCAGGTCCGCGGCGGCCAGGAGCAGCGCGCCCATCGCGGCCGACGAGCCCACCCCCGGCCCGGGGGCCCGCGTGACGCGCCGGGCGAGCTGCGGCGCGGCCAGCGCGACGAACCCGATCGGCCCGGCGCTCGACACCGCCACCCCGGACAGCCCGACCGCGACCAGCAGCAGCACCAGGCGCAGCCGCTCGACCCGGACCCCGAGTGCCCCGGCCGCCGCGTCGCCCATCTCGATCAGCGCCAGCGCCCGGCTGAGCCCCAGCGTGACCGGCAGCCCGATCGCCACGGCCAGCGCGACCGGCCACACCTTCTCCCAGCCGGTCCCGGACAGGCTGCCGATCAGCCACACCTTGGCCCCCTGCGACTCGTACAGGTCGGCCCTGGTCAGCAGGTAGGCGATGAGCGACTGGAGCATCGCGGTGACGCCGATGCCGACGAGCACGAGCCGCGTCCCCTTGACGCCGCGCTGGAACGACAGCACGTACACCAGCAGCCCGGCCCCGAGCCCGCACGCCAGCGCTCCCAGCGAGATCGCCTGCGCGCTCGCCGCGCCGAACACCAGGAGCATGAGCACGGCCCCGGCGGCGGCTCCGGCGTTGACGCCGATGATGTCGGGACTGCCGAGCGGGTTGCGCGACAGGCTCTGCACGACCGCGCCGCCCACGCCGAGCGCCGCGCCGACCAGCAGGGCGAGCAGCACCCGGGGCGCACGCAGCGAGTAGACGACCATCTCGCTGGTGGCGTCGCCCTGGCCGAACAGCGTGCGCAGCGCCTCGCCGACGCCCACGGCCGAGCCGGTGCTCAGCCCGAACAGCCCCACCGCCATCCCGGCCGCGGCCAGGCAGAGAACCACCGCGGACGCGCGCGGGTGGACCCGCACCGCGATTCCGGGCATCCGTACCGTCTTCACGCCGGGATCGCCTTCCGCCTGCGCAGGAGATAGATGAAGATCGGCGCTCCGAGGAACGCCGTCACGATGCCGCTCTCCAGCTCGGCCGGCCGGACGACCACCCGGCCGAGCACGTCGGCGGCCAGCAGCAGCGCGGGCGCGAACACCGCCGAGTAGCCGATCACCCACCGGTGGTCGGGCCCGGTGAAGGCGCGCACCGCGTGCGGCGCCATCAGCCCGATGAAGCCGATCGGCCCCGCCGCCGCCGTGGCCGCGCCGCACAGCAGCGTGATCGCGATGCCGGTCAGCAGCCGGATGCGGCCCAGCCGTACGCCGAGCGCCTGGCCGGTCTGCTCGCCGAGGGCGAGCGCGTTGAGCCCGCGCCCGAGGCCCAGCGCCAGCAGCGTGCCGGCCAGGACGAACGGCGCGACCTGCTGCACCACGTCGAGCGAGCGCCCGGCCAGCGCCCCGACGTCCCAGAAGCGCCACTGGTCGAACACCCCGGCGTCCAGCGACAGCACGCCGTTGATGGCGGCGATCAGCGACGCGCTGACGGCTGCCCCGGCCAGCACCAGCCGGGTCGGATGGTGGGCGCCCAGCGCGTAGACGACGACGGAGGCGATCAGCGCCCCGGCCATCGAGAACCACACCCACGTCGACATGTCGGAGGCGCCGAAGAAGAGGATCGAGCACACGACGGCCAGCGACGCCCCGGAGTTGACGCCGAGCAGCCCGGGGTCGGCCAGCGGGTTGCGGGTCAGCGCCTGCATGAGGGCGCCGGCCAGGCCGAGGGCGGCGCCGACGCAGATGCCGAGCAGCGTGCGCGGGACCCGCAGGTCGTGGACGACGGCGGCGGTCTCGCCTCCGTCGGGCTGCCAGAACTGCTGCCACACCTCGCCGAGCGGGATGTCCTGCGCGCCGACCGCGAGGCTCAAAACGCTCATACACAGGAAAACCGCACTCAAGACCACAAGTCCCGTCAAGCGCATGAAATCCCTCTCTTTAGGCAAGGCTTACCTTATCTTGAACGCCGGGCCGTCTCGCTCTAGATTAGGCAAGCCTTACCTAAGGAGTGAGATGGAGTTTCGGGGGAGTCATGCTCTCGTGACCGGCGCGGGCCGGGGCATCGGTGAAGCGGTCGCGTCCCAGCTCGCCGGGCTCGGCGCCGCCGTCACCGTCGTCGACGTGGACGCCGGCCTGGCCGGACGCGTCGCCGCCCGGCTGCGCGAGGCCGGCCACCTGGCCACCGCCCGGCCCGCCGACGTCAGCGACGCGGCCGCCGTCGAGCGGGCGGTCGCCGAGGCCGAGGCCGAGTTCGGGCCGCCGGGCATCCTCGTCAACGTCGCCGGGGTGCTCGCGCTCGGCCCGGTGCTGGAGTTCGGCGACGCCGACTGGCAGCGCCTGTTCGCCGTCAACGCCGACGGCGTCTTCCACACCAGCCGCGCCGTCGCCCGCCGGATGGTCGCCCGCGGCGACGGCGTCATCATCACCGTCGGCTCCAACGCGGCAGGCGTGCCCCGCGCCCACATGGCCGGCTACGCCGCCTCCAAGGCCGCCGCCACCATGTTCACCAAGTGCCTGGGGCTGGAGCTGGCCCCGCACGGCATCCGCTGCAACGTCGTCGCGCCCGGCTCCACCGACACCGCCATGCAGCGCGCCATGACCGCCGACCCGGTCAAGGGCGCGCCCGAGATGTACCGGCTCGGCATCCCGCTCGGCCGCATCGCCGACCCCGCCGACGTGGCCGACGCGGTCGTCTTCCTCGCCTCCGACAGGGCGCGCCACATCACCCTGCACGACCTGTACGTGGACGGCGGGGCCTCACTGTGAAGGACACACCGATGGACGAGTTCTTCCTCGCCTCGCCGCGCGGCACCCTGCTGGCCGGCGGGCCGTACTTCGTGGTGCCGCCGTCGGCGCGCAAGAACGCGCTGGCCGACCTGCCAGCGCGGGCGGCCGGCGCGCTCGGGGTGGCGCTGGCGGCCGGGCACACCGCCCCGGTCGTCGTGGGCGCGATCCCGTTCGCGCCCGACGCCGACGCCTGCCTGTACGTCCCCCGCTGGGTACGCCACGGGCCGCCGCCGGGGCCGGGCGCCCCGGCCGCGCCGCTCGCCGCGGACCCGGGCGACTCCGAGCAGATCCCGCCGCCCCTGGAGTACGCCGAGGCGGTGCGCCGGGCCGTGAAACGGCTGCGCGCCGGCGACCTGGACAAGGTGGTGCTGGCCCGCTCCCTCACGATCCCGTACGAGGGCGACCTGACGCCGCTGGTCGAGGCGCTGGCCGAACGCGACCCCACCGGCTACACGTTCGCCGCCGCGCTGCCCGGCGGCCGGACCCTGCTGGGCGCCAGCCCCGAGCTGCTCGTCTCCCGCTCCGGCCGGACCGTCGTGGCCAACCCGCTGGCCGGGTCCGCGCCGCGCGGCGCCGACCCGGGCCACCTGATGACCTCGGCCAAGGACCGGCGCGAGCACGCCCTCGTGGTCGAGGCCGTCGCCGCCGCGCTGCGGCCCCACTGCAGCACGCTGTCGGTGCCCGAGCAGCCGTCGCTGGTGCCGACCGCCTCGATGTGGCACCTGTCCACCCGCATCTCCGGCGAGCTGGCCGACCCCGCCACCACGTCGCTGGAGCTGGCCGCCGCCCTGCACCCCACCCCCGCCGTCTGCGGCACCCCCACCGACGCCGCCCGGCAGCTCATCGCCGAGCTGGAGCCGTTCGACCGGGGCTTCTACACCGGCCTCGTCGGCTGGCAGGACGCCGCCGGCGACGGCGAATGGGTGGTCGCCATCCGCTGCGCGGTCGCCGACGGCACCGCCCTGACCCTGTACGCCGGCGCCGGCATCGTGGCCGACTCCGACCCCGACGCCGAACTCGCCGAGACCTCCGCCAAATTCCGCACGACGCTGGGAGCGCTGCATGTGGCCCGATGACTACGCCGCCCGCTACCGGGCCGCCGGCTACTGGACCGGCCAGACCTTCGGGGACTGGCTGAGGGAGCTGGCCAAGGAGCACGGGGACCGGGAGGCGGTCGACAGGCTGACGTACGCCGCGCTGGACGCCCGCGCGGACCGGCTGGCCGCCGGGTTACATGGACTGGGGCTGCGGCGCGGCGACCGCGTGGTGGTGCAGCTCCCCAACGAGCCGGTGTACTTCGAGGTGATCTTCGCGCTGTTCCGGCTCGGCGCGCTGCCCGTCTTCGCGCTCCCGGCCCACCGGCTCAACGAGATCACCCACCTGGTCACCCACAGCGGCGCCGCCGCCTACGTGACGACCCGCGCGCTGGAGGTGCCGGCCCCGGTGCCGCGCGTCCTGCACGCCGACGCGCTGCCGTACGAGGACCCGATCGACCTCGACGGGCCGCGCCCGGAGGACGTGGCGTTCCTGCAGCTCTCCGGCGGGAGCACCGGGCTGCCGAAGCTGATCCCGCGCACCCACGACGACTACCTCTACAGCGTGCGGGCCAGCGCGGAGATCTGCGAGCTGTCGCCGTCCACCGTGTACCTGTGCGCGCTGCCCGTGGCGCACAACTTCCCGATGTCCTCGCCCGGCGTCCTCGGCGTGATGCACGCCGGCGGGCGCGTCGTGCTGGCGCCGCAGCCGTCGGCCGAGGTCGCGTTCGGGCTGATCGAGCGGGAGCGGGTGACGATGACCGCCGTGGTGCCGCCGCTGGCGCTGCTCTGGCTGGACGCCGCCCGGCGCACCGGCCGCGACCTGTCCAGCCTGGAGGTGCTGCAGGTGGGCGGCGCCAAGCTGGCCGCCGAGACCGCCCGCCGGGTACGCCCCGAGCTCGGCTGCCGGCTCCAGCAGGTCTTCGGGATGGCCGAGGGGCTGGTCAACTACACGCGCTCCGACGACCCCGACGAGATCGTGGAGACCACCCAGGGCCGACCCATCTCACCGGACGACGAGATCCTCGTGGTGGACGACGACGACCGGCCCGTGCCGCCCGGCGAGGTCGGCCACCTGCTCACGCGCGGCCCGTACACGATCCGCCGCTACTACGGCGACTCCGACCCCGGCGCGTTCACCGCCGACGGCTTCTACCGCACCGGCGACCTGGTCCGGGTGACGCCCACCGGGCACCTCGTGGTCGAGGGGCGGGCCAAGGAGGTCATCAACCGGGGCGGCGAGAAGGTCTCGCCCGAGGAGGTGGAGAGCCACCTGCTGGCCCACCCCCGCATCCGCGACGCCGCCGTGGTCGCCGTGGCCGACCCGTACCTGGGGGAGCGCAGCCACGCCTTCGTGCTCAACCGCGAGCCCGTCACCGTGGCGGAGGTCAGGGCGTTCCTGCGCGAACGCGGGCTGGCCGCGTACAAGATCCCCGACCGGATCGAGCTCGCCGGCGAGTTCCCCGTCACCGGGGTCGGCAAGACCAGCAAGAAGGACCTGCGAGCCGCGCTGCGCGCGCGTGCGGAAGGAGACTCCTGACCATGGGACTGCCCGTCATCGAGCCGTACCCGCTGCCGTCGTCGCCGCCCGAGGGCCGGGTGGGCTGGGAGCTCGACCCCGGCCGGGCCGCGCTGCTCGTCCACGACATGCAGAACCACTTCCTCGCCCCGTTCCAGGCCGCGCCCATCCCCGAGGTGATCGGCAACATCCAGCGGCTGCGCGAGCACTGCGCCGACGCCGGCATCCCGGTGCTGTACTCGGCCCAGCCGGGCGCCCAGCCGCCCCGGCAGCGCGGGCTGCTGACCGACTTCTGGGGGCCGGGACTCGGCGCCGAGCCGTTCGCGGCGGCGATCGTGGACGAGCTGAAGCCGGAGGACCCCGGCGCGGTGCTCACCAAGTGGCGCTACAGCGCCTTCGTCCGCACCGACCTGGCCGACCGGCTGGAGGGACGCGACCAGCTCATCCTGGTCGGCGTCTACGCCCACATCGGGGTGCTGGCCACCGCCCTGGACGCGTTCATGCGCGACATCCAGGCGTTCGTCGTGGCCGACGCCGTGGCCGACTTCTCCCTCGGCCACCACGAGTCGGCGCTGGACTACGCCGCCTCGCGCTGCGCGCGCGTGGTGACCACCGGACAGATCGTGGAGGGCGCGTGAGCGACGAGGAGTTGCGGTCGTACGTGGGCGAGCTGCTCGGCGAGCAGCCCGGCGCGGACGACGACCTGCTGGAGCTGGGCATGGACTCGATCAGGCTGATGGCCGTCGCCGACCGGCTCGGCGCCGACTTCGCCGACCTGGCCGAGCGGCCCACCCTGCGCGCCTGGGGAGAGCTGATCCGTGGCTGAGCCGCTGACGGCCGCGCAGCTCGGCATCTGGACGGGGCAGGCGCTGTCGCCGGGCAGCCCCGTCTACAACGCGGGGGAGTACGTGGACATCCGGGGCGCCCTGGACGAGCGGCGCTTCGAGGCGGCGCTGCGGGAGGTGATCGGCGCGGCCCCGGCCCTGCACGCGGTGTTCTCGGACGCCGGGCAGGTGGTCCGCGAGACGGACGGGTGGCCGCTGCACCGGCTCTCGGCGTCCTCCGTGGAGGAGGCCGAGGCGTGGATGCGCGAGGACCTGCGGGTCTGCGCCGACCTGGCTGCCGGGCCGCTGTTCGCGCAGGCGCTGATCCGGATCGACGAGGACCGGCACCTCTGGTACCAGCGCATCCACCACATCGCGGCCGACGGATACGCGTTCTCGCTGCTGGCCAGGCGGGTGGCCGACGCATACTCGGGGCGGCCGGGCTCCTTCGGGTCGTACGCGGCCGTGCTGGAGGAGGCGGCCCGTTACGAAGGCGGCGATGGCACCAGGGCTCGCGACCGGGCCTACTGGGTCGGCCGGTGCGCCGGGATGCCCGCGCCGCCGCTGCTCGCCCCCGCCGCGCCCGTCAGCGGCGAGGTCCACCGGCGCACCGCGAAACTGCCCGATCGGGTGCCGCCGGAGGTCGCCGTCGCCGCCACCGCCGCCTACCTGCACGCCCGGACCGGCGCGGCCGAGGTGGTGCTCGGGCTGCCGGTCATGAACCGGCTCGGGTCCGCCTCGCTCAAGGTGCCGTGCATGGCCATGAACATCGTGCCGCTCCGGGTGCCCGTCTCCCCGTCGGACACCCTGTCCTCGCTGGCCGGGCACGTGGCCGCCGAGATCCGGCACGGGCGCCCCCACCACCGCTACCGCTACGAATGGCTGCGGCGTGACCTGGGGCTCGTGGGCGGTGACCGGAGGCTGTTCGGGCCGGTGGTGAACGTGCTGCCGTTCGGCTACGACCTGCGGTTCGGGGAGGCGCGCGGCACCGTGCACAACGTGTCGGCCGGGCCGGTGGAGGACCTGTCGATCGCCGTGTCGGACCGGGGCGGGCCGTGCGCGGACTTCGACGCCAACGCCGCCGCCTACTCCCGGGACGAGCTGGACGCCCACGCCGACGGCTGGCTGTCCCTGCTCCAGGAGCTGACCGCCGACCCTGACCAGCCGCTGTCGCGCGTCTGGAAGCCTTTGACCGGGGGAGTCGTGCTCGACGGGGGGCCGCTGTCCGTGCCCGCCGTGCCGGTCGCCCACCTGATCGCCGCCCAGGCCGCCGCCGGCCCCCACGCCGTCGCCGTCGAGCAGGAAGGGCGGCGGCTCACGTACCGGGAGCTGCTGACGTCGGCGCGGGCCTTCGCCGACCGGGTCGCCGACGCGTCCCTCGTGGCGATCATGCTGCCGAGGGGCTTCGACGCCGTCACCGCGATCGTCGGGACGGTCCTGGCCGGCGCCGCCTACCTGCCGCTCGACCCCGCCTGGCCGAGGGCGCGCGTCGACGGCATCCTCGCCGCCGCCCGCCCCGACGTCCTCGTCACCGCCGGCGGGGTGGAGCGCCGCCCCGGCGCCCCGCGCGACCCCGGGCTCGCGTACGTCATGTACACCTCCGGCTCCACCGGCCGCCCCAAGGGCGTGGCGGTCGGCCAGGAGGCGCTGGCCCACTTCGTCGCCGGAGCCACCGGCGTGTACGGGCTCCGCGCCGACGACCGGGTGCTGCAGTTCGCGCCGCTGCACTTCGACGCCTCGGTGGAGGAGATCTTCCTGACCCTGTGCGCCGGGGCGACGCTGGTGCTGCGCACCGACGAGATGCTGCAGTCCGTCGGCCGGCTCCTCCAGGCGTGCGCCGACCTCGGCGTCACCGTGCTCGACCTGCCGACCGCGTTCTGGCACGAGGTCGTCTACGCGCTGTCCACCGGGACCGCCGCGCTGCCGCCCCGCGTCCGCACGGTGATCATCGGCGGAGAGGCGGCGCTGCCCGAACGGGTCGCCCGCTGGCACGCCGCCGTGCGCGGCTCCGCCCGCCTGCTCAACACGTACGGGCCCACCGAGGCCACGGTCGTGGCGACGGTCGCCGAGCTGGTGCCGGGGGACCCCGACGTGCCCATCGGACGACCGCTGCCCGGGGTGCGGGCCGCGGTCGTGGACGGCGAGCTGGTGCTGATGGGCGGCGGGCTGGCCCGCGGCTACCTGGACGCGCCGTTCGGCAGCCACGCGGGCGAGCCCGCGTACCGCACCGGCGACCGGGTCCGGGTGCGGGCCGACGGTGCACTGCTGCACCTGGGGCGCATCGACGACGAGTTCAAGATCAGCGGGCACCGGGTGGACCCCGCCGAGGTCGAGTCCGCGCTGCTGCTGCACCCCGGCGTGCGGGAGGCCGCGGTGGTCGGGCAGGTGCTCGACAGCGGAGCCAGGCGCCTGGTCGCCCACGTCGTCCCCGCCGGCGAGGAACCGTCCGGCCTCAGGGAGCACCTGGCCGGGCTGCTGCCCGCCGCCGTGATCCCCTCCGCCTACGTCTTCACCGCCACCCTCCCCAGGACCACCTCGGGCAAGATCGACCGCTCCGCCCTCAAGGAGGCCGCCGTCGAGACCGCGCCCCGGGGCGACGACGGGCTGGTGGGCGTGGTCCTGCGCGTGTGGGAGGAGGTCCTGGGCGCCACCGGGATCACCCCGGCCGACGACTTCTTCCAGCTCGGCGGGCAGTCGCTGCAGACCATCCAGGTCGTCAACAGGCTCGCCGCCGAACTCGGCCGCGACGTCCCGGCGACCCTCCTGTTCCGCCACCCGACGGCGGCGGCCCTCGCCGCCGCCCTCCCCCCGGGCGCGCGGGCCACGGCCGAGGCGCCCTCCCACGTCGCCGACGCCGTGCTTCCCCCGGACGTCCTGCCCCGGGCCGTCCCCGCCACCCGGCCGCCCACGTACCTGCTCACGGGCGCGACCGGCTTCGTCGGCGCCCACCTGCTGGCGGAGCTGCTCACGTCCACCGATGCCCGCATCGCCTGCCCCGTCCGCGCCGCCGACGAGCCCGCCGCACTCCAACGCCTGGCCGACGCCCTGGCCGTCCAAGGACTGCCGGAGCTCCCCCGGGGCCGGGTCCTCCCCATCCCCGCCGACCTCACGAAAGCCGAGCTGACCGGCGACTACCAGGCCGTGTACCACAACGCCGCCGTCGTCAGCGTGACGCGCCCGTACAGCAGCATGCGCGCCGCCAACGTCACCGCCACCCTCGACCTGCTCCGCCTCGGAGCCCCCTTCCACTACATCTCCACCCTGGCCGTCGCCGCCCCCGGCCCGTCCGTGCCCGAGGAGTACGTCCCCCCGCACCCCGGCCTGCGCGACGGCTACACCCAGTCCAAATGGGCGTCGGAAGAGCTCGTCCGTCAGGCGGGGGAACGCGGCCTGCACACCGCCGTCTACCGCCTCGGCCGCGTCGCCGGAGCCGACGGCCACGTCAACCCGGGCGACCTGTTCTGGCGCATCGTCCGCGCCGGCGTCCTCGCGGGCGCCCGCCCCGACCTGGACCTCGCCGAACCCTGGACCCCCGTCGACTACGCCGCCCGCGCCGTCGTCACCCTCTCCCACGCGGGCGCCACCGGTGTCCACAACCTCGCCCCCCTCCCGCCCGTCCACCTCGCCGAAGCCCTGGAATGGGTCGCCGACGACGGCTACGACCTGCCGGTCGTCCCCCTGGACGCATGGGTGCGACGGCTCAGGAACGGCGACGCCGAATCCGCGGCCACCGCCGCCTTCTTCGACCTGGCCACCGGACCGCCGCCGCCGATGGGCCACGTCCACGCCGGCCGATCCGCCGGCATCCCGTGCCCGCCCATCGACCGCGGCACCATGCGCCGCTACCTCGCCCACTGCCGGGCGACCGGCCTCCTGCCCGCGAAAGGAACCCCATGCTGACCAGCACGTCCCGGGTGGAGACCGACCGCGCCACCCGCTACCTCGTCCAGCTCTGCAAGCACTTCGCCCGCAAGGTGCCCGCCGAATGGACGGACGAGAAGGGCACGGCCACCTTCGACTGGGGCACCTGCGCCTTGCTGGCCGAGCCCGACGCCCTCCATCTGACCATCGAGGCCCCGGACGAGGAGAGCCTGGGCCGAGTCCGCTACGTCGTCACCGACCACCTCGAACGCTTCGGCACCCGAGACAACCTGACAGTCACCTGGTCGGAGTGAGTTCCATGTCGACCGGCCTCGCCGAACCCGTAGGAGGGGCGCGGTCCGCGCGCCACGCGAAGGCCCCGCCGGGCGGCTCAGCCGGGCCCGGCGGTCCAACGCCCGACCTGTACGGACTTCACGTGTGCCTTCGCCTGACTGTGTACGGCCTTCGCGATCCCGTGTCGGATCGTCGACGCGTTGACCTCGATCCCGTCGGACGTGGCGCGGCGGATCTCCTCGACGACGGCCGAGGATGAGGCGTGGTCGTCGAGAAGATGCGTGATGCCCGCAAGGTGGTCGGGGCCGTACAGCGGACCGAGGGGATCGATGAGTTCCTCCGGCGGTCCGACGTCGAAGATCTGCTTGACCGGGCGATACTTCCTGTTGGTCTCCTGCATCTTCGCGTAGAACATCTCCCGCTCCGCCTCGTACTGCTCGAAGTACTGCGTGGGGAACACGGCGACCTGGGCGTCCACGGAGACGGAGTCCTCCGCGGTGTAAGTCACGAGTTCGTCGTCGCTGGGGGTTCCGTCCCCTGAAACCCTGATCGTCTCGGTCACGGCGAATGACACGCTGAACGACGGGTTGGCCGCGTTCTCGCTGGTCACCTCCAGCCAGAGCACGCCGCGAGGCGGCCACTCCTTCTCCAATCCCGGGATGGGGTCGTGCGCCGGGTCGCTGACCTGGACCCGGCAGCTGAAGAGCACCCGCCCTTCGCCTTCCTCCTCGGTCCAGTAGGTCGCGCCGGACGAATCGACGAAACGCAGGTAGGTCGCCGTCTCCAGCTCGACGTCATGGTCCGGGCCGAAGCGGGGCACCGGCTTGAGACCGGCCGGTCCCGGGTCGCCGGTGTGCCACAGCCCCTCCTCGCCTTCCAGACGGCGGACCTGGGACTCGAACACTGAGATCCGGGTGCCGTCGTTGCCGACCAACTCGACCTTGTAGCCGAACGTGACGTCGCTGGAGGCGAGCCGGCGAAGGTTCGGTACGCCGTCCAGGCCGGGGTTCGCCTGGATCGCGATCGGCACCCGTACCTTCACCGCGCGGGCTTCACGTACGCCGTCGAACGTGGTGGGCGGGACCAGGATGTTGAACGTCTCCGCGCTGGTCTGTGCGGTGGAGAGGACGCTCAAGGTCTCCGTCTGGGCGCGGTCCGCGTAGATGCCCAGCGTTTCCGACTGAGGGGGAGGGAAGAGAAGCTGCCCCAAGCTGTTGATCACTGACCAGAGGTCGCTGAGCCCGTTGTTCCGGCACACCCATTTGAGCGATGCCTGACGGTCACGGAAGAACCCGCCCATCTGATCCTGGCCCATCAGCCCCGTCGAGAACCCCGCCGGATCGGGCACCCACCACCCCGGCTGGTACGCACTGGTGCCGAAAGCCGGGTCGGCCGCCCCGCACGGCCAGCTGGAGAACGTGAAGCGGGGCAGATACCGCTCCTCGCTGAACGGGGTCGCCGGAACATGGTCGAAATGCGGAGCGGGCATCGGCGCGCTGACCAGAATCTGCGCGTACCAGTCGGCGGCGAACTGGGAAAGCGCCTCGATCAAGCCCAGCAGACGCTCCCGCTCATGTCCCGTCGAACGGAAATAGGGCTCGACGAAGCGAATTCCATTGAGATAGCAGAGCGCTCCCGCCATCAGAACCGGTGCATGGAATCGCCCGTCCCAGCGGAGATGGCTGGCATTGAGGCTGTCCGGTGTCTGCCAATCATGGTAGGAGGCGGAGAGCGGACGCATGACCTGGACCGGCCACACGGTCGCCGGAACCACTCTTGTCTCGTTCGGCCACGACCTCTCCGAGGGAGGTAGGGAACTCGCGAACACACTTTCCGGTTGGCCCATCAAATGGGCCCCGGCGTAGACCTGGTCGCCGCCCATCATCCAGTGCGGCGCCGCGTTCCCGGACAGCATCGTGTAGGTCTCGGGATGGAACGGCAGCAGATTGGCCTCGGGCATGGCATGCCCCAGAAGCTTGGGACGCATCACGTTCAGGGCGTTCACCAGCTCGCGCCGGTGCTGGGCGGAATGGTCCGCCGCGAAGGACCGAATTCCGTCGGCGACATCCTTGATGAGCCCCTGCGTTCCGGTAGCCCGTTCCAGGCGATCGGAAATGAGTGTGCGGTGATTCTGGTCGCCGATCTTCTTGATTTCTTCGCGGATCTGGTCGAGTGCCTCCTGGATCGGATCTTTGCCGCCGATGATCGCCTTGATGATGTCGGCGGCCACGGCAACGACACCCACGACGGTCGACGCCGCCGCGACCCAAGTGGCGATGCTCTTGAAGGTGGCCACGGCGCCGGCGGAAATGCCCACGGTACGGGCGAACGCCTCGGGGTTCCTGAAGCTGATCGACACCGGACCACCGTTCCTTCACAACATCGGTTGACGCCCCAAGATTCGCACCCCGCGAAGAGCTGATCCAGAACTGCGGGCCGTCACCCGGTTACACAGAAGGCATGAGGATGGAAAGCATTTCTTTCCTGAAGAGAAGGCGGTTATGCCGGTGGTGGGTAGCGGTGGATCTCGGCCCGGTGGCCTGTCGAGCCGGCGAATTTGGCGTCGTCGGTGAGCAGCGGCACCCCGAGCAGTTCGGCGAGCGCCACGTACATGCCGTCATAGGCGGTCAGGTTGTTGCGCAGCTCCAGCACGCGCGGCTGCAGGGGCAGCATCGGATGGCGGACGATCTTCAGCTGGGCGTAGCGCTCCAGCATGATCTCGGCCCTCGCCTCGGAGATGCGCACCTCGGGCTTGCTGGTGATGACATGCCCGCGCACGACGGAGGCGATCTCGACGTCGATCAGGGCCGGTGCGTGCAGTTTCCGCGCCAGCCGCTGCCGGAGAAGGTCGTCGCCTTTGACGTTGGCCAGCAGGCGGAAGACGATCGAGGCGTCGACGACCAGGCTCACCGGCCGCCCTCGCGCATGGTCTCCCGGACGAAGTCGGGGTCGTACGCCACCGGCTCGTCGGCGGCGATCCTGGCCATCACCTCGTCCAGTGTCGGCGTGGCCGCCTCTTCGTTCAGGAGGTCGCGGACGAACGCGGTGAGGGACTTGCCTTCGCGCTCCGCCCGCGCCTTCAGTGTCCGCTCGGTCGTGTCAGGAACATCCCTGATCTGTATGGTCCCCATGCAGGCATTTTAGCATGCAACCTGCATGCACTCGGCCGTCGACCGCAACCAGGTCGACGGCCGAGTGATGGGGCGAACTACGCGCGCGCCCCCGCCAACCTTTCCGCAGGTGCCGGCTTCGGGCCCTTCACCCACATGTACGTCCCGGGCCGACGACGTTCGAGGCGCAGGAATGCCACCGTGGACCGGCAAATCAGCTCCTTCACGAACGCCGCACCCCGCCCGCGCAGCACCGTCTCCACGGGCGAGTCGTCGTGCCGGACGAACTGGATGAGCCCGTCGCGGCGGCCGAGGCTGACGCACTGGATGAGGTACCGGAACCGGAACGGCCTGGCCTGGCGTCCGGCGGCGCGGGCGTTGACGGAGTCGGCGGCGTGGGCGGCGATGGGCATGCCGGCCGCGCAGGACATGCGGGACTCGCCGGCGCCGGGGATCCGGACGGCCGCCGCGTCGCCGACGACGTAGACGTCCGGGTGCGACACGGACCGCATGGTGGCGTCCACGACGGCCCGGCCGCGGGCGTCGACGGTCAGCCCGGCCTCGGCGGCGAGCGTCGGGACGGTGAACGAACCCGCCCAGACCACGACATCTGCGGAAATGTCGCCGTCGGTGGTGTGGACGGTCCCCGCCGACACGCCCGACGCGCGGACCCCGTACCGGGTGATGACGCCGAGCCGAGACAGCGCCCCCGCGACGTGCCGGCGGCCGCGCGCCGACAGCACCGGCTCGTTCCCCGACACCAGCGTGACCCGCCACGCCGGGTACGTCTCGGCCAGCTCGGCCGCCATCTCGACGCCGGTCAGCCCGCCGCCGACCACCGCCACGTCACCGCCGCCGGAGGCCAGCCGGGTCCGCAGGGCGGCGGCGGACTCGGCGGTGTAGGCGTGCTCGGCCACCCCGGGCACGCGCACGTCGGTCCGGCTGCCGAGCGCGTACACCAGCGTGTCGTAGCCGAACTCCCGCCCGTCCTCCGTGCGCACCACGCGTGCCGAGGGGTCGAGCGCGGCGACCCGGGCGACGACGGTCTCGATGCCGGTGCCGCGCGTCAGCTCCGCCAGCGGGACCCGTACGGTCGGCCGGCCCGCGGCCAGCTCGTGCAGCCGGATCCGCTGCGTGAAGTGCGCCTCGGCGCTGATCAGGGTGATGTGATGGGTCCGGTCCAGCCGCAGCGCCGCTGTCAGACCCGCGTATCCCGCTCCGATGACCACGATGTTCATGCAAGGGAGACGGCGCCGGCGGACCCGATGTCTGAGTGAGGTGCGTCACACGTTGCGCAGCTTGACGGGATTGCGTACGACGTCGACCTGGACGACGCGGCCACCGGAGACCACGAAGGCCATCACGCTGTCGGGGACCCCGTCGCCGTCGCGGATGACCACGCCCGGAGCCCCGTTGACGTCGAGGAACTCGGCCGTCATGCCGTCGAACCAGCGCTCGACCATGCCCAGGACCATCCTGGCGACCCGATCGGAGCCCACCACCGGCACCGCCGCGGCCGTGACCACGCCGCCGCCGTCGGCCCGCCACACCACGCCTGGGTCGAGCACCGCGACCAGCCCCGGCAGGTCGCCCGAGGTCGCCGCCGCCGCGAAGGCCTCCACGACCTTCAGGTGCGCGGCGCGGTCGGCGGTGCCGCGCGGCGCGTACTCCTGCACGCGCGCGCGGGCCCGCGACGCGAGCTGCCGCACGGCCCCGGGGCTGCGCCCGAGGATCTCGCCGATCTCCTCGAACGGCACCTCGAACGCGTCGTGCAGCACGAACGCCGTCCGCTCCGCCGGGGAGAGCCGTTCCAGCACGGCGAGCAGGGCGAGACTGACCGAATCGTCCAGGGTCACCCGGTCCTCGGGGCCGAGCTCGGCGACGACCGGCTCGGGCAGCCACTCGCCGACGTAGGACTCCCGGCGGGCGCGGGCGGAGGTCAGCAGGTCGTAGCAGACCCGGCTCACGGCCGTGGTCAGGTACGCGCGCGCGTCGCTCACCGCCTGGCGGTCGGCCTGCCGCCAGCGCAGCCACGTCTCCTGCACGGCGTCGTCGGCGTCGGCCACGGTGCCGAGAATCCGGTACGCGACGGCCCACAGGTGGTCACGGTGCTCCTCGAACGCCTCCATCAGCTCAGCACCCGCCCCACCATCCGGGCGTACATGCGCCCCGGGCTCGGGGACCGGGCGAGGAAGCCCGGCAGCATCGGGAGCGACACCGCGAACGGCTCCAGTAGCCGGTAGAGCTCGTGGGCGTCGCGGGGCCGGTCGCCCGGGTTCTTCTCCAGGAGCTGCCCGAGCAGCGCGCCCAGCCCGGCGGGCACCCCGGGCACGGCGGGCGGACGCTCCTTGACCTGCTTCTCGAACACCACGTAGTCGGTGGGCCCGGTGAACAGCTGCCTGCCGGTCAGCATCTCGTGCAGCACGCAGCCCAGCGCGTAGAGGTCGCTGCGGGGCTCGGCGATGCCGTGCTGGATCTGCTCGGGGGCCATGTAGGCGGGCGTGCCGAGGATCTGGCCGATGCGGGTGAACGTCGTCACGTCGGCGTCGCGGAGCATGGCCAGGCCGAAGTCCAGCACCTTGACGCTGCCGTCGGGGCAGAGCATCAGGTTCGTCGGCTTCAGGTCGCGGTGGCAGATCGCCAGCGCGTGCGCCGCCGACAGCACCGCGCACGCCTGGGCGGCGATCGCGACGGCCCACGGCACCGGCAGCGGCCCGTGCTCGCTCACCACGTCGGCCACCGTGACGCCCTCGATGAACTGCATCACCTGGAAGAGCCGCTGCTCATGGGTGCCGAAGTCGTACAGGACGGGCGCGCCGGGGTGCTCCAGCCTGGCCAGGATGCGGGCCTCGCGGATGAACCGGCGCTCCAGCTCCTGGTCGGGGCCGCTGGGCAGGCGGAGGAGCTTGACGGCCACGCGCCGGTCGAGGTGACGGTCGTGACCCGCGTAGACGGCGCCCATGCCGCCCTGGCCGAGGGGGAGGTCGTCGAGCTCATAGCGGTCGCCGATGACCACAAGTCCCCCCTCCCGCATCCTTCCGGGAAAAACTACACCGTCAGGACTGCGGGTGCAGGTGGCCGCCCGTGAGCCCGTCCAGGCCCAGCCGGATCAGCGTCTGGCCCAGCGCGGACGTCTCCCGCAGCGCGTCCTCCAGCACGGCGAGCTGCCGGAACGCCTCGCCGTAGGCCCGCTGGTCCTTGAGCGGGAGCCTCGGCAGGCGGGTGCGCCGCACGTCGAACCTGCTGGAACCGGTCGTCGCCCGGCTGCCCGCCGCCCGCAGGAACCCGGCCAGGAAGTCGGCGTCGAGCCGCCGCGCGTCGACCCGGTAGAGCGTCAGGTGGGGGCCCAGCACCATCCCGCCGCCCGCCATGACGCGCACGCTGGAGTAGGAGGCCACGACGTCGCCCGGCTCGACGGCCACCAGCCCCTTCTGGGCCGTGGTCAGGCCCGACGGCGGCGCGTCGCCGGCCACGTCGTCGGCCGTGAGCACGGGCACGTCGCCGCCATCGGCGGCCATCCGAGGCGGCGCCTGGAACACGCTCACCAGGCCCTCCTTGATCAGGTCGCCGATCGTGGTGGCGGGCTGGTCGAGCGGCTCGTCGAGCACCTTGAGGTCGGGCGGCGCGGCGGCGGCGGCCAGGAACCGGTCGCGCGCCTCGGCGAAGGCCCGGCCCACGTCGTCGCGGCGCTGGTGGCGGGCCGGGGTCATGTCGACCTCGTCGGCCAGCAGGTCGATGATCCGCACCGCCTGGCCCGAGCCGTCGGCCAGGTAGGCGCGCCAGGCGGGCTCGACGACGGACATGTCGGCGGACGCGTCGAGGATCAGCACGTCGGACGGCGGGCGCTCACCGGCCGCCGGGCGGCGCAGCAGCCACAGGTCGGCGCCCGGCAGCGCGATGACCGCGCGCAGCGCGCCCGCCCTGAGCAGGTTGGCGCGGATGCGGCGGCCGGCCTTGCGGCTGGCGGCGGCCGGAGGCATGAGGATCGCGACCAGGCCGCCCGGCCTGACGTGGGTGAGGCAGTGCTGGACCCAGGCCAGCTCCGGCTCGCCGCGTGGCGGCAGCCCGTACTCCCAGCGGGGGTCGCCGACCAGCTCCTCGTAGCCCCAGGCCCGCTCGTTGAACGGCGGGTCGCACAGCACGGCGTCGGCCCGGTCGCCGGGGAAGCCGTCGTGACGCATCGCGTCGCCCGCCACGATCGTCGTCTCGGCCCCGCGCAGGCGCAGCCGCGCGGTGGCGATGGCGGCGGACGTCTCGCTCAGCTCCTGCCCGAGCACCCGCGCGTCGCCGGCCGCCAGCAGCAGCGTGCCGACCCCGCAGGCGGGGTCGAGCACGCGCGGCACGTCCTCGCCCGGCGGCACCAGGCGGACCATCAGCTCCGCGACGTCGTCGCGGGTGACCGACAGTTGCCGGGAGTGGGCCTCCAGATAGCGCTCCACCAGGAACTCGTACGCCGTCAGCGCCCCATGTCGCTCGGCCAGCTCCGACACGAGCGAGGCCGACTCGGGCTCCAGCTCGCTCTCACCGGTGGTCAGCAGCGCCCCGGCCTGGGCGACGACCTCGCCGAGCCGCAAATCGCCCGCGGCTTTCAGGCGTTGCCATGCCCGATCCGCCAGGGAGACCTGGTAGGACTTCCCATAGCGGCGCAGCCAGTCCTCGACCTGAGGCAGTGAAAAGAGGGGCTGGTTGGCGGTTCCGCCGATGGGGGCGGGGAAGTCGTCGTGGCGGCGGCGCCAGTTGCTCACCGCGGCACGCCCGACACCGGCGAGCCGGGCGATGTCCCCGGCGTTCAGGGTCGGGTCGTGGCTCATGAGGGTCAGACTAGTTCAACCGAGTCTTCAGCGCATCTGCTTGTGAAGTCTTTCAACCAGTGATTTACTGCAGGTATGAAGCACAACATCCGCTATGCCGCCGGATCAGACGTGGGCCGCCGCAGGGAGCAGAACGAGGATTCTGGCTATGCGAGCGGCCGGTTGCTCGTGGTGGCGGACGGGATGGGCGGGCACGCCGCGGGCGAGCTGGCGAGCTCGGCGGCGATCGCGGTGATGCGCGAGCTGGACGCCACGCTTCCCGAGACGGGCACCGACCTGGAGGCCGCGCTCGAAGGGGCCGTGCACGAGGCCGCGCGCAGGCTGGTCGAGCTGGCCGACATCGACCCGGCGCGCAGGGGGATGGGCACCACGGTCACCGCCATGCTGTGGGACGGCTACCGGTTCGCTCTGGCTCATCTGGGCGACTCCCGCGGATACCTGCTTCGCGATGGTGCTCTTTACCAGATGACCAAGGATCACACACTTGTGCAGTCGATGGTGGACGAAGGGCGCATCACGGAGGACCAGGCCGCCGTGCACCCCCGCCGCTCGATGGTGCTGCGCGTCCTCGGCAGCGAGGGCAGGGCGGAGCCCGACATGGCACTGCGCGAGGCCGACCCGGACGATCGCTATCTCCTCTGCTCCGACGGGCTCACCACCGTGCTCGGGCCCGAGGTCCTGCACGAGGTGCTGACCACGGTGGCAGACCCGGCGGCGGCCGTCCAGAGGCTCATCGATCTTGCCAACGAGGGCGGTTCGCCCGACAACGTGACGGTCATCGTGGCCGACGTCGTCGCGGCGGGCGCGGGCGACACGCAGGTCTTCCGGGTAGGCGCCGGGGCGTAATCCGGACTCCTGTCCCACCAGCCACAAGACCGTTATTTCCCCTCATGGCTAGACACTTTCGGAATGCTCTGCGCGTGGTCGTGATGTCGCTATTACAGTCCATCATGATCTGCCACATTTCTGGGGGGAGTCGAGCTGGACCCGATCGCGGAAGAGTTACTCGCCACCGTCCGTAAGGAACTCGGCTACCGGGAGAAGTCCGGCCAGCACACCAAGTTCGGCCACTGGTACGCCGACCGGGTGCAGGATCCGCAGTACAAGAACGCCGCCTGGTGCGACATGTTCATCGCCTGGGCCGCCGACAAGGCAGGCATCGGCGAATACGTCGGCCAGTTCGCCTGGACACCCTCCCATGCGGTCTGGTTCATCAAGCAGGGCGCCTGGACGCGCAAACCCGAACCGGGGGCCCTGGTCTTCTTCGACTGGCGCGGCGGTGACAGCTACAAGGGCGTCGACCACGTCGGCATCGTCGAACGCGTCGCCGGCAAGAAGATCCACACCATCGAGGCCAACGTGGACCGCGTCTGGCTCAAGCGCAAGGTCCGCGAAACCGACAAGGTCGTCGGGTACGGGCTGCCGCGCGTCGTCAAGGCCAACGCCGAGCTGAGCGAGATCCGCTCCAGCCAGCAGCCGTTCCCCCTCCGCGAACGCGCCGACCCGCCCGCCGCCTCGCCCTTCGACGCCCTCGGCGGGCCGCTGGCGCTGCTCGCCGTCATCATCGTCACCACCGTCGTGGTCTCCTTCCGCGTCGCCGGCCGCCGCGCGGGCCACCACCGCCGCCTCGCCGGCCCCTGGAACGCGCCAACGCCTCCCGCGCCTCCGGAGCCCACCCAGCCGCCGTCCGCGGACCCCGCGGCCCCCCGCGTCCCCGTAGGCGCCACCCCCACCCGCCGACACCCCTACAACCCCAGCCCCTGACCCACTTCCCGGTAGAACCCTCCCGGGGCAGGAGTGCCCGGGTACGGCATAGGTGGGTGGCGCGGCGTCCTGAGATGGGGCCCCTTCGGGGGCGTGCCCGGGTGCGGGCGCCCGCTGGGGCGGTGGCCGCTGGGCGGTGCGGCGTCTTCGGGGCGGCCCTTCCGGGGGGAGGGCGCGCCCGGGTGCGTACCCGGTTGCCTCGGCTTCGGGCGGGTGGACCCTTCCGGGGGGAGGGATCGGCCGTACGGCGGGGTGGGTCAGGTGGTCAGGTCGATGACCACCTTGACGTCCTGGCCGCGTTCGAGGGCTTCCGGGGCGCGGTCCAGGGGGAGGCGGCGGGTGATGAGGCGTTCGAGCCAGGCGGGGTCCGCCTGGGAGAGCGCGTCGGCGGCGGCGCGGTAGTGGCGCAGGTTGGCGTTGACGGTGCCGAAGACGACGTCGTTCTCCAGGACGATGTCGCGGTTGATCTGCCCGGCGTCGGCGCTGATGGGCCGGCCGCCGGCGGAGACGCCGGCGAGGCAGACGATGCCGGCTTCGGCGGTGTTGAGCATGGCGTCGAAGACGAGCGGCCCGGCGCCGGTGCATTCGAGGATGATGTCCGGTTTGAAGCCGACGGCCTTGAGGTCGCTGGCGGCGTGGTAGGTGGCGTCGAGGTCGGCGACGAGGGCGGGTTTGACGCCGTCGGCGGCGCGGTCGAGGACGTGGACCTCCAGGCCGCGCTGGCGGGAGAGCAGGGCGCCGAGCAGTCCGATGGGCCCGGCGCCGGTGACGAGGACGGTGCGGGGCTCGAACCAGGCGCGGGAGCCGATGGCCTCGATGTGCTCCCAGGCCTTGGCGACGACGGAGGCGGGTTCGACGAGGACGCCGAGGGTGCCGAGCGCGGGGTCGATCTTGACGGCGTAGGCGGCTTCGACGGTCCAGCGCTCGCTGCCGTAGCCGTCGCGTTCCTTGATGCCGCGCTCGGTGTATTCGCCGTTGCGGCACATGTCGAACTCGCCGCGGGCACAGGCGCCGCAGGGTACGGGGTCGGGGCGGCGGACGACGCCGACGACGAGGTCGCCGGGGGAGTAGGCGGAGCCGTCGGGAACCTGGAGCACCTGGCCGAGTGATTCGTGGCCGAGGATCATGGGCTCCTGGCGCGGCCAGCCGTACTCGCCGGAGATGAGCTCGCGGTCGGTGCCGCATATGCCGAGTGCGAGGCCCTGGACGAGCAGTTCGCCCGCCCCCGGCTCCGGCTCGGGAACCTCTGTGACGCCGAGCGTGCCCTGCTTGCCCGGCACGAATGTGATCGCACGCATGCTTCACCCCTACCCACCAGGGCACCTTGGGAATTAGTAGGACGTCCTAGTATCTTCGAATCAGGGCCCCACGAAGGAGTGATCAGGCGTGCACGTTCCGGTCAACCCGGTCCGATTCGTGACAGCGGCAGCGCTGTTCGACGGCCATGACGCGGCCATCAACATCATGCGGCGCATCCTGCAGACCCAGGGCGCCGAGGTGATCCACCTTGGGCACAACCGATCGGTGGACGAGATCGTCACAGCCGCCATCCAGGAGGACGTCCAGGGGGTGGCGATCAGCTCGTACCAGGGCGGGCATGTGGAGTTCTTCTCCTACCTGGTGGACCTGCTGCGCGAGCGCGGCGCCGGGCACGTCAAGGTGTACGGCGGCGGTGGCGGGGTGATCGTGCAGGACGAGATCGACCTGCTGCACGAGCGGGGTGTCACGCGCATCTTCTCGCCGGAGGACGGGCAGCGGCTCGGGCTGCCCGGGATGATCAACAAGCTGATCGAGGAGTGCGACGTCGAGCTGGACGACGCCCCGTCGGTCGAGGCGGTGGTGTCGGGCGACCAGGCGGCGCTGGCCAGGGCGATCACGCTGATCGAGGCGGGCCGGGCGCCGGCCGGGCTGGTCGAGGGGGTGCGTGCGGCGGGCCGTTCGGCTCCGGTGCTGGGCATCACGGGCACCGGCGGGTCGGGCAAGTCGTCGCTCACCGACGAGCTGGTGCGCCGGCTCCGCGTGGACAACGACGACAAGCTGCGCATCGCGGTCATCGCCATCGACCCGACGCGGCGGCGGGGCGGCGGCGCGCTGCTCGGCGACCGCATCAGGATGAACAGCCTGAGCCCGCAGACGTACTTCCGCTCCCTGGCCACCCGGGGGGCCGCCAACGAGGTGCCGGCCTGCCTGGACGACGTGATCGCCGCCTGCCGGGCCGCCGGTTACGACCTGGTGGTGGTGGAGACGCCGGGCATCGGCCAGGGCGACGCGGGCATCGTGCCGCACGTGGACGTGCCGATCTACGTGATGACGCCGGAGTTCGGCGCGGCCTCGCAGCTGGAGAAGATCGACATGCTCGACTTCGCCGAGGCCGTGGTGATCAACAAGTACGAGCGGCGCGGGGCCGAGGACGCGCTGCGTGACGTACGGCGGCAGCTCGTGCGCAACCGGGAGGCGTTCGGCGTCTCGCCGGAGGAGATGCCGGTCTTCGGCACGATCGCGGCCCGCTACAACGACGCGGGCGTGACCGCGCTCTACCAGCACCTGAAGGAGCTGCTGGTGGACAAGGGCATGCCGGCCGGTCCCGGGCTGCTCGCGCCGGTGCGCGGGCGCACGTCGCAGGCGTCGGCGGCGATCGTGCCGCCGGCCAGGGTCCGCTACCTGGCGGAGATCGCCGAGACCGTGCGCGGCTACCACGAGGAGACGCGGGCCCAGATGGAGGTGGCCCGCCGCCGCCAGCAGCTCGCCGCCGTGAGCGCGCTGCTGGAGGACGACCGCCTCGACGAGCTGTCGGCGCGGGCCGAGGCGGAGCTGAGCGACGAGAGCCGCGCCCTGCTGGAGAGCTGGCCCGCCACGAAGGAGCAGTACACGGCCGACGAGCTCGTGGTGAAGGTGCGCGACCGGGAGATCCACACGCCGCTGTGGCGCGAGACCCTGTCGGGCAACCGCATCCCGCGCGTGGCGCTGCCGCGTTACGAGGACCACGGGGAGCTGCTCAGGTTCCTGCGGAGCGAGAACCTGCCGGGCCGGTTCCCGTTCACGGCCGGGGTGTTCGCGTTCAAGCGGGACGATGAGGACCCGACGCGGATGTTCGCCGGCGAGGGCGACCCGTTCCGCACGAACCGGCGCTTCAAGCTGCTGTCGGAGGGCCAGCCGGCCACCCGGCTGTCGACGGCGTTCGACTCGGTGACGCTGTACGGGAACGACCCCGACCTCCGGCCCGATATTTACGGAAAAGTGGGCACTTCGGGGGTGTCGATCGCCACCCTCGACGACATGAAGGTGCTCTACGACGGCTTCGACCTGTCGGCGCCCAACACCTCGGTCTCGATGACGATCAACGGCCCGGCCCCGACGATCCTCGCCTTCTTCCTCAACGCCGCCGTCGACCAGGCGCTCCAGCGCTTCCGCGACGAGCACGGCCGCGAGCCCGACGAGGCCGAGTCCGCCGAGCTCAAGGCCCGGACCCTGGCCACGGTCAGGGGCACGGTCCAGGCAGACATCCTCAAGGAGGACCAGGGCCAGAACACCTGCATCTTCTCCACCGAGTTCTCGCTGCGGATGATGGCCGACATCCAGGAGTGGTTCATCCGCAACGGGGTGCGCAACTTCTACTCGGTGTCGATCTCCGGCTACCACATCGCCGAGGCCGGGGCCAATCCCATCAGCCAGCTCGCCTTCACCCTGGCCAACGGCTTCACCTACGTGGAGGCGTACCTGGCCAGGGGCATGAACGTGGACGACTTCGCGCCGAACCTGTCGTTCTTCTTCTCCAACGGCATGGACCCCGAGTACAGCGTGCTCGGCCGGGTGGCCCGGCGCATCTGGGCGGTGGCCATGCGCGAGCGCTACGGCGCGGGCGAGCGGTCGCAGAAGCTCAAGTACCACGTCCAGACCTCGGGCCGCTCGCTGCACGCCCAAGAGATGAACTTCAACGACATCCGCACCACCCTCCAGGCGCTGATCGCCGTCTACGACAACTGCAACAGCCTGCACACCAACGCCTTCGACGAGGCGGTCACCACCCCGTCGGCCGACTCGGTGCGCCGGGCCATGGCCATCCAGCTGATCATCAACCGGGAGTGGGGCCTGGCGCGCAACGAGAACCCGCTGCAGGGCTCGTACATCATCGACGAGCTCACCGACCTGGTGGAGGAGGCGGTGCTGCGCGAGTTCGAGCGGCTGTCGGACCGGGGCGGCGTGCTGGGCGCGATGGAGACCGGCTACCAGCGCGGCCGGATCCAGGACGAGTCCATGCTGTACGAGACCCGCAAGCACGACGGGTCGCTGCCGATCATCGGGGTCAACACGTTCCGCAACCCGGGCGGTGACGAGCCGGGCCCGCACAAGCTGGAGCTGGCCCGGGGCACCGAGGAGGAGAAGCGCTCGCAGCTCGACCGGCTGCACGCCTTCCACGAGCGCAACCGGGCCGAGGCCCCGGCGGCGCTGGCCCGCCTGCGGGAGGCGGCGATGTCGGAGGAGAACGCGTTCGAGGTGCTGATGGAGGCGGCCCGGGTGTGCTCGCTGGGTCAGATCACCGAGGCGCTGTTCGAGGCGGGAGGCCAGTACAGGCGCAACGTTTAGGGCGCTCCCCGGCTGGATAACCGTGCTGTCACGATTCGGGGCCGAAGGTGGCTTTGTCGCCTTCGGCCCTGTCTTCTCTCCCATACTGATCGGCGATCAGAAGGAGGGGGACGCCGTGCTGGAGGCGCTGGGGCTCACCGCCGGTGAGGAGCTCGCCTACCGCCGCCTGATCGACGGCCCCCGCACCGCCGCCGAGCTGGCCGCCGCCCTCGGCAGGCCGGTCACCGCCGTCGCCGAGGACCTGGCCGCCCTGGTCGGGCGCGGCCTGGTCTCGCGCCTGCCCGGCGTCCCCGCCCGCCACGTCGCCGCGCCGCCCTCCGTCGCGCTCGGCGGCCTGCTCACCGCCCGCCGCGAGGAGCTGCGCACCGCCGAGCTGGCCCTGGTCGCGCTCGCCGAGCAGCACCGCATGGCCGCCGTCGACCGCGCCGTGGGCGACCTCATCGAGGTCGTGACCGGCGTCGAAGCGGTACGCCAGCGCTTCCTGCAGATCCAGTGGGCCGCGGACAAGCGGGTGCGCTCGTTCTCCACGGCGCCGTTCGTGGCCGTGACGCCGGACGACAACACGGCCGAGGAGGAGGTCGTCGACCGCGGCGTGGAGTATCTGGTGATGGTCGAGCGCGAGGTGCTGGCCACGCCCCGCGTGGCGGCCGGGATCATCGCCTCCATCCGCAAGGGCGTCCAGGTCAGGGTGTCCGACAAGCTGCCGATCAAGCTCATGATGGCCGACGGCGAGCTGGCCCTGGTGCCGCTCACCACCGATCCCGGCGGCGAGCCGGCCGCCGTGCTGCTGCACCGCAGCGGCCTGCTCACGGCGGTCGAGGCGCTGTTCGAGGCGATCTGGCAGCGCGCCTACCCGCTGCGCGTGGACGCCTCCGGCGAGCTGGCCGAGGAGCGCGAGGCCGCGATCGGCGAGCTCGACAGGAACATCCTCGGCCTGCTGCTGGCCGGGCTGACCGACGAGGCGGTCGCGGGCCAGCTCGACCTGTCGCTGCGCACCCTCCAGCGCCGGGTCCGCGCCCTGATGGACCTCGCGGGCGCCCGCACCCGGGTGCAGCTCGGCTGGCACGCCGCCCGCAACGGCTGGGCCTGACGGCGGACGATAAGATCCGGACGCGGGATTCCACTGCCATCAGGAGGCTTCATGTCCGACGTCACGTTCAAGGGAAACCCCATCATCGTGGGCGGTTCCTTCCCCAAGCAGGGCGACCCGGCGCCCGGGTTCAGCCTGGTCGGCGCCGACCTCTCCGACCGCACGCTGGCTGACTTCGGCGACGCGGTGAAGGTGCTCAACATCTTCCCGAGCGTCGACACCGGCGTGTGCGCGGCCTCCGTGCGCCGCTTCAACCAGATCGCCGCCGAGCACCCCGGCGTGGCCGTGCTCTGCGTGTCGGCCGACCTGCCGTTCGCCCAGAAGCGGTTCTGCGGCGCCGAGGGCCTCGACAACGTCACCACGCTGTCGCTCATGCGCGGCCGCTCGTTCCTCAAGGACTACGGGGTGGCCCAGGAGAGCGGCCCGCTGGCCGGGCTCGCCGCCCGCGCGGTGGTCGTGCTCGACGGCGCCAACAACGTGATCTACTCCGAGCTCGTCCCGGAGATCACCCAGGAGCCCGACTACGACGCCGCGCTGGCCGCGCTCACGTAGGACCTGAACTCCCCGGCCAGCTCCAGCAGGTGCGGGGCGTTCTCGGCGGTGTGCTGGAGGTCCAGGACGCACTCGTGGACCCCGGCCGCCGCCGCCTCGTCCAGATAGGCGGCGATCTGCGCCACGGTGCCGCTCCTGGGCGGCGCGCCGCCCGCCTCGACGACCGGGTTGGCGCGCAGCACCATGCGCAGCGCCGCCGGGTCGCGGCCGGCCTCCTCGGCGGCCCGCAGCACCGTGCCCCACATCGAGGTCAGCATCCGGATCGGCAGCGAGGCGGTCAGCCAGCCGTCGGCCCGGCGGCCGATGCGCCGCAGCGCGTCGGGGGCGAACCCGCCCAGCAGCAGCGGCGGGCGGCCGACCGGCTTGGGGTGGATGCGGCTGGGCGCCACCGTCCAAAGCTCGCCGCTGTAGGCGACCGGGTCGGTGTGCCAGATGGCCTCCAGCGCGTCGAGCGTGGCCTCGTACCTGGAGGCCCTCGACTTCCAGGGCACGCCGACGGCGGCGTACTCGTCCGACGACCAGCCGAGCCCCAGCCCCACGTCCAGCCGGCCGCCGCTGAGCTGGTCGATCGTCGTCAGCGAGCGGGCGAGCAGCGGGGGAGCGTACCAGCAGGCGTTGAGCGCGCTGGTGCCGAGCCGGATGCGCGAGGTCGTCGCGGCGGCCACCGACAGCACCGCGAACGGGTCGAGGAACACGCCGTGCGCCTCGGGGATCGAGCCGTCGCCGCCGGGATAGCGGTCCTTGGGCTCCAGCGGCGTCAGCAGCCGGTCGCCCACCCACAGGCTCGCGAAGCCCATCTCCTCGGCCTCGTGCGCCACCAGGCGCAGGCTCTCCAGCGAGGCGAACCTGCCGTACTGCGGCGCGGCCAGGCCGATCCGCATCGCCTCAGGCCCTTCTGCCCACGCCGCACAGGATGAGCGACGAGGCGGGATCGTCGGTGAAGTCGATCGCGTCGGTCTCGCCGGGACGCCATTCGGGCAGCCACACCAGTCCCGGGTCCACCAGGTCGAACCCGTCGAACATGGCGGCGATGCCGGCCCGGTCGCGCAGGGTCAGCGGTGCGGTGGCGTTGCGGTAGACCTCGGTGCCCTTGCGGACGGCGGCGCGGCGGGCGTCGCTGGTGCCGTGGGACAGGACCAGGTAGCTGCCGGGCGCCATGGCCTCGCGCAGCGTGCGCAGGATGCCGGCCGGGTCGTCGGACTCGGCGATGAAGTGCATGACGGCCACGAGCAGCACGCCGACGGGCCGGTTGAAGTCGATGGTGTCCAGCACCACCGGGTCGTCGAGGATCTGCCGGGGCTTGCGCAGGTCGCCCTCGACGGCGACCGTGTCGGTGTCGGAGGCGAGCATGGCCCGCGCGTGCACCATGACGACCGGGTCGCGGTCCACGTAGACGACGCGGTTGCCGGGCGAGACGGAGTTGGCCACCTCGTGCACGGCGCCCTGCGACGGCAGCCCGGTGCCGATGTCGAGGAACTGGCTGATGCCCTCGCCGGCCAGGAACCGCACGGCCCGGCCGAGGAAGGCGCGGTTGGCCCGGGCGGCGGCCCGCACTTCGGGCGCCACCTTCAGGATGCGCTCGGCCGCCTCGCGATCGGCCGGGAAATGATCCTTGCCGCCCAGGTAATAGTCGTACAGCCGGGCGACGTTGGGCTTGGTCGGATCGAAGCCCCGAGGTTCGTGCTGGTGATCCCCCAGATTCACATTTCAAGATTGTATGGATATGTATCCCTTCGTGGGGGGATTTAGGGTGTTGTTGTGAGCGATTCCGTCGAATTTGTCGATGACACCGGGGTACGCGTCCCCGTGCCCGCCGCCGTGGGCCGGATCGTGTCACTGGTGCCGTCGCTCACCGAATCGGTCGCCGCGACCGTCCCCGAAGCGCTGGTCGGGGCCACCGACTGGTGCTCGCACCCGCCCGGCCTGGATGTGACCAGGGTCAGGGGCACCAAGAACCCCGACCTCGCCGCGATCACCGCGCTGCGCCCCGACGTGGTCCTGGCCAACGCAGAGGAGAACCGGCCCCCCGACCTCGAGGCCATGCGCGCCGCCGGGCTGGCCGTGTGGGTGACCAGGATCGAGACCGTGGACCAGGCGTTCGCCTCGCTGGCCAGGATGTTCGAGCTGGCCTGCCGGGTGCCCCGCCCGGACTGGCTCGTCCGGGCCGAGCGGGCCTGGCGCGAGCCGCACCGGGGGCCGCGCCGGACCGCGATCGTGCCCGTCTGGCGGCGGCCGTGGATGGTGGCGGGGCGCGACACGTTCACCGGCGACGTGCTCGCCCGCCTGGGCGTCGACAACCTGTACGCCGGCCACCCCGAGCGTTACCCCAAGATCCCGCTCGCCGAGCTCGTCGAGGCCCGGCCCGACCTGGTCGTGCTCCCCGACGAGCCGTACGCCTTCAGCGCGGACGACGGCCCCGAGTGCTTCCCCGGCCTGCCGTGCGCGCTGGTCAGCGGGCGGCTGCTCACCTGGTACGGGCCGTCGCTGCTCACCGCCAGGGCCGAGCTAGCCGGCCAGATCGGGGCGGGCCGGCCCGCCTGAGGCGGCCAGCGCCGCGTCGACTGCCTCCGGCGACAGCACGTGCTCCATGACGATCACCGCCGTGCCCACGATGCCCGCCCGGTCGCCCAGCGAGCTCGTGACGATCTCCAGGTTGCGGGTCGTGTACGGCAGGCTGCGCCGGTAGACGCTCTCCCGGATGCCCGTCAGGTAGTGCTCGCCGGTCTCGGCCATGTCGCCGGCCAGCACCAGGACGCCCGGGTTGAGCAGGCTGACCGCGGTCGCCAGCACGATGCCCAGCGTCCGCCCGGCCTCCTGGGTGCGCGCGATGGCCGCCGGGTCACCCGCCTGCACCAGGCGGACCACGTCGCGGCTGGTCTCCATGCCCAAATCGGCGGCCACCGCGTGACCGCTGGCCAGGGACGCCACGCAGCCGCGCGAGCCGCACGTGCACACCCGGTCGTCGGCCTCGTGCAGCCGGACGTGGCCGATGTTGCCCGCGGCCTCCTCCACGCCCCGGTAGATGCCGCCGTTGAGCACGATGCCGGTGCCGATGCCGGTGGACACCTTGACCAGGACGAGCGCGTCGGTGTGCCGCCACGACGACCACCACTCGCCCAGCGCCATCGCGTTGGCGTCGTTCTCCACCAGGATCGGCACGTCGAAGTCCGCCCCGACGGCCGGGCCGATCGGGTGGTCGTCCCAGCCGGGCATGAGGAACGACCGGATGGCCCGGCCCGAGGTGTGGTCGACCGAGCCCGGCAGGTCCACGCCGATCCCGCAGACCTGGGCGGCCGGGCGGCCGGTGCGGTCGAGCAGCCGCCGGAACGCCTCCCGCACCCAGGACAGCACCGCGTCGGGGCCGCGCTCGATGCGCATCTCGGTGTGCTCCTCGGCCAGCGGCCGGGCCGCCAGGTCGGTCAGCGCCACCCGGGCGTGGCTGGCCCCGAGATCGGCCACCAGCACGAGCCGGCTGCCGGCGTCGATGTCGAGCACCGAGGGCGGCCGCCCGCCCCCGGAGGACGCCACACCCGACTCGTGGATGTAGCCCGCCTCGATGAGCCGGTCCACCCGGTCGGTGATCGTCGACCGGGACAGCCCGGTGAACTCGATGAGCTGCTTGCGGGTGCGGCAGGAGCCGTCGCGGATGAGCTGGAGGACCTGCCCTGCCGTCAGCATGGTCTATCCCTTCTCCGCTCCTGCCGTGAGCCCCTCCGTCAGCAATCGCTCGCTGGCGAAGAAGACGATCACGATGGGCAGCGTCAGCACCACCGATCCCGCCATGAGCACCGTGGTCGGGATCTCGATGCTGCCCGCGAGCTGCGAGAGCCCCAGCGAGACCGTCCAGCTCTCCCGCCTCTCCACCAGGAAGAGAAGGGCGAACAGGAACTCGTTCCAAGCGATCATGAACGCGTAGAGACCGGTGGCCATGAGCGCCGGCTTGGACAGCGGCAGCACCACCCGCCAGATGGTCGACAGGCGCGTGCAGCCGTCGATCGCCGCCGCCTCCTCGACGCTCTGCGGCACGGTCTCGAAGTAGTTGCGGAGCATGTATACCGTGACTGGCACGGTTTGCGCGATATAGACGAGAATCAGGCCGACCAGCGACCCCCGCAGCCCGAGCATCGTGAACAGCACGAACAGCGGGATGGCCAGCACGATCGCCGGGAACAGGTAGACGGCCAGGAACAGGAAGTGCACCTGCCGCCGCCCGAAGAAGCGCAGCCGCGCCACCGCGTACGCCCCCGGGATCGAGATCAGCAGCGTGACCGCCACCGAGGCGACGGCCACGATCGCGCTGTTGCGCATGAAGATCAGGAACCCCTGCCGGTCCAGCACGTTCGCGTACGTGTCGAGCGTGAACGTCGCCGGCCACAGCGAGCCCGGGTCCAGGATGAGCTCCTGGATGTCCCGGAACGACAGCATCACCATGTAGTAGAACGGGAACGCGGTGATCACGAAGAGGAAGAGGATCACCAGCGGCCTGAGCACCTTGAGCAGCGCCCGCTCGAACCTATCCCTGCTCACGTTCGCCACCTCCGAAGAAGCGCAGGTAGAGCACCAGGAACACGACCAGCACGACCGCGAGCACGATCGCCTGCGCCGCCGAGGCCCCGATGTCGTCGCGCGCGGTCAGGAAGTTGTAGACCCGCACGCTGACCACCTCCGTGCCCGCCCCGCCGCCGGTCAGCAGGTAGACGTCGTCGAACTTGGTGAAGGTGAAGACGAACCGCAGCACCGACAGCAGCGCGATGATCCGCCAGAGCTGCGGCATGATCACGTAGCGGAACCGCTGCGTCGGCGTGGCCCCGTCGACCACCGCCGCCTCGTCCAGCTCCGCCGGCAGCGCCTGGAGCCTGGCCAGCAGGAACAGGAACGCGAACGGGAAGTAGCGCCACGCCTCGAACGCGATCACCGTCAGCAGCGCCACCGGCACCTCCAGGCCCAGGAACGTGCCCCGGGCCTGGGTGAGGAAGGCGATCGGCTCGTCCAGCCAGGAGTTGACGATGCCGTACTGGGGATTGAGCATCGTCTCCCACAGGAACGCGACGGCCACCACCGGAGCCACGTACGGGATCAGGATCGAGGCCCTGACCAGCGTCCGCAGCCGGAACCTGTCGCGCAGCGCCAGCGCCGCGACCAGCCCGATCACGATCGACAGCGCGGTGCCCGCGACCGTGTAGACGAGCGTGTTGACCAGCGCGGACCAGAACCCCGGCTCGGAGATCACGTACGTGAAGTTCTCCAGCGTGTAGTTGCCGAACAGCCCCGCCTGGCGGATGTTGATCAGCCGGACGTCCTGGAACGCCAGCATGATCGCCCACAGGAGCGGCAGCACCACCACGACCAGCGTGATCACGAGCGTCGGCGAGATCAGCGCCAGCCCGGCCCGCCCCTCCTGCTCGCGCAGCGTGCGTCCGCGGCTCATTCGCGGATCCCGCGCTTGATGGTCTCGACCTCGGTCCTGGCCTGCGCGGCGGCGGCCTGCGGGGTGAGCGAGCCGTCGGCCACGCCGGCCAGCGCCTTGGGCACCGGCAGCTCGCCCATCGTGGCGCCGACCAGCTTGCCCTGCCCCTGCGGGATGCCCCAGCGGGCGAACGTGCCGGGGCTGGTGCGCAGCGCCTCCAGCACCTCGGCCGGGTAGACGTCGGCCAGCGGCTTCTTGGTGTCGACCCCGGCGGGCAGCGCCTGCCATTTGTCGGCGAACCCCTCGCGGGTGGGGAACTTGCCCTCGGGGGCCATCCCGATCCATCGCTCGTAGCCCTCGTTCATCATGTACGCGACGAACTTCGCGGCCTGGTCCGTGGCGGCGTCACGCATGACAACCCAGGACACGACCTCGCCGAACTGGGCGGGGGCGCTCCCGTCCGGGCCCTTGAGCGCGGTGACGACGCCGGTGTTCGCGGCCAGCCACTCCGGGTCCTCGCGGCACTGCGGGCAGCTCGGCAGCGCGTCCTTCCGCAGCCCGGCCAGCTCGTCCAGGATGAACGACGACCAGATCATCATGGCGGCCTTGCCGGAGAAGTACGTGGCCCGGGTGGAGTCGACGTCCTGCATGCCCTTGACGGAGTGGTTCCTGGCCAGGTCGCCGTAGAACTCGAAGGCGCGCACGCACTGCGGCGAGTCGAGCGCCACCTTGCCGGAGCCGTCGACGAGCTGGCAGCCGTTGGCCAGGGCGACGTGCTCGAAGCTCTGCGCGGTGAAGGAGTCCTTGGGGGCGACCGCCAGCGTGATGCCGGCGACGCCGCCGGTGTTGAGCTCGGCGGCGGCGGCCCGCAGCGCCTCGTAGGTGTCGGGGGGCCGCAGCCCGGCCTTCTCGAACAGGTCCTTGCGGTAGAGGATGAGCTGGGCCCAGCCGTCGCTGGGCACGGCCAGCAGCCTGCCGCCGGATGAGTCGAGCTCCAGGGCGCGCGCCGAGAACGTGTCGCGCCCGAGCTGGTCGACGATCTTCGCGGGGGTCTCGGTGTCGAGCAGCTCGTTGGACTCCAGCTCGCGGACGGAGGCCAGGGGCAGGGCGCCGATCACGTCGGGCAGGTCGCCGGCCGCCGCCGCCGAGGTGACCACCTGGCTGAACTGGTCCTCGGCCACGCCGACCAGTTTGACCTTGATGCCGGTCTTCTGGGTGAACTCGTCGATGATCTTCTGCTGGACGGCCATCCGGTCCTCGAGGTTCTCCTCGGTCCAGACGGTGATCTCGTCGGCCGCCCGCTCGCCGTCGTCGCCGCAGGCCACCAGGCAGGTCGCTGCCAGCAGCGCGGCGGAGAGGACGGCGGTTACCTTCTGCGGCATGGCACGCTCCTCCGGTTCGGGATAAGGCTCCTGTACCCCTGAGGCAAAGGGGCGGTCTGATCTCGGCGAAGATTTTTCCGCCCTGGATCACGCCTGATATCCCTGCTGGACCAGGGGGTGTGCAATGCCGGTAAGGTCGCTTTCCTGAAGACGGGCGATCAGAAACCCCAAGGTAATCCGGAGCCCTCGGCGGAAGTCGTAGACTTACGAGTGTTCCAAGCGCAACTATGGTGTGCAAACAAGCACTAAATCTCTTACTTTTGTTTGATCAAAAAGCGTAAGTGTGGGCAATGCGCGTCATCACCTTCCAAGAGCCAGGTCACGTTTCCGTAAGCCTGGAGCAGCCCGCCGAGCTCGTTCCGGGCAGCGTGCGGGTTCGTACGATGTACTCGGGCGTCTCCGCGGGCACCGAGCTCACCGCCTATCGCGGGACCAATCCATACCTCAATCACAAGTGGGACACCGAGCAGCGTCTCTTCCTCGATGGCCAGACCCACGCCTACCCGCTGACCGGCTGGGGCTACCAGGAGGTCGGCGAAGTGGTGGAGGCGGCGCCCGACGTCGCCGACCCGCCCGTCGGCAGCCTCGTCTGGGGCATCTGGGGCCACCGGGCCGAGGCCGTGCTGCCCGCCCACAAGCTCGTCGGTCACGTCATGCCGCCCGGCGCGGCCCCGCTGAGCGGCGTCTTCGCCCGCGTCGGCGCCATCGCGCTCAACGCCGTGCACGCCGCCGACATCCACTTCGGCGACCAGGTGGCGATCTTCGGCCAGGGCGTCATCGGCCTGCTCGCCACCCGCCTGGCCGTGCTGAGCGGCGCCCGCGTGGTCGCCGCCGACGCCATCCCGGCCCGGCTGGAGCTCGCCCGGCGCTACGGCGCCGCCGAGACCGTCGACGTGCAGGCCGGCTCCGTCGCCGAGCTCATCCGCAAGCGGATCGAGGGCGCCGACACCGCGATCGAGCTGAGCGGCAGCCACCACGGCCTGCACGAGGCCATCCGCACCGTCCGCAAGGGCGGCCGGGTCGTGGCCGCCGGCTTCTACCAGGGCGACGGCATCGGCCTGCGGCTCGGCGAGGAGTTCCACCACAACCAGGTGCAGCTCGTCTCCTCGCAGATCGGCGGCGTCGCCTCCTGGCTGGCGCACCGGTGGGACGTCGAGCGGCTGCAGCGCACGTTCATGGAGACCGTCCACCGGGGCGACGTCGAGGTCGACGACCTCATCAGCCACGTCGTCCCAGTCGACGACGCCGCCGACGCCTTCGACCTGATCGACAAGCACCAGTCCGAGGTGCTGCAGCTCGTCTTCACCTTCGAGGAGTCACAGTGAAGCTCGCCGCCCAGGAGCAGCTCCTGCCCGGCCGGTCCCTGCAGGAGAAGTTCGCCTTCGCCGTCGACGCCGGGTTCGACGCCATCGAGTTGCGCGGCAAGGGCGACTTCCACTTCGCCGGCCGCCTCACCGAGCTCAAGCGGGCGCTGGCCGACGGCGTCGTCATGCCGACCGTGTGCGTGGACATGCCCCACTTCATCGGCGACTTCGACGCGGCCAAGCGCACCGACGCGATCCAGCAGCTCAGGTCGCAGCTCACGGTCATCGGCGAGCTGGGCGGCATCGGCGTCATGACCCCCGCCTCCTGGGGCCAGTTCTCCCGCCGGCTGCCGCCGTTCGAGCCGCCGCGCAGCCCCGAGCAGGACCGCGAGGTGCTCACCGAGGCCCTGGCCGTGCTCGGCGAGCACGCCCAGCGCAACGGCGTGCTGATCATGCTGGAGCCGCTCAACCGGTACGAGAACCACATGGTCAACACGCTGGCCGACGCGGTGTCCTACTGCGCCATGGACTCCATCAGGATCGTCGGCGACACGTACCACATGAACATCGAGGAGGACGACCCCTGCCGCTCGCTGGCCGAGGCCGCCCCCTACCTGGCGCACATGCAGATCAGCGAGTCCAACCGCAACCAGCCCGGCACCGGGCACCTCGACTGGGGCGCGCAGCTCGCCACCCTCGACGCCGTCGGCTACGACGGCTACCTCGCCCTCGAATGCCGCCTGCGCGGCGAACCCGAGGTCGTCCTGCCCGAGACGGCCGCCTTCATCAGGAAATTCCTATGATCCTCCGCGACGCGGTACGTGTCCTCGTCGACAACTGGGACGGCAGCTACACGGTCCCCTCCCGGCGGCTCTACCCCCACCAGTGGAGCTGGGACTCCGCCTTCGTGGCCATCGGCAACGCCCGCTGGTCGCCCCGGCGGGCCCGGTCGGAGCTGCTGTCGCTGTTCGGCGCCCAGTGGGCCGACGGCAGGGTGCCGCACATCGTGTTCAACCCCAAGGTGCCCGAGGGCGCCTACTTCCCGGGGCCGGAGTTCTGGCAGGCGCGCTCGCCCTCCGGCTCCGCCACCTCCGGCATCGTGCAGCCGCCCGTGCACGCGCTGGCCGCCTGGAAGGTGCACCAGGCCGAGCCCGACCCGGGCTTCCTGCGCCGCATCTACCCCCGGCTGGTCGCGCAGCAGGAGTTCCTGCGCACCGCCCGGCGCTCGCCCGAAGGGCTGATCTCCATCGTCCACCCCTGGGAGTCGGGCATGGACAACAGCCCGGCCTGGGACCGGCCGCTCAGCGCCGTGCCCGCCGGGGCCACCGGGTTCGTCCGCCGCGACCTGGGGCACGTCGCCGCCGCCGAGCGGCCCACCGACCGCGACTACGAGCGCTACACCGCGCTCGCCCGCGCCTACCGCGACTCCGGCTACCGCGACCCGGGTGACTTCCAGGTCGAGGACCCGCTGTTCAACGCCGCCTACGGGGTGGCCGAGCTGGCGCTGGCCGAGATCGCCGCCGAGCTCGGGCACGACCCCGGGCCGCACCGCGCCGAGGCCGCCCGCGTCACCGCGGCCATGATCGAGCACCTCTACGACGACGGCCTCTTCCAGCCGCGCGACGTGCGCACCGGCTGCCTGATCCGCTCCGCCAGCGCCGCCGGGCTGACGCCGCTCCTGCTGCCCGGCCTGCCCCGCGAGATCGCCAACGCGCTGATCGGCACCGGGCTGGACCGCTTCATGCTCAAGGACGGCGTGCTGCCCAGCTTCTCGCCCACCGCGCCGGAGTACGACCCGGCCCGCTACTGGCGCGGGCCGAGCTGGCTCAACGTCACCTGGCTGGTGTGGCAGGGGCTGCGGGAGCGGCGTGCCGACCTGGCCGACGCGCTGGCCGACGGCATGATCGCCGCCGCGACGCGCTCCGGGTTCCGCGAGTACTTCGACCCGGCCACGCTCGACGGCCACGGGTCGCGCGACTTCAGCTGGTCAGCGGCCCTCGTCCTCGACGTGGTCGCAGAGCACGGCCTGCACGGCATGCCGCCGGCGGCCCGCGAGGTCGGCCAGCAGCTGGGGAGCCTCGGCAAAGCCGACGACATCGGTGATCACGTGCCGGCGTAGCAGGTCGCCGCGCCGCCTGAGCAGGTCCACGGTCTCGTGGGACAGCCGTTCGCGGTCCCACGCGTGGGCCAGCCCGCGCGGCACCCGCCCGATCTGGGCGCACCGCAGCGACAGCCCGTTGTGGTGGAACTCCTCGCCGAGCCGCACCTCGTCCGCGCCCTGCGTGTAGAAGGCCAGGTCGATCGCGGTGCCCTGGGGCCGCAGCAGCTTGAGCGCCAGGGCCAGCGCCCTGGCCTGGCCGCGGCACTGGAAGACCACGTCCGCGCCCCGGTCGTTGGGGCCGTGCCGCCAGCGGCGTTTCAGCTCCACCGCCGGGTCGTCGGCGACCGACAGCGCGTCGGCGCCGAGCGCCTCGGCGACCGCCAGCCGGGCCGGCGTCTCGTCCACGACCACGACCTCCGCCGCGCCGTGCGCGAGCGCGAACGAGGCCGTCAGCAGGCCGACGACGCCCGCGCCCACCACCACGACGCGCCTGCCGCGCACGCCGTCGCCGAGCTGGTGCACGTTCTGGCCGTAAAGGTCGGCGGCGGCGTGCAGCAGGCCGTTGGCGCAGATCGGGCCCATGTGGGCGACGTAGACGCCGAGCATCGCGTCGAGGTCGCCGGGCAGCTCGACGAACCGGTCCTGCATCGGGTCGGCGACGTAGCCGGTGCGGTGCCCGTACGCCATCGCGACCAGCGCGCCCTCCTCGACCGCCCGGGTGCGGGTCTCGACCACCATGCCGACCTGCATGTAGCCGATGCCGCGCACCGGATAGGCCACCGACGGCGCGCCCCGCTGGAACAGCCCGAGCGCCGGGTCCCAGGTGGAGGTCAGGTACGGGTTGTCGCCCTTGACGTAGGTGAGCTCGGTGCCGGCGGAGATGCCGCTGTGGGTGGTCTCCACACGGAAGCCGCCGTCGGGCACCTCGCCGAGCTTGTCGTCGGCCAGCGTCACCTCGCCGGGGCCCTCGATGCTCAGCACCCAGCCGTTCCCGTTGTCAGCCATCGACCATCACCGGCTCCCGTTCCCGCGCCGACCGCGCCAGGGCGAGCGCCAGCCGGTGAGTCTTCAGTGCCTCCCGGTACGGCGCCCGCACGTCGGCCTCCTTACCCTGTACGGCGTCGATGAACGCGCGGTCCACCAGTTCCTTGGCCCGGCCGCCGTCCTGCACCAGCTCCTGGCCGTCGACCATCAGCCGGGTCTCGCTCAGCTCCAGCGAGATGCCGTCGGCGCACACCTCCAGGCCCACCCGATGCTTCCCGCGCAGCAGGCAGGTGGTGGCCAGCAGCCCGGCCGCGCCGCCCGCGAACCGCATGACCGCCGCCGTGGCCCGGTCGACCTCGCCGTCCATCGCGCCGTCGACGGGCACCGCGTGCACCATCGTCACCTCGCCCACCAGCAGCCTCGCCAGGTCCAGGACGTGGACGGCCTGCTCGACGGTCTGGCCGCCGGACATGGCGGAGTTCAGCCACCAGCCGACCGGGGGCACCTTGTCCATCCAGTGGCCCAGGGCGAGGCGTACCGGGCGCTCGCCCAGCAGGTGCCGGGCGCGGTCCAGGATGTCCAGATAGCGCCAGTGATGGCCGACGGCCGAGGGCAGGCCGCGGCGGTCGAGCTCGTCGGCGATCTTCTCGGCGGTGGCCAGGTCCAGCGAGAGTGGCTTTTCTACGAATATGGGGATATCGCACGACAGGACGTCGAACTCGGGGTTACCGTGCGCGAAAGGAGGCACACAGACATAGACGGCGTCCAGTTCGCCGGCCTCCAGCAGGTCGGCGTGGCCGCCATAAGCGGGGGCGCCATGCTGCGACGCCAGTGCTTCAGCCCTGCCGAGATCGGTGTCGGCGATTCCGGCGATCTTCACGTCGGGGAATCCGGACAGCACTTCCGCATGTCGAGCGGCGACATTACCGGCACCGATGATGCCGACGCGGGTTGTGGGGAACATAACCCGGCATATCCCACGTATTGCAGAAAACAAACAGACATGTTCGAAGACTCGTAGAGCGGGCAGATGTCGCCGACCGTGACCTCAGAGATCGGGGCTGACTGTATGGAGACAGATCTGCGAGCCTTGGCAAGGGTCGAGGAATGGTACGGGCCGCACTCGAGCACCGCGGCCGACTGGCCGGTCGACGCCCTCCTCCTCGCCAAGGGGACGACCACCGTGAGCGTCGTGCTCCCGGCGCGGGACGAGGAATCGACCGTCGGTGACATCGTCACCACGATCCGCCGTGACCTGGTCGAGCGGTCGCCGCTCGTGGACGAGATCCTCGTCGTCGACTCGCACTCCACCGACGCCACCGCCGTCCGCGCGGCAGCCGCCGGAGCCCGCGTGGTGGCCCAGGACGCCGTGCTGCCCCACCTGCCCCCGCTGACCGGCAAGGGCGAGGCGCTGTGGAAGGGCCTGGCCGCCTCCACCGGGGACATCGTCGTCTTCGTGGACTCCGACCTGCGCGACTTCGGCTCCCACTTCGTCTCTGGCCTGGTCGGGCCGCTGCTCGTGGACCGCAGGATTCAGTTCGTCAAGGGCGCCTACGAGCGGCCTTACACCGGCGAGGACGGCGTCGCCAGGCGCGGCGGCGGCGGGCGCGTCACCGAGCTGGTCGCCAGGCCGCTGCTCAACATGTTCTGGCCCGAGCTGTCCGGCTTCTGCCAGCCGCTCGGCGGCGAGTACGCGGCCCGCCGCTCGATCCTGGAGCGGGTGCCGTTCGTCACCGAGTACGGCGTCGAGTTCGGGCTGCTCGTCGACCTCCTCCAGGTGGCCGGGCTGGACGCGATGGCCCAGGTCGACCTCGGCTGCCGCACCCACAGCCACCAGTCGGTCACCGCGCTGGGCCGCATGGCCGGGCAGATCATGCTCACCGCCTGGTCCCGGCTGGAGCGCCAGGGCCAGGTGCTCGCCTCGCGACCTCCCGCGCACACGCTGCTGCAGTTCGGACTCGAAGGACAGGCCGACGTGGTGGATGTGGCCGTGGCCGAGCGGCCACCGCTGGCCTCGCTCGTACTGGAGGAGGATGTGGCATGAACGTCCTGGTGAACGCGGGGCCGTGGCTCGCGGTGCCGCCCCCCGGCTACGGCGGGATCGAGAACGTGGTCGCCACGCTCGTCCCCGCGCTGCGCGAGCGCGGCGTGCGGGTCGTGCTGGCGACGGTCGGATCGAGCACGCTGGAGGCCGACGAGCACATCAGCGTCTTCCCCGAAGGGCAGTTCGCCCACCTGCAGAAGCCCTACAACCAGGTCATGGGTCTCGCGCACGCCCACCAGACGCGGCTGGCCGCCGAACTGCGCGGGCGCGACGACATCGACCTGGTCCACGACCACCTGGAGGTCGTCGGCCCCGCCGTGCTGTCCGCGCTGGGCGGCCCGCCCGTCCTGCACACGCTGCACTGGGACCTGCGCAAGCACCACGAGTTCTACTCCGCCTTCCCGCAGTCGATCGCCGTCAACGGCGTCTCGCAGTCGCAGCTCGCCCGCGCCCCGCAGGCGCTGCGCGAGGCCGCGCTCGGCGCCGTCCACCTCGCCACGCCGCTCGCCGACCAGGACGTCCGGGTCGAACGGGGCGAGCACCTGGTGGTCATGGGGCGCGTCTGCGGGCTCAAGGGCCAGCACATCGCGGCCCGGGTGTGCCAGAAGCTCGGCCTGCCGCTGGTGCTGGCCGGCCCGGTCAGCGGGCTGAACTCGCCCGCCGAGCTGGAGGCCGTCGCCCAGGACCCGGGCCATCCGCTGCACGGCCACCCCGACGTGCGCTACTTCGTCGAGCGCGTCACCCCGTACCTGGACGGCGACCTGACCCGGTGGGTCGGCTCGGTCGGCGGCGCCGAGCGGGACGGGCTGTACGCCTCCGCCCGCGCGTCGCTGTTCCCCATCCAGTGGGACGAGCCGGGCGGCACCGCCGTCGTCGAGGCGCTGGCGCTCGGCGTCCCGCCCATCGGGCTGCGGCGCGGCTGCCTGCCCGAGATCATCGAGCACGGCCGCACCGGCTTCCTCGCCGACACCGAGGAGGAACTGGCCGAGTGGGTGCTGCGGGTGGACGAGCTGGACCCGGAGGAGTGCCGGCGTGAGGCCCGCCGCCGCTTCTCCCCGGCCGTCATGGCCGATCGCTACCTGGAGCTGTACGAGCGGGCCCGGCGCCGCTAGACAAAACCCCGGGGCAGCACCGCGACGGGGCAGGCCGAGGCACGCAGCAGCTTCATCGCCAGCTCGCCGATGAACACCCGGTGCGGCTGGGCGTCCTCGCTGGCCGCGCAGACCAGCAGCTCGCCCGGCAGCCATTCGGCCGCGGCCACGGCGGCGGCCACGTCGTGCCCTTCGGCGACGTCCGCCTCGGCTTCGAGGCCGGTGCTCTCCCAGGCCAGGCGGACGGCCAGGGCCAGGTCGTCGCGGATGCGCTCAGGGTCGTCCGTGCGCAGGTCGAAGGTGATCAGCCGGAGCGGCACGCCGAGCCGGAGCGCGGCCTCCGCCACCCGGGGGACCGCCGCGTCGCACTGCGGCCGGTGCACGTACGCCAGCGTCAGCCGGGCGGGCCGCTCGGGCGGCGCGTAACCGGCGGGCACCGCCACCACCGCCTCCGGCGACAGGTGCAGCAGGTGGGAGGCGGTGCTGCCGAGGGAGATGAGCCCGTGCTGCCCGCCGTCGGCCGACCCGACGACGATCAGGTCGGCCTTGATGCGGCTGGCCAGCACGGCCAGGCCGCGTCCCGCGCCCCTGCTCTCGAACGCCATGAACCCGGCCGGGGTGTCCTCCAGCAGCCCGGCGGCGTGCGCCAGCGCGGCCTGCGCCTCGACGGCCAGCCCCGGGCTGCCCGGGGGGTAGATCGCCGCCACCGTGAGCTCCCCGCCGGTGATCCGCGTGATGGCGGCGCCCAGGGCGAGAGCGTCACGCCCGCCGGCGTCGTCGGTGTAGCCGACGATCACGTGCTCTCCGATCACGCATGCCCTCTTACCCGCTGTGACCAGGGAATACGCCGCCTTTTCAGGACGTTTCAAACATGCGGAGGCGTAAGAAAGTGAAGATCACTCTTGACACCAGGTTCAACGGCTCCCTCGGCCCGGTCACGCTGCGTGAGGCCGTAGCCCAGCTCAAGGCCCAGGACCTCGCCTGCACCGTCGCCCCGGAAACCGTGGCGGGCAAGGTCAGCGTGTTCGCCGACTGCGTCGAGCGCGGCTTCACGCCGCTGCGCAGCGAGATCATGGCCGCCTGTTACGTCGCGGAGCGCGACGCCACGACGGAGGCGTTCGACCGCGGGCTCATCACCGAGGGCGAGCTGCGCCAGCAGTATCTGGACCTCGATCGCAGGTTCCTCGCCTAGGTCGTCCTTTCGGCTGAGGCGAAGCCCAAGATCCATTCATAATGTCGTGTCCATCACCTGTTAATGGATTGGACACGAGTTGTACCGCGACATCGTCGACTTCGCACTCTCCACGCCCGCCTGGCTGCACACCTTCGCCGAGGTCGGCACCGACGGCGGGCTGTTCGTCTTCGCCGCGCTGTTCCTGCTCTGCTTCTGGCGGGCCCGCAACGCCCCCGCCCGCGACCTGGCGATCACCATCGCCGGCCCGGCCGGAGTGGTGTGCGCGTACGTGGTGAGCGAGGTGCTCAAGACCGTGGTGCGCGAGGACCGGCCGTGCCGGGGCGGGATCGCGACGATCGCCGCCTGCCCGCCGGTGGACGACTGGTCGTTCCCCAGCAACCACGCCGTCATCGCCGCGGGCGCGGCGGGAGCGCTGGTGCTGGCGTGGCGCACGCTCGCCTGGGCGGTCGTCCCGCTGGCGGCCGTCATGGCGTTCTCGCGGGTGTTCGTCGGCGTGCACTACCCGCACGACGTGGCCGCCGGGTTCGTGCTCGGCCTGGTGCTCGCGCCCCTGTTCGCGCTGCTGCTGGTGGGCGCCGTCACCCCGGTCGTCAAGCTGGCCCGGCTACGCCTGGCCGCCCGCTAGGCCGACCACTCGTGACGGGTCAGGAATCCCCGCTCGCCCGTCGCGTACTCGTGGAAGGCACGCCGCACTTCCTCCAGGTCCTCCACCAGGGTGCGGACCAGCGAGCCCTCCTTGTACTCCAGCTCGAAGCCCGGCGACACCTGGATGAAGTGGTGGCCGAAGGTGACCAGGGCCGTGAACGGGTTCTGCGGCGACATCGTCGCGAGCACGTCGTGCACCAGGCCCAGGTCCGGGTCGTGCACGATCAGGCCGTCGCCGGTGTGGAGCTGCATGCCCGCGTAGACGCCCAGCGGCGCGACGTTGTGCACCAGGTCGCGCTGCGGGTCGTAGCACACCAGCCCGTGCGCCCGTGCGGTCGCGAACACCTGGGCCGACATCTCGTCCATGGTGTCCAGGTCCATCGTCACCAGCACGTGATCGTCGTAGGCGGTGACGATCCCGGGCAGCTCCTTGGAGATCTCCGGCAGCTCCCCGCTGACGGGCTCGGTCTTCTTGACCTCCAGGTACGCGGCCCGCGCCCGGTCTCTGGAGATAGGGGCGGGCTCGTCCCAGACCATCAACTCAACGCTCACCCGTCCATCTTGTCGAACTGTCGCCGCACTTGGTGCGGTAGTGGCCGTAAGAACACGAAACCCACGCCCAGCGCGCCCGTCGTCCGCGTGGCGTCGGCGTGGTGGGTCGCACCTTTTCCGGATATGTCGGTTATCGGTCCGGCTTCTCGGAGGCCGGGACCAGCTCCACCGTGCAGTGCATGCACCGGCGCGCCTCGGCCGGGATGTCGCCGACGCACTCGGGGCACTGCTTGGTGGCCGCCTTCTCGTTCCGGTCGAACAGGCTGATCAGCCGCGTCATCGGCATCACGACCAGCCAGTACACGATGGCCGCGATCAGCAGGAACGCGATCAGATGGTTGACGAAGTCGCCGTACTTGAACTCGCTGCCGTTGACGGTGAAGGAGTACTCGGCGAAGTTCGGCTGCCGCCCGCCGGTGACCGCCCCGATCAGCGGCGTCACCAGGTCCCTGACCAGCGCCTGCACCAGCCCGCTGAACGTGGCCCCGACGATCACCGCGACCGCCAGCTCCACGATGTTTCCGCGTAACAGAAATTTCTTGAAACCGCCCATGGAAGGGCTATGTAGCCGGGCAAAAGCGGACCAAACCCTCATGCTGGAGTACGTGGGCCGCCTCCCCAGCCGCGCCAGGGGAGGCGGCCCACCCGTTTTGCCGCAGCCTTGAGGTGATCGTCCGGAGGGCCGGGGAAGGAACGTGATGCCCACGGCTTGTCCGGGGGAGCGGGGGAACGGAACATGGGAGAGACCGTGAGGGAGCCTCGATGATCGAAGTCTGGCCGGGAGATCCGTATCCACTCGGGGCCACCTACGACGGCGCGGGCACCAACTTCTCGCTCTACACCGAGGTCGCCGACGCCGTCGAGCTGTGCCTGTTCGACGACGACAACAAGGAGTCCCGCGTACGGCTGAGCGAGGTCGACGGGTTCATCTGGCACGGCTACCTGCCGGGCATCGGCCCCGGTCAGCGCTACGGCTACCGGGTGCACGGCCCCTACGACCCGGCGCGCGGACTGCGCTGCAACCCGGCCAAGCTGCTGCTCGACCCGTACGCGATGGCGATCGAGGGCGGGGTGACGTGGAACGAGGCGGTCTACGGCTACCGCTTCGGCTCGCCCGACACGCGCAACGACAAGGACTCCGCCCGGTACGTGCCGCGCTCGATCGTCATCAACCCGTTCTTCGGCTGGGGCCACGACCGGCCGCCCGCGACCCCGTACCACGACACCGTGATCTACGAGGCGCACGTGCGCGGGCTGACGATAGGGCATCCGAAGATCCCCAAGCACCTGCGCGGCACCTACGCGGCCCTGGGCCACCCCGAGATCCTCGACCACCTGACCAAGCTCGGCGTGACCGCGCTGGAGCTCATGCCGGTCCACCAGTTCGTCACCGACCACATCCTGGAGCAGCGCGGGCTGTCCAACTACTGGGGCTACAACTCGATCGGCTTCTTCGCCCCGCACAACCGCTACTCCAGCCAGGGCCAGCGCGGCGGGCAGGTGCTGGAGTTCAAGGCCATGGTGCGGGCGCTGCACGAGGCCGGCATCGAGGTCATCCTCGACGTCGTCTACAACCACACCGCCGAGGGCAACCACCTCGGGCCGACGCTCAGCTTCAAGGGCATCGACAACCCCGACTACTACCGGCTCGTGCCCACCGACAAGCGCTACTACGTCGACACCACCGGCACCGGCAACAGCCTGCTCATGCGGTCACCGCACGTGCTCCAGATGATCATGGACTCGCTGCGCTACTGGGTGATCGAGATGCACGTCGACGGGTTCCGCTTCGACCTCGCCTCGACGCTGGCCCGCGAGCTGCACGAGGTCGACCGGCTGAGCGCCTTCTTCGACCTGGTCCAGCAGGACCCCGTGCTGTCCCAGGTCAAGCTCATCGCCGAGCCCTGGGACGTCGGCCCCGGCGGCTACCAGGTCGGCAACTTCCCCTCACGCTGGACCGAGTGGAACGGCCGCTACCGCGACACCATCCGCGACCTGTGGCGCGGGCAGCCGGCCACCATGCCGGAGTTCGGCTACCGCTTCACCGGCTCCAGCGACCTCTACCAGGCCGACACCCGCCGCCCCGCCGCCTCGATCAACTTCGTCACCTGCCACGACGGCTTCACCCTCCAGGACCTCGTCTCGTACGACCACAAGCACAACGAGGCCAACAAGGAGGGCAACCGCGACGGCACCGACGACAACCGGTCCTGGAACTGCGGCGCGGAAGGCCCGGCCGACTGGGCCGTCGAATCCCTGCGTGAGCAGCAGAAACGCAACTTCCTCACCACGCTGTTCCTGTCGCAGGGCGTGCCGATGCTCTCCCACGGCGACGAGCTGGGCCGCACCCAGCAGGGCAACAACAACGGCTACTGCCAGGACAACGAGATCACCTGGGTCGACTGGTCCGACGTCAGGGAGAACTGGCTGCTGCTGGAGTTCACCCAGAGCCTGGCGGCGCTGCGCAAGAAGCATCCGGTGTTCCGCCGCAGGAGATTCTTCTACGGCAAACCGGTGCGCGGCCTGAGCGACATCGCCTGGCTCACCCCGTCCGGGGAGGAGATGACCGACAGCGACTGGAACGTCGGCTACGCCAAGTCGCTGGCCGTCTTCCTCAACGGCGACGCCATCACCGAGCCCGACCGCCGCGGCCGGCCCATCAGGGACGACTCGTTCCTGCTGCTGTTCAACGCGCACCACGACACGATCAGGTTCACGATCCCCAAGGACTACGGAGAGATGTGGCAGACCGAGATCGACACCGCCATGCCGATCAGGCTGGACGTCCGGATGTGCCGGGCGGGCGAGGGAGTGGCCGTGCCCGGACGCAGCGTGCGGGTGTTGCGCCGTGTCTAGGCCGATCTCGACCTACCGCCTCCAGCTGACCCCCGACTTCGGCTTCGCCCAGGTCGCCGACCTCGCCGGCTACCTGCGCGACCTCGGCGTCACCCACGTCTACCTGTCGCCGATCCTCCAGGCCGTGCCCGGCTCCCGCCACGGCTACGACGTCACCGACCACTCCCGCGTCCGCGAGGAGTTCGGCGGCGCGCAGGGCTTCAGGGAGATGGCCCAGCGGCTGGCCGCCCACGACCTGGGCATCGTCCTCGACCTGGTCCCCAACCACATGAACACCGAGAACGAGCGGTTCATGGCCGTGCTCCGCGAGGGGCCCGGCTCGCCGTACGCCCGCTGGTTCGACATCGAGTGGGACGGCGGGAAGGTGGCGCTGCCGGTCCTCGGCGACGACACCGACCCGGCCGAGGCCGAGCGCGGCTACCCCCAGCCCGGCTACCACAAGCTGGTCGACTGGCGGGAAGGCCCAGGCTACCGGCGCTTCTTCGACGTCTCGACGCTGATCGGGCTGCGCGTCGAGGACCCGGAGGTGTTCTTCGCCACCCACGAGGTGATCTTCTGGCTGCTCGACGAGGGGCTCGTCGACGGGCTGCGGATCGACCACCCCGACGGGCTCGCCGACCCGCGCGGCTACCTGGAGGCGCTGCGCGCCAGGACCGGCGGCGTGTGGACGGTCGTGGAGAAGATCCTCATCGGCGCCGAACGGCTGCCCGGCGACTGGGCGTGCGACGGCACCACCGGTTACGAGGCGCTCAACCGCGTCAACGGCCTGTTCGTCGACCCCGAGGGCAAGGCGCCGCTGGTCGAGCTGTTCACCCGCCTGACCGGCGAGCCCGAGGACTACCACGCGGTCATGGCCAGGGCCAAACGCGAGGTCATCGACCTGTTCTTCGGCCCCGAGGTGCGCCGCCTGGCCCGCGCCGCCTCCTGCACCCCCGAGGCCGCCGCCGAACTGCTCGCCGCCATGCCCGTCTACCGCGCCTACGTGGTGCCCGGCGAGCCGCCGCCGCGCCGGTCCGTGGAGATCGTCGAGCAGGCCGCCGCAGCCTGCTCACCCGCCGTCCGGCCGCTCGTCCAGCAGGCCCTGTACGGCTCGCCCGAGGCGATCATCCGCTTCCAGCAGGCGTGCGGGCCCGTGATGGCCAAGGGCGTCGAGGACACCGCGCTCTACCGGTGGTTCCCGCTGTCGTGCCTGAACGAGGTCGGCGGCGAACCCGACCTGTTCGGGCTCTCCGCCGAGGAGTTCCACGCGTTCTGCGCGAGCATGCCGCCCCACTCCATGACCACGCTGTCCACCCACGACACCAAACGCTCCGAGGACGTGCGGGCCAGGCTGTCGGTGCTGTCGGAGCTGCCCGAGGAGTGGGCGGAGGCCGTCGCGGGCTGGTCGGCCGAGCTGAGCTTCGACCGCCACCTCGACTACCTCGCCTGGCAGAACCTCATGGCCGCCTGGCCGATCTCCGCCGAGCGGTTCACCGACTACCTGCTCAAGGCCGCCCGCGAGGCCAAGACGGCGATCTCCTGGATCCGCCCCGACCCCGGCTACGAGCAGCGCCTGCGCGCCTTCGCCGAGGCCGCGGTGCGGCTCGACGTGGGCGCGTTCACCCGGCGCATCGACCCCTACGCGATGTCCAACTCGCTCGGCGCCAAGCTCGTGCAGCTCATGATGCCCGGCGTGCCTGACGTCTACCAGGGCAACGAGATGACCGACTTCTCCCTGGTCGACCCGGACAACCGGCGGCCCGTCAGCTTCCCCCGCGAACCCGCCACCGAGTGGGACGCGGCCAAGCTCCTCGTCACCACCCAGGCGCTGCGGCTGCGCCGCCGCCTCGAACCCGCCGCCGCGTACACCCCCATGAGCGCCGAAGGCGACGCCGCCGAGCACGTGATCGCCTTCGCTCGCGGCGACCGGCCCGCCGCCGTCGCCGTCGCCACCCGCCTGCCCGTGCGCCTGGCCCGGCGCGGCTGGGGGGCCACCACGCTGACGCTGCCGCCCGGCCACTGGCGCGACCTGCTCGCCGGCGGCCGGCACACCGGCCGCGTCCCGCTCGCCCACCTGCTCGGTACGTATCCCGTCGCACTCCTGGAGAGACATGATCTTTGAGGTGTGGGCACCCAGAGCCACGGCCGTCGACGTGGACGTGGACGGCCGGCGGCACCCCCTCACCGCCGGCGCGGGCGGCTGGTGGTCCGCCGAGGTGGCCGAGGCCGGCCACGGCAGCCGCTACGGGTTCGTGCTCGACGGCGACGGGCCCTACCCCGACCCGCGCTCGCGCCGCCAGCCCGAAGGCGTCTTCGGCCCCAGCGCCGTCTACGAGCACGACCGCTTCACCTGGGCCGACCACGACTGGAAGGGCCGCGACCTGCGCGGCAGCGTGATCTACGAGCTGCACATCGGCACCTTCACCCCCGAGGGCACCTTCGAGGCGGCCGCCGACAGGCTCCAGCACCTGGTGGAGCTCGGCGTCGACCTCGTCGAGATCATGCCGGTCGCGCCCGTGCCCGGCACCCGCAACTGGGGCTACGACGGCGTCGACCTCTACGCCGTCAACGAGACCTACGGCGGCCCCGACGGACTCAAGACCTTCGTCGACGCCTGCCACCGGGCCGGCCTCGGCGTCCTCCTCGACGTCGTCTACAACCATCTCGGACCGTCGGGCAACTTCCTGCACCCCTTCGGCCCGTACTTCTCCGGCTTCGCCGGTAGCTACTGGGGCGAAGCGGTCAACCTCGACGGGCCCGGCTCCGACGTGGTGAGGCGCTACTTCATCGACAACGCGCTCCAATGGCTGCGCGACTACCACCTCGACGGGCTCCGGCTCGACGCCGTCCACGCGCTGCACGACCGCCGGGCCACCCACCTGCTCGCCGAACTCGCCGACGAGACCGACGCCCTCGCCTGCTCCCTCGGCCGGCCCCTCACGCTCATCGCCGAATCCGACCTCAACGACCCCCGCATGGTACGGTCCCGCGACGCCGGCGGACTCGGCATGACCGCCCAATGGGACGACGACGTCCACCACGCCCTCCACACCGCCGTCAGCGGCGAGACCCACGGCTACTACGCCGACTTCGCCGGCCTGCCCGCCCTGGCCAAGGTGCTGACCCGCGGCGTCCTGCACGACGGCGGCTACTCCAGCTTCCGCGAACGCGCCCACGGCGCCCCCTTCACCGGAGTCCCCGGCCACCGGCTCGTCGCCTGCCTGCAGAACCACGACCAGATCGGCAACCGGCCCCCCGGCGACCGGCTGCCGGTGCCCGCGCTCAAACTCGGCGCCGGGCTGCTGCTCACCTCACCGTTCACACCGATGCTGTTCATGGGGGAGGAGTGGGGGGCCGGGACGCCGTTCCTGTTCTTCTCCGACCACGTCGAGCCCCACCTGCGCGAGAGCGAGGGCGGGCGGAGGCAGAAGGAGTTCGAAGGCTTCGGCTACGCCTGGGAGGCGCCCGACCCGTCGGACGAGGAGACGTTCCTGCGCTCCAAACTCGACTGGGACGAGCTCAAGGGGGAGGAGCACTGGTCGCTGCTGTGCTGGTACCGCGACCTCATCGCGCTGCGCAAGGCGCTGCCCGAACTGTCGGACCCGCGCCTGGACCGGGTGCGCGTCGAGACGGACCCGGCGGGCGACTGGCTCGTGGTGCGGCGCGGTCCGCTGGCGGTCAGCGTCAACCTCAGCACCGAGACCCGCACCCTGCCGGGCACGCTGGGCACGGTGCTCCTGGCCTCCGACGAGCCGATCGAGGCAGGTGAGGACGGCATCCGCCTCCCCGGCCAATCCTTGGTCATCCACCGCCCCCCGCCCTAGCCCCTCCACCCGTTATCCACAGGGGAGAGCCGGGGCGCCCGTCGTCCACAGGGGAGAGCCGGGGCGCCCGTCGTCCGCAGGAGAGGGCCGGGGCGCCCGTCGTCCATAGGAGAGGGCCCGCGCGCCCGTCGTCCACAGGCACGGCGGCCTCCCTCCTCCACCGTCCACAGAACGCCGTTCTCCTCCACGCCCCGCCGCCCCGCTGCCCGATCCTGGCTGCCTCACCGCACCCATCCCCCGGGAGGCCGCCATGCAGATCGCCCTTGCCCTGCCAGCCCTGCTGACCTCACTGTTCGTCGTCGCCGTCGAACGGCTGCCGTTCGAGCTCACCGCCCTGCCGTGGCGCGTCGGCACCCCCTACCGCCGGGCCGCCATCGCCCAGGCGGGCACCCGGTCCCTCCTCCTCACCCACCACCCGACCCCCTGGAGACAGCCCGGCACCACCACCTTCACCGACGCCGAACGCCGCCTCCTGCGCCGCTCCACCGAGCACGTCGTCATCTCCGCCACCACCCCGCCCACCGCCCTCCCGGCCGCCGCCCAGCTCGCCCGAGCCACAGCCCGCACCCTCGCCCACGCCAGCGCCGGCCTCCTCATCGACCCCCTGACCGGCACCACCCAGCCCCACCCCGTTCGGCCCACTCCCACCCACCCCGTGGCGGAACCCGCCAAGTTCCACCTCGGCGACGGCTGGCTCGGCTGGGACGTCCGCGTCCACGACGACGCCACCTGCCCACCGTGGAACCCCGCCGACACGGGCACCTGCGACGCGCTCAGCGTCACCTCCCGAGGGCTGAGCCGCTTCGCCCTGCCGGAGATCACCCTCGACGGCGCGGCCTGCGCCCACCGCCTGTGCGCCACCGACCTCCTCCGCACGGTCGCCCACCGCCTGGTGACCGACCAGCTGGCCTTCCTCGCCGCCCACCCGGACGCCCGCCTCCGCCTCATCGACGACCACCTGCGCATCGGCCCGCCATCATCCTTGAGCGTCCGCCTCACGCCCTGCTCGACCACCCCGGCCGACCTGGGCCGCACAGGCAGCATCAGACGCCTCAAGATCGCCCCCACGACCGGCGGCGACCAGATCACCTGCCTGCGCGTCGGCCCACCCTCCGGCTTCACCGGCTCCCTCAACGACTGGCTCTGCGCCCCCCACCCCACCCCCGCCCTGGCAGCCTGAAACGCCCACCCCCATGCAGAAACACCACCCGGCACGGGAACCCTCCGAGGAACACCCACCGCCCCCCATTCGTCCACAAAGTCGTGGACCCAATCGAAGACCTCGACCGTCGCCTGCGGGAAACACGTGAAGCCGTTCGCAGGTTCGACCAGCTCGCCGCCCGGCGCTCCACCGTCAACACCCAGCTCAGGGAGGTCACCGAAGCAGTCACCCGGCTGGAGGCCGAGCTCAAGAAGGAACAGCGGGACGTGACCCGACTGGAGGGCGGCTTCTCAGGGTTCCTGGCGGGCCTGACGGGCGGCAAACAAGAGCGCCTGACCCGCGAACGAGCCGAGGCCCAGGCCGCCGCCGAACGCCTCGACGGCCAGCGCCACCGCCTCACCGACCTCACCGCCGACCTCGAAGCCACGGACCGGGTGCTGTCCCACCTGGCCGGCGCCGCCGAAGCCTACGAGCAGGCATTGGCCGACAAGGAAAGCCTCCTGGTCAACCTGGCCGACCCCCGGGCGCAACGCCTCATCGACCTGGCCACCCAACTGGCCGACACCGAGGCCGACCTCCGAGAGCACGACGAGGCCATCCAGGCGGGCGACACGGCCCGCCGCGCGGTCGCCGAGATGCTCGCCCTCCTCAAGCATGCCCACGGCGCCTCCACCTTCGACATGCTCGGCGGCGGTGCCTTCGCCGACGCGGTCGAACACCACCACCTCAGAGCAGCCGACCAGGTCGCCTGGCACGCCCAGCGCGCCCTCGACGTCTTCTCCCGCGAACTCGCCGACATCGGCTGGACCGCCACCCCACGACTCCCCAAGGTGGACACCCGCTGGTTCGCCGACACCTTCTTCGACAACATCATCACCGACGCCCTCAAACACCAGCGCATCAACCGCACCCGCAACGCCGTGACAGCCATGTCCCAGTGGCTGGGCACCTCCCTCCACACCCTCACCGTCCAGCGAAACGACCTCGCAGCCCTCCACACCCAACTCCTCCAGGAACGAGAACACCTCCTAACCGCCTAACCCCGCCAACCAGGGGCACGCCCTTGTGCCTCGCAGGGCCGCAACCCACGAACCTGGCACGGCCCGCCGAAGCCCCAAGCCCCCCGGCCCCTTCACCTCAGCCCCCACCCGCCCTTTCACC
>NZ_JBGNUU010000031.1:0-104683 GCF_041950485.1 Nonomuraea sp. ATR24
AAGGAAACACCCGGTTACATTCCGAACCCGGAAGTTAAGCTTCCCTGCGCCGATGGTACTGCACTCGGGAGGGTGTGGGAGAGTAGGTCACCGCCGGACAATCTTTCAGTAGAGGGCCCCGACATTCTGTGTCGGGGCCTTCTCTGCGTTGTGTGACATGAAGGCCCTCGGGGGTATTCCCGGGGGCCTTTTCGCGTTCTGGGGACGAACCGGCCCTGCCCCCCGAACGGGGCAGGGCCGAAGGGTGGTCAGCGGGGCGGCAGGACGAGGAGCGCGTCGCCGACGGCGCGTTCGCGGCCGTCCGCCGGCTGGTTGACGACCTTCTTGCCCACGACCATCGCCGTCGACCCGCCGCCGTCCAGGTTGATGGCCTGGGTGGCGCCGAGCCAGCGCATGAGCTGGGCCGCCTCGGTGAAGCTCGCGCCGACCGTGATGCCGGGCTTGCGGCCGTCGATGGTGGCGAGGATGAGGCTGCCGTTGCGGGTGGTGCCGAGCAGGGTACGCGGGTGGCGGCGCAGGATCATGTTGACTGAGTCGTGGCCGTCGCGCTTGGCCGTGATCTTGGTGCGGCCGTTGCGGACCAGGCCGACGCCGCCGGCGACCACGTGGAGGTCGGGCGTCAGCTTGATGGTCTTGCCGGTGCGCAGGTCGGTGAGCTTGGTCAGCACCTGGACGCTGCCGCCTTCGACGGCGTGCTCGGCGAGCCAGTCGGCCGCCGCGCCGCTGCCGTGCAGGACGCGCCCGCCCTTGGGCACCGCGTAGCCGGAGGCGCGCACGCCGACGACCTTGCCGGCCGCGTCGAGGACGACGTCGGCGCCGCCGTTCGCGGGGGTCTTGGCGCCGTACTCCTCGGTGTAGAGGACGAGCTCGTCGGTGGCGGCGGCGCGGTTGACGCCGGCGACCGGGGCGCGGGCGCCGTCCTGGGAGACGGCGGTGACGGCCGACTTGAGCTCGGTGATGCGGGCCGTACGCCCGCGCAGGACGACGGCGGAGCGGCCGGGGACGGCCTCGCTGAGCAGGCGGCCCGCGACCACGGAGGCGCCGACGGGCTCGCCGCGCAGTTCCTTGGCGGTGTGGATGTTGAAGAAGCCGCCGTTGATGGCCGCGATGGCGCCCTGCGCCTTGGCCATTGCGGAGACGGTCTCCCGCTTGGCGACGCTGGTGCCCAGGGAGGCGGCGTACGAGCCACGGAACGTGCGGGCGTCGATCATGACGACCTTGACGTTCCACGGGCCGGTGGTCTTGAGGCCGTCGTCGCCGAGGTAGTCGGTCTTGACCTTGAGCCCGGCTTCCTTGAGCTTCTTGGCCGTCTTGTCGGCCTCGGCCTTGTCCTTGAAGGACCACAGGCCGACGCGGACCATGTAGATCTCCTGGGCGGGCGCGTCGGCGACCTGCGGGCGGATGACCTTCTGCAGGCTCGCGGTCTCGCCGGCGGCCTCGACCTCGGCCACCCTGGCCTCCGCGGTGGCGCGGGTGCCGTAGTCGCGGCCGCTGGGCATGAGCACGGTCACCGTGTAGCCGTCGGTGGCGCTGCCGGCCTTCACGTCGTACAGGTCGATCCCGGGCGCGACGGCGGTCATGGTCTTGGTGGGCGCCGAGCGGGGGCCGAGCGGGAACTTGGCCGACGGGAACTTCACCGCCACCTGCTCCGCGGCGGCGCCTGGCACGGTGGTCACCGTGAACGTCGCGGCCATGGCCAAGCCGGCGACGATGGTGCGTCGAGACATCAGAACTCCAGAGGGCGGAAAACAATCCGACCCATCCTGGCGTGATCTTGGTCCCGGGGTCCTCGAAACACGCCAAACGGTGGAAGAGGTTACGAGATTGACACCGGGTATGGCTGGCATCTTTGATCCGCCCATACAATGGGTGCATGAAGCGCATCAGCATGTGGTGGTGGCCGCGAGACGGCCACTGACATCCGCATGCACGGGCCGTCCTCAGGGCGGCCCGGCGCGACGGGCTCCTCCCTGGGACGGCATGAACACCTCAGGAGGAGCAGAGCATGAACCACGTCGTTCTCACCGGTGACCGCCCGACCGGGCCGCTGCATCTGGGCCACTACTTCGGCTCGCTGGCCAACCGGGTGCGGCTGCAGGACACGTACGAGATGTATGTGTTGATCGCCGACTATCAGGTGATCACCGATCGGGATCTGCCGGGGGCGATCCAGCAGAACATCGACGCGTTGCTGCTGGACTACCTGGCGGTCGGCATCGACCCGGCGAAGGTGACGATCTTCCAGCACAGCGCGATCCCAGAGCTCAACCAGCTCATGCTGCCGTTCCTGAGCCTGATCTCGGTGGCCGAGCTGGGCCGCAACCCCACGGTCAAGGACGAGATCGCGCACAGCAGCCAGCAGGTGGTGAGCGGGCTGATGTTCACCTATCCGGTGCACCAGGCGGCCGACATCCTGTTCTGCAAGGGCACGCTGGTGCCCGTCGGCAAGGACCAGTTGCCGCACGTGGAGACGACCAGGCTGGTGGCGCGGCGGTTCAACGAGCGGTACGGGCCGGTGTTCCCGGTGCCCGAGGCCATGATGGGCGAGCAGCCGCTGCTGCCGGGACTCGGCGGCGGCAAGATGAGCAAGAGCCGGGGCAACGCGATCGCGCTGTCGGCCACCGAGGACGAGACGGCGGCGCTGATCCGCAAGGCGCCCACCGACTCCGAGCGGCTGATCACCTTCGACCCGGAGAACCGGCCGGGCGTGGCGAGCCTGCTCACGCTGGCGTCCCTGTGCCTGGGGCGGACACAGCAGGAGCTCGCCGACGAGATCGGCGACGGGGGCGCGTCGCGGCTCAAGGCGCTGGCGACCGAGGCGGTCAACGAGTTCCTGGCCCCGATCAGGGCGCGGCGCCGCGAGCACACCGTGGCGGAGGCCAGGGAGGTGCTCGGCGACGGCAACGCGGCGGCCCGCGAGCGGGCGATCAAGACGCTGGACGAGGTACGTGCCGCGATGGGGTTCTAGCGAGGGCGAGCTGGGTGACGGGGGAGCGCCAGGGGCGGCGGTGGCGCGGCCGCTCGAAGCCCGCCTCCCGCAGCAGGTCCGCGACCTGTGAGAACGCGCGCACCCGGCCGCCGCCGGCGACGAGGTAGTTGAGGTCCAGCAGCCGCATCAGGCCGCGGCTGGCCCGCCCGGGTAAGAGGCGGTCGCCGAACTGGTCGCCGATGGCCACGACGCCGCCGGGGTTCAGGGCGGCGGACACCCGGCGCAGCAGCGCCGCCGTCTCGGCGTCGTCCAGCAGGTGGATGACGTTGAACAGCAGGACGACGTCGTAGCCGTCGCCCAGGTCGCCGTCCAGGAACGAGCCGGCGCGCAGCGTCAGGCGGGGGTGCTCGGCCGCCGACAGGAGCGCCTGCGGCAGGTCGAGCACGGTGGCGCGCAGCGCCGGATGGCGGCGCAGCAGCGCCACGCTGTAGAGGGCGTGGCCGCCGCCCACGTCGAGCAGCCGCCGGGCGTGCCGGGGAACGGGGATGGCGCGGGCCGCCGCCGGGGCCTGCTGCCCGGCGAGCGCCGCCGTCCACGCCTGGAACGAGCGCGACAGCTCCGGGTCCTGCTCGGTCAGCGTGTAGAGGGGGACGGGCGGCGTGCCGTCGCGGACGGCCTTCTCGGTCTCCGGCCAGATCACGCACGCCGTACGCTCCCAGAACGTGAGCCCCTCCAGCAGGCTGGTGGCCGAGCCGGTGACGAGCCAGCGGCGGGAGGCGCGCGTGAGCGCGTAGCGCCCGCGCCGCCGGCGCAGGTAGCCGAGCGCGGCGAGGCTGTCGAGCAGCACCCGGGCGGCGCGCCCGTCCAGGCCGCGGGCGGCGGCCAGCTCGTCGCCGGTCAGCGGCCCGTCGCGCAGCGCGTCGAACAGGCCCAGCCGCGCCGCCGCGACGATCGCGTGCACGCCCAGGGCGCCGAAGTAGTCGAACATCGGGGGAACGAGCGACAGCCGGTGGGCCGCCGCCTCCAGGGGGTTGTAGAAGAGGGGCACACCGCAGACGCTAGGCGGCGCGACCTCATTCGGGGCGGGCGTTGCGGCGGAACGACTCCAGGGCCAGCAGCGCGACGTGCAGCGACAGGCAGGACTCCGAGTCGTCCAGGTCGGTGTCGAGGATGCGCTCCAGGCGGCGCAGCCGGTCGTAGAAGGCGGGCCTGGACAGGTGGGCCTTCTGCGCGGCCACGGCCTTGTTGCGCCCGGCGTCGAGGTAGATGCGCAGGATGCGGGTCAGGTCGCCGCCGCGCTGGGCGTCGTGCGCCAGCAGCGCGCCCAGCTCGCGCTCGGCGAACGTCTGCAGCCTGGCGTCGTCGCGCAGCAGGTGGAGCAGCCCGCGCAGCCGCAGGTCGGGCAGCCGGTAGAAGGGGCGGCCGTCGGGCTGGCGGACCGCGACGTCGGCCACCTGCTCGGCCTCCAGGAAGCTGCGCCGCACGTCGCGGATCGATTCGACGACCGAGCCGGAGGCGAGCACGAACGCGCCGCCGGACTTCGACAGGGCGCGCAGCCGCTCGGCGAGCGAGGTCAGCGCGGGCTCGACGGCGGTGCGCGGCGGCAGCGGCAGCAGCACGCCCACGCGGTCCTGGTCGAGGGCGCCCACGAGGGCGGGCAGCCGGGCCTCGCGGCAGGCGGCGGCGGTGGCCTCGGCCAGCTCGCCGAGCTCGGCCTGCCCGTCGAGCGCCTGCTCGGCCAGGTCGGTCGGGCGGATGACGACGCTGACGAGCCTGCGGCCGGTGAGCGGGACGCCGACGGCCCTGGCGCGGGCGGCGGCCTCGTCGGGGTCGGCGTAGGCGTGGGTGAGGATGCCGGTGATGATCGTGCCGTGCGCCTGGCGTTCGAGCGATTCCTGGTGGCGTTCCAGCAGGCGGCCGAGGGCGAGCGTGGTGGCGGCGCGCTCGGCCAGCACGAGCTCGCGCGGAGAGGGCTGGGCGTCGCACAGCAGGATGAGGCGCCCCCAGTCCTGGCCGCGGGCGCCGACGGTGGTGACGAGCCAGCCGGAGGCGGCGTCGTAGGCGGTGCGCTCGGCCGGGGCGACCGCGCGGGACCTGGTCTCCCAGCCTGCCAGCAGCGTGCCGGTGTCGCGGCCCGCCGACTCGCAGGCCAGCACCTGGTGGGCGAGGTTCTCCAGCAGGACCGGGCGGCCCGACAGCCGGGAGACCTGGGCCAGCACCTCGGCCGGTGAGGCGCCCTCGACCGACAGCTCGGTGAACACCTCGTGCAGTTGCTCGGAGGCGCGCAGCTCCTCCAGCTGGATGTCGATGATCCGGGCGTGGACGGCCTCGGTGATCTGCACGAACGGGGTCTCGCGGGTCAGCACGACCAGCGGCAACCCGTGCTCCTCGGCCGTCTTGACCACGGCGCGGGGCAGCTCGTGGACGAAGCGGCGGCCCAGCTCGACGATGAGGCCGGAGACGCCGACGGACGACAGCTCGCCGATGTAGTCGGCCAGCTTGTCGGGGTCGTCGGGCAGGGCCACGCCGGTGGTGAGCACCAGCTCGCCGCCGCGCAGCAGTTGCGCGATGTCGGCGATCTCGCCCACGTGCACCCACCGCACGCGGGTGTCGAGCCGGTCCGCGCCCGCGACCACGCGCGGGTTGCCCCGGCGGACGCTCTCCAGGGCGAGGATGTCGGCGATGGTGGGGAGCACGAGCCGAGCCTATCCGATCAGCTTGTAAGATCGAGTCCGCGCAGGCTGACAATCTGCTAGGCGACGAGGCGTGCCGAGAGCCCGTCGAGCACCGCGTCGAGCCCGAAGCTGAAGGCCATCTCGCGCACCGCGTCAGTGTCGGAGCTCTGCACCTCGTTCATGCGGCTCGCCAGGTCCGGATAGTCGGCGGCCAGCAGGGCGACCGTCTCGCGGATGCTCTCGTCGGGATAGTCGGTCTCGGCGACCTTCTGGGCCCAGGCGACCTCCGGGATCGTGATGCCGAACACGTACGAGGTCAGCGTGGTGTTGGCGTAGTCGATCTCCAGCCCTTCGAAGCCGGCCAGGTGGAAGCTCCTGCGCAGGGTGTCGGCGGCGCCGAGCGCGTTGGGGCCGAGCGCGGGCAGGCGGCCGATGAGCGAGGCCGACCAGGGGTGGCGCAGGATCACCCGGCGCATGTCGTGGGCGAAGGCCGACGCGGTGACCCGCCAGGTCTCCGCCGTGGGCTCGGGCAGCCGCAGCTCGCCCCAGATCTCGTCGTAGACCAGCTCCAGCAGCTCCTCCTTGTTGGCCACGTACCAGTAGATGCTGGTCGCGCCCGCGCTCAGCTTGGCGCCGAGCCTGCGCATGCTGAGCCCGTCGAGGCCGTCGGCGTCGAGCAGCTCGACGGCGGCGTGGACGATCTCGTCGCGGCTGCGGCCGGTGCTCTTGGCGGGACGGGCTTCCCGGAGCCAGACGGTGCTGAACTGCTTGGTCATGCTCCCAGGATAATTCCACTCGCACACTGTACGAGTGTTGTCGTACAGTGTGCGAGTGGAATCGAACGCTGTGCGAGACCCCCGTCGCTGGTGGGTCCTCGCCGTACTCTGTCTGTCGCTGCTCGTGCTGTCCGTCGACGGCACGGTGCTCAATCTGGCCATCCCCTCGCTGATCGAGGACCTGGGCGCGACGCCGTCCGACATCCAGTGGATCCTGGACTCGTACGTGCTGGCCTTCGCCGGGCTGCTGCTGACGGCGGGGAGCCTGTCCGACCGGTTCGGCCGCCGGAAGTTCCTGATCATCGGGCTGGCGCTGTTCGGCGGGGCCTCGGTGCTGGCCGTGCTGTCCGGGGAGCCGTGGCAGCTCATCTGGTCGCGCGCGCTCATGGGCGTCGGCGGGGCCATCCTGATGCCGTCGACGCTGTCGATCCTGATGACGGTCTTCGACGCGGACGAGCGGCGCAAGGCCATGGCCATCTGGGGCGGCGTGGCGATGATCAGCGTGATCATCGGGCCGACCCTGGGCGGCTTCCTGCTGGAGCACTACTGGTGGGGGTCGGTGTTCCTGCTGAACATCCCCATCGCGCTGATCGCCATCGTGGCCGCGCTGGTGCTGATGCCGGAGACCCGCAGCGCCGGGCGCCCGATCGACCCGGTGGGCGTGGTGCTGTCGGTGGTCGGGCTGACCGCCGCCGTCTACGTGATCATCGAGCGGGTCTTCGACCCGGTGATCATCGCGCTGGCCGTGGTCACGCTGGGCGTGTTCGTGTGGTGGGAGCGGCGCTCGGCCCATCCGATGCTGCCGCTGCGGCTGTTCAGGAACCGCAACTTCAGCGGGGCGTCGTTCTCGATCCTGCTCATGGCGTTCGGGGCCGGGGCCGTGATGCTGATGCTGACGCAGTACCTGCAGTTCGTGCTGGGCTACGGGGAGACGAAGGCCGGGCTGGCCCTGCTGCCCTACGCCGTGGCCGCGGCGATCTTCAACGGGGTCGGCGCCGGGCTCGGCAAGAAGGTCACCAACCGGACGCTGATCGCCTCCGGGCTGGCCGTCATGGCCGGCGGGTTCCTGGTGATGGCCACCACCACCGGCTACCTGGGGCTGCTGATCGGGCTCGTGCTCATGGGCGTCGGCGGCGGCCTGGCCGGGCCGTCGGCTTACGCGTCGCTGATGAACGCGATCCCGCTGGAGCACGCCGGGGTGGGCTCGGCCATGAACGACACCGTCCAGCAGGTCGGCCTGGCCCTGAGCATCGCCGTGCTGGGCAGCGTGCTGGCCGGGGTGTTCACCTCGTCCATGCCGGCGGGCGCGCCCGAGGCGGCCAGGGAGTCGATCGGCGTCGCGTTCCGGACGCCCGAGCTGGTCGAGCCGGCCAAGGCGGCGTTCACCGACGCGATGCACGTCGGCTGCTTCGTGGGCGCCGGGTTCTGCCTGGCCGCGGCGCTGCTCGCGCTCCTCGTGCTCCGGCCCGCCGCCACCGCGCCGGACACCGCGCCCGAGCCGGTGAGCGCCTAGCGGATGCGGGGCTCGCGCATGCTCCGCAGGCTGTCGAGCTTGTGCGTCCGCTCGTCGTGGCCGATCTGCCGCAGCAGGTCGGCCACCGAGCGGTAACGGCCGTACTCGGCGGCGTAGGCGCCCGGGTCGGGGACGAAGTCCAGGTCCGGGTTGTCCGCCACGAACGTCATGTACTCGTGCTCGGCGTGGTCCTCGAACTCGGCGTTGAGCCGGTAGCTCCAGTCGGGCCGGACCAGGAACAGCACCCACGACACGTGGTAGTAGAAGAACGCGATCAGCCAGGGCGCGGCCCGGTGCAGCAGCCAGCCCTGACGGTGCCCGGAGCGCTGCACCAGGTCCTGCATGATGAGCAGGTGCCACTGCTCGTTGTCCTGGTCGGCACGGGCCTCGACGATGCGCTCGAAGACCCGGCGGGCCAGCGCCGAGCGGCCTCTGTGGCGGTGCACCGCCCAGTAGCCCATCCGCTCCCACGCCTGGTAGGGCACCCGGGCGATGATCTCCAGCATGGCGAACTTCGTGTACGAGCCCTCCTTGCCGTACATGAGGTCCACGGGCTTGAACATCATCCTGGCCAGCAGGCTGTACTTCATGCGCGGGGTGGCGAGCGTGTCCTGCTGGGCCTGGCGGAGCTGGTCGCGGTCGAGCTTGGGCGGCCCGGGGTGGGTGGTGGCGGGGGCGTGGTCCAGGGCGAGCGTCATGCCGGTCTCCTCGGGTCTGCTGTCGTGATGACCCGATGGTGGCGGACCGGACCCGCGCCGGTCGTCGCCCGGGAGTGGGCTTTGCGGGTGCCTCCGGCGGCGTAGCCCGTACGCCGGCCGTACGCCCGCAGGCGGACGGGTGATCCCCTAAGGGACGGGGGCCGGTGGGACGGGGGATCCCCGTGCCGGGCTCGCCGGCACGGGGATCCCGCGCGAGGACCTTACGGGTTGCGGTGCGGCCGATTGGTCATGTGCTCGGCCGTGCCGACCTGGCTCTTCTGCTTGCGCATGCCGGTCAGGCCCAGAAGCCCGAGCAGGCCCAGCAGGCCCCACAGGCCGGCGTTGCTGCCGCCTTCGTCTCGGGTGTCGGTCGGCTGAGGTGACGGATTGACCTGGCTCTGCGCGGCCTGAACGGGTGTGTCCGCCGTGGCGGCCGCGGCCGGGGCGAGCGTCAGGAAGAAGGCCAGCCCCAGACCCGTGAGCGTCTTGCGCATTGGGTTCCCCCGATCCGGCGGTCTTACGACGGTCGCCAGACCGCCTGTCGCGTCTTCTGGACGGTGCTCCAGAAGGCTTCCCCCTGGAGGGGCGATCTCACATATTCCCTGCTAGACGTAGCCATACCATCACCCATCCCGACGAAACCTCTTCTCGGCCCCGGGTCGACAGTATGTAAGCCAATTCGGCGACAGGCCGACATCTTGCCGTTCCGGGGAAGTCGCGGCAACAGCGATACTCAAGACATGTCCGAGCTTCTCGCGCGCCACAGGGCCGTGATCCCCGCCTGGGTGAGCCTCAACTACGACGAGCCCATCGAGATCGTCAGCGGCAAGGGCAACCGTGTCGTCGACGCCGACGGCAAGAGTTACCTCGACTTCTTCGCCGGCATCCTGACCAACATGATCGGCTACGACGTGCCGGAGGTGCGCGAGGCCGTCGAGCGCCAGCTCGCCACCGGCGTCGTCCACACCAGCACCGTCTACCTGCTGCGCGGCCAGGTCGAGCTCGCCGAGAAGATCGCCAGGCTGTCCGGCATCCCCGACGCCAAGGTGTTCTTCACCAACTCCGGCACCGAGGCGAACGAGACCGCCCTGCTCCTGGCCACCTGCGCGCGCAAGAGCGACCAGGTGCTCGCCATGCGGCAGAGCTACCACGGCCGCAGCTTCGGCGCCATCGGCGTCACCTCCAACCGGGCCTGGAAGAACAACTCGCTCTCCCCGCTCAACGCGCACTTCCTGCACGGCACCGACCGGCACCTGACCCAGTTCAAGGGCCTGTCCGACGCCGACTACATCCGCGCGTGCACCGAGGACCTGCGCCACGTGCTCGCCACCGCCGTCGCGGGCGACGTCGCCGCGCTCATCGCCGAGCCGATCCAGGGCGTGGGCGGCTTCACCATGCCGCCCGACGGGCTGTTCGCCGCCTACAAGGAGGTCCTGGACGAACAGGGCATCCTGTTCATCTCCGACGAGGTGCAGACCGGCTGGGGACGCACCGGCAGCGCGTTCTTCGGCATCCAGAACCACGGCGTGACGCCCGACATGATGACGTTCGCCAAGGGCCTGGGCAACGGGTTCGCCGTCGGCGGCGTCGTGGCGCGCGGCGACTTGATGGACGTCCTGCCCGCCGTCGGCCTGGCGACGTTCGGCGGCAACCCGATCTCCATGGCCGCCGCCAACGCCACCCTCGACTACGTCCTCGACCGCGACCTCCAGGCCAACGCCGCCAGGACCGGCAAGATCATCATCGACGGCCTGCGCGAGGCCGCCGCCCGCCTGCCCATCGTCAAGGAGGTGCGCGGCAAGGGCCTGATGTTCGCCGTCGAGCTGGAGAGCCCGGCCCAGGCCGCCCGCTTCATGGAGGAGACCAAGAAGGCCGGCCTGCTCGCCGGCAAGGGCGGCCTGTACGGCACCGCGATCCGCATGGCGCCGCCGCTCACCCTGACCGTCGACGAGGCCGCCGAGGGGCTCGGCATCATCGTCGGCGCGCTCGAAGTCATCAACGCGGAGGCGGCGCAGCAGTGAAGTCAGTCAAGCACTGGATCGGCGGAAAGCTCGTCGACGGTGACCCCCGTACGAGCGAGATCTTCAACCCGGCGACCGGGGAGGTCAGCGGCACGGTCGCGATGGCGTCGGCGGCCGACGTCGACGCGGCGGTCGCCGCCGCGGCGGCCGCGTTCCCCGAGTGGCGTGACACGTCGCTGGTCAGGCGCGCGCACGTGCTGTTCCGCTTCCGCGAGCTCCTGTACGCCCACCGCGACGAGATGGCGGCGCTGATCTCCGCCGAGCACGGCAAGGTCCACTCCGACGCGCTCGGCGAGGTGGCCCGCGGGCTGGAGGTCGTGGAGTTCGCCTGCGGCATCCCGCACCTGCTCAAGGGCGGTTTCTCCGAAGGGGTGTCCACCCGCGTGGACTCCTACTCGATCCGGCAGCCGCTCGGCGTCGTCGCCGGGATCACGCCGTTCAACTTCCCGGCCATGGTGCCGATGTGGATGTACCCGATCGCGATCGCGTGCGGCAACGCGTTCGTGCTCAAGCCGTCGGAGAAGGACCCGTCGGCGTCGCTGCTCATGGCGCGGCTCTGGCAGGAGGCCGGGCTGCCCGACGGCGTGTTCAACGTCGTGCAGGGCGACAAGGTTGCGGTGGACCGGCTGCTGGAGCACCCCGACGTGCGCGCCGTCTCGTTCGTCGGCTCCACCCCGATCGCCCGGTACGTCTACGAGACCGGATCGGCCCACGGCAAGCGGGTCCAGGCGCTCGGCGGCGCCAAGAACCACATGCTCGTGCTGCCCGACGCCGACCTCGACCTGGTGGCCGACTCCGCGGTGTCGGCCGGGTTCGGCTCGGCGGGCGAGCGGTGCATGGCGATCTCCGTCGTGCTGGCCGTCGACCCCGTCGGCGACGAGCTCGTGCAGAAGATCGTCGAACGGGTCGAGCGGCTGACCATCGGCCCCGGCGACGACCCCGACTCCGAGATGGGCCCGCTCGTCACCGGCCCGCACCGCGACAAGGTCGCCTCCTACCTCGACGTGGCCGTCGAGGAGGGTGCCAAGGTGGTCGTCGACGGCCGCGAGACGCCGGTGCGCGGCGGCGGCAAGGCGTCGGAGACGCCCGGGTTCTGGCTCGGGCCGACCGTCGTCGACCACGTCAGGCCCGGCTCGCGGGTGCACGTCGAGGAGATCTTCGGGCCCGTCCTGTCGATCGTCCGCGTCGGCTCCTACGAGGAGGGCGTCGAGGTCATCAACGCCGGCGAGTACGGCAACGGCACCGCGATCTTCACCAACGACGGCGGCGCAGCCCGGCGCTTCCAGAACGAGATCGAGGTCGGCATGATCGGCATCAACGTGCCGATCCCGGTGCCGATGGCGTTCTACAGCTTCGGCGGCTGGAAGTCCTCGCTCTTCGGCGACACGCACGCCCACGGCACCGAGGGCGTGCACTTCTACACCCGCGGCAAGGTCGTCACCTCCCGCTGGCTCGACCCGTCCCACGGCGGCGTCAACCTGGGATTCCCGACGAACAAGTAGGTTGTCCACAGGCGGGCGGGCTTCGGCTCCGCCCGCCCGGGGCCCCGGTAAGCTCCAGGGCGTGGATCTCCGACGCGCTCCCGCCCTGGCCCTGGCCGCCCTGGCGATGCTGGCCGGCACCGGCGCGGCCACGCCGTCGCCCAAGCCCACCACGAGCCCCACGCAGCGCGACGGCACCCTGCAGATCCTCGCCTACCGGGGCTATGCCGAATACGGCGGCACCAGCCCGCAGGCCAACTGGACGGGCACGTTCGAGAAGGAGACCGGCTGCCGGGTGGCCCGGCTCGACACGGTCTCCACGCCCGAGGAGATGGCCGCCCGCGTCGCCGAGCGGCCCTACGACGTGATCGCCGCCGATCCGGTGCTGGCGGCCTCCATGATCGAGGCCAAGCAGGTGCAGCCCATCGACACGGCCGAGATCGAGGGCTACGACGACCTGCTGGAGCCGCTGCGCGAGCTGGTGAGCGACTCCGGCAAGGCCTACGGGGTGCCGTTCCTGTGGGGCTACCACGAGTTCCTCTACGACCCGGAGCGGGTCAAGGGCGGCGACCTGGGCCAGGTGCTCAAGGCCGGGCGCGTGATGCTCAAGGACAGCCCGCTGACGCTGGCCGACGCGGCGCTCGTCGACGACGCCGTCGACCGGCCGTTCGAGCTGACCGCCACCCAGCTCGACCGGGTGGCGGAGGGGCTGGAGGGCCACGAGGACCGCACCTACTGGAAGAACCCGCTCGACCTGATCAAGGGCTTCGCCACCGGCTCGATCGACTACGCCCAGGCGACGCCCTACCACCGGATGCTGCTGGAGAAGGCCGGCAAGAAGGTCAAGGCGGTCCCCGCGCGCAAGGCCACCGGGTGGGCCGACTCGTGGATGCTCGGCTCCGGCGTCACCGACACGGGCTGCGCCTACCTATGGCTCAACCGGATGACCGACCCCGACTCCCAGCGTGACGCCGCCGCGTGGCTCGGGCTGGCGCCGGCCAATACCAAGGCGTGCAAAGGCCGCGCCAAACCGGTCTGTGAGGCGTACGGTGCGACCAGGTCACCACGGCTCGACCGCATCGCCTTCGCGGTGCGGCCGCCGGGCGACTGCCGTCCGCCGGAAGGAGAGTGCGTGGACTACGCCACCTGGACCGCCCGGTGGCGTGAGCTCGCGAAGTGACGGCCGGCCGGTGACCTCGCCCGCGGCGGGCGCGCCCTATCCCCCCGCTGAGCGCGCCTGCTGAGACGCCCCCGGGCGGTCCCACCCGCCCTGGGGCGTCTCGTCTCCCGAGAGGCGGCCCCCGGCGCGTACGGGGGCTGTGTGCGTGGTCGGTGTTGGCGTGGCCAGTGCGGCCTGGTCAGTGGCGTGGTCAGTGCGGCTTGGTCAGTGCGGCGTGGTCAGCGTGACGGGAAGGCCACGACGGTGGCCAGCGGCGACGGGATGAGGGCTTCGGCGCAGTCGGTGCAGGCCAGGGCCGTCATGTCGTCGGGGAAGCGGCCCACCCGCACGCGCGGACGCGGCCACCGCTTGTGGCAGACGACGCAGGCGTCGCCCTGGCGCTGCGCCCAGCTCATGCCCTCAGGGTCGAACGTCAACATCTCCCCAGCCGTTCTGGTCGGACCCCAGTTCATCACGCTCCCCGCGGCGCTCGCCCGGCTTCATGTCGGATCCGTTATAACCCCGGCCGCGTCCGTGCTCCGCTAGCTTCGCGTCAAGGCCAGGTGATTTCTCTACCCGGACGACAGGTCTTACACCAACAAAATCGGGCATCCAGCAACAAGCTGGATGCCCGATTTGCGGGTTTATCTACAGGCTGGCGAAAGCCTTCTCCAGGATGCCGAGCCCCTCCTCAAGCAGGTGCTCGGGCATCACCAGCGGCGGCAGGAAGCGCAGCACGTTGCCGTACGTGCCCGCGGTCAGCACCAGCAGCCCCTCCGCGTGGCAGCGCCGGACGACCTCCTGGACGGCGGCCGGGTTCGGGTCCTTGGTGCCCGGCACGACGAGCTCGACGGCGATCATCGCGCCGCGTCCCCGGACGTCGCCGATCATGTCGAACCTCTCGCTCATGGCCAGCAGTCGCGGGATCATCACGTCCCCGATGCGGCGGGCGCGGCCGACCAGGTCCTCCTCCTCGATGGTCTCCAGCACGCCCAGCGCCGCCTCGCAGGCCAGCGGGTTGCCGCCGTAGGTGCCGCCGAGGCCGCCCGCGTGCACGGTGTCCATGAGCTCGGCCCGGCCCGTCACCGCGGCGAGCGGCAGGCCGCCCGCGATGCCCTTGGCGGTGCAGATGATGTCGGGCACCACGCCCTCGTCCTCGCAGGCGAACAGGTCACCGGTGCGCGCGAAGCCGGTCTGCACCTCGTCGGCCACGAACACGATCCCGTTGGCGCGGCAGAACTCGGCGATCCTCGGCAGGAAGCCCTTGGCGGGCTCGATGAAGCCGCCCTCGCCGGCGATCGGCTCGATCACCACGGCGGCCACGTTCTCGGCGCCGATCTGCTTGCCGATCATGTCGATGGCCTGGGCGGCGGCCTCCTCGGCGCAGTTCTCGGGGCCCGTCGGCCAGCGGAACGGGTAGGCCAGCGGCACCCGGTAGACCTCGGGCGCGAACGGGCCGAAGCCCTGCTTGTACGGCATGTTCTTGGCCGTCAGCGTCATCGTGAGCAGGGTGCGGCCGTGGTAGCCGTGGTCGAACACGACGACCGCCTGGCGGCCGGTGGCGAGCCTGGCGACCTTGACCGCGTTCTCCACGGCCTCGGCGCCGCTGTTGACCAAAAACGTGCGCTTCTCGTGGTCGCCCGGCGTGAGCTCGTTCAGCTTCTCGCACACGCGCACGTACGACTCGTACGGGGTGACCATGAAACAGGTGTGGGTGAAGTCGGCGGCCTGCTTCTGGACACGCTCGACCACCTTGGGGGCGGCGTTGCCGACGTTGGTGACGGCGATGCCGGAGCCGAAGTCGATCAGCGAGTTCCCGTCGGCGTCCTCCAGCACGCCGCCGCCGGCGCGGGTCACGAAGACCGGCAGCGTGGTGCCGATTCCCGGGGGGACGGCGGCCTGCTTGCGGGCCAGCAGCTTCTGCGACTTGGGGCCGGGGATGGCGGTGACGAGGCGACGCTCCTGGGGAATGCTCATGGCTCTGACGGTACGGTGGCCGCCCGCCTGCTCCGATAGGGCGATATGGCACACTGTGGGTGCTCACCTTTGCCGGAATGGACAACTCGCGATGGCGCCTTCGCTGCGGACCGTGGTGCGGCGGATGGGGCTGCGGTCGCTGGCCGGCCCGCTGGACTCGGCCGTGCGCTGGGTGGCGGTCAGCGAGCTGGAGGATCCGACGCCGTTCCTGGAGGGTGACGAGCTGCTGCTCACCACCGGGATGCGCCTGGAAGGTGATTTTTCCGGCTATGTTGCCCGGCTGGTGGCGCGGGGCGTGGCCGGGCTCGGCTTCGGAGTCGGGCTCTCCCACGACGAGGTGCCGCCCGCGCTCGTGACCGCCGCAGAGGAGGCCGGGCTGCCGCTGCTGGAGGTGCCCCGGGAGACGCCGTTCATCGCCATCGGCAAGACGGTCGGCGAGCTGCTGGCCGCCGAGCAGTACGAGGAGATCACCCGCGCGTTCGCCGCGCAGGGGCGGCTGACGCGGGCGGCGCTGCGGCCCGAGGGGCTGCACGCGGTCGTCGACCGGCTGGCCGCCGAGGTCGGCGGCTGGGCGGTGCTGCTGGACGAGACCGGGCAGGTGCGCCACGCCACGCGCGGGGCGCGGGCCGAGGCGGTGACGGGGGAGCTCGGCCGGCTGCGCGGCACGCGGATGCCCGCCAGCCTGTCGCTGTCCGGGCCCGAGGGCCACGTCGTGCTCCAGCCGCTCGGCGGCGGGGCGCGGCCGCGCGGCTACTTCGCCGTGGGGGCGCGGGAGGCGTTCACGCCGGTCGCCCACACGGTGATCAACGCGGCCGGGTCGCTGCTCACGCTCGCCCTGGAGCAGGGCGGCGCGCAGCGGGAGGCCGCCCGGCGGGTCCGGCAGGCGGTGCTGGAGCTGCTGCTGGCGGGGGAGGACGAGCGGGCGCGGGCGGTGCTGGACGCGCTCGGCGGCCGGCTGCCCGGCGAGCCGTTCGCCGTGCTGGCCGTCCCGGCGGAGGCCCTGGAGAGCGTCGAGGCCACGGTGTTCGCCACCCGCCTGCCCCAGGCGGCGGGCGGCGGCGCGCCGGTGGAAGGCGGGGCGGCCGGTGGCGCCGGCGTTGCGCTGGTGGCGGAAGGGGCGGCCGGTGGCGCCGGCGTCGTGCTGGTGGAGGAAGGGGCTGCCGACGAGGTCGCCGGGGCGGTCGAGGGGGCTGTGGGGGTGAGCACCGCCTGCCGCTACGGCGAGCTGCGGGCCGGGATCGACCAGGCCGTGCGGGCCCGCGCGGCGAGCCGGGGCGGCGTGGTGCGCTTCGCCGAGCTGGCCGGGCAGGGGCTCGTCGGGCTGCTGGACCCGGCCGTGGCGCAGGCGTTCGCGACCGCGCTGCTGGGGCCGCTCACCGCCTACGGGGCGCGGCCCGACCTCGTCGCCTCGCTGCGCGCGTACCTGGAGTGCAACGGGCACTGGGACGCGGCGGCGCAGCGGCTGGGCGTGCACCGGCACACGCTGCGCTACCGGATGCGGCGGGTCGCCGAGCTGCTGGGACGCGATCTCGACGACCCCGCGGTGCGGGCCGAGCTGTGGTTCGCGCTGGAGGCGGCCAGGCGCTAGGCGCGCTCCACCAGGTAGCAGCAGATCGTGGCCGTCGTCACCGCCTCGAAGGTGCGGCCGTCACGCAGGTGGCCCGCGCGTTCGAGGCTGATCGCGCCCTGGGCGGCGGCCCAGAGGGCGTCGGCGATCTTGCGGGGCTGGGTGGGGACGAGCCGCCCCGCCGAGATGCAGTCGGCGATCACCCGGTCGAAGATGTTGAGCGCCGCCCGGGCGAGGGTGCGGGCGCGCTCGCTGGGTTCGAAACCGGGGATCGCCCGCTCGAACATGAGGCTGTAGTAGCCGGGCTCCGACAGGCACGCCTGCCGGTAGGCCGGGGCGAGCGCCGTCAGGTGCTCGAAGGGGTCGCGGCGCTGCGGCACCGCGTCGAGGATGCGCCGGAAGCGCTCGAACCCCTCCAGGTAGAGGGCTTCGGCCAGCCCCTCCCTGTTGCCGAACATCGTGTAGATGACGGTGGTGGTGCAGCCGGCCTCGGTGGCGATCCTGCGCATCGTGAGGCTGTCGGCTCCGTCGGTGACCAGCAGGTTCACCGCGACGTCCAGCAGTCTGGAACGAAGCTCGTCCTGGCCGGCCCGTTCGCCCAGCAGGTAGGCGCCCTGGAGCCCAAGCGGCGCCGAGGAGGTCATGGGCCCACGCCTTTCTGCTCGGGGGCCCGCCGCGCTGAGGGACCCGCATCGATGACTTAGCCAGGGCAGAGACCGTTCAAACCGCTCCGCATCGTAAACATCCTGAATTAGGCCTACTTCTGTTACACAGTGGGTATACAAGAGGGCTTGTACGTAACGGTGGGGCCAGGCGGGAGTCTTGTGCAGCCTGGTGTAAATCCCCCTCTGTCCGCTTGGCATAACGTCGTGGGTATGGACGTGCGTACCTTCTGGCTCGCCGGACGCCCCGCCACCGGGGACGCCGAGCTGAGCGTGACCAATCCGCTCGACGGGCGCGAGGTCGGCCGATACTCGGTGCCGACCGGCGAGCAGGTCGAGGAGGCGATCGCGGCCGCGCGGGCGGTGGCCGGCGAGGCCGCCGCGCTGCCGGTGCACGTGCGCGCCGAAGCGCTCGCGCACGTGTCCCGGCGGCTGGCCGAGCGGGCCGACGAGCTCGCCCACCTGATCACCGCCGAGAACGGCAAGCCGATCTTCTGGGCGCGCGGCGAGGTCGGCCGCGCCATCTCCACGTTCCGGTTCGCCGCCGAGGAGACCCGGCGCTGGTCCGGCGACGTGCAGCGGCTCGACACCGAGCCCGCCGCCGCCGGGCGGCTGGCCTACGTCTCGCGCGTGCCCAAGGGTCCGGTGCTGGCGATCACGCCGTTCAACTTCCCGCTCAACCTGGTCGCGCACAAGGTCGCGCCCGCCATCGCGGTCGGCGCGCCGGTCATCGTCAAGCCCGCGCCCGCCACGCCGCTGTCGTCGCTGGTGCTCGGCGAGATCCTGGCCGAGACCGACCTGCCCGCCGGCATGTTCTCGGTGCTGCCCATCGAGAACGAGCGCGCCGCCGCGCTCGTCGCCGACCCGAGGCTGCCCGTGGTGTCGTTCACCGGCTCGGCCCCCGTCGGCTACGCCATCGCCGACCAGGTGCCGCGCAAGCACGTGACGCTGGAACTGGGCGGCAACGCGGCGGCCGTGGTGCTGGCCGACGCCGACCTCGACTGGGCGGCCAAGCGGGTGGCGCTGTTCTCCAACTACCAGGCCGGGCAGAGCTGCATCGCCGTGCAGCGGGTGATCGTCGAGGCGCCGGTGTACGACGCGTTCGTCGAGCGCCTGCTCCCGGCCGTCGCCGGGCTCGTCACCGGTGACCCGGCCGACGAGAAGACGCAGGTCGGCCCGCTCGTCTCCGAGGCCGCCGCCGAACGGGTCGAGCAGTGGGTGCGCGAGGCCGTCGACGCCGGCGCCCGCGTGCTGGCCGGCGGCACCCGGGAGGGCGCCACCATCGCCCCGACCGTGCTCGCCGACGTCCCGGCCGACGCCAAGGTCTCCCGCGAGGAGGTCTTCGGCCCCGTCATGGTGCTGCAGAAGGCCGCCTCGATCGACGAGGCGTACGCGATGGTCAACGACTCGGCCTACGGGCTGCAGGCCGGGGTGTTCACCCGGTCGCTGGACGCCGCCTTCCGGGCCAACCGGGAGCTGGAGGTCGGCGGTGTGATCATCGGCGACGTGCCGTCGTACCGGGCCGACCAGATGCCGTACGGCGGGGTCAAGGACTCCGGGATCGGCCGTGAGGGCCTGCGATCGGCGATGGAAGATCTTACTTACGAGAAAGTGATGGTATTGACGGGTATCACCCTTTGACCAACGGCCCATCCAAGGCGGCGATGCTGCATGGGGGACAAATACCGGTACATCGATGCTGTCCGATTACTCGGCGGCGCTGATCCGGCGCTCGAAGCGCTGGTCAGCACCGGAACCGTCGCGCTCCTGCCCGTAGCGGGGGTGATGGAGGCCCGTGGGGCGCTGGTCAAACTCGGGGCCGAGCTGCTGGGACGCTGGCGCGAATGGCGTCCCGGCAGCACCTGGCGCTCCCGTACCGACAGGTTCGAGGCCGCGCACGCCGTGCTCGTCGTCACCGCCTACGTCGAGGCCGTCGACACGCTCGACCTGCCGTTCGCGCCCGGCGAGCTGCACGCGGGCGAGGGCGGCGGGCGGCACTACTGGGAGCTGGCCGCGCCGCTGTGCCCCTCGCCGCACACCTCCTTCGACGAGACCGTGGCGGTCGTGCGCGGCTACTACCTCGGGCTCGGCCAGCAGTTGCTCGCCCACGTCAGGGAGCTGGGCCTGTGGGAGCGGCTCGGCGACCACGACCGGCAGTGGACCGCCGCCGCCTACGGGGACGAGCTGGCCGAGATGGCCGTGCTCCGCTACACCGACCGCTTCCGCACGCTGGCGAGGGACGTGCCGGAGTTCGCGTTCTGGGCGGGCATCGCCGACCACCAGCCGAGCCTGCCCGGCATGGCCGAGCTGGAGCGGCTCATCTCGCTCGTCGCCACCGGCGAGCCGCTGCCCGAGCGGGCCGCCGCGCTCGACCGGCTGCACCAGGCGGCGCTCGTCCGGCCCATCGCCGAGACCGGCGCCCTGCCGATCGGCCTGCGGCTGCCGACGCTCGCGCAGGCGTACGTGACCCCGCAGTTCAGGGCGGCGCGGATCGCGCCCGGCGACGACCCGAGCGGCGACGCCTGGTGGGAGGGGCACCCGATCCGCTCCGACCTGCCCGTGTTCCTGGCCGGGTTCCTGACCTCGTCGGCGGCGGCCGAGGCGCCCCTCCTCGTGCTCGGCCAGCCCGGCTCCGGCAAGTCGGTGCTGAGCAAGGTGCTCGCCGCCCGCCTGCGCGACGCGCCGTTCCTGCCGATACGGGTGCCGCTGCGTGAAGTGTCGGCCGGAGCGGGCATCCAGGAGCAGATCGAGGAGGCCGTCCACCACCTGAGCGGCGAACGCCAGGACTGGCCGGCCATCGCCAGGTCGGCCGGCGGCGCGCTGCCCGTGATCATCCTGGACGGGTTCGACGAGCTGCTCCAGGCCACCGGCGTGCGCCAGTCGGACTACCTGATGAAGGTCGCCAGGTTCCAGCACGAGGAGGCCGACGCCGGGCGGGCCGTCGCCGTCGTCGTCACCTCGCGCACCGCCGTCGCCAACCGTGCCGGGCTGCCCGAGGGCACCGTGGTCACCCGGCTGGAGCCGTTCGGCCCCGACGCCACCCGGCGCTGGCTCGAGGTGTGGAACGCCGTCAACGCCGACTACTTCCCGGCCGCCGGGCTGGAGCCGTTCACCCTGGACGTGGCCATGACCCAGCGGCACCTGGCGGGCTCACCGCTGCTGCTGCTCATGCTGGCCTTCTACGACGCCGACGGCAACGCGCTGCGCCGCGAACCGGGCACCCTCGGGCAGGCCGAGCTGTACGAGCGGCTGATGACCCGCTACGCCGAACGCGCGCTGGAGAAGCTCCACCCGCGCGAGCAGGTGGCCAGGCAGGTGGAGCTGGAGCTGCTGCGGCTGTCGTTCGTCGCCTCCTCCATGTTCAACCGGGGACGGCAGTGGGCCACGGTCGAGGAGGTCGACGCCGACCTGGAGGTGCTGCTGCCCGAACGGCGGCGCGAGCCCGCGCCGGTCCGGCGGCACGGCGGCGGGCACGAGGCCGTGGCCAGGTCCTTCTTCGTGCACCGCGCCCAGGTCGTGCGCGACGGCGAGGTGCTGCACACCTTCGAGTTCCTGCACGCGACGTTCGGCGAGTTCCTCATCGCCAGGCTCGTCGCCTCGCTGCTGCGCGAGCTGGTCGCCCAGGAGTCGAGCCTGGTGCTCACCGGCGTGCACGACGGGCTGCTGCGCACCGTGCTGTCCTGGGCGACGCTGGCCTCACGGCTGCCCGTGGTCTCGTTCCTCCAGGAGCTGGCCGACGACCCCGACCGGTGGCGGGCGGTGGTGCTGCGGCTGTTCCGGGAGCTGGACGCGCGCGAGGACTCCGCCATCGCCGCCTACCGGCCGTGGATCGCCGGGCCGCAGCGCCGATACGCCTACTACTCGGCCAACCTCATGGTGCTCGCCCTCGTGTGCGCCCCCGAGCTGCGGGCCAGCGAGTTCATGCCCGGACACGAGGACGTGGTGACCGAGTGGCGCAGCTACGCCCTGCTGTGGCGCTCGCAGTGCGCGCTCGCCGAATGGCAGAGCTTGGTGGACCTGGTCGCCGTGCGCCCGGTCTGGTCGCAGGACGACCTGCGGGAGCTGCACCTGAAGCTGTCGCTGCCCGACCTGTGGGAGCCCGCGCCGTACAGCTGGTCGTGGGCCGGGATGGACAAGCTCCTGACGATCGCGCAGCTCCGTCGCCAGATCATGTTCTCGGCCCTGCCCGACGAGGGCGCGCTGCTCGCCCTCTACGTCGACGACCTGCGCCGCCCGGAGGTCAGGCGCGCTCCGCCGTGAGGAACAGCTTCCTGGCCGCCTCGCCCAGGAACGGGCCGTACATGGTGCGCTGGTCGTTGCTGTACTTGAAGCTGCTCAGGGACGTGATCGTGCCCTTGCCGGTGGCGCTGTCGAACCCCGACATCCACGGCCCGCCGCTGGAGCCCGCCGTCATGTCGCAGCCCAGCCCCTGGTCGTGGGTGTCGCCGTAGGGGTCGTCACGCAGCTTGCCGGCGCAGTAGACCAGGTGGCTGCCGTCGTAGGGCGGGTCGGCCGGGTAGCCGAAGCCGAACGCGTGGCCGCCGCGCTTGGCGTTGAAGGCGATCTCCTGCGTGCCCACGACGTCGGCGACGTGCTTGCCGCCGGACGTGGCCAGCGCCACCATGCCGACGTCGTAGCTGTCGTCGGCGCTGCGCGACCACGGGCCCGCCACGAACATGCGGCGCGCCGTCCACTGCCCGTACGGCTTGCGGCCCGAGGTGCCGTAGGCGGGGACGAACGTCCAGTTCTGCGCCCAGGCGCCGGTGCCGTCCTTGACGCAGTGGCCGGCGGTGAGGACGACGTCGCGGTTGGCGCTGCGCACGGTGCTGGCCGAGCAGACGAAGTCGACGCCCGACATGGTGAGGAAGACCCGGCCGGTGGTCCTGGCCACCGCGCCGCCGACGGCCCACCGGGAGCCGGAGGTGGTGGCCAGCGGGCGGGACGACTGGTGCTGCGGGCGCGGCTTGACGGGGGCCAGCTCGATCGAGCGGTTGGCCAGCTGGGGCGCGGCGCCGAGGCCCGTGCCCCCGGTCAGGCCGTTGAGCGTGCCGGTGAGGTTGCTGGAGCTGGTGAGGTCGGTGAGGTCCTTCTTCAGCTCCGTCACGCCGAGGCCCTTGGTTCCGCCGGACTCCTTGGCGTCGGTGAGGCCGCCCAGCAGGCCGCCCTGGGTGACCAGGCCGAGCAGGCTGATCGGCAGCGCCTTGGACATGCGCTGCGGGGTCCAGTAGTCGAGCACCCGGCGCTGGTCGGCCGGGCCGCGGGCGGCGACGTGCTCGACGATGTCGCCGTGCGCCGCGGCGGGGACGGCGACCTGGCGGCCGGGGTGCTGCTCGGGGGCGGCGCCGATCAGCGCGGGCCCCAGGAGTCCGGCGACCAGGGGCGCGGCCGCCAGCACGGGGGTGGTCAGCGTCATGCCCCCCGAGTGTGCACCACGAGATGTGTTCTTGTGACTACTTTCGGTAAATTACCTCAGGTCGTGGCGGTGTTCTGGGCGGCCTCGTAGACGGATTGGGCTTCCGTCCCGAAATAGGGGCCGAACATCCAATTGGGGGCGAAGCTGTATTTGAAGCTGTTGACCGAGTTCTGCGTGCCGAGACCGGTCGCCTCGTTGAAATTCAGCATCCACGGACCGCCGCTCGCACCGCCGGTCATGTCGCACGTCAGGCCGAGGTCCTGGCTCAGCAGGAAGTCGTCGAAGGCCCGGCCGCTGCAGTAGACGAGCGCGGACCCGTCGTACGGCGCCGCCGCCGGGTAGCCGAACGCGTACATCTGCCGGCGCCTGGGCTGGTTGAACGCGACGCCCTGGCCGCCCACCACGTCGGTCAGCGAGCGCCCCTCCAGGGGCGCGACCACGGCGGCGGCGACGTCGAAGTTGATGTCCTCGGTGGCGTTCCACTCCTGGGTGGTCAGCAGCCGGGTGGCCGGCCAGGTGCCGAACGGCCGCTGCCCGGCGTCGTAGCCCGGGACGAAGACCCAGTTCGTGTGGAAGGCGCCGCCCATCTTCACGCAGTGCCCGGCGGTCAGCACGACGCTCTTGTTGGCGCTGGTCACGGCGCTGCCCGAGCAGGAGGCGTTGCGCCCCTGGGTGGTGAAGAACACCCGGCCGGCGGCCTTGGCGACCACGCCGCCGCCGGTCCACGGGCGGCCGCCGCTGTTGGGCGCCTGCCGCAGCTGCACGCCGGAGGCGCCGGTGGGCGGGGCGGTCCACGGGGCGCCCTCGGTCGGCTTGCCGGCGGTGGCGGCGGCCTTGGCGTGCGGCGCTGCCACGTCGAGCGGCCGGGCCGCGGCCATCCTGGCCGGTGTCCAGTAGTCGAGGACGGCCTGCCGCTCGCGGTCGGAGTCGGCCGCCGCCCGTTGCGCGGGCCTGGGCTCCGCGTGCGCGGGCGCGGCCGGGAGCAGGGCGAGGGTCAAAGCGGCGAGCAGGGTGACTCCGCGGTGCATTTGTCTACCTCCCGGGACCGGATCTCGGGTTGGAAGGTAACTGCGCAATATCGCGATTTCTCGGCTTATGCGGATTCGGATATGGGGATATTCCGGCATTTGCGTACTGGGTGCTCTGGGGTCACTCCGGTTGACCACCTGGGCCTCCCGGTGCCCGCGCGGGCCGGGCGGAGGGGACAATGGATCCGTGCATGAACAGTCCCTCCGCTCCGTGGTCGTGCTCGGCTCCACCGGCTCCGTCGGCACGCAGGCCCTCGACGTCATCGCCGCCTGCCCCGGCCGCTTCCGGGTCGCGGCGCTCGCCGCAGGAGGAGGCAAGGTCGACCTCCTCGCCCGGCAGGCCGCCGAGACCGGGGCGGAGGCCGTCGCCGTGGCCGACCCCGCCGCCGTGCCCGCCCTGAAGGAGGCGCTGGCCGCGCTCGGCGCCGCCCCCGAGGTGCTCGCCGGCCCCGACGGCGTCGCGGAGCTCGCCGCCCGGCCGTGCGACACCGTGCTCAACGGCATCAACGGCGCGCTCGGCCTCACCTCCACGCTCGTCGCGCTGGAGGCCGGGCGCACGCTCGCGCTGGCCAACAAGGAGTCCCTGATCATCGGCGGCCCGCTGGTCAAGCGGCTGGCCAAGCCCGGCCAGATCCTGCCCGTCGACTCCGAGCACTCCGCCCTGCAGCAGTGCCTGTGGGCCTCCGGGCCGCACGGCTACGACCCCGACGCGGTCAGGCGGCTGGTCGTCACCGCGAGCGGCGGGCCGTTCCGCGGCCGGACCCGCGCGGAGATGACCGACGTCACGCCCGAGATGGCGCTGGCCCACCCCACCTGGTCCATGGGCCCCATGATCACCATCAACTCGGCGACCCTGGTCAACAAGGGCCTGGAGGTGATCGAGGCCCACCTGCTGTTCGACATCGGCTTCGACCGCATCGAGGTCGTCGTCCACCCGCAGTCGATCATCCACTCCATGGTGGAGTACGTCGACGGCTCGACCATCGCCCAGGCCAGCCCGCCCGACATGCGGCTGCCGATCGCGCTCGCGCTCGGCCACCCCGAGCGCGTCACCGGCGCCGCCCGGCCCGTCGACTGGACCAGGGCCCACACCTGGACCTTCGAGCCGCTCGACGACGCCGCCTTCCCCGCCGTGGCGCTGGCCAGGCACGTGGGCGCCGAGGGCGGCACCGCCCCGGCCGTCTACAACGCGGCCAACGAGGCGTGCCTGGAGGCGTTCATCGGCGGCCGGCTGCCGTTCCTGGCGATCGTCGACACCGTCGCCCGCGTCGTGGACGAGCACGAGGTCACCCCGGCCGGCTCGGTCGAGGAGGTGCTCGCCGCCGACGCCTGGGCCCGCGCCCGCGCGGCGGAGCTCGCGGCCGGGCAGTCCCGCTAGCTACCTAAACTGGACAACGTCGTCGACACTCAAGGGTTGAAATGTCTTCTGTAGCACTCGGCATCCCGACGCTCCGCCCCAAGCCGCTCGCCGAACGCCGCCACTCCCGGCAGATCATGGTCGGCAGCGTGCCCGTCGGCGGCGACGCACCCGTCTCCGTGCAGTCGATGACCACCACGGTGACCGCCGACGTCAACGCGACCCTGCAGCAGATCGCCGAGCTCACCGCCTCCGGCTGCCAGATCGTCCGCGTCGCCGTGCCGTCCCAGGACGACGCCGACGCGCTGCCGATCATCGCCAGGAAGTCGCAGATCCCGGTCATCGCCGACATCCACTTCCAGCCCAAGTACGTCTTCGCCGCCATCGAGGCGGGCTGCGCGGCCGTCCGGGTCAACCCGGGCAACATCAAGAAGTTCGACGACAAGGTCGGCGAGATCGCCAAGGCCGCGGCCGACCACGGCGTGCCGATCCGCATCGGCGTCAACGCCGGCTCCCTCGACCCCCGGCTGCTGCAGAAGTACGGCAAGGCCACGCCCGAGGCGCTGGTGGAGTCGGCGCTGTGGGAGTGCTCGCTGTTCGAGGAGCACGGCTTCCGCGACATCAAGATCTCGGTCAAGCACAACGACCCCGTCGTCATGATCAACGCCTACCGGCTGCTGGCCGCCAAGTGCGACTACCCGCTGCACCTGGGCGTCACCGAGGCCGGGCCGGCCTTCCAGGGCACGATCAAGTCCGCCGTCGCGTTCGGCGCGCTGCTGGCCGAGGGCATCGGCGACACCATCCGCGTCTCCCTGTCGGCGCCGCCGGTCGAGGAGGTCAAGGTCGGCAACCAGATCCTGGAGTCGCTCGGCCTGCGCGAGCGCGGCCTGGAGATCGTCTCCTGCCCGTCGTGCGGGCGCGCCCAGGTCGACGTCTACACGCTGGCCGAGCAGGTCCAGGCCGGGCTGGAGGGCCTGAAGGTGCCGCTGCGGGTCGCGGTCATGGGCTGCGTCGTCAACGGCCCCGGCGAGGCCCGCGAGGCCGACCTGGGCGTCGCCTCCGGCAACGGCAAGGGCCAGATCTTCGTCAAGGGCGAGGTCATCAAGACCGTGCCGGAGTCGCAGATCGTCGAGACCCTGATCGAGGAGGCGCTGCGCCTGGCCGAGGAGATGGGCGTCGAGGTCGACCTGGACGACGACGAGAGCTCGGGCGTGCAGGTGACGGTCGGCTGATGCGGCTCGACCAGCAGCTCGTCGACGCGGCCGTCGCCCAGCTCGAACGCCGGTGGCCGGCCGGCGAGGAGGGCGGCGCCGCCGCTGTTTACCTCGACGACGGCCGCATCCTCACCAGCGTCGGGCTCGACAACCTCAACGGCGGCGTGTCGCTGTGCCACGAGACCGGCGCGCTGTGCCAGGCCTACACGCTCGACGCGAAGGTCACCGCCTCCGTCTGCGTCTTCCGGGAGGGCGACGCGCTGCTCGTGCTGCCGCCCTGCGGCGTCTGCCAGGAGCGGCTGGCGCTGTGGGGGCCCGGCGTCGAGGTCGGCGTGCCCGACGGGGCAGGCGGCTGGCGCGCGCTCACGCTGCGCGAGGTCAACCCCCACTACTGGGGGCCGCAGTTCACCCCCGACGGCTCCTGGCCCACCAAGGAGATGCACTCCTCATGACGTGAGGAGCTTGCCGAGCAGCGCTCGCAGCTCCTCTGTCGCCTCCGTGCCGAGCAGGGCGCGGACGTCCTCGCGCAGCCGCGCCGCCGCGTCGCGCACCACGACCAGCCGTTCGCGGCCCAGGGGCGTCAGCTCCAGCGCGTAGCGGCGGCGGTCGCGCGGGTCCTGGCCCCGGGCCACCAGGCCGAGCCGCACCAGCTCGTCGACGATCTGGGCGGCCGTCGGCTCGGAGACGTGCATGCGCTCGGCGAGCGCCTGCTGGGGGCAGGGGCCGAGCTCCTCGATCGCGGCGAGCGAGCCGAAGTGCCGGGTGCGCAGGCCCACGTCGGCCAGCAGCGCGTCGCCCATGCGCCGCAGCCGGTAGTGCGCCTGCGCCACCAGGTAGGCGGTCGTCCGCAGCGGCTCCGGCTCCGGGAGCAGCAGGCTCAGGAGCTCGTCGAGCCGCCGCCGCTCGGCCGGGGTCAGCGCGGCCGTGATGCGCGCGTCGTGCTCGGCGACCGCCTGCCGCATCGCGTCGCGGGCCGCCCGGCCCTCGGGGGTGATCGACAGCACGTACGAGCGCCGGTTGGCGGGGTTGCGCGTGCGGGTCACGTACCCGGAGTCCTGGAGCCGGTCGATCAGGCGGACCATGATCGTCCTGTTGATGCCGAGCCGTTCCGCGAGGTCGTGCTGGGAGCCGGCGTCCTGGTCGGCGAGCGTGTCGAGGACCACGTAGTCGCGCGAGGCCGGGTCGGCGTCCAGCGCCTCGGCGGTGAAGCGCGCATACACCCTGCGCAGCAGCGCTCCGACGGAGCCGCGCAGCGTCTCCGAGAGAGTCCCTTCCGTCACCGATCACACCTCCGGGCGGCAGCTTACCCGAGACCTGTGATGGTTAGGTGGAGTGTTAGTTAGCTTGTTGACGATTAATCTGTGGATGGTTATGGTCGCTGACATGGCACTCGACTTCACGATGATGAACGCGATGCACGACGCGCTGCGGCGGGAGCTGGAACGGCTCGCCAGGGTCGCCGCCCGGGCGGGGGACGAGCCCCGCCGGGTCCTCGCCGCCGGGGCGGGGTGGTCGCTGTTCAAGAGGTTCCTGACCGTCCACCACGCCGCCGAGGATGAGGCGCTGTGGCCCCCCATGCGCGCCGCGCTCGCCGCACGCCCCGACGACCTCCTGCTGCTCGACGCCATGGAGGCCGAGCACGCCGCCATCGACCCGCTGCTCGGCGCCGTGGACGCCGCGCTGGCCGACCGCGACCACGGCGCCGAGCGGCTGGCCGGCCTGATCGACGAGCTCGCCACCGGCCTGCGCGGCCACCTGCGCCACGAGGAGGCCGACGGGCTCGCCCTCGTCGACGCGGTGCTGACCGCCGAGCAGTGGGCCGGGTTCGGCGCGGCGCACCGCCGCAGGATCGGCCACGACGACACCACCTACCTGCCGTGGGTCCTCGACGGGCGCGCCGACGAGGCCGCCGCGAGCATCCTCGACGGCATGCCCGACGAGGTTCGCGCCGCCTACCGCGACGACTGGCGGCCCGCCTTTGACCGCCTCGACCTCTACGCCCAGGAGCGATCACTCACCACGGAGTGATCACAGGATGGCAAGTATTTCTCCATACCCACCGTCACCGGGCGGCTACGTACGGGAGCATTCCCTTCGCCTATGAAGTGGGGGAGGGGACCGGGTGAAACGGTTCGTGGGGTTGGTCGCCGGTGCGGCGACGCTGGTCGTCGGGGTGGCGCCGGTCGCGGTGACCGCCGAGGTGCGGCAGGCCGCCGCCGCCGACAGGGTCAGATGGGAGAAGTGCCCGGCCGCCGAGCGCAAGACGGCCGCGGCGGCCACGATGGAGTGCGGCACCGTACGCGTGCCGCTCGACTACCGGGAGCCGTGGGGACAGTCGATCCAGCTGTCGATCAACCGGATCAAGGCCAAGGTGCCGCGTGACGGCAACCACCTGGGCACGCTGCTCGTCAACCCGGGCGGGCCGGGGGCGTCCGGGCGCACCCTCGCGCAGTACGTCGCCGCCGTGCTGCCCGCCGGCGTGCGCGACCGCTACGACGTGGTCGGCTTCGACCCGCGCGGCGTCGGCGCCAGCCGGCCGGCGATGCGCTGCGTCGACCCGGAGACCTACTACCGGGCGCCCCGGCCCGACGCGGTGCCCCGCACCGCCGCCGAGGAGCAGGTGCTGCTCGGCCGGGCCGCCGAGTACGCCAACCGGTGCGGCGACTTCTGGTCGTGGCTGCTGCCCCACATGACCACCGAGAACGTGGCCAGGGACCTCGACGGCATCCGCGCCGCGCTCGGCGAGAAGCAGATCAGCTACCTCGGCTACTCCTACGGCACCTACATCGGCGCCGTGTACGCCACGCTGTTCCCCAGCCGGGTCAAGCGCCTCGTCATGGACAGCTCGGTCGACCCCGACGGCGTCTGGTACGCCAACAACCTGGCCCAGGATCGCGCCTTCCAGCGCAGGCACCGCGCCTTCCTCGACTGGACGGCCCGGCACAACTCGGTCTACCGGCTCGGCCGCACCGCCCGGCAGACCGGGTTCGCCTGGAACGCGATGCGCGCCCGGCTGCACGACCGGCCGGCGGGCGGGGTGGTCGGGGCCAGCGAGCTCGACGACACCTTCACCGTGGGCGGCTACAGCGACCGCGTGTGGCCCGAGCTCGCCGCCGCCTGGTCGGCGTACGTGCGCAAGGGCGACACCAAGCCGCTGCTCGCCGCGTACGAGAAGCACGGCAAGAACGACGCCGCCGACGAGAACGGCTACGCCGTCTACCTGGCCATCCAGTGCCGCGACGCCGCCTGGCCGCGCGACTGGGCCACCTGGCATGCCGACATGACCCGGATGCACCGCCACGCGCCGTTCCTGACCTGGCCGAACGCCTGGTTCAACGCGCCGTGCAAGTTCTGGCCGGTGCCCGGCGGCACCCCCGTCAAGGTGCACGGCTCGTGGCGGCTGCCGCCGGTCCTGATGATCCAGTCGCGCGACGACGCCGCCACCCCGTACGCGGGCGCGATGTCGATGAAGCGGCACTTCGCCACCGCGCGCATGGTCGTCGACACCGGCGGCAACCACGGCGTCTCGCTGGGCGGCAACCAGTGCGTCGACCGCCACCTCGCCGCGTACCTGGCCGACGGCACCCTGCCCGCCGACGGGGCCACCTGCCGGGCCGTGCCGGAGCCCCGTCCGGCCGCCCACATGCTGTCAGGCGGGACGGGAGGTCACGAAAGGCTCACCGAGGCGCTGTCCAGATGAGCTAATCCAGGGGTGTTCGCGTAGTCTGACCATGTGATGCTGCGTACATCGGCGTCGCGCGTCCTCGACGACAGCGACCGGGACGAGGTGCTCGCGCTGCTCGACACCGACCCGGTCGCGAACGTCTTCGTCGCCTCCCGGGTGCGCAGCGTCGGGCTCAACCCGGCGCGGCTCGGCGGGCAGATGTGGGGCTTCGGGCCGCGCGGCGCCATCGCCTCGCTCTGCTATGCCGGAGCCAACCTGGTGCCGGTCGCCGCCGGGCCCGAGGCGGTGCACGCGTTCGCCGACCGGGCACGCAAGCAGGGGCGGCGCTGCTCGTCCATCGTGGGCCCGGTCGACGCGGTGTCGCTGCTGTGGGAGCGGCTGGAGCCGCACTGGGGCCCGGCCCGCGCCATCCGCTGGGCCCAGCCCGTCATGGCGACCTCGCAGCGGCCTCCCGTGCTGTCCGACCCGCTGGTGCGGCGGGTGCGGCCCGACGAGTTCGAGACGCTGCTGCCGGCGTGCGTCGCGATGTTCACCGAGGAGGTGGGCATCTCGCCCAACCTCGGCGACGGCGGCGCCCTCTACCGCACCCGGGTGGCCGAGCTGATCCGCATCGGCCGCTCCTACGCCCGCATCGAGAACGGCCGGGTGGCGTTCAAGGCCGAGATCGGCGCCGTCACCCCGCAGGCGTGCCAGATCCAGGGCGTCTGGGTGCACCCCGAGCTGCGCGGCCGCGGCCTCGCCGTGGCGGGCATGGCCGCCGTCGTCGAAGCCTCCCTCGCCTGCTTCGCGCCCGTCGTCTCGCTGTACGTCAACGACTACAACCACGCGGCGCGGGCCGTCTACCGCAAGGTCGGCTTCCGCGAGGTCGACACGTTCATGTCCGTGCTGTTCTGAGCCGCGCCGCCGTCTCCTCGACGAGCTGGGTGAGGATCGACGCGTAACCGGGGCACTCGTCGAGCAGCTCGTCCAGCCGAGCCCGCCAGGCGCCCGATTCGAGCAGCGGCGTCACCTTCCGCCCGTCGGACTGCAGCCGCAGCCGCGTCTCGGCGAGCTGGAGCTCGTACATCACGCCCAGATAGCGGCCGATCGCCTCGCTGAGCCACCAGTAGGTCTCCGTGCCGGCCGCGGCCACGAAGACGCGCGCGCCCTCCCAGGCCACCCGCCGGGGATGCAGGACCGCCATAAACGGGATGCTACGCCTCGTCTCAGGATACGAGAATGGTCTTGCGCGGAAGGAAGGGAAGATCGTGCCGGAGCCGAGAGCGACGTGGAAGGTCGGGGTGGACGTCTACGCCACCGAGGAGCAGGCCAGGGAGCTGCAGAAGCGGATCGAGCTGCTGCTCTGCCCCGAGCCCGAGCACGCCGGGCCGTGCCCCGTCCCGTGGTCGTCGTGGCGCCATCCGGGCGGCGGCGGCGACGGCGGCGACGGCGGCCTCGCCGAGCAGTACGTGCTGGAGCGCCTGCGCGAGCGCGTCGTGACCGGCGGCGAGACCCGGCTGCCGTCCCGCCCCGCCCTGCGGAAGGAGTACGGGGTCGGCCGGGCGGCCGTGGACCGGGCGATCCGCAAACTGGAGGAGGCCGGGCTGGTCGAGACCGTCAGGGGGCGCGGCACGTTCGCCGTGCGCCGGCCCGCCTGACCCCTCAGAGGCGGACGAGCTTGCCGAACAGCCGGTCGAGCTCGGCCTCCGGATCGCCCGTGAGTCCCGCGTGCACCGGGCCGGTCTGCACGATCGTGCTGCGCGGCGCCGTCAGCCAGCGGAACCGCCCGCCCAGCGACTCGCGCGCCAGCGGGCCCGAGTCCTCGCCGCACGCCAGCTCGTACGCGCCCAGCGCCTGCTCGACGCAGCCCACGTCGGCGGCCGGGTCGAGCGCGCGCAGCCGGGCCGCGTCGAGCTCGACGCGGGCGCACAGGTAGGCGCGCGGCTGGCAGTAGAGGAGCACGCCGGCGTTGATCTGCTCGCCGCGCTCCACCCTCGGCACCACGCGGATGATCGCGTACTCGTAGACGTCCCTGGTCACGCGCGGCCTCCTCGCCAGAACTCGCCGACCGAGCCGGGGCCGGGGCGGACCGTCGCGGGCTCGCCGCGCACCAGCCACGCGCGCGGGCCGTGCGCGCGCTGGAGCAGATGCTCCACGTACGCGTCGCGGACGGCCTGCGCGGAGGCGAAGCCGGGCTCGTCGTCGAGCCAGTCGTCGGGCACCAGGGCGGTCACCGCTTCGAGCAGGTCACGGGTGACGCGCTCGTGCAGGGCGACCCGGCCGAGGTCGCCCGCGAACGGCGCCAGCACGTGGTCACCGGCGTCGAACGGGCGCTGCGGGTCGGCGCCCTTCCAGTTGTGGTGGAACCAGAGCGCGGCGCCGTGGTCGATGAGCCAGATGTCGCGGTGCCAGAGCAGCAGGTTGGGGTTGCGCCAGCTCCGGTCGACGTTGTGGATCAGGCCGTCGAACCAGATCAGGTCGGCGGCGAACGCCGGATCGGGCTGCCAGGCAAGCGGCTCGAAGCCGAGCGCGCCCGGCAGGAAGTCGACCGCCAGGTTGCGGCCGGTGCTGGCGTTGAGCAGGTCCTGCACCTCTTCGTCCGGCTCGCGGACGCCGAGCTGCGGGTCGAGGTCGATGACCTTCAGCTCGGGGGTGCGGAAGCCGAGGCGGCGGGCCAGCTCGCCGGAGATGATCTCCGCGACGAGCACCCGGCGGCCCTGGCCTGCTTCACGAAATTTCACGACATAGGTGCCGAGGTCGTCGGCCTCGACCACCCCCGGCAGCGAGCCGCCCTCGCGCAGCGGCGTCACGTAACGCGTCGCCGCGATCTCTTCCAGCACGCCCCCGAGGCTATCGCGCCCCGTGGGATGCCCTGTGGCAGCCCGTGGCAGCCCGTGGCAGCCCCGACGCCCCGGGCTTCCCGATTGTGAGGCGGCTCAGGGCGAGTACGCGAGGCTTATCTCACCCCTGTCATAATGGCGGGCTATGTCCGAGCTCCGTGCCGATGATCCGCGCCGGCTGGGCGCGTACCGGATCTCCGGGCGGCTCGGCCAGGGCGGCCAGGGCGTCGTCTATCTCGGCCACTCCGGCGACGGGACCAAGGTGGCCGTCAAACTGCTGCACGCCAGCCTGTCGGCCGACCCGGTGGTGCGCCGCCGGTTCCTGGCCGAGGTCGAGGCGCTGCGCCGCGTCGCGCCCTTCTGCACCGCCCAGCTCCTCGACGCCGACCTCGAAGGCGACCAGCCCTACCTCGTCAGCGAGTACGTCGACGGCGTCTCCCTCCGCGAGCACGTCCTCACCGCCGGGCCGCGCACCGGCGGTTCCCTGCACCGCCTGGCCATCGGCACTGCCACCGCCCTGGTCGCCATCCACCGGGCCGGCGTCGTGCACCGCGACTTCAAGCCCGGCAACGTGCTGCTCAGCCTCGACGGGCCCCGCGTGATCGACTTCGGCGTCTCCCGGCTCGCCGACGGCACCGCCACCACCGGCATCATCCCCATGGGCACGCCCGCCTACCTGGCGCCCGAGCGCATCGAGGGCCTGCCCGCCGGGCCCGCCGCCGACCTGTACGCCTGGGCGCTCACCGTCGCCTACACCGCCACCGGCCGCCACGCCTTCGCCGGCGGGACCCACCAGGAGGTGCTGGCCAGGATCCTGTACGGGCGGCCCGACCTGGGGAACCTGTCCGGACGGCTCCGTGACATCGTGGACGCCTGCCTCGCCCGCGACCCGGCCGACCGGCCCGGCGCCGAGGAGGTGCTGGGGCTGCTGCTCGGCCAGGACCTGACCGGCGGCGACGTGCTCACCACCGGCGCGATGGCCGCCGTCGACCCGGGGGTGCGTCCGGAGCCGGACGGGAAGACCCTCGAATGGCAGATGCCCGACGACACGACGGACCCGGGCACGGGACCGACCCTGGGGTCGGGTGGCGGGCCGCTGACGGGGCCGGCTTCGGGGTCGGGTGGTGGGTCGCTGACGGGGTCGGCCCTGAGGCCGGCCGGCGGGGCGTTGTCGGGGGCGCAGGTGACGGAGGGCGGGCGCACGCCGGGCGGGCGGAGCCGGCGGGGGGCCGGGCGCAGCGCGCTGGCCGCTCTGGTCGATCCCACCGCGCCGCTGCCCGGGGTCGCTCCTTCGGGGGCCGCGTCCGGGGCCTCCTCGGGGGGCTTTGCGCGCGATGGCGGCGGGCCGGGCGGACATGCGGCCGGGGACGCCGCGTCGGGCGGTCTCGCGCTGGGTGGGTCCGCGTCGGGTGGGGCTGCCTCAGGTGGGTTCGTGCGGGGGGACGGATCGGGCGGCTCGTCCGCCGGTGGTTCCGGGTCCGCCGGGGGGTTCCCGGCTGTGGGGAAGCGGGGGCGGAAGGGGCGCTGGCCGCGGTGGGGGATCGGCGTGGCCGCCGTGGTGCTCGCCGCCGCCGGGGTCACGTACTGGATGGGGATGGACGGCGCGACCCCCGTGGACGGGACCTGGACCGGGTCGGCGCGGCACCCGACGGCCGGCCGGGTGTTCCCCGTGGAGATCAGGCTGGACGGCGAGCGCGAGTCGCGCATGCGCTGGGGCGCGGACCTGCACTGCACCGGGGAGCTCAGCCCGACCTCGCGCGGCCTGGTGTTCACGCTGGGCGACGTCGCCGGGAAGGAGTGCCACCCCGGCACCCTCCACCTGCTGCCCACCTCCGACGCCGACCGGATGGGCATCTCGGTCATCCGCCAGGGACAGCATGATGTGACGTATTCGGGCACGGTCTCGCGCACTCCGTGAGCCGGAGTGTCACGGTCAGGCGGCGATGGCGCGGTCACCGTTGACTCCCCGGCACCGGTTGCCTTCAGTGGAAGGGAAACAGGGGTGGCGGCGAGGGGAGGCTACCCGTGCCGACGGCGCAGCCCCTCAGAACGGGGGACCCGCGCACACTCGGCCCCTACGCGCTGGCCGGGAGGCTGGGCGAGGGCGGCCAGGGTGTGGTGTACCTCGGGACGAGGGACGACGACACCTACGCGGTCAAGCTGCTGCACGGCCCCGTGGGGGACGAGCGGGCGGCGTTCCTGCGTGAGGTGGAGCTGGCCAAGCACGTGGCCAGGTTCTGCACGGCCCAGGTGGTCGACGCCGGGTTCGACGAGGGCAGGGCGTACATCGTCAGCGAGTACGTCGACGGGCCGTCGCTGGCCCGCGAGGTCATGCTCACCGGGCCGCGGCGCGGCGGGGCGCTCGAACGGCTCGCGGTCGGCACCGCCACCGCCATCGCCGCCATCCACCGGGCCGGGATCGTGCACCGCGACTTCAAGCCGCAGAACGTGCTGCTGGGCTCCGACGGCCCGCGCGTGATCGACTTCGGTCTCGCCAGGGCGCTGGACGCGGCCGCCACCGTGAGCGGGCGGGGCGTCGGCACCCCCGCGTACATGGCGCCCGAGCAGATCACCGCGTCGGCGGTCACGGGGGCGGCGGACGTGTTCTCGTGGGGGGCGACGATGTGCTTCGCCGCCAACGGGGCCGCGCCGTTCGGGCAGGACTCGGTGGCGCCGGTGCTGCACCGCATCCTCACCGCGCCGCCCGAGCTGGGGCTGCTCGACGGGCAGCTCCGCGTGCTCGTCGCCGCCTGTCTCGACAAGGACGCGCGTAACCGGCCCAGCAGCAGGGACCTCCTGCTGGCGCTGCTGGGGGACTCCGGAGGGCTGCCCGATTCGGTCCTCCGGTCGCCGCCGGCCCACGTCCTGAGCGCCTCGGGCGTGGCCGTCCCGGCGCCCCGTACGGACATCTCGGGACCTGAAGGACCGGAAGGACCTGGACCCACGGGAGGGAGCGTCGCCCGGTCGAGGCCCTTGGCCGAGCCGGAGGCCACGGGCGCGGCCTCCGGCTACCGGCTGCCCGTCACCCCGGATGCCCCTGCGCCGTCCGGTGGCGGGCGGCGGGCGGCGCGGCGGGCCGGGGTGGCGGTGGCGGGCGCCCTGGTGGTGAGTGTGGCGATTCTCGGGATGCTGCTGGGGCCGGCGCTCAGCCGGGACGACCGGATGCCGCAGGGCGGCGGCGCGGCGGGGCCGGGTGCGACGGCGGCGACCGTGTCGCCGGTGGAGGAGGCCACGCCGCCGGAGGACGAGGGGCGGCGCGGCCCGGGGGAGCCGGATCCGCCGGTGGCGAAGCCGGCGCGGGTGCCGGTGCCGCCGCTGGCGGGGCTGAGCCGGGCGGCGGCGGTGCGGGCGCTCCAGCGGGCCGGGCTGGTGGCGGGCCAGGTGTCGCTGGTGGACTCGGGGCGGAAGATCGGCCTCGTGCTCGGGAGCCGGCCCGGGGCGGGCGTCGCCGTGGAGAAGGGGGCCGCGGTGTCGCTGCGGGTGTCGGCGGGGGTGCCGGTGCCGTCGCTCGCCGGGATGGGCCGCGAGGCCGCGGAGGCGGCGGTGGCCGGTGCGGGGCTGGCGGTGGGGCCGGTGATGAGGAAGTGCGGGCCGGAGCCGGACGGCCGGGTGCTGTCCACCTCGCCGGAGGCGGGCAGCCGGGTCGCGGGCGGTACGCCGGTGGCTCTTACCGTGTCGCGGCGGGGCGTCGAGGTGCCGTCGGTGATCGGCCGGTCGCGGGAGGACGCGGCCGGCACGCTGCGCGGGGCCGGGTTCGAGGTCACGGTGCAGGGCCAGGTCGTGGCGGACGAGTCGCAGGTGAACCTGGCCATCGCGCAGTCGCTGGAGGCGGGCGGGTGCGCCAGGAAGGGGGCGGCGGTGGTGGTCACGGTGGGGCTGGCGCCGCAGTCGGGCCCGGACCCGTCCGAGCCGACCGGCAAGCCGACCGGCAAGCCGGCCGACAAGCCGACGGCCGCCCCCGGGGCCCGGGCGAAGCCCTGAACCCCGGGCGGGGTCAGCGGCCGTCGCCGGTGATGATGCCGGTGTAGGAGGCGATCACCTTGACCTGCGCGGGTTCGTCGCTCTTCGGCGGGATGTGGGCCGCCACCTGGAGCAGGTCCGTGACGTTCATGTACGTGTAGAACTTGCCCTTGATGAGGCCGTTGTCCTTCTGGAACACGTAGTTGCGCTGCGGCCCCTGGCGCACGTCGTAGCGCCGGGCGCGCTGGAAGGTGGTGAAGACGAGGGCGCCGCCGTCGGCGGTGCGCAGAGCGTACGAGGGGTAGCGCGACGCGGGCCGGACCACCTCCTTGAGCTTGGCGTACGGGGCCATGTTGCGGCGGTTCCTGGCGGCGGAGGTGGTGAGCTCGTCGGCGGCGAAGCGGGTGGAGCTCCTGCCGCCGAGGTGGGCGGCGTAGCTCTTGGCGAAGTCGGCGGGTGACATGAGCAGCCCGGTCGCGTCGGCCGGCTTCACCTCGGCGGCGGGGGTGGCGAGCTCGGGGGCGCCGCCGATGCCGGAGAAGACGTCGGGCGCGTACACCTGGCGCCAGCCGTCCGCCTCCTTGGTGAACAGCAGGTACGTGGGGGTGTCGGCGGTCTTCGTCCGGCCCTTCCACAGGGCGGTGGTCAGGAACCAGGTGGGCGTGGGCGCGTGGAAGGCAGGCCGGGTGTAGCCGAAGGGCACGTACTCGGTCGTCCTGGAGAGGGCGCGGCTGGAGGCGTAGGCGGCGCGGTCGATGGCGTAGCTGGAGCCGGCCTCGTACGCGGCGAGCAGTTCGTCGCTCCTGGCCTTGTTGGCGGCGTTGTTGCGCTTGACGTAGTCGTCGAGGACGGCGGCGGCCTCCTGGGGGGAGACCACGGCCGCCGGGGCGGCGGACGGGGAGGGGGGCTGCTGACGGGCGGGCCGGTCGGGGCCGGGCAGTCCGGAGCAGCCCGCGACCAGGCAGGCCGCCAGGACGCCGCCGATGACCGTTCCGTGCCGCCGCCGCATGCCCCGCACCTCCACAACCGACTTAACAGAAAGAAGTGGACAAAGGTAGCAGAGTCACTTGAGGGCCCCGGCGGTGAGCCCGGAGACGATGCGGCGCTGGAAGAACAGCACCATGAGCACCAGCGGGATCGTGACCAGCACGCCCGCGGCCATCTGGGTGCCGAACGGCGTGTCGAACTTGGCCGCCCCGGTGAACTGCGCGATGCGTACGGTGGCCGTCTGGACGTCCTGGTCGTTGACCATCGTGACCGCGATGATGAACTCGTTCCAGGTGGCGATGAAGGCCAGGATGGCCGTGGTGAAGATGCCCGGCGCGGCCAGCGGCACCATGACCCGGCGGAAGGCGGCGAACGGCGTGCAGCCGTCGATCATCGCGGCCTGCTCCAGATCGTAGGGGAGCTGCCGGAAGAACGTGGTCAGGTTCCAGATGGTCAGCGGCAGCGCGAACGACATCGACGGCACGATCATCGCCTGGTAGCTGTTGATCCAGCCGATCGAGGTGAACAGCTTGAGCAGCGGCACGATGAGCAGCGCCCCGGGGAACATGGAGACCGCGATGACCAGGGCCAGGATCACGTTCTTGCCCCGGAAGCGCAGCCGGGCCAGGGCGTAGGCGGCCAGCGTGCCGATGACGAGCGTGACCGCGGTCGTGGTGCCGGCGACGACGAGGCTGTTGACCAGCGACCGGCCGAACCCCATGCCCTCGGCGAAGACCGCGTCGTAGCTCTCCAGCGACCACGGGCTGGGAAGTGGCGAAATTTCGTAAATGTCGGAGGTGCGGCGGAAGCTCGACACCACCATCCAGTAGAACGGCACCAGGCAGTACAGCGCGATGCCGATCATCCCGGCCCTACCCCACATCGCGGGCCTCCTTCCGCCGCTGCCGCACGTCGCTCAGCAGGTCGGCCCCCAGCAGCTTGACGAACACGAACGCGATCACCGCGATGTAGACGAACAGCGCGGTCCCGTACGCCGAGGCGGGCCCGTAGTGCACCCGGGTGGCCTCGTCCCAGATCAGCCCCGACAGCGTCTCGACCGAGTGCTTGCGCGGCCCGACGAGCACGTACGGCAGGTCGAACACCCGCAGCGCGTCCATCAGCCGGAACAGCACGGCCACCAGCAGCGCGGGCTTGACCAGCGGCAGCGTGATCCGGCGGAACCGCTGCCCGGCCGAGGCGCCGTCCACCCGCGCGGCCTCGTACACCTCCGACGGGATGATCTGCAGCCCGGCCAGCACGAGCAGGCCGACGAACGGCGCGGTCTTCCAGACGTCGGCGACGACCACGGCGAGCTTGGCCCACGGGCCGTCGGCCGTCCACAGGATCTCGGTGCCGAGCAGCGCGTTCGCCACGCCGTCGGCCTGGAAGATCCACTTCCACATGAGGCCGGCGACCGCGGTCGGCACCGCCCACGGGATGAGGATGCTGGCCCGCAGGATGGCCCGGCCGCGGAAGGCGCGCTGCATGACCAGCGCCATCGCGACGCCGAGCACCACCTCCAGGCCGACCGTGACCACGGTGAACAGCGTCGTGTTGAGCGCCGCGTTCAGGAAGCGCTCACCCGCGACGCCGGCGTAGTTGGCCAGGCCGGCGAACCGCTCGCCCTCCACCACGAAGCCGTCCGCGTCCAGCGTCTGCCCGCTGGTGTAGAACGACTCGCGCATCGCCGCCACCAGCGGGTAGAACACCACCAGCGCCAGCACGATCATCGTGGGGGAGAGCATCGCGGCCGCCAGCCACGACTGCCCGCGCGGCCTGCTCATCACGGCTGGAGCAGCGGGCCGAGCGCCGCCTGCAGCTCGGTCATGGCCTGGTCGACGGGCTTGGCGCCGGTCACGACGGCGTAGGCCGACTCCTGGATGGCGGCGGTCACGTCACCGTAGCGGACCGCGCTCGGGCGCGGCTTGGCGGCCAGGATGCCCTCCTTGAGCGCCGGCAGATACGGATACTTCTTGATCAGCTCCGGGTCGTCGTAGACGGCGGCCGTGGCCACCGGCATCGAGCTGGACAGCGCGAACGCCCGCATCTGCTCGGCGCTGGTCATGAACGCGACGAAGTCCCTGGCCGTCTGCTTGTTCTTGGAGAAGGACGACACGGCCAGGTTGTTGCCGCCGAGCGTGCCCGCGCCCGGCCCGTCCAGCCCGGGGATCGGCGCCACGTCCGTCTTGCCGGCGACCTTGCTGGACCCGTCGGTCTTCTGCGCGGCCTCGTAGCCGTAGGCCCAGTTGCGGTAGAAGAGCAGCTTGCCGTCCTGGAAGGCGACCCGTCCCTCTTCCTCCTTGTACGTGATCGCCTCCTTCGGCATCATCCCGCTCTTGAACCCGTCGGCCAGGAACTGGGCGGCCTTCTTGGCGCCGTCACCGGTGACCTGCGGCTTGCCGGAGGCGTCGACCAGCTCGCCGCCCGCGGAGTGCACGGCCTCGGAGAAGTTGACGGTCAGGCCCTCGTACTTGTCGAACTGGCCGCCGTAACAGGCCATGCCCTTCTGCTCGGGCAGGACCTCGTCGCAGATCCGCCTCATCTCGTCCCACGTCTTCGGCGGCTTCTTGACCAGGTCCGTCCGGTAGTAGAGGAGCCCGGTGCCGGTGAACATCGGCATCGCGTACAGCTTGCCGCGGTACTTGCCGGTCTCGACCGTGGGCGGCAGGAACGCCGAGGTGTCCAGCTTGAGCTCGTCGATCCACCGGTTGGCGGCGAACTCGCTGGTCCACACCGCGTCGATGAGGATCACGTCCCCGGTGTCGGACTTGGTCTGGGCGCTCTGGACGAGCTTCCTGCGCTGCTCGTCGGCGGCCTCGGGCAGCAGCACCACGGTCGCCTTCTCGTCCGGGTGCGCGGCGTTCCAGGCGTCGACGATCTTCTGGACCGACTCGGCCTCGAACTTGCCGCCGACGAACGTGATCGGCCCGCGCCCGTCGCCGCCGCCCTGCGCGGCCGGTTCCGGGTCGGACGAGCCGCAGGCCACGAGGCTCGCGCCGAGCGCCAGCAGGGCCGTGATCTGCCGTGTTCTCATGTGGGGGTTCCTTCCAGCGTGACGGTCTCGCCGTCGAGCCGCGACCTCTCGGCGGCCCAGGCGATGAGGTGGCTGTGCAGGCTCTCGCCCGGCGACGACAGGATCGGCGTGCGGTCCCTGCTCGACACGGCGGCGAGGAACGCCCTGACCAGGCCCTCGTCGCCGCCGCCGTGCCCGCCGGCGGCGGTGCCGTCGCCGGTGGCCCGGGTGTCGACGGTCTCGGCGCGGCCGGTGACGAAGTCGTGCACGGTCAGCAGTTCGCCGTCGCCCTCGATCGAGCCCCGGGTGCCGAAGATCCGGGTCTGCCGGTGCGCGGCCGGGGTGAAACCGGTCATGGTGAACGAGGCGGTCGCGCCGCCCTCGAACTCCATGTTCACGACCTGGTGGTCGACCACGTCGTTGTCGCAGTCGTAGACGCACCTGCCGTACGGGCCGGTCCGCAGCGCCTCCAGGACCCCCTGTTCGGAGACGTCGTCGGTGAGCACCGACAGCGGCCAGCGGTCCTGCCCGGCCAGCGGCAGGTAGATGCGCCGGGCCGAGTACGGGCAGCCGGGCTCGGCCGGGCAGTCGAGGCAGCGCGCGGTCGCCCCGGCGGGCCGGTTCTCCGGGCGGAAGTGCTTGAGCCCGCCGAACGACGACACCCTGCGCACCTGCCTGCCGGTCAGGTGCACCAGCCAGTCCAGGTCGTGGCAGGACTTGGCCAGCAGCATGAACGTGGACTCGTCGGCCCGGCGCCAGTTGCCGCGCACGTACGAGTGGGCCTGGTGCCACCAGCCGACCGGCTCCAGGTGCTGGACGCTGACGATCTCGCCGATACGCCCGGCGTCGAGCAGCGCCTTGAGCGCCCGGGTGTAGGGCGTGTAGCGCAGCACGTGGCAGACCGCGAAGATCGCCTCGGAGCGTTCGGCCGCCGCGACGATGGCCCGGCAGTCGTCCTCGGAGACCGCCATCGGCTTCTCCAGCAGGATGTCGTAGCCCAGCTCGGCGAAGCGCACCGCGGGCTCGACGTGGTCGCGGTCCTGGGTGGCGATGATGACCGCGTCGGCCTGGCGCGGCAGCGCCGCCAGCTCGCGCCAGTCCCCGTACGGCGCGGCGCCGGGGAACCTGTCGCGCCGGCTCGCCACGGGGTCCGCCACCGCGACCACCCGTGCCAGGCCCGAGTCGACGGCGTGGCGGGCGTACGCGCTCCCCCGCGAACCCGCGCCGACGACGGCGAGAGTCACCATGTGCGCCTCCACATATGTAACCGATTAACGTATGTCGGCCGATGCTAGGATCCGGGCTCATACTCGTCAATAGGAAACTTATGGAAAGAGGTCTCGTAAGTGACCGACCTCCGGCCGGGTGACGCGTCGCTGGTGCGCAAGGTCAACACCCAGGTGACGCTGCGCGCGCTGCGCCGGGAGGGCGTGGCCACGCTGACCCAGCTCGGCCGCATCACCGGGCTGTCCCGGCAGACCGTGGAGGCGGTGCTCGACGAGCTGGGGGAGCGCGGCTGGGTCCGGGAGGTGCCGCCCGACGGGGGCGTGATGGGCCGGCCCGCCCGGCGCTTCGGCTTCCGCGCCGACGCCGGCCACGTCGTGGGCGTGGACGTGAGCGGCGACCGGGTCGTGGTCACGCTGGCCGACCTCAACGGCGAGGTCGTCGCCTGCGAGCGCGTCCCCGTCGCCGCCGGCGCGCCCGCCCCCGAACGCCTCGACGTGGCCCGCCGCGCCTGCCTGGCCTGCGTGGACGGCGCCGGCGTGGCCCGCACCCGGGTGTGGGCGCTGGCGGCGGGCACCTCCGGCATCGTCGACCGCTCGGGCCGGGTGTCGCTGTCGCTCACGCTGCCCGGCTGGACCGGCGTCGACCTGGCGGGCATCGCCGGGCGCTGGTTCGGCTGCACCGCGCTGGCCGCCAACGACGCGAACCTGGCCGCGCTCGCCGAGCACTGGCGCGGCAGCGCCCAGCACGCCTCCGACGTCGTCTACATCCTGGCCGGGCACCGGCTTGGCGCGGGCATCCTGATCGGCGGCAGGCTGCACCCCGGCCGCTCCGGCGCCGCCGGTGAGATCGGCACGCTGCGCCAGGTCGGCTGGGAGGAGGCCGCGACCTCCCTGGTCAAGGAGGGCAGCGCCGAGGAGGTGTTCGCGGGGGCGGTGGCCGGTGACCGGGCCGCGCTGCGCGCCGTCGACCGCTACGCCGAGAACCTGGCGATCGGCGCCTCGGCGCTCGTGCTGGCCGTGGACCCCGACCTGCTGGTGATCGGCGGCGCCTACTCCCAGGCCGGGGACGTGCTGCTGGCGCCGCTCCGCCGCCACCTGGCCGAGCTGTGCCTGAGCGGGCCCGAGGTGGTGACCTCCACGTTCGGCGACGACGGCGTGGCCCTGGGCGCGGTGCGGCTCGCGCTCGACCGGGTCGAACGCGACGTGCTCGGGCTCTAGCCGGCCAGCGTCAGCACCGCGCGCACCAGCGACCGGCGCACCCGCTCCTCCGGCAGGTCCATCGTCTGCGTGACGCCGAGCTGCAGCGCGCCCAGCACGGCCCAGCCGCGCAGCCGCGCCTCGTCGTCCGGGTCGGGGCCGGTCAGCCGGGCGAACAGCTCGTCGCGGAACGTGCGCACCGCCTCGCCGGTGGAGCCCGGCGGCGCGTCGTCGGCGCCGCCCAGGTCCTCCATGAACAGCCGGACCACCGCCCGGTGGCGCACCACGAACCCGGTCAGCGCCTCGGCGAAGGCCCGCCTGTCGCCGCCGAACTCGGTGCCGAGCAGCGTGAGCATGTCCTCCACGCACGGCGCGAGCAGCTCGGTGGCCAGCCGGTCCTTCGGGTGGAAGTGGTAGGCGACGGCGGTCTTGGTCAGGCCCACGGCGGCGGCGATGTCGGCCAGCGAGGTGCGGGCGTAGCCGCGCTCGGCGAACAGCTCCCTGGCGGCGGCCAGGATGCGGCTGCGGGTGTCGTCAGGTGTGGTCATCGTCTCATTTCCACCGGGGCGTGCCTGCTTTATCGTAAATCCCTGTACGGGCGTACAGGACGGGGGAACAGGCGAGATGTCACGTTTTCTGGGCCGGCTGGGCGAATGGTGTGCCAGGCGTGGCCGGCTCGTCCTGGCATTATGGGTCATCGCCGCCGCCGCGCTCATGGGCGGCAGCCTCGTGTTCGGCAGCCCGGTCAGCAACGACGTGGCCATCCCCGGCACCGACAGCCAGCGGGCCCACGACCTCATGCGCGCGGGTTTCGGCCCCGGCTACGATGTCGGCGGCACCGTACAGCTCCTGGTCTACTCGCCGGACGGGTCGCTGCTGGACGAGCCGCGCAAGGCGGCCGTCGAGCGGGCGCTCGACCGGCTGCGCGAGCAGCCGCACGTCGACGAGGTCAGCACGCCCTACAGCGCCGCCGGGATGTCGCCCAGCCTGCAGATCGGCCTGATCACCGTCCGGCTGAGCGGCCACGACAGCACCCAGCAGGCCGCCACCGCGCAGGCGCTGTCCGACGCCGCCGAGCCCGCCAGGCAGGCCGGGCTGGAGGTCGTCGCCGCCGCCAGCGGCAACCCCGCCGACAAGGAGATCAAGACCGGGCCCAGCGAGGTCATCGGCGTCGTGTGCGCGTTGCTCGTGCTGGTCTTCGCCTTCGGCACGCTCACCGCCGCCCTCGTGCCGATCTTCACCGCGCTCGTCAGCGTCGCCTCCAGCCTGGGCGTGATCGGGCTGCTCGGCCACGTCGTGGACGTGCCCAAGCAGGCCGGCATCATGGCCACGATGATCGGCCTCGGCGTGGGCATCGACTACGCGCTGTTCCTGCTGTCGCGGCACCGGCGGCTGCTCGCCACCGGGCTCACCGTCCGGCAGGCCGTGCGCGGCGCCGTGTCCAGCTCCGGCGGGGCCGTGGTGTTCGCCGGCGGGACCGTCATCATCGCGCTCAGCGCGCTCATGTTCGGCGGCTTCCCGCTGCTGCGCACGCTCGGCTGGGTCACCGGCATCTCCGTCGTCACCGCCGTGCTCACCGCCGTCACGCTCGTCCCCGCCCAGCTCGGGCTGCTCGGCCACCGGGTGAACGCGCTCAAGGTGCCGTTCCTGGGCAGGCGGCCCGAATCGTCCGGGTGGGGGTCGCTCGGCGCGTGGGTGGCCCGCCGGCCCTGGCGGGTGCTCATCGGCAGCGTGCTGCTGCTCGGCGCGCTCGCCGCCCCCGCGCTGTCGCTCCAGCTCGGGCCGCTCGACGAGGGCTACGGGGCCAAGGACGATCCGGGACGGCGCGCGTACGAGCTCATGGAGGTCGGGTTCGGGCCCGGCAGCAACGGGCCGGTCAGCGTCGTGGCGACGGTGCCGCACGCGGCGACGGACGCCGACCTGGACCGGCTCCGGGACGAGATCGAGACCGTCGACGGCGTCCGCCACGTGTCCGACGGCGAGATCGGCGAGTCCGGCACCGTGATGATGGTCCAGGTCATCCCCGACCACGCGCCCAGCGACCCGGAGGCCCTGGAGGTCGTCAAGGCCATCAGGGGGCTGGACCTGCCCGGGTTCGAGGTGCACGTGGGCGGCGAGGTGGCCGCGCTCGCCGACGCCGGTGACCGCATCTCCGAGCGCACGCCGCTGGTCATCGCCGTCGTCGTGCTGCTCAGCGCGCTGCTGCTGTTGCTGGCCTTCCGGGCGCCCATCGTGGCGATCAAGGCGGCGCTGATGAACCTGGTGTCGCTCGGCACCGCGTTCGGGGCGCTCGCGCTCGTCTTCTCCATCGGGCTCGGCAGCGGGCTCGTCGGCATGGACCCGCCGGCCGGCGCCTCGTACCTGGAGACGCTGTTCTTCAGCGTGCCGATCGAGACGTACGTGCCGTTGCTGCTGTTCGCGGTGCTGTTCGGGCTGTCGATGGACTACGAGGTGTTCCTGCTGACGGCCGTGCGGCAGGCGTACCTGAAGCATGGTGACAACCGGCGCGCCGTGGCCGAGGGGCTCGGCTCCACCGGGCGGGTGATCACCTCGGCGGCGCTCATCATGGTCGCGGTGTTCACCGCGTTCATCGCCTACCCCGACCCGATGGTCAAGACGTTCGGCGTGGGGCTGGCGGTGGCCATCGCGGTGGACGCCACGCTGATCCGCGGCTTCCTCGTCCCGGCGACCATGGTGCTGCTCGGGCGGTGGAACTGGTGGTGCCCGCGCTGGCTCGACCGGCTGCTGCCCAACCTGTCGGTGGAGGGCGAGGAGGACGAGCGGCCCGCCGAGCCCGCTCGCGAGCCCGAGCGCGTCACCGTCTGAGGCTCACTCCAGGGCGGCGCGGGTCTCGGCCACCAGGGCCCGCGCCTCCTCCACCGCCGCAGCCAGCGGCTCCGCGTCCTGGCCGAGCGCGCCCAGGATCGCCCGCACCCGCCCGGCGAACCCCTCGGGCGCGGCCGGGAGCGTCCCGGCGACCGCCAGCGCGCCCTTCTCGTTGAGGCACCAGCGCCGGTCGGCCGCGTACAGCGCCTGGGCCAGCACGCCGAACGCCCGCGACAGGCACAGCGCCACGTGCAGCCCGTCGGCGCGGGCCGCGCTCTTGGCCGCGATCCCGGTCAGGAACTCCGCCTCCCACGCGCTCGCCGTCAGCGCCAGCCGCAGCGGCTCCGGATAGACGGCGACCTCCGCGCGCAGCCGCGCCAGCTCGCCCGACGGGTCCGCGAGCACCTGGCCCAGCGCCACCTCGCCCGGATAGCACGGCGACCAGAAGCCCAGCGGATGCCCGGCCTGGATCGCCACCTCGTAGCGGCCCTCCCGGCAGTCGGCCCACACCCGCTCCACCCGGTCCAGGTCACGCAGGATCCAGTCCACCGCGACGTCGCCGACGGTCAGCCAGGCGCCGCCGTTCACCCACGGGCCCCAGCCGCCCGGCCCGGCCACCTCGACCCCCGGCCCGGCCAGCGCCCGCAGCGCGCCGAGATCCAGCTCGCCCCGGTAGTAGACGCCCAGGTCCCAGTCGGAGCCCGGCCCGTGCTCGCCGCGCGCCCGGCTCCCGCCGAGCATCACGCCCCGCACCCCGGGCACCTCGGCCAGCCTGGCCGCCATCTCTTCGACGTACGCGCGCATCGTCGGAAGTGTGCCAGCCCGATGCCGTCGCGGCCAGCGGTTTTACCGGGGGTCCGGGGCCCTGCGGGCGCTGAGGGTGGCCAGGGAGTCGACGTACTTGAGCATGAGGCGGGCGAAGTCGAGCCGGTCGCGCTCGGACCAGTCGGCGGTGATGAACTCGTAGGCGGCCCGCTGGTGGCGGCGGAAGCGGGCCATGAGCTCCCGGCCCTCCGGGCTGAGGTGCAGGACGGTGCGGCGGCCGTCCTGCTGGGAGGCGGCGCGGACCAGGTAGCCGGCCTTGATGTTGTCGCTGACCATCCGGCTGGCCACCGAGGGGTCGACGCCGAGCAGGTCGGCCACCCCGCCGACGGTGACCTCCTCGCCGGGGTGCTCCAGGACGACGTTGAGCACGAGCGTCCGGCTGAGGTCCTTGGCGGAGATCGGGTTCTCGACCTCCAGCAGCGAGGTGCGCCTCAGCTTGGAGAACGCGGGACCCACGGCGTCGAGCAGCTCATCGTCCGTCATTTGTAAATCGTACCTCCGAGGGCACATGTTGACAGGATTTTATATGCATGCTGTCATGCATGTGTCTTCAGTCAACGAATGGAGTGGCCATGACCATCCTCGTCACCGGCGCCCGCGGCCAGGTCGCCCAGGCGCTCGTCGCCCGCCTCCACGCCGCCGGGCTGCCCGTCCGCGCCGCCAGCGCCCGCCCCGCCGAGCTCACCGTCCCCGCCGGGATCGAGACCGCCGAGGTCGTCCTCGACCGGCCGGAGACGTTCGGCCCGGCCCTGCACGGCGTCGAGCAGGTCTTCCTCTATCCCGACCCCGACGGCATCGACGCCTTCACCAAGGCCGCCCAGTCCGCCGGCGTCGGCCACGTCGTCCTGCTGTCGTCCTCGTCGGTGCTGGGCCCCGACGCCGAGACCGACCCCATGGCGAGCCACAGCCTCCTGGTCGAGCGGGCCCTGACCGCCTCCGGCCTGCCGAGCACGTTCCTGCGGCCGGACGCCTTCGCCGGCAACGCCCTCGGCTGGGCGTACGACATCAGCCAGGGCCGGCCGGTCCAGCTCGCCTACCCCGACGCCGAACTCGCGCCCATCCACTCCGCCGACATCGCCGACGTCGCCTGCGAGGCGCTGACCGGCACCCGGCTCCGGGGCCGCGCGATCACGCTCACCGGCCCCGAAGGGCTCACCTTCAGGCAGCAGCTCGCCATCCTGTCCGAGGTCGCCGGGCACGAGATCCCCGTCGTCCGGATCACCCACGAGGAGGCCGAGCGCCAGCTCGTCCGCTACATGCCGGCGGCGTCCGCCGGATCGCTCCTCGCCTGGTGGGCCACCGCCTCCCGGCAGCCCGCCGCCATCGCCGACACCACCCAGACCCTCCTCGGCACCCCCGCCCGCACCTTCCGCCAGTGGGCCGCCGAGAACGCCGCGGCCTTCACCCGGCGCTGAACGAGAGAACCCCCTTGTCCACAGCCGTGACCACCGGCCGGAGACGCTGGGCCGTCCTGGCCGTCGTCCTGTTCGCCGCCATCCTCGACCTCCTCGACGCGACGATCACCAACCTCGCCGCGCCCACCATCGCCGCCGACCTGTCCGGCGGCGAGCCCCTCATCCAATGGCTCGGCAGCGCCTACGCGCTGTCCATGGGAGTCCTGCTCGTGGTCGGCGGCCGCCTGGGCGACAAGTACGGCCGCCGCCGCCTGTTCCTCGTCGGCGTCACCGGCTTCACCCTCGCCTCCGTCGCCTGCGGCCTGGCCTGGGACCCGGTCTCGATCGTCGTCTTCCGGCTGCTCCAGGGGGCGCTCGGGGCGCTGCTGATCCCGCAGGGGTTCGGCATCCTCGGCGCCGTGTTCCCCCGCGAGGAACTCGGCAAGGCGTTCGGCGTCTTCGCCCCCGCCCTCGGCCTGGCGTCCATCGGCGGGCCGATCCTGGCCGGCGTCCTCATCGACGCCGACCTGCTCGGCCTCGGCTGGCGCGCCATGTTCCTGATCAACATCGTGCTGGGCGGCCTGGCGGTCGTCCTCGCCGTCCGGCTGCTGCCCCGCGACGAGGGCGAGCGCGCCGTCAAGGTCGACGGCCCCGGCTCCGGCCTGCTCGCCGCCGCCATGCTCGGCCTGCTGTACGGGCTCATCGACGGCGCGGGCCACGGCTGGACGCCCCGGGCCGCCGCCTGCCTGGCGGCGGGAGCGGTGTTCTTCGTCCTGTTCGCACGGCGTCAGCGCACCGCGCCGAGCCCGCTCATCGAACCCTCACTGCTGCGCAACCGCGGCTTCGTCTCCGGGCTGACCCTCGGCCTGGTGTTCAACGCCGCGGTCTCCGGCCTGCTGTTCCTGCTCGCGCTCTTCCTCCAGGACGCGCTGCACCGCACGCCCACCCAGGCGTCCGCCAGCCTGGCGCCGCTCGCCGCCGGCATCGTCGTCGCCTCCGTCGCCTCGCACCGGCTGCTGGACCGCCTCGGCCGCCGGCTCATCCTGACCGGGCTGCTCATCACGCTCACCGGCGCGCTCTGGCTGCTCGCGCTGGGCACCAGACCGGCCGTCTGGGCGCTCGTCCCGCCCGTCCTCGTCATCGGGCTCGGCCTGGGCTCCTGCTTCGGCAGCGTCTACCAGGTCACGCTCGGCGGCGTCGACGCCAGGGAGTCGGGCAGCGCCAGCGGCGCCCTGTCGGCCAGCCAGCAACTGGCCAACAGCGTCGGCGCCGCCGCCGTCACCACCGTCTACCTCCACACCGCCGGCGGCGTCACCGCCGGGCTGACGGTGGTCGCCGCGGCCCTCGTGGCCTGCTGCGGGCTCGTCCGGCTGCTGCCAGGCCGCCGGCCCGTCGAGGGCGCCCACGCCGGGGGCTAACTGACGCGGGTGCAGTCCTGCATCAGGACCTCGCCCGGCAGCGCCGCCCGGCCGCCGCCGGTGCACCGGATGCGGATCGCGTACTGCCGGGTCTGGCCGGTCACCTCGCCGGCGAACTCACCCGAGGTGACCGCCCCAGGAGTGGCCTCGCAGGAGCCGTACAGCACGGTCGTCGCCGGGTCGCCGCGCAGGTTGTCGCAGGTGTAGGCGGGCACGTCGGTCGCCTGCGCGGGGGAGGCGGTGCCGAGCGCCGCGCCCGCGAGGGCGGCCAGGGCGAAGTCGCGGATCATCGTGTCTCCTCGTGGGGGTTCGCGTTCGCCACACAGAGTAAGAGTCCGTCACGCAGCGTGCGACCTGTTTCGGGGTCCCGGCGACTTCTCACAAATGCGCACCTCTTAAGGTGAGGGGCGAATGCAAATGAGTGGGGAGAATCCGTGTTGCACGAGAAACTGTCGTCGATCTATGACAACGTCCTGCGCCGCAATCCTGGGGAGATCGAGTTCCACCAGGCGGTGCGCGAGGTGCTGGAAAGCATCGGCCCAGTGCTCGGCAAGCACCCTGAATACGCCGAATCGAAGATCATAGAGCGTATTTGCGAGCCCGAGCGGCAGATCATCTTCCGCGTGCCGTGGGAGGACGACCGCGGCGAGGTGCACATCAACCGCGGCTTCCGGGTCGAGTTCAACAGCGCCCTCGGCCCGTACAAAGGCGGCCTGCGCTTTCACCCGTCCGTCTACCTGGGAATCGTGAAGTTCCTCGGCTTCGAGCAGATCTTCAAGAACAGCCTCACCGGGCTGCCCATCGGCGGCGGCAAGGGCGGCTCCGACTTCGACCCCAAGGGCCGCTCGGAGCGCGAGATCATGCGCTTCTGCCAGAGCTTCATGACCGAGCTCTACCGCCACATCGGCGAGTACACCGACGTCCCCGCCGGTGACATCGGCGTCGGCGGGCGCGAGGTCGGCTTCCTGTTCGGCCAGTACAAGCGCATCACCAACCGGTACGAGTCCGGCGTCATCACCGGCAAGGGCCTCGCCTACGGCGGCGCCCAGGTACGCACCGAGGCCACCGGCTACGGGTGCGCCTTCTTCGTCGACGAGATGCTCAAGGCGCGCGGCACGTCGTTCGACGGCAAGCGGGTCGTCGTCTCCGGCTCCGGCAACGTCGCCGTCTACACCATCGAGAAGGTCCAGCAGCTCGGCGGCACGGTCGTGGCCTGCTCCGACTCCTCCGGCTACGTCCTCGACGACAAGGGCATCGACCTGGAGCTGCTCAAGCAGATCAAGCAGGTCGAGCGGGCCCGGCTCGACGTCTACGCCGAGCGCCGCGGCGAGCACGTCTCGTTCGTGCCCGGCCGCAGCGTGTGGGAGGTGCCCTGCCAGGTCGCCATGCCGTCGGCCACGCAGAACGAGATCACCGGCCGCGACGCCGCCCACCTCGTCGAAGGCGGCCTGCTGGCCGTCGGCGAGGGCGCCAACATGCCCACCACGCCAGAAGGCATCAAGATCTTCCTTGACGCGGGCGTGGCCTTCGGCCCCGGCAAGGCCGCCAACGCCGGCGGCGTCGCCACCAGCGCCCTGGAGATGCAGCAGAACGCCAGCCGCGACTCCTGGACGTTCGAGTTCTCCGAGCACCGGCTCCAGGAGATCATGCGCGACATCCACGGCCGCTGCCTGCAGACCGCCGACGAGTACGGCATGCCCGGCAACTACGTCGCCGGCTCCAACATCGACGGCTTCCGCCGCGTGGCGGACGCGATGCTCGCCCTGGGTCTCATCTAGACCATGTACTGGTCGTGGCGCAGGTAGAGGTCGGCCAGCTCCTCGGCGCTGGGCTGCCGGCCGCTCGCCATCAGCGCCACGCTCTCCTCGAAGTACGCCTCCCGCGGCGCGCCCGGCGTGAACAGGATCAGCATCGACGCCGGCTCGCCGGACTCGTTGCGGAAGGCGTGGACGCCGCCCTCGGGCACGAACAGGAAGTCGCCCGGCTTCCCGTCGATCCAGGTCGTGCCGTCGTAGAGCCGGATCGTGCCGGACAGCACGTAGAAGGACTCGGTGATGGTCCGGTGGAAGTGCGGCGCGGGGCCTGACGGCCGGGGCCCCATCTCCCACCGGTAGAGCCCGAACGCGCCGTTCGTGCTCGCGCCCGTGCCCAGGTAGTGGGCGGCGCCTCCGCCGCCCATCTGCAGGTCGGGCGGCGCGTCGGCGGGGCGCAGCACGGCGTTCCGCTCGCCGCTCTCGCCGAAATAGCGGGGTTCGGGGTAGGACATGAGACTCCTTCGCGGCTCGTGGTCCTCCCGAGCATAGGGCGGGCCCGTCGCCCGCCCTCCGGCCCGGGGGTCCGGTCAGGCGCGGTGACGGCCCCGGCGCTGGTGGGCCGTGCGGCGGGCGCCGCCGCCCCGGGAGGGGGCGGTGTCCTCCGACGACTGCCGCTGCGGCGGGCCCGTCAGCGCCATCTGCTGGTGCGCCGCCGTACGCGCCTGCTGGGCGGCCGTACGGTGGCGACGGCCACGCAGCGGCGCGTCCTGCGCGAACGGCTCCAGGTACTGCGGCGACACGCCCCCGTTGCGGTGCCGGCGCCCGCGCGGGGGAGCGTCGGCGGCGAACCCCGGCTCCTCGATCGGGTGCTCGTAGCGCCGCCGCCGCCCGGCGTAACCGTGCTGGCGGACAGGCGGCCGGGCGAACGCGTCGAACGCGTCGAACGTATCGGCGCTGCCCCCCGGCACGAGCGCGGCCCCGTCCGAGAACACCGGCCGCGCGAACTCCCCGGTCGTCGCCGGCACGCGGCCGAACTCCCCGGTCGTCGCCGGGATGGGGGCGAACTCGCCGGTGGTTTCCGGGAGGCGGGTGAAGGCGTTGAAGGGGGTCGTCGCCGGGGGGATGACGATGGGGGCGACCGAGGCGGTGACCGGGATGACGATGGGCTCGAACGGCCCTGTGGTCGCCGGTGCGGCGGTGGCGACGACGAGGGGCTCACGCGGGGTGGTGACCGGCGTGGCGGTGTCCTGGAGGGAGCGGAGCGCGCTGACGGGCTCGGCGGCGTCCAGGAGCTTGGGCGGCGCGGCCAGCTCGACGGCGTCGCGCCTGGCGGACAGGGAGACGCGCTTGCGCGGCTTGCGGCGGCGGTGGGCCGGAGCGGCGGGAGGCGCGGCGACAGCGGCGATGGCACGGCCGGCCGGGCGCAGGCGCAGGCTCCTGGTCTTGGCGATGGCCAGCACCGCGAGCGCCGCGACGAGGGCGGAGGTGACCAGCGTGGTGGAGTCGGCGGGCGCGGCCGGGGTGGCGATGGAGGCGTCCACGATGGCGGGCATCGGCCCGGTGGTGGCCGCGCTGGTGTCGGCGGTCGAGTGCTTGGCGTGCTTGCCGGGCTTGGGCGCGGCGGAGGCGGCCTTGCCGTCGGTGGACGGCGCTCCCACCTGGGACTGCGGCGCGGTGGCGGCCTTGGCGTCCTTGGCCGGCTTGGCGGCCGTGGCGGGGGCGTCGGGCCGCGTGCGGGACTCGGTCTTGGGCTGGGCCCGCCCTGACTCGGTCCGCCCGGAGTCGGGCGAGGCGATCTCCAGGTTCTGCAGCGAGCCGGTGCGGGCGCCGGGCGTGGGGGCGGCGAGGGGGATGCGCAGGTCGCTCTCGGCGCGCGGGATCAGCGTCGTGAGCTGCTCGGACGGCTGGTAGGTGCCGGCCTCGGCGGATCGGGTGCCGGCCTCCTTGAGGACGCGCTGGGCCTCCTTCTCGTCCAGCCGTTCCTTGATCTTCCACGGGTAGCCGTAGCCGACGACCTTGCTGGTGTCGCGTTCCTTGCGTTTGGCGACGCCGCCGTCGATGTTGCCCTCGATGGTGAAGATCCGGCCGCCCTCGACGCGCGTGACGACCCCGACGTGGTCGATGCGGTCGATGTCGTTGGTGCCGCTCCAGTCGTAGAAGACGAACGCGCCGGGCTGCGGCTTGGTGCCCCAGGCGTCCTGCCGCTTGAACCACTTGGCGTGCGCCACGGTCCAGGCGAACTGCCCCATCCACTCCTCGTACCCGAGCTTGGTGGCCGCCCAGGAGAGGAACATGTCGCACCAGGGCGCGCCGGTGTAGTCGGCGTCGAACTCGACGTTGGAGCCGTACCAGTCGCCGAACTTGGTGTACGCGCCGGCCTTCTCCGAGTAGCCGAGCTGGCTCTCGAGAAGATCGATGAACTTCTTCATCTCTGGGGTCGTCATGGAAGTGCGGGGGAACCCTTCCGAGCCGGGCCGGTTTCGGCACGAGCGTCCCGGGGTACCAGGGGTAGTCCTGGGACGGTCGTGACGAACCGGAGACCTGTGTTCGTCCGTGATGCAGGAGGCTACCGGCACGTAACGGCAGGTCAAGCACGCGCAAAGACACTGCCATCCGTTGCCCATGGCCGATACCGCAGGTCAGCTATGTTACGGAAGTGTCACGACAAAGGTGATAAAACCTCAAAAGATCTACCGAACCGGGCGTGTCGTTCCCGTTTAGAACGGAATTCGGTAGCGTGGACCATCATGACGATCGAGGCCGCCACCGACGGAGCCAGAGCTGAGGCGCTGACCGAGCTGGCCGAGCGGACCAGACGCCTCATGGACGCCGTGGCCACCACCGGCGCGCCCCCGGACGAGCTGGCCGCCGTCGCCGCCGAGCTGGAGGCCCTGACCGGGCGGCTCGGCGGATCCGGCGGCCAGGCCCCGCACCCGTACGAGATCGCCCCCGACGGCAGCCTGCGCGCCCTCGGCAACGCCGTCGTGGGCGCGGCGAACCCGTTCGCCCTCCCGCTCGTCGTCGAGCGGACAGCGGCCGGGGTGCGGGCCGAGGTGACGTTCCGGCCGCTGCACGAGGGGCCGCCCGGCGGAGTCCACGGCGGCATCAGCGCGATGGTGCTCGACCACCTGCTCGGCCAGGCCAACGCCGCCGCCGGGTTCGCGGGCGTGACCGTCTCGCTCACCATGACCTACCGGGCGATGGTCCCGTACGGCGCCCCCGTCGTCGCCACGGCCGAGCACACGCGGTCGGAGGGCCGCAAGAACTGGGCCGGCGGCCGCATCAGCGCGCCCGACGGCACGGTGCTCGTGGAGGCGGCCGGGCTGTTCGTCACCCCCGCCGCCTGGGTGCGCGACGGGCTGCCGGTCCGGGGCGCCGCTCAGAGCGGCGAATAGAGCACGAAGACGTTGCCCGACGGGTCGCGCAGCACCGCCCGGGTCTCGTGCGGCCCCGCCTCCGGCTCCCGCACCACCTCGGCGCCGCGCGCCGCCAGTTCCGCCACCGCCGCCGCCGTGTCGTCCACCCGGTACGAGGGCGCGGCCGACGCGGTGACGTGCTCGGCCGGACCGGCCAGCGCGATCGTCACCCCGCCCGCGTCCAGCGCCGCGAACCTGTCGCCGTCCCGGAACCGCACCGGCAGCCCGTAGAACGCGATCGCCTGGTCCAGATCGGTGACGGGAATCAGCACGTTGCCGAGCCTCACACTGGCCTCCCCTGAGCTGGTCGTGCTCCCAGCATCCGGCGTCCGGGCGCGCCGCCGCATCCTGCTGTGTGCCCGGCCTCAGCCGGTGGCCGGGGCAGCCTCCGGCGTCGGGTGGGTGGTGGCGGGCGACGGGGACGGCGTGGCGGGGGTGCGGGTCGGGCACGGCGGGCCGTCCACGGGCACCTCGCGGATCTGGGGGCCGTTGGCGGCGGCCGGCTCCGTCATGGCGAGGATCGCCAGGTACGCCCGGTCGCCGCAGGGCACCGCCGCCGGGGTGCGGCCCACCTGGGCCGTGTACGCGGTGCGGCCCGTGAGGGTGCGCGTCTCCTGGCCCACCTCGCGGGCCTCGCCGCCGTTCTCCCGTCGCAGGTACGCGATCCGCAGGCGTACGGGGCCCGGGCCGTCGGCCAGGACGCGCACCGAGCCCGCCGAGCCGTCCCAGGCCAGGACGCCCGCCTCCCGCACCGACGGGGGCGCCGGCGGCCGGGTCGGGGGCGGGGTGGGCTCGGCTGACGGCCGCACCGTCGACGCCGTCGCCGTAGGGGCCCGGGGCGTCGGAGTTGGCGGCGGCGTGCGCTCGGGCGTCGGCGTGCGCGTGGCGCGGCGGTCGGCGGGGGGCGCGGTGCCGGGCGGCGGGGTGCCCGGTGGGTCGCGCCTGTCGGGGGTGGTGACCGGGTCCAGCGCGCTCGGGGTGTCGTCCGGGGGGAGCAGCACCGCGCCCGGCGGGACCCGGCCCTCGGTCATCAGCAGCGTGACCGCCACCGCCACCACCGTCGCGCCCGCCAGCCACAGATGCGTCGGCACCCCGGCCGCCCACGCCGTCCCGCGCCCCCTCCGCGCCGCACGGGAGGACCGGGGCGCGCCCCCGGTCGGGGAGGCGGCGGGCGAGCTGCGAGCCGTGGCCTCCGCGCGGGGCCGTGCGGCCGGGGCCGCGTCGGCCAGCGGGAACCGGAGGGCCAGCAGGGTGGCCAGCTCGCCCAGGTGGCGGCGTCCGCGTTTCTCCCATTCGGGCCCGTACGCGGTGAGGGCGTCACGTTCCAGCTCGGCGGCGAACCGGCGGGCCGAGGCGAACCGGGCGGCGGGGTCCTTGGCGAGGCCGAGGCGGAGCAGGTTGCGCAGGGAGTCCGGGGCGACCTCCAGCGGCACCGGCTCCACCAGGTGCCTGTCGCGCAGCGCCGGGACGCCGTCACCCCGGTAGGGCACGCGGCCCCGTACGGCCTCGAAGAGCACGCACGCCGTCGCGTACAGGTCGGCGGGCGGCCCGGCCTCGCCGCGCGTCCACAGCTCGGGCGACATGTACGGCGGGCTGCCGGGCGGGACGCCGGGCTCCTCGGCGTGCGCCACGACGCCGAAGTCGGTCAGCTTGACGGCCCCGTCGGCCTGGACGAGCACGTTGCCCGGCTGGACGTCGCGGTGCGCCAGCCCCCGCTCGTGGGCGGCGGCCAGACCGCCCAGCACGGCCTTGACCAGGGCGAGCGCGGCCTCGGGGCGCACCCGGCCGTGCTCGGCCAGGATCGCGCGCAGCGACACCCCGTCGACCAGCTCGGTCACGACCGCCGCCCGGCCGCCCGTCCGCACGTACTCGTACGTCCTGGCCACGCCGGGGTCGTCGAGCTCCACCAGGATCGCGGCGTCCTCGGCGAAGCGGGCCATGAAGGCGTCGTCGCGGCGCAGGGTGGCGTTCAGGTACTTGATGGCCACGTGCGCCCCGGTGGCCTGGTACGTGGAGAGGAAGACGCGGCCGGTCCGGCCCTCGCCCAGCTGGCGTACGTCGCGATAACCAGGGACCAAGTCGAACCCCCAAGGCAGCCCGTCCAGGATTCGACGTTCTCACCCGAGGTTCCGGTTGTCACGAAATATACGGCAGCGACGCGTACACCGCCTCCGTCAGGCGGTAGGCCCGCATGCTGCCCGACACCATGTCGGCCATCCGGTTCATCACGTAGCCCACGGCCAGCTCGTGCTCCGGATCGCCCAGCCCGAGGAACCCGCCCATCCCGCTGTGCCCGAACGCCGTGCGCGACGGCATCAGGAACGTCATCGACGGCCGCATGAACCCGAGCCCGAACGAGCTGTCGACCACCAGCACCCGGTCGGGCCCCGCGACCCGGGGCCGGATCGCGTCGGCCAGCGTCGCGGGCCGCAGCAGCTCGCCCGCCACCAGCGCCCGGTAGAAGCCGGCCAGCCCGGCGGCCGTGGTGACGACGCCCGCCGCCGGCCAGCCCGCGCGCAGGATGACGGGGTGGTTCGCGCCGCCGTCGAGGAGCCGCATCGCCGGGTTGCCGAGCGCCCGGTTCATCAGGCTCTCCGGGTCCCGCGCCGCCGCGGCCATCCGGTCGACCACGTCACCCCCACCAGGGGCCTCACGGGGCGCGGCGGGCTCCGAGGCGGGCTCCGGGGCGGGCGTCGCGGGGCGGCGGGCGGGGCCCGTGATCCGGGCGGCGCGGGCGATGACGTCGTCCGGCGCGCCCATCCACAGGTCCAGCCCGAGCGGCCCGGCGATCTCCGCCGCCACCAGCTCGCCGACGGACTTGCCCGTCACCCGCCGCACGACCTCGCCGACGAGGAACCCGTACGTGAGCGCGTGATAGCCGTGCGCCGACCCGGGCTCCCACAGGGGCTCCTGGCCCGCCAGCCGGGCGGCCATCGCCGGCTGGTCGCCGAACTCCGCCACGGGCACCGGCGTCTCGATCACCGGCAGCCCGGCCTGGTGGGTGAGCAGGTGCTCGACGGTGACCGCACGGGCGGCGAACTCGGGCCACACGTCGGCCACCGGCGCGGCCAGGTCCACCAGCCCGCGCTCGGCGAGCTGGAGCAGGACGGTCGCGGTGAGCGCCTTGGTGCAGGAGTACGCGAACGCGGGGGTGTCGCGCAGCCACGGCCGTCCGGTGTGCCGGTCGGCGATCCCGTCCCACAGGTCGACGACCAGCTCGCCGCGATGGTAGACGGCGAAGGCGGCGCCGAGCTCCTGTCCGTCGGTGAACTGCCGCTCGAACACTTCGCGCACGCGGGCGAACCGGGGATCGCAGTGCATCGTCCCTCCGGGGGCAAGGAAGCGCTTACTTGGCCAGCCGAGCGTAACAACGCAAAGGACAACCAGGCACCCCTCCTGATATGTCACGATATGCATGGGTACAAATACACACTGTGACTACTGTGAGACGCGTAGAAATCGGCTGGCCCAGCTTGGGCATGGCCGTCACGGCAGAACTGGACGAGCGCAACGCCGCTCTGGCACAGAGCCTGTGGGACGCGCTGCCGTACCGCAGCCTGCAGGGCCATGCCCTGGTGGCGGGCCATCACCTCTATCACGTAGCTCCGGTCCACCAGATGCTGCACCAAGCAGCCACGCACTCGGTGGACCGGCGGACCGTGCCCGACGGCACGATCTTCTCATCCCGGCTGCAACACCTCGGGATCAAGTACGGCGAACTCACCGAGCCGATGCCGGCCACGCCCATCGGCCGCATCACCGAAGGCGACCTCGACACGCTCGTCGAAGCCGGCCAGGCCGTCTGGGAGGCGGTCTACCGCACCAAGAAACCCGTCATCGCCGAGGTCAGAAGGGCCGGTGAGAGCTTCGGGCACAGCCTGCCCCGCCTGACCGTCTCCGACCCGGAGGTCGACGCCCTGATCGCCGACCTGCACGCCGAGACCGAGCGGATCTGGCTGGTCCCGCCGCAGGAACTGGTCGACCTGCACGAAGGCCGCATCACCTCGAACGCGGGCAGCTTCGAGACCGTCCTCACGACCCTGCTGTTCGTCAACGGCGAGACCCGGCCGCTCGGCTACGCCTGCTACGGCGGACTGGTGCGGGCCGCCCACGAGCAGATGCCGATGGAGTCGCTGCACCAGATGGCCAGGGTCCTGGCCAAGACCCCGGCCGAGTTCCTCGGCTACTGCGGCCTGCAGACGCTGTGGAGGTTCACCGAGAGGCTGTTCGACGTCCTGGACCGGCTCGACGACCGCGAGGACTTCATCGCGGTCATGTCGCACATGGCCCTGTACGTCAACTGCCTCGGCGGCTGGAACCTGCACCTGTTCCCCTGGCAGGTGGGCGACCACCTGCGGCGCGTGCGAGCGCTCGGGTGAACGCGCAGGCGCAGGTCGTCGTCATCGGCGGCGGGGTCATCGGCCTGTCGATCGCCTACCACCTGGCCGAGGCCGGGGTGCGCACCGTGCTGCTGGAGCGCGGCGAGCTCGGGTCCGGCGCGTCGAGGGCCACGGCCGACGTCGTCAGGTCGTACTTCGCGGGCAACCCGGTCAGCTCGGCGATGGCCGTCCGCAGCCTGGAGGCCTACCAGGCCTTCGGGTCGCGGCCGGCCGCCCAGGTGCCGCTGCGGCAGGTCGGCTACCTGGTGCTGCTCACCGAGCCGGAACAGGTGGCGGCGATCGAGGCCGAGCTGCCCGCGCAGCGGGCGGCCGGGGTGCGGGTCGAGCTCGTCGACGCGGGAGAGGCCCGCCGGCTCAACCCGCTCGTCGGCCCCGACCTGCCGCTGCTGGCCGCCGCCTGGTCGCCCCAGGCGTACGTGTCGGACACGGCGGCGATCGTGGCCGGATACGCCGAGGGCGCCAGGCGGGCCGGGGCGAAGCTGCGCACCGGCTGCCCGGTGCTCTCCGTCGACCCCGACCGGGGCCGGGTCGAGACCACCGACGGCACGATCACGGCCGAGGCCGTGGTGTGCGCCGCCGGCGCCTGGTCCGCGCCGCTCGCCCGCTCGGCGGGCGTCGACCTGCCGCTCACCGAGCCGGTCACCCAGGAGCTGCTGCTGACCGACCCGCTGACCGAGCTGTCGCCCATCCCGTCCGTCCCGGTCACCCTGCACGCCGCGAGCGGCCTGCTCATGCGGCTGCGCGGGGACCGGATCCTGATCGGCATGGGCTACCCGGACCGGGACAGGGAGGCCTGGCGCGCCCGCGTCGCGGAGCGGCTGGCCGGCACGTACCCGCGCCTGGCCGGGGTGGCGCTGCACCCGGCGATCAGCGGCGTGCGGGACGCCAGCCCGGACAAGACGGCGTTCATCGGGCACCGGCCGGGGCCGCCCGCGTTCCTGTACGCGGCCGGGTTCTCCGGGCACGGGCTGTGCAACGCGCCCGCCGCCGGGGAGCTCGTCCGCGATCTCTACCTGGGCAAGGACCCGTGGCTCGACGTCGCGGACCTGGCCGTGGAAAGGGCCGGATGACCATGACGACCGAACAGGAGAGCCGGGAGACCGGGCGGGCCTTCGTGCTCGACCCGGCCACCCCGGACGTGCACGCCGACAACGAGCGGCTGCGGGAGGCGGGGCCGCTGGTCCCGGTCGAGGTCGAGGGGGTGCGCGCGTGGGCGGCCACCCGCTACGCGACGCTGGCGGCCGTGCTGGCTCACCCCGACCTGTCCAGGGACGTCAGCCACTGGGCTCCGGAGGGCCGGGCCGAAGTCCGCAAGGCCACGGCCGTGGAGAAGATCACCTCGGACACGTCCATGCTGAACTCCGAGGGCGAGACCCACAAGCGCCTGCGCGGGCCGCTGATCAAGGCGTTCACCGCCCGCCGGGTGCAGGGGCTGCGGCCCAAAATCGAGCGGATGGCCGCCGCGCTCGTCGACGAGCTGGCCGCACTGCCGCCCGAACCCGTCGACCTGCGGCTGCACTACGCCTACCCGCTGCCGCGCGACGTCATCTCCGAGCTGATGGGCATCCCGCCCGGCATGCGCGACGAACTGCACGAGCTCACCGACGTGGCCGCCCGCGTCGGCGACGGCCCGGACGACGTCAGCGGCTCCCGCGACGCCCTGTACGTGCTGCTCGACAAGGTCATCGAGGTGCGGCGCGGCACGCCGGGCGAGGACGTGATCACCGACCTGATCAGCGTGCGCGAGCAGGACGGGGAGCGGCTGACGCGCTCGGAGCTGCTCGACACGATCGAGCTGCTGTTCATCGCCGGGCACGTGACGACCGTCAACCTCATCACCAACGCCATCCGGGCCATGCTCACCCAGCCTGGCCAGCTCGACCTCGTGCTCGGCGGCTCGCTGCCGTGGAGCGCGGTCGTGGAGGAGACGCTGCGCTGGGACTCGCCGGTCGCCCACTTCCCGATGCGCTACGCCGTACGGGACCTGGAGATCGACGGGGTCACGGTGCGGAAGGGGGAGGCGGTGCTGGCCTGCTTCGCCTCCGCCGGGCGCGACCCCGACCAGTACGGCGAGCGGGCCTGCCGGTTCGACGCGGCGGCGCCGCAGCCGGGGCACCTGTCGTTCGGGCACGGGCCGCACTTCTGCCTGGGGGCGCCGCTGGCCCGGATGGAGGGCGAGGTGGCGCTGGCCGCGCTGTTCTCGGCCTTTCCGGAGATGAAGCTCGCCGGGCCCGCCAGCGGCACCCGGCCGCTGGGCACGGTGCTGGGCAACAGCACCCGGTCGCTGCCGGTGCTGCTGGGCAGGCGGGCGGGATGAGCGGCACGACGGCCCGCCGGGTTCCGCCCGGCGGGCCGGACCCGTTGCGGGCCGGCCGCCGGGCCTCCGGGCGGTCCAGGCCCGCCCGGACGCCCGGGTTCGGGGAGGCGCTGGTGCGCGGGCTGACCGCGGCCGGGCCCCGGGACGCGCTGGTGTGCGGGCAGGAGCGGCTGAGCGGGGACCAGGTGCTGGCCATGACGGCCTCGGCCGCTGCCGCCCTGGAGGCACGCGGCGTGCGCGCCGGGCAGGCGATCGCCCTGCTGTACGGCGGCCGGCCGGAGTCGCTTGCCGCCCGGCTCGTGACGCTGGCGCTCGGCTGCCCGGCCATTCTGGTGCCCGCCGGGCTGCCGCCGGAGACCGCCGCCCGCGCGATGCGCGCGACGGGCGCCACGACCCTGCTGTACGAGGCCGGGCGGCAGGAGGACGCCGAGGCGCTGCTGCGGATCTGCCCGGTGCCCGTCCACGGCCCGCTCGACCGGCTGCTCGCCACCGCGGGCGCCGGGACGGCGACGATCCCGGCCGGCCGGGGCCTGGCGTCGGTGACGTTCACCAACGGCACGACGGGGGAGCGCAAGGCCGTCGCCTACAGCCACGCCGTCGAGGCCGCGCAGCTCGGCGCGGCCAGGGCGCTGATAGGGCCCGGAGCGTGGCGCTTCCTGGTGTGGCCGGGCTTCCACCTGCCTACGCTGACCGCGCTGTGGACGCTGGCGACCGGCGGCACGGCGGTCCTGGCGACCGGCGAGGACACCGGGCGCGAACGCGAGCTGATCGCCCGCGAGGGCGTCACCCACGTGCTGGCCGGGCCGCCGTTCGGCTTCTACGGCCTGGCCCGGCGGCTCGGCCACGTGCCCGGCGTGCGCCAGATCCTGTACGGGGGAGCCCCGGCGGTGCCGGCCCGCAGCCGGGAGGCCGTCGAGGCGCTGGGCCGCGTGGTGCGGCAGTCGTACGGGCTGACCGAGGGCGGGTTCGTCACCACCCTGTCGCCCGCCGACCACGCGCGGCCGGGGCTGCTCGCGTCGGTGGGCCGGGCCGTGGCGGGGGTGGAGCTGGAGATCCGCGACGAGCACGGCGCCCGCGTGCCGGACGGCGAGGTGGGCGAGGTGTGGACGCGCTCGCCGCAGGTCATGACCGGCTACCTGGACGATCCCGGGCTCACCGCGGCCACGCTGCGCGACGGCTGGGTCCGCACCGGCGACCTCGGCCGCCTCACCCCGCCGGCCGAAGGCCGCCACCTGTTCCTGGTGGACCGGGCCGGGAGCGGGCTGCCGCCCGGCGTGTACGCCTATCCGGTCGAACAGGTGCTCACCGGGCACCCCGGGGTGTCCGACGCCGCCGTGTTCGCGCTGCCGGACGGGGGCGTGGGGGCGGCCGTCGCCGGGCGGGCCGATGAGCCGGAGCTGCGCGAGCTGGTGCGCGGGGCGCTCGGTCCGGCCTGTGAGCCCCGGCGGCTGTGGCTGATGGACGACCTGCCCCGCACCGGCTCCGGCAAGCCCGACAAATCCGCCCTCCGTGCCCGGTACGGCGGCCGGCCCGGCTGACCCGGCGGGTTCCGCGCTAGGCGAGCGCGGAGATCAGCCCGATCGTCAGGGCGGTGCGCTCCGGGATGTGCTCGACCAGCACGTACTCGTGCCGGGCGTGCGCGCCGTCGCCGACCGCGCCCATGCCGTCGAGCACCGGCCGGCCCAGCCCGGAGACGAAGTTGCCGTCGCTGGCCCCGCCGACCGACGCCTCCTCCAGGGTCCAGCCCTGGGCGGCGGCCGTGGCCTGTGCCTCCTTGAACAGCCGCCGCGAGGGCGGGTTCGGCGTCATCGGCGGCCGGTTCCAGGAGCCGGCCACGGACACGCTCACCCGAGGGTCGCTCGGCCGCAGGCCCGCGAACAGTGCGTCGATCCGCTCCATCTCGGCGAAGTCGCTGACCCGCACGTCGACGCCGCAGGTGGCGAGCCCGGCGGCCACGTTGCGGCCGGTGCCGCCGCTGATCAGGCCGACGTTCACGGTGGTGCCCAGCTCCGGCCTGCCCCCGGCCGCGATGACCGTGACCAGCTCGGCGAGCGCGTGCACGGCGCTCGCGCCCGCCGTCGGGTCGAGCCCGGCGTGCGCCTCGACGCCCGTCACCGTCACGTCGAACAGGCCCACGCCCTTGCGCGCCGTCTTCACCGCCCCGCGCAGCGACGCCTCGAACACCAGGCTGGCCAGCACGTCGGCGCTGGCGGCCTCGATGTGCTGCCGCGAGGCCGGGCTGCCGATCTCCTCGTCACCGTTGAACAGGAACCTGACGCCCGGATGCGGCAGCCCGAGCTCGCGCAGCCCGCGCAGCGCCCAGATCGACTGCACCAGCCCGGTCTTCATGTCGAACACGCCGGGCCCGGTCGCCTTGCCGTCGACCACGCCGAACGGCCACCCGGCCAGGGTCCCGGCAGGCCACACCGTGTCGTAGTGGCTCATCATCAGCACCTCACCGGGCGCGGTGCCCCGGTAGGTCAGCTCCAGCACGTCGCCGTGCGCGCCGCCGTCGTGCACGACCTCGTCGTCCGGCGTGCCCAGCCGCTCGACGGCCAGCGCGCGCACCGCCCGCAGCCCGGCGGCCAGCGCCGCCTTGTCGTAGCTGGGCGTCTCCAGCTCGACCAGGTTCTTGATGTCGTCGAGCATGGCCGGCAGGGCCTGCCGGCTCCAGTCGGTGATGGACAAGGGAGATCCTTCCTAGGCGACGGGCGCGCCGGGGCCGAGCGGGATGCCGAGCCACCAGAACACCAGGAACAGCAGCGTCCAGACGACGAGCAGGGTGAACGCGAGCGGGATGGTCATCGAAGCCAGTGTGCCGATCCCGGCCGAGCGGCGGTAGCGCTGCAGGAAGCCGAGCGCCATCACGAAGTACGGGCTCATCGGGGTGATGGCGTTCGTGCACGAGTCGGCGATGCGGTAGAGCGCCTGGGTGTACTCCGGCGGGATGTCGAGCAGCATCAGCATCGGCACGAACACCGGCCCGACCAGCGCCCACTGCGCCGACCCGCTCGTCACCACCAGGTTGATCACGGTCACCACGATCAGGATGCCCAGGAACACCACCGGCCCCGACACCCCGGCCGACTTCAGCAGGTCGGCGCCGTTGATCGCGATGATCTCGCCGATGCCGGTCCACTTGAAGAAGGCCAGGAACTGCGAGATCGCGAAGAACAGCACCAGGATCGGCGCCATCTCGCGCAGCCCGTGCGCCATGAAGTCGGGGATGTCGCGGCTGCTGGTGATGCTTCCGGCGGCCTTGCCGTACGCCCAGCCGACGGCCAGGAACGCCAGCGCGAGGAAGATCGCGATGGAGCCGAGCAGCGGCGACTGGACGAGGCTGCCGCCCTCGCCGCGCAGCGGCGATCCGGCGGGCAGCACGGCCAGCACCAGCGCGACGACGAACACGACCAGCGCGATCAGCGCGGCCCGCAGGCCGCGGCGCTCCTCGGGGCGCAGGGTCAGCGAGCCGAGGTCGTCCTCCTCGGCGTCCTCGTCCACGGGCAGCGACTCGACCCGGCGGGCCAGCACCCGCTCGGTCACCACGGTGATCACGGCGGCGAGCACCACGGAGGAGGCGATCGAGAAGTAGTAGTTGGCCAGCGGCGTGACCACGTAGGCCGGGTCGATCGTCTGCGCGGCGGCGGTGGTCAGCCCGGACAGGATGGCGTCGACCGGCGTCACCAGGGGACTGGCGTCGTAACCGGCGGAGATGGACACGAACGCCACCACGATGCCGAGGATCGGGCTGCGGCCGACCGCGCGGAAGGCGAGCGCGCCGAGCGGGATCAGCACCACGTAGGCGGCGTCGGAGGCGACGTGCGACACCATGCCGGTGAAGGCCAGCGCGAACGTCACCCACCGGGGCGACACCTTGGCCACGCCCGAGCGCAGCACCGCGGCCAGCAGCCCGGACCGCTCCGCGACGGCCACGCCGAGCATCACCACGAGGATCGTGCCGAGCGGCGCGAACGACGTGTAGTTGTCGATGGCCCCGTCGATCATCGTCGTGACACCGTCGGCGGACAGCAGGTTCTTGGCCACCACCTGCTTGCCGCTGGCCGGGTTCACCGCGGACACGCCGGCCGCGGCCAGGCCCCAGCTCACCAGTGCCAGGACTCCCGCCAGGATGACGAACAGCCAGAACGGGTGCGGCAGTTTGTTGCCGAGGCGCTCGATCCCTCCCAGGACGCGCAGCAGGCCGTTCATCGGTCAGGCTCCTTTCCCGTTAATGGTCACCCATTACAGGGGCGATGACCGATTTTGGCAAGTAAAATGTTCTGGCTGGCTGAATCAGTCGTCCAAACATGCCTGACTGGAAGATACAGTCTTGACATGCTCGACGACGCCGACCTCGACCTGGTCGCGGCGCTGCAGATCGCCCCCCGCGCCTCGGCCGCCGCCCTCGCCGACGTGCTCGGCATGTCCGCCAGCACCGCCGGGCGGCGGCTCGCCCGGATGGAGGAGCAGCGCATCCTGCGGGTGATCGGCCAGGTCGACTGGGCCGCCCGCGCCGAGGGCAACCCGCGCCACGTCTGGGTCACCACCGAGCCCGGCGCCTCCAGCCGCGTCGCGCGCGCCCTGGCCGACCTGCCCGAGGCCCAGCTCGTCGCCGAGACGTCCGGCAAGTCCGACGTCTACTGCGCCGTCCACCCCGTCGACCGGGCGCAGGCCCGCGAACTGCTCACCGCCCGCATCCCCTCGGTCCCCGGCATCGTCGCCACCCACTCCGAGCTGGTGCTGCGCGCGCTCACCAAGGCCGACTCCTGGCGGCTGCACCGCCTCGACGACGCCCAGGTCCGCGCCCTGTCGGAGCCCGCCGAACAGGCCGAGGAGCCCGCCCGCGGCGCCGACGAGCCCGGCGTGCTGCGCCTGCTGCGCAACGACGGCCGCATCACCGCCGCGCAGGCCGCCCGCGCCCTCGGCCTCAGCCAGTCCACCGCCTACCGCATGATCCAGTCACTGCTGCGGCGCGGCGTCGTCCGCCCCCGCGTCGAGATCGAGCCCGCGCTCCTCGGCTACTCGCTGGAGGTCGTCATCGCGCTGACCGTCTCGCCCGGCGCCATCCAGCCGGTCGCCGACGAGCTCGCCCGCCACCCCTCCGCCCGCTACGTCTCCATCGTCGCCGGCACCACCTCCGTCATCCACCAGGGCGTCTTCCGCCACGAGGACGACCTCGGCGACTTCCTCACCCGCGACCTCGCCCACCTGCCCGGCATCACCGCGCTCCAGGTCTCCGTAGTGCTCAAGATGCTGCGCCGCTACTGGATCTACCGGGAGGACGGCCGGTTGGTCAGCCCGTAAGGTGCTGGGCGTGAAAGTCACGATGCCCGGCCTGACGGCCGCCGACCATGTGTTCACCGTGCCGCTCGACCACGCCGACCCCGGCGGCGCCACGATCCAGGTGTTCGCCCGCGAGATCCGCGACCCCGCCCACACCGGCGACCTGCCGTGGGCGCTGTTCCTCCAGGGCGGCCCCGGCGGCAAGTCCCCCCGGCTGACCGGCCAGGCGCACTGGCGGCACGTGCTCAAGACGCACCGGGTGCTCCTGCTCGACCAGCGCGGCACCGGCCTGAGCAGCCCCGCCGCCGCCACCGGCACCGACGAGGAGCTGGCCGCCCGGCTGCGCCACTACCGCGCCGACGCCATCGTGGCCGACTGCGAGCACATCAGGAAGGCCCTCGGCATCGAGCAGTGGGAGACCTGGGGGCAGAGCTACGGCGGCTTCGTCACCCTCACCTACCTGTCGCAGGCCCCCGAGGCGCTGCGCGCCTGCCACATCACCGGCGGCCTGCCCGGCCTCGACGCCACCGCCGACGACGTCTACACGCGCACGTACGAGCGCGTCCGCGCCAAGGTCGCCCGCCACCACCGCCGCTACCCCGGCGACGACGAGCGCGCCAGGCGCATCGCCGAGCACCTGGCCGGCAACGAGGTCCTGCTCCCCGACGGCGACCGGCTCACCGTCGAGCGCTTCCGCACCCTCGGCAAGAAGCTCGGCATGGGCGACGGCTCCGAACGCCTGCACTGGCAGCTCGCCGAGGCGTGGCACGGCGACCGCCTGTCCGACGAGTTCCTCTACGCGGTCATGATGGAGACCGGCTTCGTCGGCAGCCCCCTCTACGCCGTCCTGCACGAGTCCATCTACGCCCAGGGCGCCGCCACCCGCTGGTCGGCGGAGCGGCTGCGCCCCGCCGACTTCGACACGTTCGAGATGTTCACCGGCGAGATGATCTACCCGTGGATGTTCGACGACATCCGCGCGCTGCGGCCCTTCAAGGGCGCCGCCGAGATCCTCGCCGCCGTCGACGACTGGCCGCCGCTCTACGACCCGGCCGCGCTGTCCGCCAACGAGGTGCCCGTCGCCGCCGTGGTCTACCACGACGACATGTACGTCGACGCCGGCCTCTCGCTGGAGACCGCCGCCCGGGTCGGCAACGTGCGCGCCTGGGTCACCAACGAGTTCGAGCACGACGGCTTCCGCGTCGCCGCCGACCAGGTGGTGCCCCGGCTCATGCGGATGGTGACGGACCCCCTGTAGGCTCGCGCAGCGGCAGCCGCACCTCGAACCAGGTCGCGCCCGGCTCCGACCGGACCTTCAGGTCGCCGCCGTGCCGGCCCGCCACGATCCGGTAGGAGATGTCCAGCCCCAGCCCGGTGCCCTGGCCGACCGACTTCGTGGTGAAGAACGGCTCGAAGATCCGGTCCCGGATCGCCTCCGGCACGCCGGGGCCGGTGTCGCCGATCTCCACGATCGCCTCGTCCTCGTCGTGCGCGGTCCGGATCGTCAGCGTGCCCTCCTCTCCCATGGCGTCGAGCGCGTTGTGGATCAGGTTCGTCCACACCTGGTTCAGCTCGCCGCCGTAGCAGGGGATCGGCGGCAGCGTCCGGTCGTAGTCGGTCGTCACCGTGATGCCCGGCGGGATCTTGCCGCGGAAGATCGCGACCGTGCTGTCCAGCAGCTCGTGCACGTCCAGCACCTGGAACGGGGCGCGGTCCATCTGCGAGTATTGCTTGGCCGAGCCGATCAGCGAGGTGATCCGCTCGGTCGCCTCCGTCACCTCGCCCAGCATCTGCGAGATCTCCACCGCCTCCGCCAGCCAGCGCAGCGCGGCCGGGGCGTGCTCCTCGCCGACCTTCAGCCGCACCTTCTCCAGGTGCTCCCCGCCGAACCCGGCGTTGACCAGCGCCGGAGCCAGCTCCCAGGCGTCCTCCACGCCCAGCTCGTCCAGCGCCTCGCCGAGCTCGTCCTCGGCGTCGGAGATCTCCAGCGGCGTGCGCGCCGGCAGCTTGCCGACCGCCTCCATGCACGCCTCCTGCATCTCCACCAGCGCCCGCAGCCGCTCCGGCGGGATGCCGTTCTCGGCCAGCCTGGCCAGCTCCACCCGCGACGACCTGATCAGCGAGCGCAGCTCGCTCACCGCCCGCACCGCCGCGGCGGCCGGGTTGTTCAGCTCGTGGGTGAGCCCCGCCGTGATCGTGCCCAGCGCCGTCAGCCGCTGACGCCGGTCGATGATCTCCCGCTGCAACCGGCCGCCCGACTGCAGCCCGTCCAGCAGGTGCATCGCCATCGGGAACCACTCGGCCACGATGTAGGCGAACTTGCGCGCCGGCAGGATGAACACCCGCGACGGCGCCGTCGCGCGCAACGTGTGCTGGTAGGTCTGCGGCGCCCGGTCGCCCAGGTAGGCGGAGGTCGCGCCGCCGTAGACGCCCGGCTGCCCGGTGCGCGGCATGGCGACGGTCCCGGCGCTGACGGTCTCCGAGATCATCTGCACCTCGCCCTCCACCAGCACCGCGAAGCACTCCGCCGGCTCGCCCTGGCGGACGATCTCCGCGCCCTCCTCGAACTCCCGCATCCTGCCGCTGTCGGCCAGCTTGCCGAGCTGCTCGTCGGTCAGCCGCTCGAACAGGAAGAGCTTGCGCAGCTCGTCGATGTCCACAGTGCTCATCGCTTCTCCAGATACCGGGCTCATTGCTTCTCCAGATACCGGGCTCATTGCTTCTCCAGATACCGGTGCACGAGCGCGACGGCCATCGCGCCCTCCCCGACGGCCGAGGCCACCCGCTTGATCGACTCGGCGCGCACGTCACCCGCCGCCAGCACGCCCGGCACGTTCGTCTCCAGGAAGTACGGCTCCCGGCGCAACGTCCAGTTACGCGGCCGCCTGCCCCCCTGCACCAGGTCGGGCCCCGTCAGCACGAACCCCTTCGCGTCCCGCTCGACCGTCTCGCCCAGCCACGAGGTGTAGGGCTCCGCGCCGATGAACACGAACAGCCACTGCGCCTCGACCGTCCGCTCCTCGCCCTTGCGCGCGATCGACAGCCTCTCCAGGTGCCCGTTGCCCACACCGCCCGTCACCTGGCTCTCCAGGTGCACCTCGATGTTGCCGATCGCCTGGATCTGCTCGATGAGGTAGTGCGACATGGACTTCTCCAGGCCGTCACCGCGCACCAGCAGGTGCACGCGGCTGGCGTACCCCGACAGGTGGACGGCCGCCTGGCCCGCCGAGTTGGCCGCGCCCACGATGTAGACCTCGCTGTCCTTGCACGACGGCGCCTCGGTCAGGGCCGCGCCGTAGTAGACGCCCCGGCCGACGAAGTCGTCCAGGCCCGGCGCGTCCAGCCGCCGGTAGGTCACGCCGGTCGCCAGGATCACCGCGTGCGCCGCGATCTCCCCGCCGTCCTTGAACCCGATCACCCGGGCCTGGCCGCGCGGCTCCAGATGCGTCACCTTCCGCGCGGTCAGCAGCTCCGCCCCGAACTTCAGCGCCTGCCTGCGCGCCCGGTCGGCGAGCTGCTGGCCCGAGACGCCGTCGGGGAAGCCCAGGTAGTTCTCGATCCTGGAGCTCTGCCCCGCCTGCCCGCCCGACGCGTGCGCCTCCACCAGCACCGTGTTGAGCCCCTCCGACGCGCCGTAGACGGCCGCGCCCAGCCCCGCCGGGCCGCCGCCGACCACGATCAGGTCGTAGAAGTCCGTCGCCGGCGTCGTCGACAGCCCCACCGCCGAGGCCAGCGTCGACTGGTCCGGCGCCTGCAGCGACGACCCGTCGGACGTCACCACCAGCGGCAGCCGGCACTCCTGCCCCGCCGCCGCCACGAGCTGCGCCCCGTCGGGCTCCTCGGCCAGCATCCACCGGTACGGCACGTGGTTGCGCGCCAGGAAGTCACGCACCTGGTAGGACGGCGCCGACCAGCGGTCGCCCACCACGCGCAGCTCCGCCACCGGCACCCGGTCCGTCCGCTGCCAGGCGTCGAGCTGCCCGTCGATCACCGGGTAGAACTTCTCCTCCGGCGGATCCCACGGCTTGAGCAGATAATGGTCCAGATCCACGACGTTGATCGCCTGGATCGCCGCGTCGGTGTCGGCATAGGCGGTCAGCAGCACCCGTCGCGCGAACGGGTACATGTCCATCGCCTTCTCCAGGAACTCGACCCCGTTCATCTGCGGCATCCGGTAGTCCGCCAGGATGGCGGCCACCTCGTCACCACGCAGCCGCATCTCCTTGACCGCCTCGATGCCCTGCACGGCGGCCTCCGCGCGGACGATCCGGTAGTCGCGGCCGTAGCGGCGTCTGAGGTCGCGGGCCACCGCCCGCGACACACCAGGATCGTCGTCGACCGTCACGATGACCGGCTTGTCCATTCCCCTGCCTCTCACATCGTCCTTGGGAGAAGGATGTCATGCGGCAGGGAACGGACTCCGGCCAGGCGAGGCCGCCGGGACCTCGTCAGGCGATGACGCGGCTCTCGCCGCCGTCCACCAGGATCGAGATCCCGTTCACGAACGACGCCCGCTCGCTCGCCAGGAACGCCACCACGTCGCCCACCTCCTCGGCCCGGCCGATCCGGCCCAGCGGCACGACGGCCGCCCGCTCCGCCAGCCCGTCCTCGCCGCCCGCCACCTCACGCAGCCGGTCGGTGTCGATCGGGCCCGGCATCACGTTCGTGACCAGCACCCCGTCGCCTCCCACCTCACGGGCCAGCGTGCGGACCATGCCCGCCACGGCCGACCTCGTCGAGTTGGACAGGGCCAGCCCGTCGATCGCCTCCCGCGCCGACCGGCTCGTCACCGTCACGATGCGGCCCCAGCCGCGCTCGCGCATCCCCGGCAGCGCCGCCCGCACCAGCCGTACGGTGCCGAGCAGGTTGCGCTGCACCGCCACGTCCCACTCGGCCAGGCTCGCGTCCACGAACCGGCCCGGCGGCGGCCCGCCCGCGTTGGCGACCAGGATGTCGACCGGCCCCACCACGTCCTGCGTCTCGCGCACCACCCGCTCGGCCGCCTCCGGGTCCTCCACGTCCGCGAGCACCGCGTGCACCACGCCGCCGAACTCCTGCAACTCCACCACCGCGTCCGCCAGCTTCTCCGGACTGCGGGCGCACACGCACACGTGGCACCCCTCCCTGGCGAGACTCCGGGCGGCGGCCAGCCCGATGCCCGCGCTGCCACCCGTGACGAGTGCGACCTTGCCTGCGATGCCGAGATCCATAACGGCGACTATAGAGACGACGCCCGCACCCGGGCGAGCTTGTCCGGGTTCAGCACGCCGTACATGCCCCGCACGCGCCCCTCGTGCCAGTCGAGGACGACCAGCTGATGATCGGAGCCGATCTCCATCCAGATCCCCGGATGGCCGTTCACGTCCACGACCGACAGCCCGCCGTACTCGTAGCGGGCCAGCACCCCCTCCAGGAACCGCAGCACCTTGTCGCGGCCCTCGATCGGCCGCAGCGCCGCCCGGACCCGGCCGCCGCCGTCGCTCCACATCACGACGTCCTCGTGCAGCAGATCCGTCAACGGCCCCAGATCGCCGCCCCCGGCCGCCGCGATGAACCGCGCCAGCAGCTCCTCGTGCTCCCGCGACGACGGCCGGAACCGGTCCCGGCCCTCTGCCAGCCGCACCGACGCCCGATGGTGCATCTGCCGGGCGTTCGCCACCGACGCGCCGACGATCTCCGCGATCTCGTCGTACGGCAGCTCGAACGCCTCCCGCAGCACGAACACCGCCCGCTCCGGAGGCGACAGGCGCTCCATCAGATGCAGCGTCGCGTACGCCACCGTGTCCCGCAGCTCCGCCGTGTCCAGCGGCCCCGCCTCAGCCGACGCCACCGGCTCAGGCAGCCACGGCCCCGGATACGCCTCCCGCTTCACCCGGGCCGAGCGGAGCTGGTCCAGCGCCAGCCGCGACACCACCGTGATCAGGAACGCCCGCGGCTCCCGGACCACGTCACGATCCGTGCCCTGCCAGCGCAGCCACGCCTCCTGCACCACGTCCTCGGCGTCCCACATGCTGCCCAGCAGCCGGTAGGCCAGACCGAGCAGGGCGGGACGGTGTTCCTCGAACTCAGCGGTCCCCGTCATGCCGGGCAGGGTACCCGTATCAAGCATGCCCGCTCCTTCCCTCCTCCCGAGAGGACGGTCCCGCATCACCGGATGTGACAGCCGATGGGTAGAAATACCGCGATGAGCATGATGAGCTTGGGAAATGGCGCGAAATCTCATCCTTTCCGGAGGCCTGTACCACGACTTCGACGCCACGTCGGCCGCCCTCGCCGACGCGCTCGCCGAGGTCGGCGTCGAATCCGAGACCACCGAAGACATCGCCGGCGCCCTCAGCGAACCACCCGAAGTCCAGCTCATCACCATCAACGCGCTCCGCTGGCAGATGACCCACGAACGCTTCGCCGACCAGCGCGACCAATGGCGCTTCCACCTCCCCGCCCAAGCCCGCACCACCCTCCTCGACCACCTTGACCGCGGCGGCGCCCTGCTGTGCATGCACACGGCGTCCATCTGCTTCGACGACTGGCAAGGCTGGCCCCGCGTCCTCGGCGGCTGCTGGACCTGGCCCAAGTCCCACCACCCGCCGCTCGGCTGGACCGGCGTCCGCGTCCACGGCGGCCACCCCATCGTCGACGGGCTGCGCGACTTCGACGTCGTCGACGAGGTGTACAGCGACCTCGACGTGCTGCCCGACGTCCGGCCCCTCGCCTCCTCCCACGGCCAGCCGCTCATCTGGGCCCGGCCGGTGCGGCGGGGGAGGGTCTTCTACGACGCGCTCGGGCATGACACGCGCTCGTACGAGAACGAGATCCACCGGACCCTGCTGCAACGGGCGGCGCTCTGGCTCCTGAAACGCCCCACCACGATCACCGACTAACCACCTAAGGGCTTTAACCGGTCACGGAGTCGCGCACCTACGGTCTCGACCTCCCAAACGGCAAGGCCCTCACGGGCGGGGCGCTGCGCGCCGGGCGGTTTCGGGCGTCCTTCCAGGGCGGCTGGCGCCGCACCGCATGGCCCTCACGGGTGAGGGCGCTGCGCGCCGAGCGGTTCGGACGTCCTTTCGGGGCGGCTAGCGCCGCACCGCATGGCCCTCACGGGCGGGGCGCTGCGCGCCGGGCGGTTCGGACGTCCTTCCAGGGCGGCTGGCGCCGCAGGGCATCGTCCTCACATGGGGGCGCTTCGCGCCGGGCGGTTCACGCGGTCACGGTTGGCGGCCCACACCGGAACGCAAGGCCCTCACCAGCGAGGCGTTGCGCCCCGAAAGGCTTGACGATGCGAGTGGGCTGTGGCCGGTGGGCATTTCGGTGGCATCGGGGCGTTCCGCTGCGGCGTGAGCCGCCGTGGAAGAACGTCCGAACCGCCCGGCGCGAAGCGCCCGCCCGTGAGGGCCATGCGGCGTCAGCCGCCGGGGATGGGCGGCGCGGCGTCCGCCACCTGGGATCGGCGGCGCGGCGTCAACCGGCTTGGACGGGGGTGGCACGGCGTCAGCCGCCTGGACGGGGTGGCGCGGCGCCAGCCGCTGCGGAGAGCCGGCCCGACGACCGCTGCCTGGGGTAGGGCGGCGCGGCAGGCACCACGGCAGGAGCGCGACAACGCCCACCAACCCCCACGACGACCGGCCCCCGACCCCCAACCCACCCCCGCGTCCCCCTAGGGGTGTCGAAACTGTCACACCCATCTGAGATCGTGGCCCCGTGGACGAACGTATAGAACTGGTGAACGAGCAGGACGACGTGGTCGGTGTCGCGGATCGCGACGAGGCCACCCGGCGGGGCTGGCTGCACCGCATCGCCACCACCGTGTGCAGGGACGAGCGGGGCCGCATCCTCGTGCACCGCCGCCCCGACGACTCCCCCCGTTTCCCGGGCTACTACGACGTGCTGGTCGGCGGCGGGGTGGACATCGGCGAGTCCTACGAGGAGGCGGCCCGCCGGGAGCTGGCCGAGGAGCTGGGCGTGGGGGCGCCGGTGGAGTTCGTCGTCAAGTTCCTGTGCCGGGGCATCCTGGGCCCGTACTGGATGGGGGTGCACGAGGCGGTGATCACCGGTCCGTTGCGCCCGGACCCGGCCGAGGTGCCCTGGTACGGCTGGATGGGGGAGGCGGAGCTGCGGCTGGCGATGTGCCGCTGGCCGTTCGTGCCCGACGGTCAGGAGGCCTTCGCCCGCTATCTGGCCATGCGTGCCACCTCGATGGCTTCGTGAGAAACGGCGTCAACCAGCGCGACGCGAGGCGGCATCCGGCTGGTCGGCATCGAGGGCGTCGAGGGCGGCGCGGAGCTGGGTGAGCCATTCCACGCCCAGCCGGTGCCCGTCCGGGAGCTGGTCGTCGCGGTCCCAGCGCCACGTGGTGACCATCGCCAGTACGAGGGTCCGGCAGTCGCGCAGCAGACCCGGGTCCATGCCCGGATAGTGCTGGCCCACGTCCTCGGGCGCATGGGCGAGGTCGAACTCCACAGGTCCGCGGCAGCACGTCTCGAGGTCGATGAACAGCAGCCCGTCCTTCGTCGTCAGCACGTTGCCCGGGTGGGGTTCGCCGTGCAGCAGCTGCTGGGCGGCGCCGCCACGCTCGTCCACGGCCCGGCCCAGGGTTCGCAACGTGTCACCGAGCAGGTCCCGGTCCTCGCCGGAGAGCGCCGGGGTGCGGTCGCGGCTCGCCAGGAGCCGCAGAGCCTCCTCGACCCGATCGGTGAAGTGCGGCGCGGCGACATCGAGCGTGCGCATCCCGTGGTGCAGCCGTTCGAGCGCCCGGGCGTAGGCGTCCGGCGGTGGCGTGACCGCGTCCGGCGTCACCGGCTCGTAGTACGTCCACAACGTGATCGCGAACCCGTCACGCTCGTGCACGCCCGGCTTCACCCGAGGGTCCAGCGCGGCCACCGGGCTGCCGGTCGCGGCGAGGCGTTGCGCCAGCTCGACCTCGAACGGCGCGACGTGCTCCGCCTCGGGCGCGACCCTGGCCAGCACGTCACACGGGGTCAACCGCAGCGTGAGCTTGTTGGAGTCCTGGAGGACGACCGCGTCGTCGGCCGCCAGGCCGAGCGACGAGGCGACGGACCGGGCCGCGGCCACCGCACGCAGACCCTCTGACGCCCGCATTCGCCACCCGCCCCTCACACCTCGATAACCGCCACCCGGCAACCGCCACACGGCAACCGGCACCCGACCACCGGGCCGCCGCCGCGTCATGGAGACCCGTTGGTCAGCAACAGATAGAAGACATCCCCACGGTAAAAGAACGTGGCCGTGTCCGACTCTCCACCATCAAAGTAGGCCAAGCCCGCACAAGCCGCACCTGAGTAATACCCCGTGCCACGCAGGAAGTCCGGCCGCACCTCGCAGAACGACCACCCCGCCTCGTCACCCCCGAACAGCGCCTCCGGCAACGGCCCCAGCACCGCCCCGGCCGCCTCGTCGTCCAGGCGCCGCCCGTAAGGGCTGAACGCCTCCCGCAACATCCAGCGCAGCCGCCGCCAGAACCCGTCCGCGCCCAGCTCCCGTACGTCCGGCCGCACCGGGCCATCCACCACCAGCGGGCCGTCGCCGTCCTGCAGGTTCCACCACCCCCGGCCCCGGTCGACGGCGAGCATCATCTCCTCGAACAGCGGATCGCGCAGGAACGCGGACAGGACCTCGGCCGGGTCGCCGCCGGTCACCGGCACGTCGGCGCGCACCTTGAGCAGGAAGGTGTTGCTGTTCATGACGGAGTCCACCGCGTCCAGGAACGCCCCGACGGCCGGCGCCGCGGGCCCGTCATACAGCTCGTTCAGCAGCGAGAGCACTCGAAGGCCAAGCAGAGGGCGTACGCGGCGGTCAGCGGAGGTTCGCCCGCTGGAGGCGCAGGCTGCCGATCTCGGCGGCGTTCTTCATCAGCTCGACGTTCGCCCACGCCAGCACGTGGCCGAGGGTCAGGCCGCCCTCGGCGAACCAGGTGGTGCGGTCCGTCGCGTCGAGGTCGGCGTCGGAGAGCGCGTCCAGGGCGGCGCGCCAGCGGTCGTGGTGGCCGGTCAACGAGGTCACGGCCGAGCGCACGTCGCCCGGCCACGTGGTGGCCGCCGCCACGGCGGCCCAGTCGGCGGAGGCGCCGTCGCCGAAGCATCCGGCGTACGCGTTCTCCCACCACATGCCCATGTGCCACATCACCCATCCAATCGTCGGCAGCGGGATCGGGTCGAGCTCTTCCAGGGAGAAGTCCGCGGTCCACGTGCCGTCGGGGCGCGGTCGCACGGTCCAGCAGTTCGGCACCGGCTCCCACAGGGCGTCCTCGTCGGTGAGCTGGTCGAGGTGGAGGGTCAGCAGCGACCACGTCAGGTCGAACTGCCAGCGAATGCGATCAAGTTCAGTCATGTGATCACCCTAGGGGCATGCCGGGAAGGCCCAGGACCGTCATGGTTTCATCCCTTTCCGGCGTCCGGTTCCGCGCTTCACCGGGCGGCGTCCACGGGGGGATGCTGGCGCTCGCCGGTCAGCTACGGGGACGGGAGACCTCATGACGGTACGGGGAGTGGTGGCGGCGGCGTTGTGCGCGGCCCTGACGACGGCCGCGCTCGCCGTGCCCGCCGGGGCACGCACGGCGGCGGTGGCCTGCGGCGACGTCGTGACCGCCGACGTCACGCTCGACGCCGACCTGAACTGCGCGGGCGGCGGCCTGGTCATCGGGGCCGACGGCGTCGTGGTGGACCTCGCCGGCCACACGATCACCGGCTCCGGCGCCGGCAGGGGGATCGACGTGGCCGGGCATGCGGGCGTGACCGTGCGCGACGGCGCCCATCAGCGGATTCACGTACGGGATCCACAAGTTCGCCAAGAACCCGAGCTCGCCGCTCACCGTCGAGGCGGTGCGGTTCGCCGCGGCGCCGGTGCGGGTGTTCGCCGGGGTGCTGACGATCGGCGGCACGCCCGCCACCTGCCGGCTCGACGGGCTCGACAGGCAGCTCGGCCCGGTCACGGTCGACCGGTGCTCGGTGACGGGCGGGGTCGTGCTGCGCGACGCCAACAGCTCCGCCATCCGCGACAGCCGGCTCACCACCGGCTGGCTGAACGTCGTCCAGTCCGACCGCGGCGTCTACACGGGCAACACGTTCGACGCCTTCCCCGTCAGCACGGGCGTGGAGAGCCGCCGCAACCGGTTCGCCGGGAACGTGTTCAGGAACGCCGCCGTCGCCCTGGGGGCCGGCGAGGTCTACCAGCCGGAGGCGGCCGGGGTGGTCGAGCGCAACCTGTTCACCGGCAACGACATCGGCCTGCGGGCCACGGGCTTCCGCAACGTGGTCGTCCGGGACAACGTGTTCAGCGGCAACCACACGGCGGGCATGCTGCTGATGAACCAGGTTCCCGCAGCCAGCCCCGAAGGCGCGATCCGGAACGTGTTCTGGCGCAACGGGCACCGGCCGAGCGGCGTGACCGACCCGGGCGGCAACCCGGTGCGCGGCGGCATCCACGTGTGGACCGACGGCGCCGAGGCCACCCGGATCATGCTCGCGCGCAACGTCGGCGCCGGGAACGCCGGGCCGATGATCTGGGCCCCGGCCGGGCAGGTCGTCGACGGCGGCGGCAACCAGGGCCCCTGCGCCCCGGCCCAGAACCCCGGCCTGACCTGCTTCTGAGGCCGGGGCTAGGAGGCCGCCGCGTGGTCGTGGGCGGCGCGCCCGTTCAGCAGGTGCTCACGCCCCCACGCGCCGAGGGGCGCGAGCGCCGCGTTGAGTGAGACGCCGAGCGGGGTGAGGGCGTAGGTGACGCGCCGCACCGCCCCCTCGACCGCCTCCTCCCGGAAGACGATCCCGTCGGACTCCAGCTCGCGCAGGTGCGAGGTGAGCACCTTCTCGGTGACACCGGGAATCCCGCGCCGCAACTCGCCGAACCGGCACGGCCCCTCGTCCAGCGCCCACAGGATGAGCACCTTCCACTTCCCGCCGACCACGTCGATCGCCGCGTCGATCCCGCACACGTACGTATCCCGCCTGGTCATGAACCCACCATAAGGTAACCACCCACAATAAAGTGCGTTCTTGATCTTGATCAGGGGCGGGCGCGAGCCTGGACGGCATGAACACGTCCAAGACTCCCATCACCCTGCTCGGCCTCGGCGACATGGGCGCCGCGCTGGGCCGGTCCTGGCTCGCCGCCGGCCACCCGCTGACCGTCTGGAACCGTACCCCGGAGAAGGCCGGACCGCTGGTCGCGGCGGGCGCCCGCGCGGCGGGCAGCGCCGCCGAGGCGGTGGCCGCGGCCACCGGTCCCGTGATCCTGTGCCTGCTGGACGACGACTCCGTCGGCGCGACGCTGGACGGCGCCGACCTGGCCGGCAAGGACCTGATCAACCTGACCACCGGCACCCCCGAGCAGGGCAGGCGGCGCGCCCGCTGGGCGGAGGAACGCGGCGCCCGCTTCCTGGACGGCGGCATCATGGCCGTACCGCCGATGATCGGCGTCCCGGAGAGCGGCGGCTACATCCTCTACAGCGGCGACCAGGCCCTGTTCGAGCGGCACCGGGAGGCGCTGGAGGTCCCGGCGGGGGTGAACTACGTCGGCTCGGACGCCGGCCACGCAGCGCTGTACGACGTCGCGCTGCTCAGCGCCATGACCGCGATGTTCGCCGGCACCACCCACGCCTTCGCCCTGGTCGACGGCGAGAAGGAGGTGGACCTGTCGCGGTTCGCCACGCTGCTCGCCGGCTGGCTCGGCGCGATGTCCGGAGCCGCCCACGGCATGGCCGCCCAGCTGGAGAGCGGCGACTACACGCTCGGCGTGCACTCCAACCTGGCCATGATGTCCGCGGGCAACGCCACGTTCCTGGACACCTCGCGGGAGCAGGGCGTCGGCCCCGGGCTGCTGACGCCGTTCATGGACCTGATGGCCCGGCGGGTCGCGCAGGGCCACGGCGACGAGGGCCTGGCCGGGATCGTCGGGCTGCTCAGAGAGGGCGCCGGGCGAGCGTGAGCAGGTGACCGCTCACCCCGAGCAGCGACGGCTCGGACTCCATGACCCGCTGGGCGTCGAGCAGCAGCGCCCGCCGCCCCGGGTCGTCGAGCCAGTCGTCGAGGTCCCCGTACAGCCAGAACGCCCCCTCCAGCCCGTACCTGCCGACCTCGGGGAACCCGGCGTCGGCGAACTCGCCCGGCACGTCGTCCGGATCGTGGAAGTAGGCGGTGAAGCCGCGCCCCGGCGAGAGCATGACGCCGCCGGTCGCGGCGGCGAGCGCGGCCTGCCGCTCCGGCGCGCGCACGTAGTGGCCGAGCTGGATGGTGCCGTGCACGGCCGCGTAGCGGTTGATGGTCGCGGCCGCCACCAGCCCGCCCGGCCGCACGGCGCGCCGGGCCTCCGCCAGCGCCCGCACCCGGTCGGCGCGCTCGGGCAGGTGGTAGAGCGGGCCCAGCAGCAGGACCGCGTCGGCGCTCGCGTCGGGCACCGGCAGGCGGCGCGCGTCGCCCAGCCGGGCGCGCACCCCGGGCAGCCGCGCGGCCCGCTCGACGTGCAGCGGGATCGGGTCCAGCAGCTCGACCTCGTAGCCGTCGGCGCTCAGCCATTCGGCGTGCACCCCGGTGCCGCCGCCCACGTCCAGCACCCGGGCCGGGGCCGGGGGCAGCGTCCGGCGCAACACGTCCTGCGTGCGCCACAGCTCCAGCCGGTTGCGCCCTTCGCGCAGCCGTTCGTGCTCCAGGTCCTGGGCGTAGTAAGCGACGAGCTCGGGTGTCAGCGCCATACTCGATCTTGCCGAGCGGCGGGGGCCACCGGCAACCGGAATTTTCAGGAACTGCCGGACAGGCGGCGGGCCGAGGTCGACTCGTGGGCCAGGCGGCGCAGCGCGTCGAACGCCCGCCCGTACAGGACCGTCCCCAGCACCAGCGCCTCCACGGCGGCGTCACGCGGGCCGTCGTACGGGATCGTGTCGATCTCGACCTCCTCGACCAGCCTGCCGGCCGCCGCCGCGTACGGGGCCAGCTCGGGCGTGTGGCCGAGCTGGCGCATCCGCATCACCGTGTGCGCCAGCTCGTGCCGGGCCGGCGCCTCCGGCTCCACCTTCCAGCCCAGGCTGGCCAGGAACGCGTCGACCTCGGCCAGCGCGGCGTCCCACTCGGGCGTCGCCTCCGGCTCGACGCGCGGGCTGAGCGCGTAATGGGCGGTGCCGAGCATCGTGTGGACCGGCAGCGACTCGTCCTCGACCGCCTCCACGACCTTCTTGATGGCCGACACCGGCAGCCTGCCCACCTCCAGCAGCGCCCGGATCAGGCGCAGCCTGCGCAGGTGCGTGGCGTCGTACTCGGCCCGGGTGGCGGACGTCTGCTCGCCCGGGTGGAGCAGGCCCTCGCGCAGGTAGTACTTGATCGTGGCGATGGGCACGCCGGACTCGGCGCTCAGTTCGGACATGCGCATCACTGGATAATATTGCTATCCAGATCTGGCCAGGTGTCGCGCCGCGCTCACCACGTCCTGCACGTTCGCCTGGCGGTTCCACAGCAGCACCACCTCGATGGGCGGCACCTCCTCCTCGATCGGCACGAACGCCAGCCGCTCCGGCACCGGAACCCCCTCGCGCACGCACAGCGCGTAACCCGCGCCCTCGCCCACCATGGCGACGACCGTGTCGTGCGTGGCCGCCGACGGCCCCAGCCGGGGATGCAGGCGATGGCGCACGAACGCCTCCAGGAACCGGCGCGCCCCCGCGACCGCCTCCGACTCCGGCATCACCAGCGGCTCGCCCGCCAGCGCCGCCAGCGGCAGCCGCACGTACGCGGCCAGCTCGTGGTCGCGCGGCAGCAGGGCGCGCACGGGGGAGCGGTGGACGAGCACGCGTGCCACCCCACGCGGCAGCGACCCCGGCGCGTAGCCGAGGCCCGCCTGGAGCGTGCCGTCCATGAGCGAGACGAGCTGCTCGGCGGTGCCCATCGGCGCCATGCGCAGCCGCGCCTGCTGGAGCTGCGCGAGCAGGCGGGCGGCGACGTCGCCCAGCCCGTCGGCCACGCCCAGCCTGGCGGTCCGCCCCTTGCCCCGGGCCGCCGTGGCCGCCCTCCCCAGCGCGTCCACCGCGACCGTCGCCTGGGCCAGGAACACCTCGCCCGCCTCGGTGAGCTGCACCCCGGACGGCGAACGGCTGAACAACTCGACGCCGAGCTCCCTCTCCAGCGCCCTGAGCTGTTCCGACAGGGTCGGCTGGGCGACGCGCAGAAGAGCCGCGGCTCGGCGCAGGCTGCCGGCACGGGCGATGGTGATCGCGTACCGGATATGGCGTAGGTCCATCCCTCACCTCGACTCTGTCTTACAGAAATTGACATGCGCCGTGAAGGGCCCCGGTGAAATGTCCGTGCTTCTACGGATATGTAGGGATGTCCGATAGACCGCGGACAGAGCAGATCGGCCGACTACAGTGGCCGCCCCGGGTCGTCCAGCCACACCCGTTGCCCGTCGGCCGTGACCGTCATCCCGAACCGTTCACGACCCGGCTCACCCCAGCTCACCCACCGGAAGTAGGCGTCGGTCACCTCGTCCCACAGCGGCCGGTCGCCCACCTGGAAGACCTCGTACTCCTCGGCGTCCGGCCGCCAGTCCACGACCGCCCACGACCCCGGCTCCTCCGGGTCCGACAGCCACATCCGATACAGATCCCCGTCCTCGTCGGGTTCGGCGCTGCCGTGACAGGCCACGCCGGTCAGCGCCGCGACGGCCAGATCCGCCCCCGCCGGGGCGTGCGCGATCGTCCGGGGATCGACGCGGGTGGTCAGATGGCGCCTGTCCTCGGGCCCGCGCGGCGGCCGGACCGGGCGGGGCCGCTGGGAGCGCATCATCATGTACGAGGCGAACCCCGGGAACCGGCCGTACGCGGTGCCGTCCCGGGTGGTGACCAGCCGGAGGCCGTGGCTGGTGCCGAACCCCGGGCTGTAGGGCAGCACGATCACCGCCCCCGGACGGGCCTGGCGGACCCAGGCGTACGGGATCGTACGGACGCCGCACGTGACGTGCACCCGGTCGAACGGCGCGCGCTCCGCGCACCCGTCCGCCCCGTCCCCCACGACCAGATGGGGACGGAGCTCCGCCTCCGCGAGCCTCCACGCCGCCTGGCCCGCCACCACGGGATCGATCTCGACCGAGGTCACGTTCGCCGCGCCCACCAGATGGCAGAGCAGGGCGGCCGTCCAGCCGGTGCCGGTGCCCACCTCCAGAACCCGCTGCCCGCGCTCGGCGCCGAGCCACCGCAGCAACTCGACCACGGTGCTGGGCGCCGAGGCGGACGAGGTGTAGTCGCCGTCCAGATCCTCGACGGCGCTCCTGCCGTCGTCCAACTGGGTCACGATGCTGGTGTCGGTGTAGACGGCCGCCATCCAGTCAGCCGGATCGGCGTCCCGGTCGATGAGGCGAACCGTGTCGTCGGGCGCATGAGCCAGCCCGACGGGCGGGACGAACCGGTGCCGATGCACCGCGCGCAGCGCCGAGGCGATCGGGCCGTCCACCGGGCCGATCTCCGCGATCAGCGCTTCAACCCCGGGGACTATTTCCGCCCCATTCAACTTTCCTCCCCGCGTTTCACTGACGCGCATTTGTAGCAATGGGGACTGTAACCATAAAACGGATAGTAACCTTACAGATACTCTGAGTAATTCATAGAGTGGGCGTCACCAGACCCGGTCCCTCTTTATCGGGAGGTCAGCCCCTCATGCGCACCCTCATCCGTGCAGCCGCGCTCACCGCCACAGCCGCCGCCCTGGCCATCGGCGGCACCGTCACGGCCCCCGCCTCCACGGCGGCCGCCGTCGCCCAGCTCCACCCGATGCCGTCCGGCATCTCCTACCTGCCCGCCCGGGTCAACCTGCAGCCGACCGCCTCCGGCACCTGGGTCGACACCAGGCTCGCGGTCACCCTGCCCGAAGCCGGCACCTACTCGCTCGACCTGAACGTCCGCACCAGGCTCTCGGGGGTTCCCCCGGTCAACACGTACATCGTCGGCCGCCTCCGCAACGCCACGGCCAACACCGTCCTGCCGCGCAGCGCGCGGATACTCAACCAGATCGCCGACCACACCCGCGCCGGGAACGGCGCCGGTCACATCGGCCAGAACACCACCAGCCCGATCAGCGAGCGCATCACCGTCGACGAGCCGACCAGAATCGTGCTGGAGGTGCGCCGCATCAACAGCCTCGGCCATTCGACCGCCGCCGACGTCTGGAACGACGGCAACGGCCTGACGTCGTTCCGCTTCACCAAGACCGCCTGACGCCCGACGAATCCGACAGGTCCCGTACGCCCTCCCGTACGGGACCTGTCGGCGTCATTTCTTGGTGCCGCTGCCACCGGCGTGCTTTCCGTCGACCCCTTTTCTGGCGTCCGGCTGAGGCTTGGCTGGGGTGAACGGTTTGTCCTTCTTCGGATCCCGCTCATGCTTGCCCACGGCGCCTCCAGTGCGCTCGTTCCAGTGCTGGCTGTGACCTTACGATCACGCCCTGAAGGCGGCAACCGATCCACCGGAAAAGGGAAACTCGAATTTCCCGACACCCTTCCACAACACACAATTGCCACAATGGCGACTTCTATGCACTCCTGGGAGCAGGAGGCGTCCTCCGAGCGTTGGAGCGCCTCGGGCCTGACGGTCGGCTTTCCGTCGTGCTGGGCGGGCTGGGCTGACTGTGGGGGACGAAGCGGGCATGGCGTTTCTCGGCATCGGCCGGGTCGAGGAGTGGGAGGGTCGCCAGCCAGGCCGCCGCGCCGGCCGGGTCTCCCGCCGTGTGGACGGTTCCCAGCAGGGCCCGTAAGGAGTCCCGGACCGGGCCCGGTGAGGTGAGGACGCTGCCGGCGAGGACGAGGGGCGAGCCCGGATCGTGTACGCGCAGGGCCGTGGCGGCCAGCAGGTGGGCGGCTTCCGTGGCGATGGCCACGGCCTCCGGGTCGCCGGCGGCTGCGGCTTCGGAGACCAGGGGCGCCAGTTCGGCGAGGGCCAGCGGTGGCCGTGAGTGCACGGCGGCGACCAGGCGGTCCGCCAGGGCGGGACCCAGGGCGGGGCGCAGGGCCAAACCCAGGGCGGGACCCGGGGCCGGATCGTGGGGTGGGGCGGCGGGGAGGAGGCGGCGGGTGACCAGATCAGCCAGGGGTGACGGCCGGCCTTCCGTGAGCGCGCGGAGGGCGGTGCGGGCGGCGGTGCGGCCGAGCCAGAAGCCGGAGCCGTCGTCGCCCAGGAGCCACCCGTAGCCGTCCGAGGTGGCGACCACGGCGCGGCCGGTAATTTTTGCCGCGATCGCCCCAGTCCCCGAGATGAGGACGGTGCCAGATGGGGACGGGGTGCCGGCGCAGAAGGCGGTGCCGACGTCGCCGACGTTCCGGACGAGGCGCGGGCGGAGGGCGTGGGGGAGGCCGGTCTCCGGGGAGGCGGCGAAGAGCCGCCGGGTCAGGGCGCCGGCGAGGGCGGGGTTGCCGGCCAGGCCGAGGGCGACCGACTCCACCAGGGCGGAGTCCGCTCCCGCGAGCGCGGAGGCGATGGCGGACGACACGTTGGCACAGGCGTGGTCGAGGCCGAGGGTGCCGGGGTTGCCGCCGTCGGCGGTGCCGCGTCCCACTTCCTCGCCGTCCACGGTGAAGGCTGCCGCGCGGGTGGAGGTGCCGCCGGCGTCGACGCCCAGAACCAGCCTCATGTCAAGAATTATCGCCACAAGCCTTGACCAAGCCAAGAGTTGAGCATAATTATCACCACATGGAACTACTCGGCCGCATCAGGACCGAACGGCATGAGATGCCGGAAGCCCTGCGGAAGGTCGCCGACGCGATCCTCGCTGATCCGGGCGAGGCGGCGCGGCTGACGATCGTGGACCTGGCGGAGCGCAGCGGCACCTCGACCGCGACCATCACCCGGTTCTGCCGGGCGCTGGGCTTCGGCGGCTACGCCGAGTTGCGCGTGGCCGTGGCCACCGAGACCGGGCGGGTCAAGCAGCAGACCTGGCAGACCGACATCGGCCAGGAGATCCTGCCCGGTGACAGCCTGGAGAAGGTGCTGGGCGTGGTGTCGGGCAACGACATCCGGCTGATCCAGGAGACCGGCGACCAGCTCGACCTGGCCGTGGTGGAGAAGGTGGCGCAGGCGGTGGCGGGGGCCGGGCGGGTGCTGCTGTTCGGGGTGTCGAGCAGCGCGGCGGTCGCCAGCGAGATGGAGTACCGGCTGCAGCGGATGCGGGTGCCCACCTGGAGCAGGTCCGACGCGCACAGCGCGCTCACGGACGCGGCGCTGCTCGGGCAGGGTGACGTGGCGATCGGCATCTCGCACAGCGGCCGGACGCGCGAGGTCATCGAGGTGCTGGCGGAGGCCGGGAGCCACGGCGCGATCACGGTCGCGGTGACGTCGCATCCCCGTTCGCCGCTGGCCGAGGTGGCAGAGCTGGTGCTGACGACCGCGAGCCGGGAGACGACGTTCCGGGCCGACGGGTTCGCGGCGATCCATTCGCAGTTGCTGGTGCTGGACGTGGTGTACGTGTCGGTGGCGCAGCGGACGTACGAGCGGACGCGGGAGGCGTTCGACGTGACGGTGCGGGCCGTGGAAGGGCATCGCCTGCCGGAAGACGGACTCCCCGAGGGAGATTTATGACGATAAATCCGCAACAATTCGCCGACCACATCGCCGAGCTCGTCCGGACGATCCCTGACGACCCGGCCATCGAGAAGGCCGCCGGGCTGTTCACCAGGGCGCTGACCAGAGGCGGGGTCATCCAGGCGTTCGGCTCGGGCCACTCCGAGGCGGTCGCCATGGAGATCGCCGGTCGCGCCGGCGGCCTGGTGCCGACCAACCGCCTCGCCCTCCGCGACATCGTCCTGTACGGGGACGCCCCCCGTGAGGCGCTGGACCGCTACGACCTCGAACGCGACCCGGCCGTGGCCCGCGCCATCCTGGAGGCGGCCCCGGTCCACGACGACGACCTGTTCGTGGTCATCTCGAACTCCGGCGTGAACGGCGTCGTGGTCGAGCTCGCCACCCTCGTCAAGCAGCGCGGTCACGACCTGATCGCCATCACCTCGCACGCGCACAGCGACGCGGTCGCCTCCCGCCACCCCTCGGGCCGCAAGCTCGCCGACCTGGCCGATGTCGTGCTCGACAACCGGGCCCCGTACGGCGACGCCGTGCTGCCCCTGCCCGACGGAGGCGCCACCGGTGCCGTCTCCACCATCACCTCCGCGCTGATCGCCCAGCTCGTCGTCGCCAGGACGGTGCGCGACCTGCTGGCGGCCGGCCAGGTGCCGCCGGTCTACCTGTCGGCCAACGTGCCGGAGGGCGACGCGCACAACCTCAGGCTCGAAGCGCTGTACGCGGGCCGCATCCGCCGCGGCGCCTGACCGCCGAGCACGAAACCCAGCCGCACGGAACCCAGGAGCACGACAGCTCTTTTCGGCATGCCATTCGGGGGCCCGCTGAACCAAGGAGAACCCCACCCATGTCCCGAAAAATCGGAAAGATCCTGCTGGCCTTGACCCTCCCCGCCGCCCTCGCCGTGGCCGTCGCCGCCCCGGCCGACGCCGACCAGGCGGTACGCCTCCAGTACCGGACCAGCTCGACCGGCGCCACGACCGCCCAGGCCGAACCCTGGTTCCAGGTCTTCAACGACGGCACGACCTCGATCCCGCTCAACCAGATCAAGATCCGCTACTACCTCAAGGGCGCCGAGTCGTACCGCTTCGCCTGCTCCTGGGCGGTGGTGTCGTGCTCGACGGTCACCGGGCACTTCGTCCCGCAGGCGGACGGCAGGCAGTACCTGGAGGTGGGCTTCACCTCCGGCACGCTGGCCCCCGGGACGAGCACCCGCGACCTGCAGCTCCGCTTCTACCGGGCCGACTGGCAGAGCTTCACGCAGAGCGACGACCCGTCCTTCGGCCCGCACACCTCCTACACGAACTGGGACAAGGCGACCGTGTACGTGAACGGGCAGCTCGCCTGGGGCAACCCCAGCGGCAGCGAGCCGGACCCGGACCCGACCGATCCGCCGGGGCCTGGCGGTGAGCTGTTCGACGACTTCACCTACACGAACGCCTCGGACCCGCGCCTGCAACAGCGCGGCTGGACCGTGCGCTCCAGCCAGGGCGGACCCGGCGTGCCCGGGGCGGCCTGGTCGGCGTCGGCGGTCTCGTTCCCCGGCGGCCTGCTGACGCTGGACTCCTCGACGGACGGCACCGCCTCGGGCACCGTCCAGACCGAGCTGTCCACCGCGAACCGCAAGTTCCACGAGGGCACGTACGCGGCCCGGGTGCGCTTCAGCGACGCGCCGGTGAGCGGCCCGGACGGCGAGCACGTCGTGCAGACGTTCTTCACGATCACCCCGCTCCGCTTCAACCTGGACCCGGACTACGGAGAGCTGGACTTCGAGTATCTGCCGAACGGCGGCTGGGGCGAGCCGGCGAACATCCTGTACGCGACGAGCTGGGAGACCTACCAGGGCGACCCGTGGCAGGCCGTCAACACGCACACCGAGGAGCGCACGAGCTTCGCGGGCTGGCACGACCTGGTGATCCAGGTGTCCGGCGGCCACATCAAGTACTACGTCGACGGCCGCCTGTTCGCCGACCACAGCGGGATCCACTACCCCGAGACGCCCATGTGGATCATGTTCAACCAGTGGTTCATCGACCTCCAGGCGGCGACCGGGACGCGCACGTACCGGCAGCAGGTCGACTGGGTCTACCACGCCAAGAACGAGGTCCTCTCGCCCGCGCAGATCCAGAGCAGGGTGGGCGCGTTCCGCACCGCCGGCACCGCCTTCCAGGACACCGTTCCGAACCCGTGACGAGGAAAGCCATGAAGAACCGCATCCTGGCCCTGGCCGCCGTGTTCGCGCTGGGCGCGTGCGGCGGCGGCGGTGGGCAGCAGGAGCCCACCGGCCCCGCCAGGCTGACCGTCTGGATCATGGACGGCAGCGTCACGCAGGACCTGCTCAAGACGTTCGAGACCCGCTACGAGGCCGAGCACCCGGACGTGGACCTGGCCCTGCAGATCCAGCCCTGGGACGGCATCGGCGAGCGCGTCACCGCCGCGCTGGCCAGCACCGACGCGCCCGACGTGATCGAGGTGGGCAACACCCAGGTCGCCCAGTACGCGGCCAGCGGCGGCGTCACCGACCTGACCGCCAGGATCGCCGACCTCCAGGGCGAGGACTGGCTCCCGGGCCTGGCCCAGCCAGGGAACATCGACGGCAAGCAGTACGGAATCCCCTGGTACGCCGCGAACCGGGTGGTCGTCTACAACAAGGACCTGTTCGCCGAGGCGGACATCGACGAGCCCCCGAAAACGAGGGACGAATGGCTAAATATCACCAAAAAGCTGAACAAAGGCGGTAACCAGGGCATCTACCTGACCGGCCAGACCTGGTACGCCCTCGCCGGGTTCGTCTGGGACGAGGGCGGCGACCTGGCGATCCAGGAGGGCGACGCCTGGAAGGGCGTGCTCGACACCCCGCAGGCCCTGGCCGGCATGGAGTTCTACCAGCGGCTCCAGGCCCTCGGCAAGGGCCCGAAGGACGCCGACGAGGCCAACCCGCCCCAGCACGAGGTGTTCGCCCAGGGCAAGGTGGCGCAGATCATCGCCGCCCCGGGCATCGCAGCGCGCGTCCTGGAGGTCGAACCCGGCTTCAAGGACAAGCTCGGCTTCTTCCCCATCCCCGGCAAGACGGCCGACAAGCCCGGCGCGGTCTTCACCGGCGGCTCCGACCTGATCGTCCCGGTCGCCTCCCGGCACCAGGAGCAGGCGTACGAGGTCGTCAAGGCGCTGACCGGCGAGCGGTTCCAGACGGAGCTGGCCAAGGAGATGGCCTTCGTGCCCAACCGCACGTCGCTGGCCGGCGTGCTGGCCGGTGACGAGGCGACGGCCGCGATGGCCGCCGGGGCCGCGCAGGGCCGCGCGACGCCCAACACCCCCAACTGGGCGGCCGTCGAGGCCACCTCGGTCATCAAGCAGTACATGACCGCGGTGCTCACCGGCGGCGACCCGCGGGCGGAGGCCCGCAAGGTCTCCGAGTCCATCACCACGACGCTCAACAGCGGGTCCTGAGCCCGTGCGCAACCGTTCGCTCTGGCCCTACCTGCTCATCGCGCCCACGGTGGCGGGTGGGGCCTTCCTCCTGCTCTATCCGATGCTCAAGGCCGCGCTGATCTCGCTGCAGCACTTCCGGATGGGCGAGCTCATCCGGGGCGGCGCCGAGTTCGCCGGCCTCGGCAACTACGCCGAGCTGCTGGCGGGCGCCGAGTTCTGGCAGGTCGTGCTGCGCACGCTCGCGTGGACCGCGATCAACGTGGTGCTCATCGTGGCGCTGTCCACCGGGGTCGCGCTCATGCTGGTACGGCTGCGGCGCGGCATGCGGCTGGCCCTGATGAGCGCGCTGGCGCTGGCCTGGGCCACCCCGGTGATCGCGGCCACCACGGTCTTCCAGTGGCTGTTCCAGTCGGAGCTGGGCGTGGTCAACTGGGCGCTGGCCTCGCTCGGGTTCGAGTCGTTCCGCGGCTACACCTGGTTCGCCGACGGCGCCGCGACGTTCGCCGTGCTGGTGGTCCTGGTGGTGTGGCAGTCGGTGCCGTTCGGCGCGCTCACCCTCTACGCCGGGCTGACGACCATCCCGGGAGAGCTGTACGAGTCGGCCAGGATCGACGGGGGCACCGGCTGGCAGGTGTTCTGGCGGGTCACGCTGCCGATGCTGCGCCAGCTGTTCGCCCTGATCGTCGCGCTGGAGGTGATCTGGGTGGCCAAGTGCTTCCCGCAGATCTGGGTGCTCTCGCAGGGCGGCCCCGACGGCGCCACGACCACCCTGCCCGTCTACGCGTTCAAGATCGCCCGGGTGCTGCACCGGTACGACCTGGGCTCGGCCGTGGCCCTGCTCACCGTCGTCCTGCTGGCCGTGGCCCTGGTCGCCAACCTGCGACGGATGGTGCGCTCATGAGAAGGCTCGCGCTCAACGCCGCCGCGCTCGCCGTGCTGGTGATGACGATCTTCCCCGTCTACTGGATGTTCCTGACGGCCTTCAAGCCGACCCGCGACATCCAGGCGCGCACGCCGTCGTTCTGGCCGTCCGCGCCGACGCTGGAGCACTTCGTCACCGCCGTGAACGCGCCCGGGTTCTGGACCTACTGGCGCAACAGCCTGCTCGTGACCGTCGTGGCCGTGCTGCTGGCGCTCGTGGTGGCGCTGCTGGCGGCGTTCGCGGTCACCAGGATGCGCTGGCGGGGGCGCGGCGCGTTCGTGGTCATGGTGTTCGCCGCGCAGATGGCGCCGTGGGAGGCGCTGCTGGTGCCGGTGTTCATCATCGCCAGGGACACCGAGCTGCTGGACTCGCTGGCGATGCTGACCGGCGTCTACTTCATGATCACGCTGCCGTTCACGATCGTGACCCTGCGCGGGTTCCTCGCCGCGATCCCGCTGGAGCTGGAGGAGGCGGCGCAGGTCGACGGGTGCAGCCGGCTGGTGGCCTTCCGCCGGGTGGTGTTCCCGCTGCTGGCGCCGGGGCTGATGGCGACCTCGCTGTTCGGGTTCATCACCGCGTGGAACGAGTTCGCGTTCGTCAACGTGCTGATCATCAAGGAGCAGGACCGGCGCACGCTGCCGGTGTGGCTGTCGTCGTTCCGCGACGTGTTCGGCACCGACTGGGGTGCGACGATGGCCGCGGCCAGCCTGTTCGCGCTGCCCGCGCTGCTGCTCTTCCTCTTCCTGCAGCGCAGGGTCGGCGTCGGGATGACCGCGGGGGCCGTCAAGGGGTGAAGCGGGAGTGCAGCGCCGCGCGCTCGCCCTCCGGCAGCAGGTCGAAGGCGGCCAGCCAGGCCGCGCCGCCCGCCGCGTCGCGCGCCGTCGTCACCGTCTCGCCCGGCAGCAGCCCGAGCACGGCCTCCCGTACCGGCCCGTCGTTGGTCAGGACGCTGCCCGCCAGCACGATCGGCCCGCCACGGTGGACCCGCCCGAGCGTGTCCACCAGGTGCGCGGCGGCCTGGCGGGCGATGCCCAGCGCCACCGGGTCGCCCTCGGCGGCGGCCCGGCTCACCGGCGCGGCCAGCTCGGCCAGGCGCATGTGGGCCGCCTGCGCGATCCGGACGAGACGGTCGGCGCTCTCGCGGGCGGTGGCGCCGCGCTCGGCGCCGAGGAAGTGGCCGAGCACGAGCTCGGTCAGGAGGGAGGGCGGCTCGTCGCGGTCCAGCGCGGCGACGACGGCCTTGGCGGCGGCGCGGCCGATCCAGAAGCCGGAGCCCGCGTCGCCGAGCAGCCAGCCGAGCCCGTCGGCGACCGCGGCGCGGTGATGGTGACCGGCGACGCGGGCGGCGATGGCGCCGGTGCCCGACAGCAGGAGGGTGCCGTCCGGCTCCGGGGTGCCGGCCACGTACGCGATCTCGGTGTCGCCCCTGACCTGCGGCCCCGCCGGGATGCCCAGCTCCGCCCAGACCTTGCCCAGCGCCGGCTCCAGCTCGCGGACGTGGCCCGCGACGCCCGCCAGGGAGGCGACCACGCGGGAGCCCGGATGCGTGCCGAGCGCCTCGCGCGTGGCGGCGGCGATGGCGGCCACCGCGCTGTCGAGCCCGTGGGCCGTGGGGTTGCCGGCGCCCGCGCGCGCGTAGCCCAGCCGGGTGCCGTCGAGGGCGTGCACGGCCACGCGGGAGGAGGTCGCGCCGGCGTCGACGCCGATCACGAGCGAATAAGTCACGATCAGATTGTGGGTCTTGACGTGACCGAGAAGCAAGAATAATTTTCGCCAGAAGACCGGGTATCCGGAAGGAATATTCGTGACTTCAGGAGCGCTGGGGCGCGTCGAGACCGAGTTGCCCGGCCTGCCGGAGGCGCTGAGGCGCGTCGGCGAGGTGATTCTCGGCGACCCGGCCGAGGCCGCCCGATCGACGATCATCGCGCTGGCCGAGCGGGCCGGCAGCTCACCCGCGACCGTGACGAGGTTCTGCCGGGCGTTCGGCTTCTCCGGCTACGCCGAGCTGAGGGTGGCGCTGGCCACCGAGACGGGCCGGGCCGCGCAGGCCGGCTGGGGCGCGGGCGTCGGGCACGAGATCGGCCCCGACGACCCCATCGACGCCGCCATCGAGGTGATGGCCGCCGCCGACGCCCGGCTCATCCAGGACACCGCCGCCCAGCTCGACGCGTCCGTGGTCTCGACCGTGGCCGACCGCGTGGCCGCCGCCCGCCGGGTGCTCCTGGTCGGCGTCTCCACCAGCGGCAACGTGGCGACCATGCTCGAAGGGCGGCTGCGCCGGATCGGCATCCCGTGCTGGAGCGCGGGCGACGCGCACGTGGCGCTGTCGGAGGCGGCGCTGCTGCGCGACGGCGACGTGGCGATCGGCATCAGCCACCGGGGCCGCACCCGCGAGGTCATGGAGTCGCTGGCCGAGGCCGGCAGCCACGGCGCGCTGACGGTCGCGGTGACCTCGTTCGCCCGCTCCCCGCTGGCGGAGCTGGCCGACCTGGTGCTGACCACCGCGAGCAGGGAGACCACGTTCCGGCTCGGCGGGCTGGCCGCCGTCCACTCGCAACTGTTCGTGCTCGACGCCGTCTACGTGGCGGTCGCGCAGCGCACGTACGAGCGCACCAACGAGGCGTTCGAGCTCACGATCAGCGCCGTGGAGAGCCACCGCGTGGAGAGAGGCTGAATGACGTACGCATCCAAGGCCCTGGAGACGGCCCGCCGGGTGGCCGAATCGCAGGTGGAGCAGGTCGGGCAGGCCGCAGAGGCGATCGTGACGTCGCTGCGCGCCGGGGGAGTGGTCAACGCGTTCGGGTCCGGGCACTCCGAGGCGATCGCGATGGAGATCGCCGGCCGGGCCGGCGGGCTGGTGCCGAGCAACCGGCTCACCCCGCGCGACCTCGTCCTGTACGGCGGGGAGCCGCCGAGCGTGCTCACCCCCGAGCTGGAACGCGACCCGGCGATCGCGCACCGGATCTACGAGCTGGCGCCGGTGGAGCCGCAGGACGTGTTCGTGCTCGTCTCCAGCTCCGGCGTGAACGGCGCCGTCGTCGAGCTGGCCACGCTCGTCAAGGAACGCGGCCACCCGCTGATCGCGATCACCTCCGTCAGCCACAGCGTCCGCATGACCTCGCGCCACCCGTCGGGCCGCAAGCTGCTCGACCTGGCCGACATCGTGCTGGACAACGGCTCCCCCTACGGCGACGCGATCCTGGAGCTGCCCGGGGGCGGCAGCTACGGCGCGGTCTCCACGATCACCTCGGCGCTGCTCGCCCAGATGGTGGTCACCGAGGCGGTCGAGCGGCTGGTGGCGCTCGGCGAGACGCCGCCCGTCTACCTGTCGGTCAACGTGGCCGGCGGCGACGAGCACAACAAGGCACTGGAAAGCCGCTACGCAGGGCGCATCAGGCGCGGAACATGAAGTAGCCCAAGGAGTAGAACAGCAATGTCGAACACCCCCCACATCACCCGGCGCGGTCTCCTCCGCGCCGCCGCCCTGGCCCCGATGGCGGGCGCGCTCGCCGCCTGCGCCACCCCCGCCCAGCAGGCGCCCACGGCCTCGGCCGCGCCGGCCGCCACGAGCGCGGCCAACCCGTTCGGCGTGGCCGCCGACAAGCCGCTGGAGATCTGGATCTTCGACGGCGGGTTCGGCAACAAGTACGCCACCGACATCCACCAGCCGCTGTTCAAGTCGAAGTACCCGCAGGTGGAGATCAAGCACAACGCCACCAAGGAGATCACCAAGGTCCTGCAGCCGCGCTTCGCCGGCGGCAACCCGCCCGACGTCATCGACAACTCCGGCGCCAACGCGATGGACATGGGCGCGCTCGCCCAGGACGGCCAGCTCCAGGACCTGACCCCGCTGCTCGACGCGCCGAGCTGGGACGACCCCAACGTCAAGGTCCGCGACATCCTCGACCCGGCCGTGACCGAGTTCGGCACCTACGACGGCAAGTTCAGCGTCCTCGGCTACGTCAACTACATCCACGGCATCTGGTACTCGCAGAAGGCCTTCCGCGACAACGGCTGGGAGATCCCCAAGACCTGGGACGCCTTCCTCGCCCTCTGCGAGACGATCAAGAAGTCCGGCAAGATGGCGCCGTTCACCTACGCGGGCAAGCACCCGCAGTACCTGTACGAGCCGCTGCTGACCATGGCCGCCAAGATCGGCGGCAACGAGGTGCTGGTCAACATCGACAACCTGGCCGACGGCGCCTGGTCGGCCGAGCCGGTCAGGCAGGCGGCGGAGGCGTGGGCCGAGGTCGGCGCCAAGTACCTCATGGAGGGCACCACCGGCCTCGACCACGTACAGACCCAGACGGCCCAGAACAAGTACCAGGTCGCCATGCTGCCCTCCGGCTCCTGGCTGGAGAACGAGCAGAAGGACACCACGCCCGACGACTTCGAGTACGGCATGTTCCCCATCCCCGACTTCACCTCCTCGGACAAGATGCCGTACGGCACCCTGCACACCCAGCCGGGCGAGTCGTTCATCGTCCCGTCGAAGGGCGCCAACCCGCAGGGCGGCATGGAGTACCTGCGCGCGATGCTGTCGAAGAAGGCGGCCGGCGACTTCAGCGAGCTCGTCCGCACGGTGTCCGTGGTCAAGGGCGCCGGCGAGGGCCGCAACCTGACGCCGGGCGCGCAGAGCGCCACCGACGCGCTCGCCGCCGCCGGCGCCAACACCGTCTACTACCGCTGGCGCACCTGGTACGCCCAGCTGCACGACGAGGCCGTGGCCGCCACCGGCCAGCTCATGTCCGGCGGCGTCACCCCCGCCAAGTACGTGGAGCGCCTGCAGAAGAAGGCCGACGAGATCAAGAACGACTCCTCGATCAAGAAGTACACGCGCTGATGTTCAACACCTATCGCCGGGGCCTGTTCATCACCGCGTTCCTGGCGGCCCCGGTGACGCTCTACCTGGTGTACGTGATCTCCCCGTACATCCAGGCGTTCTACATCGCGATGACGGACTGGCGGGGCGTCAGCGCCACGCCGAACTTCGTCGGGCTGGACAACTTCGTCAGGCTGTTCGCCGACGGCGTCTTCTGGAAGGCGGTCACGCACAACGCGGCCCTGCTCGTGCTGCTGCCGCTCATCACGATCGTCATCGCCCTGTTCTTCGCGTTCCTGCTCAACGTGGGCAGTGGAGGGCGGGGCGTGGGCGGCGTGCCCGGGTCGAAGTTCTACCGCGTGGTGTTCTTCTTCCCGCAGGTGCTGGCCGTGACCGTGGTGGCGGTGCTGTTCCAGCAGGTGTTCCGGCCCGACGACAGCGGCATGCTGAACGCGCCGCTGATGGCGCTCGGGCTGGGGCCGGTCTCCTTCCTGTCCGATCCTGGCATCGCGTTCTGGTCGGTGCTCGGCGTCATGGTGTGGCAGGCGGTCGGCTTCTACGTGGTGCTGTTCTCCGCCGGGCTGGCCTCGATCCCGCGTGACATGTTCGAGGCCGCCTCGATCGACGGCGCGGGGCGGGTGAGCCTGTTCTTCCGCATCACGCTGCCGCTGCTGTGGGACACCGTCCAGGTCGCCTGGGTCTACCTCGGCATCCTGGCGCTGGACGTGTTCGCGATCGTGTGGGTGATGACCGACCAGCAGGGCGGCCCCGACTACTCCACGACCGTGATGGCGACGGAGATCTACCGCAACGCGTTCGAGTACTTCCGCTTCGGCTACGCCTCGGCGCTGGGCGTCGTGATGTTCTTCTTCACCATCGGCTTCGCGATCCTGTCGCTGCGGCTGTCGCGTCGTGAGCGAATCGAGTACTGAGAGATGACGACGATGACCTCGTGGACGGTCGCGAACTCGCGCAAGGCCGCCCGGCAGGAGCGCCGCCGGAGGCTGGGCCCGCTGGCGACGCTCACCCATCTGGCGCTGCTGCTGTGGACCGTGCTCACCGTGGTGCCGATCCTGTGGACGTTCCTGGCCTCGGTCAAGAGCGAGGACGAGATCTTCGGCGACGCCTGGTCGCTGCCGGCCACGCCGCGCTGGGACAACTTCGCCCGCGCCTGGGACCAGGTGAACATCGGGCAGTACTTCGTCAACAGCGTGATCGTCGTGGCCTTCAGCGTGGCCGGGACCATGCTGCTGGGCGCGATGGCGGCCTACGTGCTGGCCCGCTACCCGTTCCGCGGCAACCGGGCGGTCTACCTGCTGTTCGTCTCCGGCCTGGCGTTCCCCGTCTACCTGGCGCTGACGCCGCTGTTCTTCGTGGTGCAGAACATGGGCAGCGTGCCGCTGATCGGGCCGTTCATCGGGCTCAACACGCATGCCGGCCTGGTGCTGGTGTACATCGCGTACTCGATGCCGTTCACGGTGTTCTTCCTCGCCGCGTTCTTCCGCACGCTGCCGACGGCGGTGGGGGAGGCGGCCATGGTCGACGGCGCGTCGCACACCCGGGTGTTCTTCCAGATCATGCTGCCGATGGCGCGGCCCGGCCTGATCAGCATCACGATCTTCAACGTGCTGGGCCAGTGGAACCAGTACCAGCTTCCGCTGGTCCTGCTCCAGGAGCGGGACAAGTGGGTGCTCACCCAGGGCATCGCCGACATCTCCACCGCCGCCGGCTACGACGCGGACTGGGCGGCGCTGTTCGCCGCGCTGACGCTCGCCATCCTGCCGATGCTGATCGTCTACACGGTCTTCCAGCGCCAGATCCAGTCCGGCCTGACGATGGGGGCCCTGAAGTGAGGCTCAGCCGGCGTCGCGGGTGAGCTCGGCGCGCAGCCTGCCGGTGGCCTCGGCGACGTTCGCCAGGGCCGCCTCCACCTGCGCGTAGGTGCGGGTCTTCAGGCCGCAGTCCGGGTTCACCCACACGCGCTCGGCCGGGAGCGCGGCCAGGGTCCGGCGCAGCAGCGTCTCGACCTCGGCGGACGACGGGACCCGGGGGGAGTGGATGTCGTACACCCCCGGGCCCAGCCCGCGCCCGAACGAGCCCACCGCGTCCAGGATGCGGGCGCCCGAGCGGGCCGACTCGATCGTGGTCACGTCGGCGTCCAGGCCGTCGATCGCGTCGAGGATCTGGTCGGCGTCCGAATAGCACAGGTGCGTGTGGATTTGCGTGCGGTCGGCGACCCCCGACGTCGCCCGCCGGTAGGCGGCCACCGCCCACTCCAGGTAGCCGGCCCGCGCCGCCTGCCGCAGCGGCAGCAGCTCGCGCAGCGCCGGCTCGTCCACCTGGATGATCGACACGCCGGCCGCCTCCAGGTCGCGCACCTCCTCGCGCACCGCCGCCGCCACCTGGAACACCACGTCACGCAGCGGCAGGTCGTCACGGACGAACGACCACGCCACGATCGTCACCGGCCCGGTGAGCATGCCCTTGACCGGCCGGTCCGTGAGCGACTGGGCGTGACGGGCCCACCGGACCGTGATCGGCTCCGGCCGCGACACGTCGCCGTGCAGGATCGGGGGCCTGGTGCAGCGCGAGCCGTACGACTGGACCCAGCCGTTGGCCGTCACCGCGAAGCCGTCCAGGTGCTCGGCGAAGTACTGCACCATGTCGTTGCGCTCCGGCTCGCCGTGCACGAGCACGTCCAGGCCGAGCCGTTCCTGCAGCCGGATCACCCGCTCGATCTCGGCCTCGACGCGCCGCTCGTACTCCTGCGCCGGGAGCGTGCCCGCGGCCAGCGCGGCGCGGGCCGCGCGCAGCTCGCCGGTCTGCGGGAACGAGCCGATCGTGGTGATCGGCAGCGCGGGCAGCCCCAGGTGCGCGGCCTGTGCCGCCGCCCGCACCGGGTACGGGCCGCGCTCGTCGCGGACGACGGGGGCGGGCTCGGGTGCGGGCCGCACGGCGGGGGCCGGGCCGTCGAACCCGCCGCGCGCCAGCGCGACCACCTCCGCCACCTTCTGCTCGGCGAACGCCAGCCGCGCCTTCAGCGCCGGGTCCAGCCCCGGCTCCGCCTCCAGGTCGTACGGGACGTGCAGCAGCGAGCAGGAGGTGCCCACGACCACCTGGGCGGCGTGCTCGGCCACGGCGCGCAGCGCGTGCGCGGCCCGCTCCGGCGAGGTCCGCCACACGTCGCGCCCCGACACCACGCCCGCCACGACCGTCTTGCCCGCCAGCGCGTCGAGGCCGTCGAGCCCGCCGCGCACCAGGTCCACGCCGATCGCCTCCACCGGCGTGGCCGCCAGCACCGGCAGCGCCTCGCCGAGATGGCCGAAGGGCGCGGTCACCAGCAGCCCCGGCCGCGCCGCCGCCGAGCCGAGCCGGTCGTAGGCGGCGCGCACGGCGGCCAGCTCCCCGGGCGTGCGGTCCTGGACCAGCGCGGGCTCGTCGAGCTGAACCCAGGCCACGCCCTCGGCGGCCAGCACGCCCAGCAGCTCCTCGTAGCAGGCCAGCACGTCGTCCAGCCGCTCCAGCGCCGCCCCAGGATCGGCGGCCAGCAGCAGGAACGTCACCGGCCCCACCACCACGGGCCGCGTCTCGAAGCCCAGCGCCCGCGCCTCCCGCAGCTCGGCCAGCGGCTTGGCCGCGTCGAGCTTGAAGACCGTCTCCGGCCCGATCTCGGGCACGATGTAGTGGTAGTTCGTGTCGAACCACTTCGTCATCCGCAGCGGCGCCAGCCCTTCGGTGCCCCGCGCCATGGCGAAGTACGGGTCGGCCGCGCCCCGATACCGCTCCGGCACCGCGCCGAGCAGCACGGCCGTGTCCAGCACCTGGTCGTAGAGGGAGAAGGTGTTGGACGGCAGGCCGTCGAGGCCCAGCTCGGCCAGCCTGCGCCAGGTGGCGGCGCGCAGCTCCGCGCCGACGCGGTCCAGGTCCTGCCGGGTGGCGGTGCCGTCCCAGTAGGACTCCAGTGCCCGCTTCAGCTCCCTTCGCGGGCCGATCCTCGGGTATCCGAGCACGGTGGACTGCGGGAAACGGGACATGGGCGCTCCAAGCGTTCAGCGTCGATCGTCAACGCCTCGCATCGTGCACCGGCCGCCGGGCGTGATGCATTATCTATTCGTGTTGCTTATGCTCAGGGAGATCCAGTGCTTCGCGCGGGTGGCCGCGCGGCTCAGCTTCTCCACGGCCGCCGCCGACCTGGGCCTGTCCCAGCCGGCCGTGAGCCAGGCCATCACCCGGCTCGAACGCGCCACCGGGGTCAGGCTGTTCACCCGCACGGCCCGCGAGGTGCGGCTCACCGCCGCGGGCAAGGCGCTGCTGCCCCACGCCGAGCAGGTGCTGGAGTCGGTGTCGGCGTTCGCCGCGGAAGGCGCCCGGCTCGCCCGTCCGACCATTCATCTGGCTTATCCACCGATCGCCGGGCCGCTGGCCGCGCGGATCGCCAGGAGGATGGCCGGCCGCACTCCCGCCGTCGGGGTCGAGCTGCGCGTGGCCGGCCGGGCCGCCGCCTCGGCGGCGCTGGAGGCGGGCGAGGTGTCGGCGGCGATCCTCGCCACCCCGGCCCCCGCCCGGTTCGTCACCGCCGCCCGCTTCCACGTCAGCGTGGACCACCTCGCCGTGCCCGCCGGGCACCCCCTGGCCTCCCGCTCCGCCGTCGAGCCCGCCGACCTCGTCGGCCGCGTGCTCCTCACGCCGGGCAGCAGGCCGTGGGCCGGGCTGCCGGGCCAGCCGCGCATGGTCGCCGACGACGACTTCGCCGCCGCGCTCGACCTGGTCGCCGCCGGGGCGGGCGTGCTGCCCGCGCCGCAGCTCCTGGTCCGCGCCACCCGCCGCGACGACGTCAGCTTCGTCCCGCTGCACGGCGCCGGGCTGCGCATCACCTACGCGCTGGCCTGGTCCAAGGAGCGCGTCACCGGCGAACTCCTCGGCCTCGTCCAGGCCGTACAGGAAGCCCTCTGGACCAGGTGATCGGGACCGGGACCGGTTGCTAGGTGACCGGCAGGTTGCGCAGGGCCTCGCGGCGGCTGAGCCCCGACAGGCCCTTGGCCCGCACGTAGCGGACGACCTCGCGCGGGCTGGTCTTGGCGTACTCGCGCAGCGCCCAGCCGATCGCCTTGCGGGCGAAGAAGTCGTTGTCGGACAGGCTCGGCTCGATGCACGCGAACAGCAGCGCGGTGTCGGTACGCTCCCGGAACCGGTTCTGGCACAGGATCGCGGTGCGCCGCTTCCACAGGTCGGCGTCGTGCGCCCACTCCAGCATCAGCGGCCGCATCGTGTCGGGGTAGGCGGCCAGCAGCCCGCCGATCCGGTGCGTGGCCAGCTCGTCCACCAGGTCCCACCACGCCCCGCTGACGATCATCTCCTCGTACATCGGCACCGTGTAGAGGGTCTGGAAGTCGCGGTAGAGGTGGTGCCCGGAGAGCTGCACGGCGGCGTAGCGCTCCTCGCGGTATTCGGCCTCGCGCCACAGGTCGAGCACCGCGCGCCGCCACTCGGGCGCGGTGTCGAGCCGGTGCTCGGCGAACACCCGCCTGAGCACCGTGCGCCGCGGCCCGGCCTGCACGCCGAGGAACGGCATCGGGGACTTCATGTACGACTGCATCGCGGCGGCCTTGTCCGGGTCCGCCGCCTCCCGCAGGGCCAGCCGCACCGCCTTGCCGAGACTCATCCCCGCTGGGAGGTCCGCTCGCCGGTCGCCAGGCCGTCGAACAGCACCGTGATGTAGTGGTCGGCCAGCGTCGCGGTGTTGAGCCTGCCGTCGGGGCGGAACCAGCGCACCGCCACCCAGATCGTGTCGCGGATCATCCGGTAGGTCAGCTTGGGGTCGACGTCGGGCCTGAACAGCCCGGCCGCCTGCCCGGCCTTGATCTGCGTGACCCAGATCTGCTCCACCTCGTCCTCGGCCTTGACCAGGTAGCTGAAGCGCTCGAACTGGCGCAGGTAGTTCCAGTCGTTCTGCATGACGGTGATCGCGGCGCGGTGCGGCTCCAGCGTGCCGAAGCCGATGCGCACCATCTCCGTCAGCACCGCGCGGGCGTCGGGGCCGGAGTCGATCGCGGACCGGTAGCGGGCGATGAGATCATCGAGGAACGTGGACAGGACCTCGTCGACGATCGACTCCTTGGAGTCGAAGTGGTGGTAGAGGCTGCCCGAGAGGATGCCGGCCTCCTGGGCGATCTGGCGGACCGTCGTCGCCTGGAAGCCCTTGGCCGCGAAGAGCTCCGCCGCGAGCTTGACGAGATGGTCCCGGCGCTCCGAGGCCGCCCCCGTCGAGGCCGCGCGCTGGCGCTTGGCCGGAGCCGGGGTCGTGCCGGCGGAGTTCTTTCGCGTTGTCACACGACCATTATGGGCCCTCGGACAATCGCTTGTTCACGGCCGAAGCCGCTGCTGGCGCCGGGGAGCGGCGGCCCGCCGGGGGCGCGCGGCGGCGGCCGTCGGCCGGGCGGGCGCCCTGTTGCGCATCGCGGCGGAGTTCGTCCGGCAACCGAACCTGCTGACGTTCGAAAATGCCTCTAGCAAATAAGAAACTTTCCTATTAGATTGCGGGTCATGTCCAAGAGTGGTGACCTTGTGCGCCTGGCCGACGCCGTCCTCCTGCCGGGCTTCGAGGGGGTCACCCCTCCAGACTGGGTACGCCGGCGGCTCGGGGAAGGCCTGGCCGGGGTGGTGCTGTTCTCCCGCAACATCACCGGCCCCGCCCAGGTGGCCCGGCTGACCACGGCGCTGCGGGCCGAGAACCCGTACGCGCTGGTCGGCACCGACGAGGAGACCGGCGAGGTGACCCGCCTGGAGGTCGCCACCGGCAGCACCCGCCCCGGCGGCTACGCCCTCGGCGTCGTCGACGACGTCGCGCTCACCGAGACCCTGGCCCGCGACCTGGGCCTGGACCTGGCCGCGTGCGGCATCACGATCGACTTCGCGCCCTCCGCCGACGTGAACTCCAACCCCGACAACCCGGTCATCGGCCTGCGCGCCTTCGGCGCCGACCCCGACCTGGTCGCCCGCCACACCCGGGCCTTCGTGCGCGGCCTGCAGTCCGCCGGCGTCGCCGCCTGCGCCAAGCACTTCCCCGGCCACGGCGACACCTCCGTCGACTCCCACCACGGCGTGCCGGTCGTCGCCCCCGGCGGGATCGAGGACGCGCTCCGCCCTTTCCGCGAGGCGATCAAGGCGGGCGTCCGGTCCGTCATGACCGGCCACCTGCTGGTGCCCGTGTACGACCCCGACCTGCCCGCCACCCTCAGCCCCAAGGTGCTCACCGGACTGCTCCGGGAGGAGCTCGGCTTCGAGGGCATGATCGTCACTGACGGCATCGAGATGGCCGCCGTCTCCGAGGCGTACGGCATCGGCGGCGCCGCCGCCCGCGCCATCGCCGCGGGAGCCGACGCGATCTGCGTCGGCGGCGAGCACGCCGACGAGGCCACGGCCATCGAGGTACGGGACGCGATCGTCACGGCGGTCGCCGATGGACTGCTGCCCGAGGAGCGACTGGCCGACGCCGCACGCCGGGTCCGCGAGCTGGCCGTCTGGGCCGCCTCCTCGGGCAGCACACCGACGGACAACATGGTCGGCGCCGGGGCGGACGGCATGTCGGTCACCACCGAGCGGGCCGCGCACAACGGCCACGCCGGACTCGCGGCCGCCCGGCGCGCCGTGCGGGTCACCCGCCGCACGGGAGCCGCCGTCCTGCCGCTCCGCACACCCCCGCACGTCGTGGAACTCGCCCCCGAGATGAACCTGGCCATCGACAAGTCCACCCCGTGGGGCGTCGCCGGCCCGCTCGCCGAGCTGATGCCCGGCACCGCCGTCACCCGCTTCGCCGCCGGCGAGGCGTCCGGCGCCGCCATCGAGGACCTCGTCGCCCTGGCCGCCTCCCGCCCCCTGGTCGTCGTCGTACGCGACGTGCACCGCTACCCCTGGCAGGGCGAGGCCGTACGGCACCTGCTCAGCGCCCGCCCCGACGCCGTCGTGGTCGAGATGGGCCTGCCCCAGCGCTCCGACCTCGGCGCCGTGCACATCGCCACGTACGGCTCCGCCCCCGTCTGCGGCCGGGCCGCCGCCGAGGTGATCACCGGTAGCCTGTGACACCGTGAACTTCGACGGCGAGGACCTCTCCGGCACATCCCTCACCGACCGGCTCGCCCCGGACGAGACGCACGTCTTCCGCGGCTGCGACCTCACCGAGGCCGACCTGTGGGGAGCCTCGCTGGCCGGGGCCCGGTTCGAGTCCTGCGTGCTGGAACAGGCCGACTTCCGCAAGGCCGACCTCGACGGCGCCGTCTTCACGGGCGGCGGCGGGATGCGGGTCAGGTTCAGCGACGCCGACCTCATCGACGCCGTGTTCACCGACGTCGACCTGTCGTCCGCGCAGTTCGGCGGCGCGCTGATGACCGACGCGTCGTTCACCGGCTGCCGCCTGATCGGCGCCTCGCTCACCGGCAGCCGCGGCACCGGCTTCCGCGTCACCCGCTCCAACCTGACCATGGCCAACCTGGGCGGCTGCTCCCTGCGCGGCGAGGAGATCGAAGGCGTCCGCTTCGACGAGGCCGACCTGTCGGGCTGCGACTTCACCGACGCCGTGTTCACCGACTGCCGGCTGCGCGAGGCCAAGCTGCTCAAGACCGTCTTCACCCGGGCCGACCTGCGCGGCGCCGACCTGGGGGAGATCGACGACGCCCGGCTGCGCGCGTTCGGCGGCGCGATCGTCAACCGCGCCCAGGCCGACGCCATCCTCGCCGCCCGCGGCATCACCGTCCTCTGACCGCCGGGCCCCGGCTGGGGGTCAGCGATCGGGCCAGTAACGCGCCGACCGGGCGGCGGCCTCCAGGATCGCCGCGCCGTCGAGCTCGACGATCGTCAGCCCCACACCTCCGCGCCCGCCCCTCCGTGCCCGCCCCTCCGTGCCCCCCCCACCCGGCCCCCCCCCCCCGGCCCCCCCCCCCCCGCCCCCCCCCCCCGGCCCCCCCCCCCC
>NZ_JBGNUU010000032.1:0-80897 GCF_041950485.1 Nonomuraea sp. ATR24
GGGTGAAGGGGGCCCAGGCGGACTGGAGGCCGTCCGGGAGGCGGGGGTCGGCGCCGGTGCGCGGGTCGTGCCAGGTCTGGGGGACGGTGACCCGGGCGGTGGCGCCGCCGGACTGGCGGTAGGTGAAGGTGAGGGTGCCGCCCGCGAGGTGGTAGCCCTCGACGAGGACGCCGGTGCGGCCGCCGTACGCGGCGGGGCGGGCGTGGGCGATGATGGGCCGCTGCCCGTGGGCGGTGAGGTCGTCGGCCAGCGACGGCGTGGCGTGGGAGTGGCGGCAGGTCAGGAACGGGTCCCACCCGTACGAGATGATCTTGCTGGCGTGCCGGCCGACGGCGGCGACCTGGGCGTCGACGCGGCTCTTGGTGGCGCGGCCGCGCAGCGGGAACGGGTTGGCCCGGCCGCACTCGCCGGCGACCTGGGTGGGTTCGAAGACCTCGACGTTCACCCAGAGCTCCACGCCGGGGGTCAGGTGGCGGGCGGCGGCGGCCACGTAGTCGCGGGTGGAGCCGTAGTAGGCGGCCTGGTTGGCGACGCGGCCGACGACGGGTTCGAGGCGCGCGTCGACGGGGGCGGCGGCCTGGTCGGGGCCGTGGACGGGGACCTTGCCGACGCCGCGCCCGTCCTGGACGGCGATGGCCATGGGCGCGCCGGCGCGGGTGGCGGCGATGTCGGCCAGGCCCTTGCCGACGTGGGCGGGCGGGAAGCCACGCCCGCGCCGGGCGTCCCAGAACGGGCTGACCATGATCGTCTCGCCGGGCAGTCCGGCGGCGACGACGGCGTGCTGGGCGGCGTACAGGGCGATGATGGGGTCGTCGTCGGCGCGGTCGCGCATGGCGAGTTCGAACGACTGGTAGACGCCGCCGAGCGCGGGTGAGGCGGCGTGGCGGCGCCGGTAGTCGGCCATGACGCGCGCGGTGAGTTCGTTGAGCGCCGGCAGGTGGGCGAGGTCGGGCAGCCAGGGTTTGGCGGGGTCCTTGGGCGGCACGGGCAGGCCGGGGATGACGGCCATGCCGTACGCGGCGGCCTCGGTGAGCAGGTCGCCGACGCCGTCGCCGTCGGTGGCGATCAGGAGCAGGTCGAAGGCGGCGGCGTCGCAGGCGGGGGCGAGCATGAGCCGGTAGTAGGTGCGTCCGTCGTGCTCGACGCGCCGGTCGAGGCCGGGGCAGCGCAGCACGGCGTCGCCGAACCGTTCGCTCGTCACGTACGTGTAGACGCGGCGGATGGGCCTGCCGGTCGCCCGCGCGGCCTCGTAGCAGGTGCGGCCGTCCTCGACGCAGCCGGCGACGGCGGGGATGCGGCCTCGGGCGTCGGGCCGGGCGGGCAGGATGCGCGCGCCGAACGTGATGAGCGTGTCGCCGCCGACGGCGTGCACGGCCTCGACCGTACGCCGGGTGGCGCAGCGGTCGGCGCGCGGGATCACCCAGTAGCCGGTGATCGGGTAGGAGACGGCGACGCGGGTGTCGCGGGGCGGGCAGGGGTCATGGCCGGGACCGGCTCCGCCGTCGGGGAGGACGGCCAGAACCACGACGGTGAGCGCGACCGCAATCCGCAGGACCCGCTGGAGCACCCGTCCAGGCTACGCGATCATTTGGGCCTGCCTCCGGAACACAAGATCCGTTTAGTGTGTGGAAATCTCTTGTTCACAAGGAGTTCATGCATGAGGCGTAGGTCCTTCCTGGCCACCACCGGAGGCGTGCTCGCGAGCGGCATCGCCATCAACACCCTGGGCGCGCACGCCGCCTGGGCAGACGCGGGACGGCGCTCACCCCGTTCCGGCTACGCGGGATACGGCGAGCTGCAGCGCACCCCCACCACCAACACCGGGGAGGAACTGCTCGCCCTGCCCGCCGGATTCTCCTACGTCGTCTTCGGCAAGACGGGCACGCCGATGTCCGACGGCGTGCCGACGCCGATGGCGCACGACGGCATGGCCGCCTTCCCCGGCACCCGCTCCCACACGGTCCGGCTGATCCGCAACCACGAGGTGCGCACGCCGCCCGGCTACCCGGACGGCCGCGTGCACGTGCCGGGCTCGCAGCGCTACGACGAGCTGGGCGTCGCCGGCACCACCACGCTGGAGGTGGACCTGCGCACCGGCGAGCTGTTACGCCACTTCGTCAGCCTCAACGGCACGATCGCCAACTGCGCGGGCGGCCGCATGCTGCACAACCGGGGCTGGCTGTCGTGCGAGGAGACGTGGGCCGGTCCGCAGCAGGGCTGGCAGCGCAAGCACGGTTACGTCTTCGAGGTGCCGCTGCACGGCCCGGAGCCGGGCAGCCCGGCCGCGTCCATGCCGCTCACCGCGATGGGCCGCTTCTCGCACGAGGCCGTCGCCGTCGACCCGTACACCGGGTACGTGTACGAGACCGAGGACGATCCGGGCAAGCCCGACGGGTTCTACCGGTTCCGCCCCCGCAACCCGCGCGATCTGTCGGCCGGCGGCGTGCTGGAGATGCTCAAGATCGTCGGCGTGGACGGCTACGACTGCCGCGAGGCCCAGCGGATGGGCGCCCGGCTGCCGGTCGAGTGGGTGCGAATCGACGACCCGGACCCCGACCTGGAGAACGGCGCGGCGACCTGCGCGCAGCAGGGGCTGGCCAAGGGCGCGGCCAAGTTCAACCGGCTGGAGGGCTGCTGGTGGGGTGACGGGGCGGTGTTCTTCAACTCCACCAGCGGCGGCGACGCCAAGACCGGCGACGGCCCTGACGAGGAGGGCTACCTGAAGGGCTACGGCCAGGTCTGGCAGTACGTGCCCGGCCGCACCGGCGGCACGCTGGTGCTGGTGTACGAGTCGCGCGGGCGCAAGGAGCTGGACTCGCCGGACAACCTGACGTTCACCCCGCGCGGCGGCATCGTGCTGTGCGAGGACGACGCGTCGGAGGACGACGACCCGCACCCGCTGGCTCCGGGCCTGACCAACGTCAACCGGCTGATCGGGCTGGACCCGCGCGGCGGTGAGCCGTTCGAGTTCGCGGTGAACATCGCCGACGACAGCGAGTTCGCGGGGGCGTGCTTCAGCCCGGACGGCTCGGTGCTGTTCGTCAACCAGCTCGGCGGCACCCGGTCGCTGGACCCGCCGGGCCGGACGTACGCGATCCGCGGCCCCTGGTGGAGAGGGCCCCTATAGACAGCGGCGGCCACGCCGTCAACCGCAGGATTGTCCGGAATCTCGCACATTCCCTGGGCCGGCCGGGGCTTCTCAGCAGGGAACCGCGGTAATACGTTCCCTTCAGCACGCCTCGGGGGAAACGGGTGCTTCAGGCTGTCCCATGGGAAGTGCGAAATGATCATGCGTCTTCGTCAAGGCGTCATCCGTGCCCTGGCCGTGGCCACGGCCATCGCCGTGCCCCTCGCCCTCGCGCCACCGGCCCACGCCGGGGGGCACGTGGACGACGCCTTCGCCAGGCTGCTGGTGAAGAAGGTCAAGGGCGTCAACGTCAACAAGCATCTGAAAACCTTCCAGGCGCTGGCCACGGCCAACGGCGGCAACCGGGCGGCCGGCACGCCCGGTTACGACGCCTCCCGCGACTACGTGGCCGGCAAGCTGCGCCAGGCCGGCTACAAGGTCTCGCTCCAGCCGATCAACTTCGTCGAGGGCTGGACGGAGAACTCCCCGCCGCTGCTCGGCTCGTACACGCCGAACGAGGACTTCTACACCTTCCAGCCGTCGCCCGCCGGGGACGTGACGGCGCTCGTGCAGGGCGTGGACCTGACACTGCCGCCGTCGCCGGCGCCGTCGTCGACCAGCGGCTGCGAGGCGTCGGACTTCGCCGGCTTCCAGGCGGGCAACATCGCGCTCATCCAGCGCGGCACCTGCCCGTTCGCGACGAAGATCCGGCTCGCCGGGTTCGCCGGGGCGTCCGGGATCATCGTGTTCAACGAGGGCCAGCCGGGCCGCACCGAGGCGAACCCGTTGGACATCGGCGAGTGGCGGGCCGGGGTGCCGATGGTCTACGCCGACTTCGCCGTCGGCCAGGCGCTGGCGGCGACGCCGGCCACGCAGGTCAGGCTCAAGGTGGACGCGACGCTGACGCTCGGCACCGACGAGAACGTGATCGCCGAGACGCGGGGCGGCGACCCGCGCAACGTCGTCATGGTCGGCGGCCACCTCGACAGCGTCCATGAGGGACCGGGCATCAACGACAACGCCTCCGGCAGCGCCGCCATCCTGGAGACCGCGCTGCAGATGCGGCACTTCCCGGTCAGGAACAAGGTGCGCTTCGCGTTCTGGGCCGCCGAGGAGATCGGCCTGCTGGGCTCGGACCAGTACGTCGAGAGCCTGAGCCAGGCCGAGCGGGACCGGATCAGGCTCTACCTGAACTTCGACATGATCGCCTCGCCCAACCACGCGACGTTCCTCTATGACGGTGACGACTCCGACGCCACCGGCGCGCCCGCGGGGCCTGCCGGGTCCGCCGAGATCGAGGCCGGGTTCGAGGACTTCTACGAGGCCCGCCGCCTGCCCACGATCGGCACCGACTTCGACGGCCGCTCCGACTACGGGCCGTTCATCGCGGTCGGCATCCCGTCGGGCGGCATCTTCACCGGCGCCGAGCAGATCAAGACGCCCGAGCAGGCCGCGCTGTTCGGCGGCACGGCGGGCGTCGCGTTCGACCCCTGCTACCACCAGGCGTGCGACACGCTGTCGAACGTCAACGCGACGGCCCTGGACGTGAACTCCGACGCGATCGCGGACTCCACGGCCAGGTACGCCTTCAGCCTGCGGGACATCCCGCGCCGCCCGGCCGCCACCACGGCGGTGCTGTCGGCGCCGGACGCCCGCGAGTGATCTCCCGCCCCCGCCGGTCCCGGGACCGGCGGGGGCACGGTCAGCCTGGGAGCACGGTCAGCCCGGGAGCACGCCGAGCTGCCGCATCTGCGCGGCCACGTCGACGACCGCCCAGGTCTCGGCGAGCCGCCCACCGGCGAACCGGGCGATGAGGATCTCCTTGTACGTGACGGACCGGCCGGTGGGCGCCAGGCCCAGGTACTCGCCCAGGTGCGTGCCGGTGCAGGTGTTCCTGGTGACGACCTTGTCCCCTTCGGCGATCACGTCCTCGACCTCGACGCGCAGGTCGGGGAAGGCGCTGTGCAGGGTCAGCAGCACCTCCTTCAGCGCTTCGACGCCCTCCGTCCGGATCGGCAGCGGCGTGCGGATCAGCACGCCCGGGTCGACGATCTCGTCGATCGTCCTGGCGATGAACTCGGCGTCCCCGGAGCTGACGGCGTCGTGGAAGCGCCGGAGGGTGGCCTTGTTGGCCTCGGCGATGGCGGACATGCGGTTCTCCTTGTCGGTAGGGCCGAACCGCCCCCGGACGACGAGCGCGGCGAGCACGATCCGCGGGAGCGCGTTCCTACCCAGGGGACGAACGGGCGGCGGCCGCCGGGACAGGGTCAGAGCTGTTCGAGCCGCCGGGTGAGGAACCGCTGCTCGGGGGTCGACACGGCCAGGTCGAGCGCCCGCCGGTAGGCGGCCCTGGCCTCGCCGTCGCGGCCGAGCCGCCGCAGCAGCTCGCCGCGCGTGGAGTGGAAGTAGAGGTAGCCGTCCAGGTCGAGCCGGTCGACGGCGCACAGCGCCCCGGCCGGGTCGCCGGCCTGAGCGAGCGCCACGGCCCGGTTGAGCTCGACCACCGCCGAGCCGGTCAGCGCCGCCAGCCGCCGGTACAGCTCGGCGACCTGCGGCCAGTCGACCCGCTCGTGCGCCTGGAGTGAGGCGATGGCGGCCTGGACGACGTACGCGCCGCGCCCGCCCAGCGCGATCGCCCGGTCGAGCACCGCCCGGCCCTCGGCGATCCGGTCCAGGTCCCACAGCGACCGGTCCTGGTCGTCGAGCAGCACCAAATCCTCGCCCCGCTCGCCGGCGAACCTGGCCCTCCGCCGGGCGTGGTGGATGAGCATCAGCGCCAGCAGCCCGTACGTCTCGGGCTCGTCCGGCAGGAGCGCGGCCAGCACCCGTCCCAGGCGGATGGCTTCGGCGCCGAGGTCGACGCGGCCACTGTAGCCCTCGTTGTAGATCAGGTAGAGGACGGCCAGCACGGCGTCGAGCCGTTCGGGCAGCAGGTGCGCGCCCGGCACCGTGAACGGGATGCCCGCCGCCCTGATCTTCGTCTTGGCGCGGGTCAGGCGCCGTTTCATGGTCTCCTCGGACACCAGGAACGCGCGGGCGATCTCGGCGGTGTTCAGGCCGCCGAGCGCGCGCAGCGTGAGCGCCACCTGGCCCTCCAAGGGCAGCGCCGGATGGCAGCAGGTGAAGATCAGCTCAAGTCGCTCGTCCTTGATCAACGTGTCGTCGGCCTCGTCCACGGTGGCCTCCGGCTCCGCCAGCAGGTGCATCTTCCCGGCCAGGGCGCGCTCCCTGCGGAGCCGGTCGATCGCCCGGTTGCGGGCCGTCGTCACCAGCCACGCGCCCGGCGAGTCGGGGGGCCCGGTCCTCGGCCAGGTCCGCGCCGCCACGGCGAACGCCTCCTGGGCGGCGTCCTCGGCCCGGTCGAAGTCGCCGAGGAACCCGACCAGCGAGGCCACGACCCGGCCCCACTCGTCGCGGAACGCCTCCTCCAGCACCGTTCTCCTCCGATCCGATCCATCCGATCCGATCAGGTCAGGGCTGGGCCAGCGGCCTGATCTCCACGGTGCCGCCGAGCCGCACCGCCGGGATGCGCGCCGCCAGCTCCGCCGCCTCGTCCAGGTCGGCCGCCTCGATCAGGCAGAACCCGCCGAGCACCTCCTTGGTGTCGGCGAACGGCCCGTCGGTCATCAGCGTCCGGCCGCCCGCCAGGCGCACGCAGGTCGCCGTCTCCGCCGGCTCCAACTGCGCCGCCGAGACGAACCGGTCGTCCTCGGCCAGCGCGCGGTAGTCGGCGTGGGCGGCCTCGCGCTCGTCGTCCGGCAGCCCCTCCAGGTAGCTGGACTCGCTGTAGATCATCAAGGCGTACTGCATCGCATCCTCCGCGGCATGGGTTCCCCATCTTCACGACGAACGGGCGGCGCCGGAAGGGACACCCACCGCCCCACCGACTTCCCGATTCCGCCGCTACCGAAAATCTGTCACGGCCGTAGTAGACATTTGGTGGCGAGCGAGCTAGTCTTTCTGACATCGCAAGGAACTGATTCGCCGGGCGGCAGCAGTAAGCACCACGACGAACCGCCCGGAGTATTGGATGGCAGAAGGTCGGACGTGACGGGCCAGCGCAGTGGTTAGGGGCCCCGACCGTGGACGCGCTGCCGCAAGTGAAGTAGGACAAAGGTCCGGAAGAGAAAGATGAAGGGAGTGTTGACGCCATCGGGATCGCCCGTTGCCGGCTGAGTCTCGCCGCTCGGGTACCGCAGTTCCACAGTTAGGAAGGTGGTCTACGGTCACGCATCCGCGATCCGCGCATCACCGCCGCCCAGCGCGGTGGATGCGGAAAAGATGAGCCGGCCTGATGGCCGGTAGATGGTGTTGAACTCTTCGGGGCCCCGGCGCGACCTGCGCCGGGGCCCCCTGTTCGCGTTTCGGAAAGGAATGTATGGATCAACGCCGTTCGAACGCCGAGGGTGACACGCTCGCCCGCGGCAGGATTGCCGAACCGGCCGAGCCGGCCGAACACACGGCCGAGGACCGGTTCGACGACGAGGACTACCCCGCCTACAGCATGGGCGCGGCAGCCGAGATGCTGGGCGTCACCCCGACGTTCCTCCGGGCTCTGGGCGCCGCCAAGCTGATCGAGCCGAAACGCTCCGGTGGCGGCCACCGGCGCTACTCCCGCTACCAGCTTCGCCTGGCCGCGCGGGCCCGCGAGCTCGTCGACCAGGGCACTCCGGTCGAGGCCGCCTGCCGGATCATCATCCTGGAGGACCAGCTCGCCGAGGCGCTGCGCATCAACGCCGCGTACGAGCGCGAGCGCGCGGCCCGGAACCGCTAGCGCCTCGCGGCCGTCATCCCGTGGCCTGGTCCTGACTGCGCTGACCAGGCCGACCGGCTCGACGCCGTCACCCGCCCGGGGCCGCCGCCCCGGAGGGAAGACGGCGGCCCCGGCTCGCAGCGTCAGCCGGTGAGCGGGCCGAACTCCTTGCGGGTGTCGATCACCTCGCCGAACAGCTCCCACCGCTCGCCCTTGAACCGCATGAGCTGCAGCGACTCGATCGGGAAGCCGTCACCCTGCCCGGTCTCCAGCTTCACGCCGGGCAGCAGCATGTCCACCTGAATCCCCTGCAGGTTGCGGACCGAGTCGCGCAGCCCCTCCCGCGTGGGGCACTTGGCGGCCTCCATCGCCTTGTGGAAGCTGCTGGCCACGGCCCAGCCGAAGGCGTGGTAGGGCACCTGCGGGTCGGCGTCGGGCGCGTACTGCTGCATCTTGGCCTTGTAGAGCTTCATCTCGGCGTCGTCGGCCCAGGTGGGGTCGACGGGGTCCTTGTAGTAGGTGGCGGAGACGACGCCCTGCACGTTCTCGAAGCCGACGGGCTTGAGCACGGTGATGGAGGCGGCGACGTTGTTGACGATGTGCAGCGGGTTCCAGGCGGTGTTCTTGGCGTCGGCGGCGAGCGCCTGGGAGCCGAACTTGGGCGTGGTGACGTTGAGGAACACGTCGGCCTTGGATTCGGCCAGGTTGCGCATCTGCGGGTCCACGGTCGGGTCGGAGACCTCGTAGCTCTGCTCGGCCGCGATCGTGACGCCGGTGCCGGCGATGGCGTTCTTGAAGCCGCCGAGCAGGTCCTTGCCGAAGTCGTCGTTCTGGTAGAGGACGGCGACCTTGGCGTCCGGGTGCTCCTGCTTGAGGAACTGGGCGTAGACGCGGGCCTCGGAGACGTAGTTGGGCTGCCAGCCGATGGTCCACGGGTGCGCGGTGTCGGTCCCCCACACGGACGCGCCGGTGGCGACGAAGACCTGCGGGACCTTCTGCTGGTTGGTGTAGTCCCAGGTCGCGGTGGTGGACGGGGTGCCGAGCGTCTGGAAGAGGGCGAACACCTGCTCCTGCTCGACCAGCCGGCGCGCCTCCTCGACGGCCTTGGGCGGCTGGTAGCCGTCGTCGCGCACGACGAACTCGACCTTGCGCCCGCCGATGCCGCCCTTCTCGGCGTTGACATAGTCGAAGTAGGCCTTGATGCCCTTGGGGATGGCGCCGTAGGCGGACGCGGGACCCGACAGCGGGTAGATGCCGCCGAGCTTGAGCGTGGTGTCGGTGATGCCGGTGGTCTGCTGGCCGGCGCACTGGCCGCCCGTGGCGCCCGTGGCCTGGGCGTCTCCGCCGCCGCTGTCCCGCCCTCCGCAGGCCGCCGCGGCGATCAGCAGGGTGGCCGTCACCGCCGTGCGGCCGATCGCAGATAAACGCATGCCGTTACCCCTTCCGGAGGGTCTTCTTGATCGAGTTCGCGGCGCGTCCGGCCAGCCCGGCCAGCCCGGTCGGCGCGACGTACATGACCGCGATGATGAGGAGGCCGAAGATGACGCCGGGCGCGGCCTCGTTGACGTCCTGGGAGATGCTCGGCACGAACATCACGAACAGTGCGCCGAGCACCGGGCCGGACAGCGACCCGAGCCCGCCGACGACGAGCCCGGCCAGCAGGGTGATCGACAGGTTGACCACGAACGAGTCGGGCGAGACGAACCCGATCACCCACGTGTAGAGGCACCCGGCGATCCCGGCGAACATCGCGCTCCACGCGAAGGCCAGCGTCTTGTAGTACGCCGGCCGCACGCCCATGACCTCGGCAGCGGCCTCGTCGTCGCGGACGGCGTGCAGGGCCCGCCCGACCCGGGACCGCAGCAGGCTCGCGGCCAGCAGGAACGCGGCGACGGTGACGGCCAGGGCGAGGAAGTACAGCCACTGGTCCTCGGCGAGCCCGCTCCACGCGGGCGGGGCGGGCTTGGCCAGCGACAGCCCCATCGAGCCGCCGGTGACCTCCTCGAACCGCTTGAGCAGCGGCACCAGGAAGATCGCGATGGCCAGCGTGACCAGGGCCAGATAGAGCCCGCGCAGCCGCATCGCGGGCACCCCGAACGCCAGCCCGAGCACGAACGCGACCAGGGCGGCGGCGGGCAGGGTCAGCGGGTAGGGCGCGTCCCACCGGTCGAGCAGGATCGCCGCGGTGTAGGCGCCGACGGCGAAGAACGCCCCGTGCCCCAGGGAGATCTGCCCGGCGTGCCCGACGAGCAGGTTCAGCCCGAGCAGCGCCACAGCGTAGATCAGCACCATGGTGAGCTGGAAGACGTGGAACGGCACGAGCTGGAAGGGCGCGTAGACGGCCGCCGCCAGCAGCGCCGCCGCCGCGGCCCACCGCCATCGGGTCACCGCGGGACGGGCCGGGGCCTGCTCGCGGGCGGTCGTACGGTCGCTCACCTGCGTCGACTCGCTCATGCCCGCTCCACCACCGCTCGCCCGAACAGGCCCTGGGGCCGCAGCAGCAGGACGCCGAGGATGATCGCCAGCGGCACGCCGACCTTGAGGTCGGGCCCGATGGCGGTGACGTACGCGCCGGCCAGGGTCTCGGCCACGCCCACGACGAGCCCGCCGACGACGGCGCCGAGCGGGCTGTCGAAGCCGCCGAGCGTGGCGGCGGCGAAGGCGTAGATGAGGACGCCGCCCATCATGTTCGGCTCCAGGAACAGCAGCGGCGCGACGAGCACGCCGGACACGGCGCCGACGGTGGCGGCCAGCCCCCAGCCGAGCGCGAGCGTCCAGCCGACGCGGATGCCGACGAGCCGCGCCGAGTCGGGGTTGGCCGACACCGCCCGCATGCCCAGCCCGATCTTGGTGTGCTGGAACAGCAGGTAGAGCAGCCCCATGACGACCCCCACGACGGCCAGGACGCCGAGCGTGGAGAAGGCCACGCTGAGCCCGCCCACGTGCAGCGCGCCGCCCGGGAACGGGTTGGGGAAGTCCTTGATGAGGAACGTCCAGATCCAGCCGGCGGCGGCGTTGACGAAGATGAACAGCCCCACGGTGACGATGACCACGGTCAGCTCGGGCGCGCCCTCGACCGGCCGGATGATCACCCGTTCGACGAGCATGCCGCCCGCGAACGACACGGCCAGCGCGAGCACCAGCGACAGCCAGAACGGCACGCCCGCGGCGGTGAACTGCCAGGCGATGTAGGCCGAGAACATGGCCAGCTCGCCCTGGGCGAAGTTGACGATCCCGGTGAACCGGTAGATGAGCACGAGCGCGAGGGCGAGGCTGGCGTAGATGGCGCCGGTGCCGAGCCCCACGATGACCTGTTGCAGGAATCCGGCCATGACTAGACCCGGTATCCGAGGTAGGACTGGGCGACCTGCTCGTCGGCCCGGATGTCGGCCGCGGTGCCCGACAGCACGATCCTGCCGGTCTCCAGGACGTGCGCCTGCTGGGCGACGCCGAGGGCGAGATGGGCGTTCTGCTCGACGACGACCACGGTGGTCCGCTCCTGTTCGTTGACGGCCCGCACGATGTGGAACAGCTCCCTGGTGACCAGCGGGGCCAGGCCCAGGGAGGGCTCGTCCAGCAGGAGCAGCCGGGGGCGCAGCATGAGCGCCCGGCCGAGCGCGAGCATCTGCTGCTCGCCGCCGCTGAGGCTGCCCGCCGCCTGCCTGAGCCGGGGTTTCAGCGCGGGGAAGTAGGTGTAGACGCGCTCCAGGTCGTCCTCCACGCCGGAGCGCCGGACGTACGCGCCGAGCCGGAGGTTCTCCTCGACGGTGAGCTGGGTGAACGTGCCGCGCCCCTCCGGGACGTGGGCGACGCCCAGGCGGGCGAGCGCGTCGGGCGGGCGGCCGAGCAGCTCGGTGCCGTCGAGCCGGACGCTGCCGCGTCCCTTGACCATGCCCGACAGGGCGCGCAGCAGGGTCGTCTTGCCGGCGCCGTTGGGGCCGAGGATCGCGCAGATCTCGCCTTCGCCCACGGTGAGGCTCACGCCGTGCAGCACCTGCGCGCCGCCGTACCCGGCGTGCAGGTCGTGGACCGTCAGCTCGCTCATACCGCCGTCCCCAGGTAGGCCTCGATGACGCCGGGGTCGCGCTGCACCTGCTCGGGCGGCCCTTCGGCGATCTTCCTGCCGAAGTCGAGGCAGACGATCCGCTCGCAGGTGCCCATGACGAAGCCCATGTGGTGCTCGACGACGACCACGGTCAGGTCGTGCTCGTCGCGCAGCGCGCTCAGCGTGCCGGCGAACTCCTCGACCTCGGCCGAGTTGAGCCCGTTGACCGGCTCGTCGAGCAGCAGCAGCCGGGGCCGGCCGATGAGCGCCCTGGCCAGCTCGACCCGTTTGAGCGTGCCGAACGGCAGCCCGGCCGCCGGGTGGTCGGCGACGTGGGACAGGGAGAGGCGTTGCAGCACGGCGTCGGCCTCGGCGCGCAGCCCGCGTTCCTCGCCGCGCACGCCGGGCAGCCGCAGCGCCGCCGTCAGGAAGCCGGCGCGGCCCCGGTGGTGCGCGCCGACCATGACGTTGTCGCGTACGGAGATGCGGGGGAACAGGCCGAGGTTCTGGAAGGTCCTGGCGATGCCGAGTGCCGCGATGGCGTGCGGCGGCACCGCCAGGAGGTCCTTCCCCTCGTGGCGGACCGTTCCCCCGTCGGCGTCGCAGCGCCGGGTGAGGCAGTTGAACAGGGTGGTCTTGCCGGCGCCGTTCGGTCCGATCAGCCCCACCATCTCGCCGGCGGCGACGGAGAAGCCGACGCCGTCCAGCGCGGTGATGCCTCCGAAGCGGACCGTGAGATCGTGTACTTCCAGCATCCGGCCTCCTGGGGCGCAGCGAGCGGAAGATTGTTCTGCAATTGGGGTCAGCGTAGGATCCGGCCGTCTATGACCGCATTGGGCACGGTGACCCAACCTGCGCCGCGAAGGTTGTCGTCGGAGCACAGGCTCTGTCTCGGACCGGTCACAACCCGTTGACCGCGCCGCGACCGGCATGGATCATCCCGGGCATGTCCAGTGCTTCCGGCATGGAGACGTTCACCGGCGCCGGGCCTGTCCGCGCCGAGCGCGCGCGCATCCTCGCCGAGCTGCTCGCCGACCTCGACGACCTGGCCGACACGGCGGTGGCCGCCATGCGGGCCGAGATCCCCGCCTACGCGGCCCAGACCCCCGAGTTCCTGGCCGACGTGCGCGACCAGGTGATGCGCCACTACGGCAGCAAGCTCGCCGTCCTCCTGGAGGAGCGGACGGTGACGCCGGACGACGTCGCCCACACCCGGCAGGCCGCCATGCGCCGGGCCAGGGCCGGGCTCCCGCTGGCCGACTACATCAACGCCTTCCGCGTCGGCCAGCAGGTCTTCTGGGAGTCGGTGCTGGCCAGGGCAGGACGCTCGTTCGCCGGCCACGAGGCCGCGCTGTCGCTGGCCGCGATGGTCATGCGCTACTGCGACTTCGCCAGCACGCACGCCGCCAACGCCTACATGGAGTTCCAGCAGTACGCCGCCGCCGAGGCGGTGCGCGAGAGCCGCGACCTGCTGGAGACGCTGCTGGCCGGGGCGATGCCGACGCGCGGACCGCAGCTCGCCGCCGCCCAGGCGCACGGCCTGGCGCCCGAGTCGCGCACGCCGCTGCTCGTGGTCGTGGCCGTCGTGCTCGGGCTGCGCACGGCCGTGCCGAGAGGGCCCGACCGGGGCGCCGACGCCCGCCACGCGGCCTGCGCGGCCATCGCCAGGTCCGGCGGCCCCGGCGGGCGGACGCTGTCGGTGGTGCGGCAGTCGGAGATCGTGGCCATCCCGGTGCTCGGCCCAGGTGGCGACGCCGGCGAGCTGTGCGACCGGCTCCAGGCCGTGCGCGAGACGCTGCTGGCCGAGGGCATCGTGCTGGCGATGGGCATCAGCACCGTCGGCGCGGGCACCGCCCAGATCCCGCAGGCCTACCAGGAGGCCCGCGCGGTGCTCGACTTCCTGCCCGAGGGCGGCGGCGTGGCCGCGCTGCCCCGGATCACCGCGTTCCAGTATCTGGCGCTGCGCGCCGACGACACCGCGCGCCACCTGGTCGATCCGCGCATCACCGCGCTGCTGGACGAGGACCGGGCGCGCGGCGGCGTGCTCACCGCGACGATCCGCGCCTTCGCCGCCGCCGACCTCAACCTGCGCACCGCCGCCGAACGGCTGCAGATCCACCCCAACACCGCGCAGTACAGGCTGCGCCGCATCCAGGAGCGCACCGGGCTCAGCCTGCGCCGCATCGACGACCTCGTGGAGCTGCTGGTGGCCATCGCGCTCCAGGACGCGCTGCCCCCCACCAATCCCGACGGGAAAAGACTGGCCACCGCGACCAATGAGGACCGAGGGGCACCCGGCGTACGGTCGTTGCCATGAACCTCGCCGACCGGCTCCACAGGTCCGCCGAGCGACTCGGCGAACGGACGGTCGTCACGCTGGACGAGACACGGCTCAGCTACGCCGCGCTCGACCTGATGACCGCGCGGATCGCGACGCTGCTGCGGCAGCGCGGCGTCGGGCCCGGCGACCGCGTGGCGATCATGCTGCCGAACGTGCCGGAGTTCGCCGCCGTCTACTACGGGGTGCTGCGGGTCGGGGCCGTGGTGGTCCCGCTCGACCCGCTGCTGAGAAAACGTGAGATCGCCTCGTACGTGGGCGACTGCCAGGCCCGGCTGCTGATCGCCTGGCACGCGTTCGCCGAGACCGCCGAGGCGGGCACCGCCGGCACCCGCACCGACCTGTTCTTCGTCGTCCCCGACGAGTTCCGCCGGCTGCTGCGCGGCCTGCCGCCGCAGGAGGGCGTCGTCCCGCGCGACGACGGCGAGACCGCGGTGATCCACTACACGGCGGGCACCACCGGCCGGGCCAAGGGCATCGAGCTCACCCACGGCAACCTGGGCGGCAACGCCGCCACCGTGGCCCGCATGCACGCGCTCGGCGTCGACGACGTGGTGCTGGGGGCGCTACCGCTCTACCACTCCTTCGGCCAGACCTGCTCGCTCAACGCGACCGTGCACGCGGGCGCGCGGCTGACGCTGATGCGCCGCTTCGAGGCGGGCCGGGCGCTGGAGGTGATCCGCCGCGACGGGGTGACGGTGCTGCAGGGCGTGCCGACCATGTACATCGCGCTGCTCGACCATCCGGGCGTCTCCGACCTGTCGCTGCTGCGGGTCTGCGTCTCCGGCGGCGCCCCGCTCCCGGTGGACGTGCTGCGCGCCTTCGAGGCCCGCTACGGCTGCCGCATCGTCGAGGGGTACGGGCTCAGCGAGACCTCGGCGCTGGCCGCCACGAACCGCAGCGGCGACGGCCGCCGCCCCGGCTCGGTCGGCTGGCCGGTGCGCGGCATCGAGATGCGGGTCGTGGACGAGGACGGCCACGAGGTGCCGTGCGGTGAGGTGGGCGAGATCGTCATCCGCGGCCCGAACGTGATGAAGGGCTACTGGAACAATCCGGCGGCCACGGCGGAGGCCATCCGGGGTGGCTGGTTTCATACCGGGGACCTCGGAAGGGTCGACGGGGATGGTTTTTTCTTCCTGGTGGACAGACGACGCGATGTGATCATCCGCGGGGGCTATACCGTGTACTCTCGCGAGGTGGAGGAGGTCCTCTACGAGCACCCGGCCGTCAGGCAGGCCGCGGTGATCGGGGTCCCCCACCCCGAGCTCGGAGAGGAGATCGCCGCCGTGGTGGCCTTGCGGATGCCTGTCGACGCCGAGACGCTGCGCGCGTTCGTCCGCGAACGGGTGGCGGCCTACAAATACCCCCGGCACGTCTCGTTCGTGGACGAGCTGCCGGTTACCCCGACCGGCAAGATCCTCAAGCGCGCCATCGCCCTGCCACTCAGCACAGGCGGGCGATAAAAGGGACCCCGTGACACCGATCATCCGCATCTTCGACGTCGACCCGGGACACTATGACGTGTCTGTCGTGATCGGTGGCGCGACCACACACGTGCTGGCCGAGGCCCGCCGGCTGATGGCGATCGCCTCGCCCGGCGACGGCCCGGCGCGGCACGCGTTCACCGTCAACGTCCGCACGCCGGAGAGCCAGCAGAACGGCTACGACGGCGACGGCTGCCCGGGGCTGACGCTGACGTTCACCGGCCCGGCCCCGGAGGTGCGCGCGATCGAGCTGGCGCGCACCCGCGGCCGGGCGCTGTTCCTGGCGGGCGACTCCACGGTCACCGACCAGGCGACCGCCCCCTACACCGGGTGGGGTCAGCGGCTGCCTCGCCATTTCGGGCGCGGCCTGTCGGTGGTCAACCATTCGGGGTCGGGTGAGAGCTCGGCGTCGTTCCTGGCCAATCCGGCGATGTGGGCGGAGATGCGCGACCAGCTCTGCCCCGGTGACGTGGCGCTGGTGCAGTTCGGCCACAACGACAAGCAGACCAGCGCCGTCGAGTTCCGCTCCAACCTGACGCGGATCGTGCACGGCATCGAGGCCAGGGGCGCGACGCCGGTGCTGGTGACGCCGGTCGTGCGGCGCCGCTTCACCGGCTCCCGGCTGGACCTCGACGGGCTGATCGTCAACGGGCTGGGCGTGGACCTGCCGGCGGAGATGCGCACGGTGGCGGCGGCGCAGGGCGTGGCGCTCATCGACCTCACCCGCGACAGCCGTGAGCTGGTCGAGTCACTGGGCCCGGAGGAGTCGAAGTCGCTCTACCTGTCGCGGGAGAAGCAGGACGACACCCACACCTCCGAGCACGGCGCTTCGGTCTTCGCCGACCTGGTCGCGACCGCCCTCAACAAGCTGGCGCTGCTCCCGGCCACCCACTGGGCGGCCTAGGCTCCCGACCTGAGCAGCCGCAGCGCCCCGTTGGACAGCGCGACGAGCACGTCGAGCACCTCCTCGACGTCGGGGTAGCGGCCTTCGAGGTGGCCGAGCGCCAGCGCGTTGGTGGCCGCGTTGACGCCTTCGGCGATCATCTCCAGGCGCCGCCGGTCGCGCTCGTCGTCGGCGGTGTAGCCGAGCGCGGCCAGGTCGGCGGCGTGGTGGTCGCGGTAGGCGGCCGCCGTCTCGATGGCGAACTCGCGCAGCGGCGAGGCCGGGTCGTGGCGGGCCCGCTGGAGGATGCGCAGCAGCTCGGGGTGGCGGCAGATGGCCTCGATCGGGATGCGGAAGGCCTCGCGGTGCCGTTCGGCGTCGTGGGTCTCGCGCGCCTGCCGCCGGACCTCGCGCATGGACCGGCGCAGCCGTTCGCCGCCCTCGTCGCCGAGCGAGCGCAGCAGGTCCTGCTTGTCCTTGAAGTGGACGTAGAAGGTGGACTGGGCGATGCCCGCGGCCTTGGCGACCTTGAGGGTGGTCAGTCCGGCCTCGCCCTCCTTGTCGAGGATCGCCAGCGCCGCCCGGATCAGCCTGCGCCTGGTCAGGTCCTTGGCCTCGCTCCTGGTGAGCGGTGTGTGGGTCACGGGCACCTCCGGCGACAACTCTAGCCAAGGGGCTTGTGTCGAATTTCACCGATAGTACTATCGGTGAAATTGCTCTCGGGGGCTGACCGGGAGGAGGCGTCGATGAAACGCTGGAGAGGGCCCGCGGCACTGTCGCTGGCGACGCTGCTGCTCGTCGCGTGCAGCGGGCAACGGCCCGTCGCCGTGCCGGAAAACCCGTCGTCGAAGGCGCCGTCAGGCCCCCAGAGAGGCGGCCGGCTGGTCTACGGGCTCAGCGCCGACGCCAACGGGCTCAACCCCGTCACGGACCAGTTCGCCTCGCAGAGCTACAGCATGGTCGGCACCGTCATCGAACCCCTCGTCACCGTTGACGCGAACGGCGACTGGAAGCCCTACCTCGCCGAATCGCTCACCCCGAACGAGACCTACGACGAGTGGGCGATCAAGGTCCGGCCCGGCATCTCCTTCCACGACGGCCTGGCCCTGACCGGCGACGTCGTCAAGGCCAACCTGGAGGCGCAGAAGGCCTCCCCGCTCAACAACGCGGTCCTCGTGCCCGTCGAGTCCTTCGAGCTCACCGACCCGATGACGGTCACGGTCAAGCTCAACCAGCCGTGGGTGGCCTTCCCCTACTACCTGGCCGCCCAGCTCGGCATGATCGTGCCGCCCGCGTCGCTGCGCGACCCCGGGACGGCCAGCGTCAAACCCGTCGGCACCGGCGCGTTCGTCTTCAAGGAGTACGTGCCCGACAGCCGCATGGTCGTGACCCGCAACCCGGACTACTGGCGGGACGGGCTGCCGTACCTGGACGAGATCGAGTTCCGCATCCTGCCCGACAGCCAGACCCGGGCGCAGACCCTGGAAGCGGGCGGCATCGACGCCATGGGCACCACCCGCGACGAGGACATCACCAAGTACGGCGGCCAGAAGGACGCCTACACCGTCCATCGGGCCCGGGGCATGGCGGTGCCGGAGTACATGTTCCTGCTCAACACCGCCGTCGCCCCGCTCGACGACCTGCGGGTGCGCCGGGCGCTCGCGCACGCGCTGGACCGGGCGACGATCATCAAGACGCTGCGCGGCGGGCTCACCCAGCCGGCCGACGGGCCGTGGTCGCGCGACTCCCCGTGGTACGCCGGTGGCGGCGCCTACCCCGCCTACGACCTGGCCAAGGCGACCGCGCTGGTCAAGGAGGTCGAGGCGGAGAAGGGACCGATCGCGTTCGAGATCATCTCCACCCCCGACCCGAACACCATGCAGGGCATCGAGCTGGCCCAGGACATGTGGCGCAAGGCCGGCGTGGACGTGACGATCAAGCAGGCCGACCAGGCCGACCTCATCAACCGGGCGGTCACCGGCAACTACGCCGCCACCGTATGGGTGCAGTTCTCCTCCCCCGACCCCGACGGCGAGTACATCTGGATGCACCAGGCGTACTCCAAGCCCGTCGGCCAGGTCTCGCTGAACTTCACCCGGCTGCGGGACGACAAGCTCAGCAAGGCGTTCGACCTCGGCCGGACGAACCCGGACGAGAGCGCCCGCAAGCAGGCGTACGCCACCGTCCAGGAGCGGCTGCGCGAGCTGGTGCCGTTCGTGTTCGTCGACCACCTCGACACCGGCGCGGTCGTGGCCAGGACCAAGGTGCGCGGCATCGGCGAGCAGGTGCTGCCCGACGGCGAGAAGGGGCTGCCGCTGACCGGCTCGCCCGTGCCGTACCACCCGTTCACGCAGCTCTGGGTCAGCCCGCGGTGATCGTCCTGCACCGGCTGGCCCGGCTCGTGATCGTGCTGCTCGTGGTGACGTTCCTGTCCTACGTGATGCTCGCGCTGCTGCCCGGCGACCCGGTCACGCAGATCCTCGGCATCGGCGCGGACGAGGAGGCCCGCGCGCGGCTCCGGCAGGAACTCGGCCTGGACGAGCCGCTGCTCGTCCGCTACGCGGGCTGGCTCGGCGACCTGCTCACCGGCGACTTCGGCACCTCGCCCATCACCCGGACGCCGGTCGCGGGCGAGCTGGCCGAGCGGCTGCCGGTCACGCTGGAGCTGCTCGTGGCCGCCCAGGTCGTGGCGCTCGGGCTGGCGGTCCCCGTGGGCATCGCCGCCGCGCGCCGGGCCGGGAGGGCGCTCGACCAGGCGCTGACCGCGCTGAGCTTCGCGCTGCTGTCCACGCCGGTGTTCGTGCTCGGGGTGCTGCTCATCCTGCTGTTCGCGGTCACCTGGCAGGTGGTGCCCGCCACCGGCTGGACGCCGATCTCGGTGGATCTGGGGTGGAACATCACCTCGGTGCTGCTGCCCGCCGTCACGCTCGGCTGCGGGCAGCTCGCCGTGTACGCGCGGCTGCTGCGCGCCGACCTGATCGCCACCCTCCAGGAGGACTACATCACGCTCGCCCGCGCCCGCGGGCTGTCGCCGCGCCGCATCCTGTGGCGGCACGCGCTGCGCCCGTCGGCGATCTCGCTGATCACCGCCGTCGGGCTCAACATGGGCGCGCTCATCGGCGGCACCGTGATCATCGAGACTCTGTTCGGGCTGCCGGGCATCGGGCGGCTCATCGTCGACTCCATCTTCTCCCGCGACCACCTGACCGTTCAGGGAGGCGTCGTGCTGATCTCCGTCGGCTACGTGCTGGTCAACTTCGCCGTCGACGTCGTGTACGCCGCCGTGGACCCGAGGATCCGGCGTGCGTAGGCGGCTCGGGGCCGGGTTCTGGATCGCCGTCGCGTGGATCGCGCTCGTGCTGGCCGCCGCCGTGCTGGCCGACCTGCTGCCCATCGCCCGCTACGACGAGACGCTGGCCGGGCCGCCCCAGGCCGGGCCCAGCGCCGCGCACCCGTTCGGCACCGACGGCCTCGGCCGCGACGTGCTCAGCAGGGTCGTGCACGGGGCGCGCGTCTCGCTCGGCGTGGGCATCGGCGCGGTCGTCCTCGGCCTGGCCATCGGCGCCCCGCTCGGCGTGCTGGCCGGGTACCGCAGGCGGGCCGCCGACGCGGTGATCATGGCGGTCAACGACGTGGCGCTGGCCTTCCCGGCGCTGGTGTTCGCGCTGGCCGTGGTCGCCTTCGCCGGGGCCAGCCTGCGCAACGTGCTCGTCGTCCTCGGCGTCCTCGGGGTGCCCGCGTGGACGCGGCTGATCCGCGGGGCGACGCTGTCGTTCGCCGAGCGGGAGTTCGTGCTCGCCGCCCGGGTGCTGGGCGTGCGCGACCGGCGCATCCTGTGGCGGGAGATCATGCCCAACGTCGCCGTGCCCGCGGCCTCGTACGCCTTCGTCGGCATGGCCGTGGTCGTCGTCGCGGAGGGCAGCCTGGCCTTCCTCGGCCTGTCGGTGCAGGCGCCGACGCCCACGTGGGGCGGGCTGATCAACGAGGGGCGGGCGCTGATGGAGACCGCGCCGCACGTCGTGCTCGCGCCGTCGGTCGTGATGTTCCTGACCGTGCTGTCGTTCAACCTGGTCGGCGACCGGCTGCGGGCCGCCGGCGACGTGCGGCCAAGCGGCCTGGAACCGACGCGGCAGGCCCCGGCGGTCCTGCCGTCCGCCGGGCCCCGGCCGCTCACCGGCGCGCTGCTCCAGGTGGACGACCTGCGCACGCACTTCCTCACCCCGCGCGGCCCCGTCAAGGCCGTGGACGGGGTGTCGTTCACGCTCGAACGCGGCAGGACGCTGGCCGTCGTCGGCGAGTCCGGCTCCGGCAAGTCGATGCTGATCCGCTCCGTCCTCGGCCTGCTGCCCGGCGCGGGCGTGGCGCGCGGCGGGCACGTCCACCTGGGGGGCGACGAGCTGACCGCGTTCACCCCCGAACGGATGCGCCAGGTGCTCGGCCGCCGGCTGGGCGCCGTCTTCCAGGACCCGATGACCGCCCTCAACCCCGTCCGCACGATCGGCGCCCAGGTCGCCGAGCCGCTCCGGGTCCACCTGGGCATGAGTCGCCGGCAGGCGCGCGAGGAGGCGGCCCGGCTGCTCGCCTCCGTCGGCATCCCCGACCCGGCCCGCACGCTCGGCCGCTACCCGCACCAGCTCTCCGGCGGCATGCGGCAGCGCGTCACCATCGCCATGGCGCTCTCATGCGGGCCCGACGTGCTGTTCGCCGACGAGCCCACGACCGCGCTCGACGTCACCGTCCAGGACCAGGTGCTGCGCCTCGTCCACCGGCTGCGCGAGGAGCGCGACATGGCCGTGGTGCTCGTCAGCCACGACCTGTCCGTGGTGCGGCAGTGGGCCGACGAGGTCATCGTCATGTACGCGGGCAAGGTCGTCGAACGCGGGCCCGCGGCCGACGTGTTCGAGCGCACCCGCATGCCGTACACCGAGGCGCTGCTCCAGGCCGCGCCCCGGCTGACCGACCCCGCGCACCACCGGCTGCGCGTCATCCCCGGCCGGCCGCCCGACCTGGCCGCCGTGCCGGACGGCTGCGCGTTCCGGCCCCGGTGCGCCTACGCCCGCGACCGGTGCGCCGAGCAGGCTCCCCCGCTGGTGGCGGAGGGCGGCCACCTGCATGCCTGCTGGCACCCGGTGGGCAGGACCATGACGGAGAGCGAAGGGGCGGACAGCCATGGCCGGTAGCGGGACGGCGCACCTGCGCCCGCGTGACGAGGTGCTGCTCCAGGCCGTCGGCCTGGTGGTCGAGTTCCCCGCCGGGCGCGGCCGTACCGTCAGAGCCGTGTCCGGGGTGAGCTTCGACCTGGCCAGGGGCGAGACGCTGGGCATCGTCGGCGAGTCCGGCTGCGGCAAGTCGAGCACCGCGCGGGCGCTCATCCAGCTCCCGCCGCCGCGATCCGGCTCGGTGCGGCTGGACGGCGTCGAGCTGACCACGCTGCGCGGCGAGGCGCTGCGGCGCACCCGGCGACGGCTTCAGATGATCTTCCAGGACCCGATCTCGTCGCTCAACCCGCGCCGCCGCGTCCGCGACATCGTCGCCGAGGGGCCGCGCGTGTGGGGCCACGACGGCCTGGCCGTCGACGAGGTCCTGGAGGCCGTCGGCCTCGACCCGGCCACGGCGGCCGAGCGGCGGCCGCACGAGTTCTCCGGCGGGCAGTGCCAGCGCGTCTCCATCGCCCGCGCCCTCGTGCTGGAGCCCGAGGTGGTGATCTGCGACGAGCCGGTGTCGGCGCTCGACGTGTCGGTGCAGGCCCAGATCCTCGGCCTGCTGGAGGACCTCAAGGCCCGTTTCGGGCTGACGCTCGTGTTCATCGCCCACGATCTGGCCGTGGTCAAGAACGTCAGCGACCGCGTCCTGGTGATGTACCTGGGCAAGACGTGCGAGCTCGCCCCCAGCGAGGAGCTGGTCGCCCGCCCCGCCCACCCGTACACGCGGGCGCTGCTCGCCTCCATCCCCGGCGGCGGCCTCGGCCTGCCCCCGGCCGACCGGCTCATCACCGGCGAGCCGCCGTCGCCGGTCAGCCCGCCCACCGGCTGCCGCTTCCGTACCCGCTGCCCCCGCGCCGCCGCCCGGTGCGCCGCGGAGGAGCCCGAGATCCGCTCGCTGAACGGCGGCGACCACTTCGTCGCCTGCCACTATCCCGACCAATAGGAGAACGACATGGCCATCGACTTCACCCTCGCCCCCGAGCACGAGGAGATCCGCAAGCGGGTGCGCGCCTTCATCCAGGAGGTCGTGATCCCCGCCAGTGAGGAGCTGCGCGAGAGCGACCGCGACGCCTACCTGCGCGGCATCTTCAAGCTGCGCGAGAAGGCCAAGGCCGAAGGGCTGTGGCTGCCGCACATGCCCAAGGAGTGGGGCGGCATGGGCCTGGGCCACGTGGAGCTCGCCATGGTGCAGTCGGAGGCGGCCAAGACCCGGCTCGGGCCGTGGGTGCTCAACTGCCAGGCCCCCGACGAGGGCAACATGCACACCCTGCTGCACTGGGCCACCGACGAGCAGAAGGACAAGTACCTGCGGCCCCTGCTCGACGGCGTCAAGATGTCGTGCTTCGCCATGACCGAGCCCGAGGTCGCCGGCTCGGACCCGACGCTCATCCGCACCAACGCCGTCCAGGACGGCGACGAATGGGTCATCAACGGGCACAAGTGGTTCATCTCCAACGCCCGGCGGGCCAGCTTCGCCATCCTCATCGCCAGGACCGAGCCCGACGTCCCCGAAGGCGCCCGCGGCGCCAACACCGCCTTCCTCATCGACCTGCCCCAGGACGGCTGGAACGACGTCCGCGAGATCGAGACCATGCACGGCTCGACCGGCCACAGCGAGATCGTCATCAAGGACCTGCGCGTGCCCTCCGGGCAGATCCTCGGCGGACGCGGCAACGGCCACCGCCTGGGCCAGTATCGTCTCGGCCCCGCCCGGCTCGCCCACTGCATGCGCTGGATCTCCCAGGCGGAGACCGCGCTCGACATGATGGTCGACCGGGCGCTCAACCGCTACAGCCACGGCTCGCTGCTGGCCGACAAGCAGGGCGTCCAGTGGCTCATCGCCGACTCCGCCATGGAGCTCTACCAGTGCAAGCTCATGGTCCTGCACGCCGCCTCCAAGATCGACAAGGGCGAGGACTTCCGCACCGAGGTGTCCATGGCCAAGCACTTCGTCGCGGGCAGCCTTAACCGCATCGTCGACCGGGCCATCCAGGTCCACGGCGCCCTCGGCTACTCCACGGACACCCCGCTGGCCCACATGTTCCAGCACGCCCGCTGGGCCCGCTTCGCCGACGGCGCCGACGAGATCCACCAGATGCGCATCGCCGAGCGCACCATCGACGCCTACCGCTCCACCGGCTCCACCAACGCGGCCACCGGCGGCCTCCCCCTGTGACGCGGCGCGTCCCGGGGTGAACCGAGGCGGGCCGGCGTACGTGTGTGAGGGCATGAGTCGTGTTCTCGTCGTGCTCGTGATGGTGGCGGGCTTCCTGGTGGGCGTCGCCGGTCCGGCCGCCGCGTGCAGCTGCGCGGTGGCGAAGCCGAAGGAGCTGGTGCGCGGGTCGTCGGCCGTGTTCACGGCGACGGCCACGGGCGTGCGCGTGGTGGAGCCGATGCTGGACGGCGGTGAGGTGGTGGCCACGCTCCGCGTCGACCACGTGTACAAGGGGTCGCCGGGCGTCAGGACCCAGGTGCGCACCAGGGCGCAGAGCGCGGCCTGCGGCTACCAGTTCGCCAAGGGCACCCGCTACCTGGTGTTCGCCAGGAAGGGGAAGAAGGGGCTGACCACGGGGCTGTGCTCGGGCAACCGGGTCCTGCCGCCCGGGGACAAGCCGTTGCGCCTGTCGGACAGGACGTACGGGATGGGGCCGCTCACGGCGGAGCTGATGAAGGCCCTGGGCAAGCCGGAGCGGCCCCGCAAGCCCCGGGCGTGTGACGGGCGCGCCTGACACGGGCCGCGCGGGCCGGACTGCCGGGCGGCAGGCCGATAAGATCGGCGGATGCACATCGCGATGGTCGGCATCCCCGCGATCAGCCACGTCCTGCCCAGCCTGGAGATCATCCGGGAGCTCGCCTCGCGCGGCCACCGGGTGACCTACGCCAACGACCCTTCGGTGCGCGAGGTGGTCACGGCGACCGGCGCCGAGCTGGTCGCCTACCGGTCGACGCTGCCGGTGGCCGACTACGACTGGCCGGACGACCCGATCGAGGCGATGGGCGTGTTCCTGGATGACAACATCCAGATGCTGCCGCAGCTCCGCGAGGTCTACGACCGCGATCCCGCCGACCTCTACCTGTACGACATCGGCTCCTACGCGGCCCGCGCGCTGGCCGAGTCGCAGGGCCGTCCGATCGTGCAGCTCTCCCCGGCGATGGTGGCCTGGAAGCAGTACGACAACGACGTGGCCGCGCAGATCTGGCAGCTTCCCGGCGCCGACGCCTACCGGGCGAAGTTCACCGGCTGGCTGGCCGGCAACGGGGCGACGACGACCGACATGGACGACTTCTCCGGCCATCCGCCGCGCTGCGTCGCGACGATCCCGCGCGCCATGCAGCCGCACGCGGACGAGGTCGACACGGACGTGGTGACGTTCGTCGGCCCGTGCCTGGGGGCGCGGGAGGGCTGGACGAAGCCGGCGGGCGCGGAGCGGGTGCTGCTGGTGTCGCTCGGGTCGGCCTACACGCAGCAGCCGGAGTTCTACCGCAACTGCCTGGCCGCCTTCGGTGACCTGCCAGGCTGGCATGTCGTGCTGCAGATCGGCAAGCGCACCGATCCGGCGGAGCTGGGGCCGATCCCGGGCAACGTGGAGGTGCATTCCTGGGTGCCGCAGCTGGCGATCCTGGAGCAGGCCGACGCGTTCGTCACGCACGCGGGCATGGGCGGGAGCAGCGAGGGGCTGTTCATGGGCGTCCCGATGATCGCCGTGCCGCAGGCGGTCGACCAGTTCATGAACGCCGACCGGCTGGTGGAGCTGGGGGTGGCCCGGCGACTCGACACGGCCGAGGCGACCCCGGAGGCGTTGCGCGAGGCGCTGACCGCGCTGACGACCGACCCGGCGGTGGCGCGGCGTTCGGCGCTGCTGCGCGAGGAGACGCGCGCCGAGGGCGGCACCGTCCGGGCCGCCGACCTGCTGGAAGCGATGGCCGGATGAAAGTTTCACGCTCGTCCGCGGCGATGGCCAGGCAGGCGGCGGGAAAGTTTCACAGGCGGTGAGAAGGGGCCGTTGACGGGGCGGCGGCCTCGGCCGCAAGATCCTGGGAGCGCTCCCAACCTCCCGAAGGACACCCCCCATGACCCTACGCCGGGCCGCGGCAGCGGCCCTCTTCCTCCTGCTCCCCTTGGCCGCCGCCACGCCGGCCCACGCCGACGAGGGCCCGGAGCAGATCGTCAACGGCACCTTCGACTCCTCCACCGCCCCCTGGTGGGGCACCGCCAACGTCACCCCCGAGCTCGACACCGGCCGCCTGTGCGCCGACATCCCCGGCGGCACCGCCAACCCGTGGGACGTGATCATCGGCCAGAACGACCTGCCGCTCGTCGAGGGCGAGACGTACGCCTACTCGTTCACCGCCTCCGCCACCCCCGCCAAGGTCGGCCGGGCCCTCATCCAGCTCCCCGTGGACCCGTGGACGCAGTATCTTTCGGCGGCCCCCGAGCTGAGCGTGTCGGGCAACGACTACTCCTACACCTTCACCGCCCCCGTCTCGCTGCCGAACGCCCAGGTCGTCTTCCAGCTGGGCGGCAGCGCCGAGCCCTGGAGGTTCTGCATGGACGACGTGTCGCTGAAGGGCGGCGCCGAGCCGGAGGAGTACGAGCCCGACACCGGCCCGCGCGTCCGGGTGAACATGGTCGGCTACCTGCCCGATGGCCCCAAGAAGGCCACCGTCGTCACCGAGAAGACCGACGCGGTGGACTGGCAGCTCAAGGACGCCGCCGGCGAGACCGTCGCCACCGGCGCGAGCACCCCGCGCGGCATGGACGCCAGCTCCGGCCAGAACGTCCACACGATCGACTTCACCGCCTACGCCAAGCCCGGCCAGGGCTACACGCTCACGGCCGACGGCGAGACCAGCCGCCCGTTCGACCTGGCCCCCGGCCTGTATGACGACATGCGGGTGGACGCGCTGAAGTTCTACTACACCCAGCGCAGCGGCGTCGAGATCCTGGACGAGCTGCGCCCCGGCTACGGCCGCCCCGCCGGTCACGCGGGCGTCGAGCCCAACCAGGGCGACACGAAGGTCCCCTGCCAGCCCGGCGTCTGCGACTACACGCTCGACGTCAAGGGCGGCTGGTACGACGCGGGCGACCACGGCAAGTACGTGGTCAACGGCGGCATCTCCGCCTACCAGCTGATGGCCGCCTACGAGCGGGACAAGGCCGCCTTCACCGACGGCCAGCTCACCCTCCCCGAGAGCGGCAACGGCGTCCCCGACGTGCTCGACGAGGTCCGCTGGGAGCAGGAGTTCCTGCTCAGCATGCAGGTGCCCGAGGGCGAGACGCTGGCCGGGATGGCCCACCACAAGATCCACGACCGGGCCTGGACCGGGCTGCCGCTGATGCCGCACCTGGACCCGCAGCCCCGCGAGCTGCACCCGCCGTCCACCGCGGCCACGCTGAACCTGGCCGCCACCGCCGCGCAGGCCGCCCGCCTGTTCGCCCCGTACGACGCCGCCTTCGCCGCCCGCAACCTGAAGGCCGCGCGCGCCGCCTGGGCCGCCGCCGTGGCGAACCCCGACAAGTACGCCGACCCGAACGACGGCGTCGGCGGCGGCTCCTACGCCGACGGCGACGTCAGCGACGAGTTCTACTGGGCCGCCGCCGAGCTGTTCATCACGACGGGCGAGAAGGCGTTCCAGGAGTACGTGCTCGCCTCGCCGCACCACACCGGCGACATCTGGCGCGAGCGCGGCTTCGACTGGGGCTTCACCGCGCCGCTCGGCCGCCTCGACCTGGCGACCGTGCCCAACGCGCTGCCGGACCGCGAGCGGGTGCGCGCCTCGGTCGTCGAGGGCGCCGACAAGTATCTGGAGATCCAGCGCGAGCACCCGTACGGCATGCCGTACGACCCGCCGTCGTTCGACTGGGGGTCCAACAACCTGATCCTCAACAACATGGTGGTGCTGGCGACCGCGTACGACCTGACCGGGCAGGAGAAGTATCGCGCGGCCGTCCGCGAGAGCATGGACTACATCCTCGGCCGCAACGCGCTCAACCAGTCGTACGTCACCGGCTACGGCGAGGTGGCGTCGAAGAACCAGCACAGCCGCTGGTACGCCCGCCAGCTCGACCCCGCACTGCCCAACCCGCCGCGCGGCACCCTCTCGGGCGGCCCCAACTCGGCCATCCAGGACCCGCTGGCGCAGCGGCTGCTCCAGGGCTGCAAGCCGCAGTTCTGCTACATCGACCACATCGAGTCCTGGGCCACCAACGAGCTGACGATCAACTGGAACTCGCCGCTGGCCTGGATCTCGTCCTTCCTGGCCGACCGCTCGGCGGGGGCCTCCTGCGAGGTCCGCTACACCGCGCACGGCTCGTGGCCGCGCGGCTTCACCAGCCAGGTCGTCATCGAGAACACCGGTGACCGGGCGATCGACGGCTGGACGCTGCGCTGGTCGTTCCCGGGCGCGCAGGAGGTCAAGCACGCCTGGGCGGCCGAGGTCACGCAGGCGGGCCCGGTGGTGACGGCGAAGGGCCTCGGCTGGAACGCGCGGATCAAGCCGGGCGGTTCGGTGACGTTCGGCTTCGTCGGCGCCGCGACCCCGGGCCCGAACCCGGCCCCGGAGGTCTTCCACCTGAACGGCGGCCGCTGCCGCTAGGCGGGGCTCGGCTCGGCCGACCTCAGCGCGGCCACCAGGTCGCCGGGACTGTCGGCGAAGAACCGGATCACCGTGACCTCGGCCCGCTGCCCCAGCGGCCGGGTCACGGTGATCGGCTCGGTGAGCTGGACGACCACGTTCGTCTGCGACGACACGGCCACGCCGAGCCGCCCGTCCGCGACCGTGACCAGGCCCGTCTCGTTGTAGCTGCGCACGAGGCGGACCGAGGCGACGAGCTCGCGCGGGACGCGGACGTCGAGGAACGCGCCGTAGCGGATCCGCAGCTCGCCGCCGGTGACGACGTGCGGCCGGGTGACGCAGGCGGCGATCATCGCGAGCACGAACAGCAGCGAGTACGCGTCCAGCACCAGCACGACCAGCCGCACCCACAGGTCCACGTCCATGGCCTGGAGCAGCACCTCGACGGCGATCAGCTCCACGGCCATGGCGAACGCGAAGACCATCATGGTGGTCGACTGCTCCCGCGAGTAGGAGACCTCGACGGCGCCGGGCGGCACCCCGTCGCGCCGCCGCCGCGCCCACAGCACCAGGCTGGCCATCCCCTTCCGGTCGAAGTCCATGATCCGGCGCACCCGGTCCATCAGCCCTCCTTCTTCAGCAACGCCACGACCTGCCTGAAAACCACTGCCTGCGCCGGGGTCAGCTCGGCGAACACCAGGTCCATCCACTCCTCGCTGCCGCTCATCGCCCCGGCCAGCTCGGCCGGGATGTGCGCGGCCAGGTCGGCGGCCAGCGCCGGCAGCCGGGAGTCGCCGGGGTCGGCCCCGGCGATCTCGTCGAGCCTGGCGTACATCTCGTGGACCCGCTCGACCACCCCGGGCTCGGTGAAGGGCCGCAGCGCCCGCAGCGCCCACTCCCGGTCCTCCGGGTCGGCCACGGTGTCGAGCAGCGCGAGCATCCCCTGGTCGAGCTGGGCGAAGGCCGACCCGTCGGGTGCGAGGTCGCGCAGCACCTCGCCCATCTCGGGCGACACGGCCGAGTCGGCGCCCAGCTCGGGCTCCTCCAGCAGCGCCGCCAGCCGCGCCCGCCGCGTCCCGATCGCCTCCTGCTGCCTGGCGAGGTCGTCGTCCAGCTCGCGCAGCACCTCGCGCAGGTCCTTGCCCTGGTCGTCGGCCAGCACGTCGCGGATCTCGTCCAGGGACAGCCCGAGCTCGGCCAGCCGCCGCACCCGCGCCAGCAGCACGGCGTCACGCATCCGGTACGCGCGATAGCCGCCCGAGGTGCGTTCGGGCTCGGGCAGCAGGCCGAGGTGGTGGTAGTGGCGCACGGTCCGGGTCGACACCCCGACCAGCGCGGCGAGCTCGCCGATCAGCATGCCTCCATTAGAGACGTTGACGTAGCGTCAAGGTCAAGCCGGCCCGGCCGCCGGCCTCCTAAGCCTTGACCAGCGCGAGCAGCGTGTAGACCGGGTCGGGTCCCGGGACGTCCTGGCCGGGGAGCCCGGCCAGGTGCTCGCGCAGCCCGGCGACGACGGCCGGGTCGGCGTGCCGGGTCCAGCCGAGGCCGGTCCCGCCGAGGAGGTCGCCCCACGCGCGCGGGCTGCGCCCCTGTCCCACCCCCGCGAACGTGGTGCGGCCCGCCATCGCCAGCCCGCACCCGGCGCCCACGTCGAGCACCCGGTCCAGCGCGTCGCTCGCCTGCGGCACGTGCGCGTCACGGGCCCGGCTGAGCCGCTCGTCACCGGCCCTGTAGACGGCGTCGGTCTTGTCGACGGTGGTGATCAGCGTGCCGCCCGGCCGCAGCACCCGCGCCGCCCCGGCCAGCACCGCCGCCGACGTGTCGTGGTCGAGCAGGTGCAGCAGCCAGATCATGGTGAGCGCGTCGGCCGAGCCCCCGGCGAACGGCAGCCGCGCCGCGTCGCCCCGCACGACGCCGCCGGGCAGCCGCGAGGCGGCGACCGCCGCCATCCCGGCCGCCCGGTCCACGCCCGCGACGAGCCGGCCGGCCCGCCGCAGTCGCGTGGTGACGATCCCGGTGCCGCACGCCACGTCCACCACGACCCGCGCGCCGGGCGGCAGCAGCCGCTCGATCGCCTCCGCCGCGGCCCCGGCCCTGGCCTCGCCGCCGCGTGTCGCGTCGTACGAGGCCGCCTCACGGTCATAGTCGAGCATGCGCCCAACCTACTGGCGCTTGATCAGCGTCCGGTCGGCCTGGAAGGGGACGAACGGGGCCTGGGCGCTGCGGGCCGTGGCGCCCTCGCCGCCACACAGGGCGGTGAACAGGTGATTGCCCGCGGCCACGTCGATCGGGTGGATCGGGATGGTGCCGTTCTCGATCCGCTGGTACTTGGCCAGGTTCAGCCCGATCGACACCTGCCGCTTGCCGTCCTCGCTGGTCAGCGACTGGGTGATCGACCCGAACACGGCGCCGTCGTGCCCCCAGAACCGGCCGCAGGGCAGGTCGGCGGGGTAGATGCCGAGCCCGTACGCGAAGGCCCCGCCGCCGACCGCGACCGGCACCGTGCGCTTCATCTCGGCGAGTTGCTCGGCCCCGAGCAGCCGGCCGCCGAGCAGGGCGCGGTAGAACTGGTTGAGGTCGTCCATCGTGGACACGACGGCCCCGGCGGTGCCGATCCACGACATGTCGTAGACGCTGTAGTCGCGCGGCGGGTCGATGAAGCCGTACCACGACTCGTACAGCTTGGAGTGCGGCCCGGGGATGTGCGGCGAGCGCGGGAACGAGGTGTGGCGCAGCCCGGCCTTGCGGATCACGTGGCGGGTGATGTAGCGCTCGGCGTCCTGGCCGGTGACCTTCTCCAGCACCATCCCGGCGAGCACGTAGTTGGTGTTGGAGTACGAACCGGGCAGCGCGCCCGGCTCCCCGGTGGGCGGCGCGGCCAGGCCGAGGCGGGCCAGCTCCTCGTCGGTGAACGAGCGGAACCGGTTGTCGTCGAGGCTGGCCGTCGAGCCCTGCAACAGCGACGGGAACGCGTACGCCACGTGGTCGGCGATGTGGCTGGTGTGGTTGAGCAGCATCCGGACGGTGACGCGCTCGTCGGTGACGAGGCCGGGCAGGTAGCGGGCCACCGGCGCGTCCAGCTCGATCGTGCCGCGCGCCACCTGCTGCATGACGGCGACCGCGGTGAAGGTCTTGGTGACGCTACCGACCCGGTGCCGCATGTCGGCGCGGACCGGCCTGCGGGTCTCGATGTCGGCCACCCCGGCGGCGCCCTTCCACGCCTGCCGCCCGTCCTGTGCCGCCGAGTACGTCCCGTACATGCCGGCTGCTTCGATCGCCGTCAGCGTCCGGTCGAGCGCGTCCCGGTCCAGGCCGCCTCGCTCGGCGGCCGCCGGCGTCCCCGCGCCCGCGACCAGCAGCGCGCCGAGCCCGACTCCCACGATCACGCGTCGCATGCCACCTCCAAGATCGATGTTTTGTGTTGATTTGATCCTTATGGATGGCGTACGGGGCTACCAGTCCGCTCCGTCATGGACCTGACATGACGGATGTCATGCCGCGCGCAGGCCGTCCAGCACGACCGCGAGCGTGCGGGCGTGCACGGCGGGGTCGTGCCGGGCGTGCTCGGCGGCCCGGGCCGACGCCGGGCACCGGCCTGTCGCGCAACTTCAGCCCGGCGATCCGGCCGGCCTGGGCGCTGCTCGGCTCGCCGCTCGGCCGCCTGGTGCCGCGCACGAACACCCGGCAGGCCGCCGGCGCGACCCTCGCCGACCTGGCGCTCGGCGCCGTACGCCCGCCGTCCGGCCAGGGGTACGCGGCACTGGTCCGGGGGAAGCTGACCTGGCCGCAGCCGTCCGAACCGGCCCGCGACCGGGACGTGGCCCTGTGGCGCGACAGCGCGCCGCTCACCGGCTTGCCCGGATAGCGTTTTAGGTTAGGCTCACCTAATATGACGGAGCCTTTTGGTATGTTCGAGGTCGAGGTGAGCAGGACCGAACGGCTCAGCCCGTCGTTCCTGCGCGTGACCTTCAGCGGTGCCGACCTGGCACACTTCGCCGACATCGGCTACGACCAGCGGATCAAGCTCATCCTGCCGCTGGCCGGGCACGGCCTGACCCCCATGCCCAAGGGCCCCGGCTGGTATCAGCGCTGGCGCGAGCTGCCCGGCGAGCTGCGCAACCCCATCCGCACGCTCACCGTACGGCTGGCCCGGCCGCACCTGCGCGAGGTCGACGTGGACATCGCGCTGCACGACGACGACGGCCACAGCGGCCCGGTCGCCCGTTGGGCCGCGACCGTGCGGCCCGGCGCGCCCGCCCTCCTGTTCGGCCCGAACGCCGGCTTCGACGGCCCCAGCGCCGGCATGGCCTTCCGCCCGCGCGCCGAGAACGGCCCGGTGCTGCTCGCCGGCGACGAGACCGCCGTCCCCGCGATCGCCGCCACCCTCGAACGGCTCCCCGCCGGGTGCACCGGCGAGGCCCTGATGGAGGTCCCGTACGAGGCCGACACCCTCGACATCGAGACGCCCAGCCAGGTCAAGATCACCTGGCTGGCGAGGTCAGGCGTCCCGCGCGGCAGCCTGCTCCACCCGGCCGTCGTCGCCGCCGCCGACCGGCTGCTGCCCCCGCTGGCCGCCAACAACTCCGTCGAGGACGTGGACGTCGACGACCTGTGGGAGGTCCCCGAGGACGAGCGGCCTCCCGGCCCCCTGTACGCCTGGCTGGCCGGCGAGGCCGGGGTGATCAAGGGGCTGCGACGGCACCTGGTGGCCGACCGTGGCATGGACCGGCGCGCGGTCGCGTTCATGGGCTACTGGCGCGAGGGCCGCTCCGAGGCCGACTGACCACCGCCGTCCGGCCGGAAGTGGCGCTTGAAGTCAGGGCATTCCACCAGGGGCTCGTGCGCGCAGGCCGAGGCGTGCCGCAGGGCGTCGCGCATGCGTTCCAGGCGGGCGATGTCGTCCTCCAGCCGCACGGCCTTGTCCGCCAGCCGGGCGCGCAGCTCCGGATCACCGGGGGCCGCCCGCAGGAACCCCGCGATCTCGGCGATGGTGAACCCGGCGTCACGCGCGCAGACGATCAGCGCCAGGCGGTCGAGCACGTCCGGGCGGTAGCTGCGGCGCAGCCCGTTGCGCCCGGCCGGGGCGATGAACCCCTGCTTCTCGTAGTAGCGCAGCGCCGACGCCGCCAGCCCGGTCCGTCGGGCCACCTCGCCGATGTCCAGCAGTTCGCCGTCCATCCCGCCTCCTTGACTTGAACCGCGCTTCAAGTAAGACCCTAGCGGTATGAAGATCCATCACCTCAACTGCGGATCCGTACGCCGCATCGAACCCACCTACCAGGGCCCGCCCGGCGCGCACGCCGTCAACCACTGCCTGCTGGCCGAGACCGAGTCCGCCGGGCTCGTCCTCGTCGAGACCGGCCTCGGCCTGACCGACGTGCGCGACCCCGCCGGCAGCCTCGGCGCCGACTGGATAGAGCTGGCCGAGCCCTTGCTGGACGAGCGCGAGACCGCCGTGCGCCAGGTCGCCGCGCTCGGCCACGACCCCCGCGACGTGCGGCACGTCATCGTCACCCACCTCGACGTGGACCACTGCGGCGGGCTGCCCGACTTCCCGGCCGCCAAGGTGCACGTCCTGGCCGCCGAGCTCGACGCGGCGACCCGCCAGGCGCCCAGCTTCCGCTACCGCCCGGCCCACTGGGCGCACGGCCCGGACTGGGTGACGTACGCGGGCGGCGGCCCGGTTCCGGACGGCTCAGGTGACGACTGGTTCGGCTTCACCTCCGTGCAGGCCGAGGGCCTGCCCCCGGAGATCCGGCTGGTCCCGCTCGGCGGCCACACCGAGGGGCACACCGGCGTGGCCCTGCACGACGGGGACCGCTGGCTCCTGCACTGCGGCGACGCGTACTACTACCACCGCGAGCTGGACGCCGACCCGCACCCGCACCCCGTCCTGAACCTCGTCCAGACCAGCTCGGAGGTCCACCACGACCTGCGGCTGGGCACCCAGGCCCGGCTCCGCGAGCTGGTGCGCCACCACGGCGACCAGGTGACGCTCATCAGCGCGCACGACCCGTGGGAGTTCGCCCGCGCCACGTCCGGCGGGGGCCACTGACCGGTCTCACCGGTCGCACCCCAACCTCACCCCGGCCTCAAGCGACCGATACGTCATCCCGGAAGAGGAAATATCCGGCGGCGTCCGCCTGGAAGTAGTTGTGGAACTTCGTCGCCTTGGATTCGGCCGCCTTGGTCGCCGTGACGATCGTGACGACCACGACGTTCCGGGCATCACCCATGCGGATCTTGCCGTACGCGTAGCTCGCGTGCGTCCTGTCCTTGCGCCACAGCACCGCGTCCGACGACAGCTTGCCCAGCTTCGTCGAGGCTTCCTCGGCGTCCGCCTCGGTCGGGAACGCCATGACGATCCGCACACCCTTGAGCGCGCCGCCGTACGCCGTGTACGCCACCTGCACGGCGTGGTCGCAGTTGGTCTTGGCCAGCACGCCGGCGCCGTCGACCGGGTCGCAGGAGGAGTAGTTCCAGCCGCCCACCTTCTTCGCCTGGTACGAGACGCCGCTCAGCTTGAAGTTCCAGTCCTTGAACTCGTCATGGTTGAGCTTCGCGCCCGGCTCGGCCCGGGCCGTGTCGCTGGGGGACGGGGCCGGGGTCTCGGCCGCGGACGCCGAGGGGTCGGGAGTCGCTGGGACGGACGTGGCCGGGTCCGGGGTGCCGGGCGGGGTGGTCTCCGGGGCCGTGGGGGTGTCGGAGGCGGCGGGCGGCTGGGCGACGACGCGGTCGTCCGGCCGGTTGTTCACCACGTAGACGACCGCCGTCGCCGCACCGCCCAGGATCAGCACCGCCAGGCCCGCGACCAGCGCGATCACCAGGCCCTTCCCGCGCTTCGGCGGCTGCGGCGCGCCGTAGGGCGGCTGTCCGTACGGGGGCTGACCATAGGCGGGCTGGCCGTACGGAGGCTGCCCGTGCGGTGGCTGGCCATAAGGGGGCTGCCCGTGCGGTGGCTGCCCGTGCGGTGGCTGGCCGGGCGGCGTCCCGTACGGGCCCTGCGGTCCGCCGTACTGGCCGGGGTTGTGCTGCCCGCCGTAGTGCCCCTGCCCCTGGCCCTGCTGCCCGCCGTAGTGCCCCTGGCTCTGGCCTTGGTTCGGCGGTGGGGGGTACTGGCCTGGGGAGCCGCCGTAGGGGGCCTGGCCGGGCGGGGGCGCGTACGGGGACTGGCCCTGGGGGGCGCCGCCGTACGGGCCGGGCTGTCCTTGCCCCGGTGCGGTGCCGTGCTGGCCCGGGCCGGCGGCGGGGGGTGGGCCGGACGGGCCGTGGGCGTGGTGGGGCGGGGTGCCGCCTTCGGGCTGGGGCGGCGGAGGATACGACATATCCCTATTTTGAGGGCCGCAGCGGCGCGGCGAGGAATTATGTCGGCGGCCCCCGCTAGCGTCGGACCCATGACGGAACCGACCACCACCGGCACGCGGGCCTCGCGCTGGCTGCGTGGCCCGCTCCGCCCCTTCCAGCACGGCCAGTACGGGCTGCTGACCGGCTCGCTCACGGCGTCCATGCTGGGTGAGGGCCTGTGGCTGATGGCCATGGTGTGGCAGGTGATCGAGCTGGGCGGCGGCGCGGGCGCGCTGTCGCTCGTCTCGACCTGCACGGCCCTGGGCATGGTCGCCACGGTCCTGCTCGGTGGCGTGATCGCCGACCGGGTGCCGCAGCGCCGGGTGCTGCTGACGACCGAGCTGCTGCTGGCCGTCTCCGCCACCGCGATCGCCGCGCTGGCGCTGCTCGGCGCCGTCCAGGTCTGGCAGCTCGCCGTGGTCGCGCTGGTCCGCGGCCTGTGCAGCGGCTTCTACTATCCGGCCTACTCGGCGATGCTGCCCTCGATCGTGCCCGCCGAGCACCTGCTGGCGGCCAACGGCATCGAGGGCACGCTGCGCCCGATCGTGCTGCAGGCCGGCGGCCCGGCGCTCGCGGGCATCCTGGTGGCCGGCTACTCCCCCGGCGCCGCGCTGGCCGTGGGCGCCGCGTCGCAGGTGGCGGCGACGGTGTTCCTGCTGCTGATGAAGCCGGTCCCGATCCGCCGCGACCGCACCGACGAGGAGCCGCGCCACCCTGTGCGCTCGATGCTGATCGACCTGCGCGAGGGCTTCGCGTACATGATCCGGACTCCGTGGCTGCTGGCCACGCTGGTCTTCGCCTCGCTGATGATCCTCGTGGTGATGGGCCCGATGGAGGTGCTGATCCCGTTCGCGGTCAAGGACGGCGCGGGCGGCGGCCCCGAGGATCACGCGCTGGTGATGGCGGCCTTCGGCGTCAGCGGGGCGTTGGCCTCGCTGGCGATGGCCTCGCGCAGGCTGCCCCGGCGCTACCTGACCGCGATGAACGTCATGTGGGGCCTGGCCTGTCTGCCGTTCGTGCTGATCGGCGTCGCCCGTGACGTGTGGCTGATCGCGCTGGGCGCGTTCGTGATCGGGGCGCTGTTCAGCGCGCCGATGGTGATCTGGGGCACGCTGTTGCAGCGCCGCGTCCCGCCCGAGCTGCTGGGGCGGGTGTCGAGCCTCGACTTCTTCGTGTCGCTGGTGTTCATGCCGGTGTCGATGGCGCTGGCCGGCCCGCTCAGCGAGGCGATCGGCCTGACGACGACCTTCGTGATCGCCGGTCTGCTGCCGTTGCCGATCGCGGTCGCGGCGGTCCTGCTGGCCCGCATGCCCGCCGACGAGCTCGCCCACCCGCTCGACCGCGCGAAGGCCTGACGGGCGACGGGGGGCCACGAGGCGAAACAGGTCTTGACAGAGCGAATCGGTTAGTAAAGCTTCCTATTGACTAACCCTACTGACAAGGCGGTGCACGGTGAGGCTGTTCGCTCTCGGGACCCTGCTGCTGGCCTTCGCGGTCGTCGCGCCGCCACCGGCCATCGTCGCCCACGGGCGCACGGCGATGCACGACCTGGTGCCTGCCCCGGTCTCGGTGCGGCCCGCGCGCGGCGCGTTCACGCTGCGGCCCGGCACGGCCATCGCATCCGACGACGCCGGCGTGGCCGCCTACCTGGCCGGGGTCCTGCGCCCGGCCACCGGCTACGCCCTGCCGATCCGCCCCAAGGGCGCGATCTCGCTCCGGCTGGAGGGCGCGCCCGCGTCCGTCGGACCGGAGGGCTACCAACTCGACGTCACGCCCCGCGGCGTGACGATCAGGGCGCGGACGCCGGCCGGGCTGTTCAACGGCGTACAGACGCTGCGGCAGTTGCTGCCCGCGAGCGTGGAGAGCCCGAGCGTGCGGCCGGGGCCGTGGCAGGTGCCCGCCGGGCGCATCGTGGACCACCCGCGCTTCGCCTACAGGGGCGCGATGCTCGACGTGGCCCGCCACTTCCACCCGGTCGAGACGGTCAAGCGCTACCTCGACCGGATCGCCCTCTACAAGATCAACCACCTGCATCTGCACCTGTCGGACGACCAGGGCTGGCGCATCGCCATCGACTCCTGGCCCCGGCTGGCCACCCACGGCGGGAGCACCCAGGTGGGCGGCGGCCCCGGCGGCTACTACACCAAGGCCGACTACCGGGAGATCGTCGCGCACGCCGCCCGGCGGCACATCACGATCGTGCCGGAGATCGACGTCCCCGGCCACACCAACGCCGCCCTCGCCTCCTACGCCGAGCTCAACTGCGACGGCGTCGCCCCGCCTCTCTACACCGGCGTCAAGGTCGGCTTCAGCTCGCTGTGCACGTCAAAGGAGATCACCTACACCTTCGTCCGCGACGTCCTGAGAGAGCTGGCCGAGCTCACCCCCGGCCCGTACGTGCACCTCGGCGGCGACGAGGCCGACGCGACCTCCGACGCCGACTTCGCCACCTTCGTCAACCGGGTCCACCCCATGGCCGTGTCCCTCGGCAAGAAGGTCGTGGGCTGGCACCAGATCGCCGCGCCCGACGTGCGCCACTCCCCCGGCCGCGTCCTGCAGTACTGGGGCCTGACGAGCGACGACGCGACCGTCACCCGGGCCGTCGCGGGCGGCGCCAAGGTCATCATGTCCCCGGCGAACAAGACGTACCTGGACATGAAGTACGACGCCACGACCAAGCTCGGGACGACCTGGGCGGCCCTCATCGAGGTGCGTGACGCCTACGACTGGGACCCGGGGACGCACCTGGCGGGCGTCCCCGAGTCGGCGGTGCTCGGCGTCGAGGCGCCACTGTGGACCGAGACGCTCGCGACCGAGAAGGACCTGGAGCACATGGCCTTCCCCAGGCTGCCCGCCGTGGCCGAGCTGGCCTGGTCCCCCCGGTCCACGCACGACTGGGCGAGCTTCCGCGAGCGCCTGGCCGCCCAGGCCCCGAGATGGCAGACCCTGGGCATCGGCTTCCACCGCTCGCCCCAGGTCCCGTGGCGCGCCTGACCACGGCAGACTCTCAGGGGTGATCCATCACTTCACGGTCGGCGACCTGTCCTGCGCGGTGATCAGCGACGGGCAGCCCCGGCCGCCCTGGGAGCCGCCGCTGGCGGAGTTCTTCACCCCCGCCACCGGTGTGCCGGAGCGGGAGCTGCGCGCGGCGGCGGCCGGGCGGACTACGCTGACCTGCGGCTACAACTGCGTGGCCGTGGCGACCGGGGCCGGGACCGCGGTGATCGACGCCGGTCTCGGCCGCGGCTTCACCGGCTACGGCCCCGAGCTCGCCCGCTTTACGGCAGGCTCGCCGACGGCCTGGCCGAGGCGGGGCTCGCGGCCTGGGAGACGGCCGCCGTAGTGTTCACGCATCTGCACGAGGACCACACGCGCGGCGCCCTGGCCGCCTTCCCGACGGCGTCGGGGTTCGCCCACGCGGCGGAGGTGGCGTACTGGAAGGAGGCCACGTCGCTGCCGGACGTGCGCCGCCGCCCGGCTCTGGACGCGATCGCCGCGTTCGGCGACCGGCTGCGCGAGGTGGAGTACGGCGAGGAGATCCTGCCGCACGTCCACACCGTCGACGCGGCCGGTCACACCCCGGGGCACACGGCGATCCTGCTGCGGTCGCGGGGCGAGCGGCTGCTGTGCGTCGGCGACTCGTTCTACGACTCGCTCCAGCTCGCGCACCCCGCCTGGCGCACGCCGTGGGACCACGACGCCGAGCGGTCCGTGCGCAGCCGGCGCAGGCTGCTCGCCTGGGCGGCCGACGAGAACGTGCCGGTCCACGCCTACCATCTGCCGTTCCCCGGTCTGGGGCGGGTGGAGCTGTGGGGTGACGCGTTCGCCTGGCACCCCGGGCTCTGAGCCGGCTACCTCACGCGGCGGTACGTCAGGCGGCGCAGCAGCGTCTCGGCGGGACCGCGGCGGCCCGTACGCGACAGGGTGGCGGCGAGCACGACGGTGAACAGCCAGGTGACGACGGCGACACCGGAGGCGGCGGCGTCGCCGAGCTGGGTGCCGAGCCCGCCGAAGTAGGGTGCGAAGAGCGCGACGAAGACCACCGACTGCAGCAGGTAGCAGGTCAGCGACCACTGGCCGCACGCGGCGAGCGCGCGGGTGACCGCCCCCGGGCGCGCGTGGCGTTCCCGGCCGGCGACGGCGAGCCCGATGAGGGCGGCGTACGCGAGCCCGCCCGCGATGCCGGTGACGCTGTGCAGCGCGTACGCGGTGATGCCGATGGCGTCCGTGGCGTCCCAGATCCGGGTGTCCATCAGCGTGAGCGGCACGGCGCCGACGACGGCGATCAGCGTGCCGATGACGCCGACCCGGCGGAGCAGCGCCCGGTGCTCCGCGGGCTGCTCCAGCAGGCGGCGGCGGGCCGCCCAGATGCCGAGCAGGAAGGCGGGCACGACACTGACGGCGAAGTACGTCGGCGTCATCCCGGACCAGCCGATCATTCGCATCACGGCGGCCTCCATCGGGTCGGCCATGGCGGCGGGCGTGTCGCCCTTCTCGGCGGTCACGGTGAGCAGCCCGAACAGGCCGAGCACGGCGACGTGCAGCACGGTGCTGATCCCGGCGGCCCAGAACAGGGCCCGGTCGCTGCGCCGGATGAACCCGACGAGCACCAGCCCGACCAGGCCGTACGCGCCGAGGATGTCGCCGAAGAAGAGCAGCAGGGCGTGGCAGAACCCGAAGGCCAGCAGCCACAGGCTCCGTGCGCGCAGCACCTTCCGCACCTGCGGCCAGGTGCGCCCGGCGGCGAGCTGGCGGTCGGCGAGCTGGACGAGGCCGTAGCCGAACAGCCCGGCGAACATCGGCAGCGCCCGCCCGTCGACGAGCAGGATCTGGATCCCGGCCACCAGCCGGTCGAGGAGGCCGCCGTCGAGGGTGTAGCCGCGGAAGCCGGCGGGGTGGCCGGACAGGTACATGTGCGCGTGCGCCACCGCGATGAGCAGCAGCATGAGGCCGCGCGCGAGGTCGGGGGCCAGGGACCGCCGGCTCAGCGGCACGGCCTGCTGGACGGGGGGTGGGGCGGTGATGGACATGGGTGTCCCCTCAGCATTAGATACACGACTGTAGCTTATGTTGGACAGTAAGATACAGCCTTGTAGCTGAGCAAGGGGCAAACGTGAGCGATCGAAGCGGGCGGACCCGGCGGCGCGGCGATGACCTGATCAACGCCATCCACACTGCCGTGCTGGAAGAGGTGGTCGAGGTCGGCGTCGGCAGGCTCACCATGGACGGCATCGGCAAGCGCGCCGCCACCCCGCGCAGCACCCTCTACCGGCGCTGGTCCGACCCCGTCGAAGTGCTGCTCGACGCGCTCTACCACGCCCACCCGGTCGAGGAGCCGACCCCCGGCGCCGACGACCTGCGCGGCGACCTGATCCGGGCGCTCAAGCTCATGGTCACCTGGACGCTGAGCCCCGCCGGACGCGCCGTGGCGGCCATCCTCACCGACCCGTTGAGCGCGACGAAAATGTCCGAGGCGCTGCAGGAGCGGGTGTTCGCCCACCGGGGCGGCACGTTCACCAGCACCGTGCTGCGCCACTACGCCGAGCGCGGCGCCTTCCCCGCCGGCCGCCTCACCCCGGTGGTCGCCGACATCGGCGAGGCGCTCGTCGTCAAACGGCTGCTCGACGGCATGCCGCCGAGCGACTCCGACCTGATCGACTTCGTCGACCAGGCGATCCTGCCCGCGCTCGGCCTCAGTGCCCCGAGCTCTGATAGTGATCGAGCTGACGCCGCCACACCACGACCGCCAGCATGATCAGCCCCACGCCCAGCACTCCCTGACTTTCGTCAGGGGTCGCTCTGGACTTTCGCGCATGTCGGCGCTGACGTGCGCCTTCGTACGCTCCCTTCCATGAACACGATCCGGCGCAACGCCACCGCTCTCCTCCTCTCCCTGGCCGTCGCGACGCCCCTGGTGCAGACCGCGCAGGCCGCGCAGGCCGCGCCCGCCGCCGACGACGTGCGCCTGGCCATCCCCGCGCCCACCGGCTCGTACGCGGTCGGCCGCGACACGCTGCACCTGGTCGACCGGGATCGGCGCGACCCGTGGGTGCCCTCGGCGGGAGCCCGGCAGCTCATGGTCTCGATGTACTATCCGGCCCGCGGCGGCGGGAAGCCCGCCCCGTACATGTCCCTCAAGGAGGCCGAGCTCCTCCTGCGCGGCCAGAACCTCGACAAGCGCTTCCCGCCGAAGATCCTCGCCGCCACCCGCACCAACGCCCGCACCGGCGCGCGCCCCGCCCCCGGCAGGCACCCGCTCGTCCTGCTCTCCCCCGGCTTCACGCTCAACCGCGCCACCCTCACCTCGCTCGCCGAGGAGCTCGCCTCCACCGGGTACGTGGTCGCGCTCGTGGATCACGCCTACGAGTCGTTCGGCACCACGTTCCCCGGCGGCCGCACGCTGACCTGCGTCGCCTGCGACACCATCGAGGGGGCCGGCTCGGACGCCGCGGAGAAGAAGCTGCTGGCCAAGGCCGCCACCGGCCGCGCCGCCGACCTCTCCTTCGTCGTCGACCGGCTGACGAGCCTGCCCGCGTGGAAGCGCTCGATCGACCCCCGGCGCATCGGCGCGGCCGGCCACTCGCTCGGCGGCAACGCCTCGGCGAGCGTCATGGCCGCCGACCGCCGCGTCCGCGCCGGGGTGAACATGGACGGGACGTTCTTCGCCCCGGTCCCCGAGCGGGGCCTCGGCGGGCGGCCGTTCCTCATGCTCGGCACCCAGGCCGGCCACTCCCCCACCGCACGCGACACGAGCTGGCCGCGCGACTGGAAGCGGCTGGACGGCTGGAAGCGCTGGCTCACCGTCGCGGACTCCGGCCACTTCACCTTCATCGACCTGCCCATCCTCGGCGGCCAGGCCGGCCACAGCGACCCTTCGGCGCCGCTGTCGGGCAAGCGCTCGGGCGAGATCACCCGCGCGTACGTGGGCGCGTTCTTCGACCAGCACCTGCGCGGCAAGCAGCGCCCCCTCCTCGACGGCCCCACCCCGGCCAACCCGGAAGTCACCTTCCAGAACCCGTCCTGACGACCTACACCTCCCACCAGGGCGTCAGAGCGGCCCCCGCCCCGCTGCCGGCCCGGTCCAGCGCACGCCGGGCGACCCGCCGCAGCCGCTCGTCGGCCCACACGTCACGGCTCGTCACCCTGGCCCGGCCGTGCGCGATGGCTTCCAGCGCCGGTACGGCCTCCGCCCCGCCGATCACGCCCAGCGCGTCGACCGCGAGCAGGTCGGACGCGGGCCGGCGGAACCCCCGGTCCGTGAGCGGCCGTTCGGTGACGGATTCCAGCAGCGGGGCGGCCAGCCCGTCGCTCTCGCCGGTGATCGCCCACAGCGCCCGCGCGATCTCCACCCGGGCGAACAGGTGGCCGTTCTCGGCATCGTGGAAGTACGCGCGCAGGACCGCGACCGCGGCCCCGGCGGCGGGACCGAGGTCTTCGAGCATCGGCGCGACCTCACCCGCGTGATGACCGCCGGAGCGGGCGAGGTTCTCGACGAGCAGCTCCGGCGCCCGGCCCAGCTCGCCGGTGGTGCGCCACAGCGCCCAGGCCGCCAGGTGCCTGTCATGCTCGTCGTCCTCGTCGAGCAGGGCGCGTATCTGGGGCACGACCTCGGCGGCGGCTGGGCCGATCGCCCCGAGCAGCGGCAGCGCGATGGACAGGTAGCGCTGGGTCACGACCTCGGCGATCATCGGCGCCAGAGGGGCAGCCGCCGCTCCCCAGGAGGCCAGCGCCCGGAGGCACTCGACATGCTGGATGCCGTTCCGCCCCAACCGGTAGAAGGTCTCCAGGGCGGGAACGAGCGCTTCGGCGTGCGCCACCATGGCGGGGAGGACCGCCGGGATGCTCACATCACTGCCGTGCTCGTCCTGGAGGGCGGCGATCAGCCACGGGAGGCAGCGGTCGTCGCCGAGCCGGGCCAGCCCCTCCACGGCCTGGCCGGCGACGTCCGGCCACGGCTCGGCGGGGTCGCCGGTCAGCAGCCCGGCCAGCAGGTCGGCGTGCGCGGCGGCGGCCTCCCCGGCATCGGCGATCAGCTTCACGGCGTCCACCAGCGGGCCGCAGTCTCCCAGCCGGCCGCGTCCGCGCGGCGGGGCCGCCGGCAGGTCGGGCACCAGCCGGGCGACCATCGGCAGCAGCTCGGCGGGCGCGGACCGCCAGTGCTCGATCGCCTCCCTCGCGAGGTCCAGGGCGTGGTCGATCTCCTGCGGCTCCGGGCGGGCCAGCAGGTCGCGGGCCACCGCCCGCTGCAGGTGCTCGGCCCGCGCGAGAGCCGTACTGAGGGGCGTGACGCCGTCACCGTGCCACCGGATGCGCCGGAGCGCCGAGCCGCGATCGGCGGCCACGTCGGCGACCAGCCTGATCACGGCGTCGCCGGCCGGCCGGCCCGCCGGGTCCTGCCCGGGCTCGGCCATCGCGAGCCCGGCGGCGGCAGCGGCCCGCAGATCGGCGTGCGCGGCGGTGTCGCCGAGCAGCCCGGCGAACCACTCCCTGTTGTCGGCCGCCGCCAGCCACGCCACCGCCAGCACGCATGCCACCGCCCCGGCGTCGGCCGCCGGCCGCGATCCCTTCCGGCCCCGCGCGCGTAACGCGGGCAGGCTGTGCTGGGCGGTGCCGGGCAGGCGGACCAGCAGGCGCGCCACCTCGACGACGACCTTCGGAGAGGCGTCGTCCAGCAGCCGCAGGAGCACCCCGACGCCGCTCGCCATGGCCTCGCGCGCCAGCTCCGCGTGGTCGGTCCCGGGCCGGGTGGCGAACTTCCGGAACGGGTCACTGTAGGACCGGGCGGCCGCGATGCCGGTCATCAGGTCGAGGACCCAGCTCCCGGTGCGGCCGCCGCGCGATCCTGGCCAGCTCCAGCAGGTATGGCACCAGGTGGGGGGCCGCCGCGTAGACCTCCGCATCGCTCAGGTCGCTGAACAGCCCGTGCCACAGCCGCCACACCGGCGACGTGGCCACGTGCGCGGGCGCCGTCGCGATCTCCCGCAGCAGGCCGGGCATGTCTTCCCGGCCGGCCCACATCCTCGCCCAAGGGACCTTGTCCACACCCTCTAACACGGCACCGCCTCTCCGGTCGATGCCGCAGCCTCTCACGAGGGTGTGACAATCGGCGTTGTCATCTGGTGACGCGGTCGAGGAGTTCGAGCAGGTGGTGGTACGGCTTGCCGGTGGCGCGGGTGAGGCCGAGCTCGCAGGTGCGGTTGACCGAGGCGTGGGCGGTGAAGTCGCCGGCGGTGACGGAGGCGGCCTCGGCGCGGGTGGCGGAGGCGGTCAGCTCGGGGTGGAGCAGGCCGCGGTCGCCGGCGAAGGCGCAGCACTGCCAGCCGTCGGGGACGACGACCCGTTCGGCGACGGCCTCGGCGATGCGGGTGATGGCGGCGTCGAGGCCCAGGCGGGTCGAGGAGCAGGTGGGGTGCAGGGCGAGCGACGGCAGGCGGCGGGCCTCGGGCAGGCGGGGCAGGATGCGCTCGGCGGTGAACGCGATTGCGTCGACGACCTGGAAGCCGAGCTTGTCGAACCCTTCGGTGCAGGAGGCGGCGTCGGTGACCACGGGCAGGCGACCGCCGTCGGTGGCCTCGGTGAGCACGTCCGCGACGCGGCGGGCCATCGTGTCGTGGCCGTCGGGGAAGCCCTTGGACGACCACGGGGTGCCGCAGCACAGGCCGGCGATCTGTTCGGGGACGTGCAGGCGGATGCCGGCTCGCCCGGCCAGGCGGCGGAAGGCGGCCATGACGCCGGGGCCGCCGTCGGCGGGGGCGAACAGCGTGTTGAGGCAGGACGGCAGGTAGACGGCGTCGGGCGAGGCGGCCGGGGCGGCGCGGCGGCGGGTCCCGCCGCGCGGCAGGTCGCGGCTCCATCGGGGCACGGTCTCGGCGCCGATCAGGTCGCGGCCCAGGCCGCTGGCGGCTTCGGGCAGCGCGGGCGGGAGGCTCGCCGCCGTGTCGAGGGCCAGGTTCATGGCGCGGGTGACGCCGTCCCAGTGCTTGGCGGCGCTCTTCCAGCCCGTGCGCGCGGCGCGGCCGTGGCGTTCGGCGCGCAGGCGCCGGGTCAGGTCGCCGGTGTTGATCTGGACGGGGCAGGCGGTGGCGCACATGCCGTCGACGGCGCACGTGTCGACGGCGTCGTAGGCGTACTCCTCCTCCAGCTCGCGGGCGAGCGCGTGGTCACCGGCGGCCTGGGCGGCGGCGAGCTCGCGGCGCAGCACGATGCGCTGGCGCGGGGTGGTGGTCAGGTCGCGGCTGGGGCAGACGGGCTCGCAGTAGCCGCACTCCACGCACCGGTCGACCTCGGGCTCGACGGTGACGACGGTCTTGAGGTCGCGCAGGTGGGCGTCCTCCCGGTCGGTCAGCAGCACGCCGGGGTTGAGCGTGCCCGCGGGGTCGCACAGCCGCTTGACCTCGCGCATCACCTCGTACAGCTCGTCGCCGTACTGCCGGCGCACGAACGGCGCCATGACCCGGCCGGTGCCGTGCTCGGCCTTGAGCGTGCCGCCCCGGCCCAGCACCGCCTCCACCATGTCCTCGGTGAACTCGGCGTAACGCCGCAGGTCGGTGGCGAAGCGCTCGTTCAGCATGAAGTGCAGGTTGCCGTCCTTCGCATGCCCGAAGATCACGCTGCGCTCGTAGTGATGCTTGGCGAACAGCGCGCCCAGGTCGTCGCACAGGTCGGCCAGCGCGGTCACCGGGACGGCCACGTCCTCCAAGAGCGCCGTGGTGCCGCTCGGCCTGGCCCCGGCGACGGACGCGTACAGTCCCTTGCGGATGTGCCACAGCGCGGCCCGGCCGCCCGCGTCCCTGCTCAGCCGCGCGGGCGCGGACAGCTCCAGCTCGCCGAACACGGTGGCGGCCGCGCCCTCGCGCTCGCCGAGCGCGCCGGCGTCGGACTCCTGCCACTCCACCAGCAGCGCCGCATGATCGCGTACGGTCAGCGTACGCAGGAGGTCGTCGGCCTTGGGGTCGGTCTGCGCCACCCGCAGCGACTCGGCGTCCAGCAGCTCGACGGCGGCGGGCTCGGCGGCGACCAGGCCGGGCATCGCGGCCATCGCCTGGTGCAGGCTGGGGAAGACGAGCAGCCCGGTGGCGGCGAGCGGGTGGGCGGGCACCGTGCGCAGCACCGCCTCGGCCACGAACCCGAGCGTGCCCTCGCTGCCGACGATCAGGTGCGCGAGGATGTCCACCGGGTCGTCGTGGTCGAGGAAGCTGTTGAGGCCGTAGCCCATCGTGTTCTTCAGCGCGAACTGCGCCTCGATGCGCCGCACCGAGTCCGGGTTGCCGCGGATCCGGTCGCGCAGCCGTTCCAGCCCGGCCGCCAGCTCGGGTTCGAGCGCGCGCAGCCGCTGCGCCGCGTCGGGCGCGCCGGTGTCGACGACCGTGCCGCTCGCCAGGACCAGCGTCATCGACTCCAGCGTCCGGTACGTGTTCGCGTGGGTGCCGCAGGTCATGCCGCTGGAGTTGTTGGCGACGACGCCGCCGATCGTGCACGCCGACTCGCTGGCCGGGTCGGGGCCGAGCTTGCGGCCGTAGGGCGCCAGGCGGGCGTTCACCTGCCGCAGCACCGCGCCGGGCTGGACCCGCACCCGAGCCCCGCCGTCGAGCACCTCGATCGAACGGAAGTGCCTGCGCGTGTCGACCAGCAGGTGCTCGCTCACCGCCTGCCCGCTCAGGCTCGTCCCGCCCGACCGGAACGTCAGCGGCAGCCCGGTCCGCAGCAGCGCCGCCACCTGGTCGGCGCTCTCCGGCACGAGAACGGCCTGCGGGGTCAGCAGGTAGTGGGAGGCGTCGTGGGCCATGCCCAGCCGGTCGCTCGCCCGTGTGCGGGTGATCCCCGGAACGGCGTTCTCCACTGCGGCGAGGGCGGTGCTGTCGATCACGTTCGTACTCTCTCATCGGCGCGGATGTCGATCCACAACGGGACACGCTATCCCGGCCGATCAGTAGCCGTACCCGCTGCGGCGGAGCTGCCGGGCGTCGGAGAGGCGGTTGAGAGCCCGGCGGCGGCCAGGCCGAGCATGAGGGACGTCCACGCGGCCGTCAGCACGGCGGCGATGCCGGACAGGTGGCCGAGGACCGGCGGCGCGTTCCTGACCAGCCGCCACACCCCGTACGCGACGGCGGCGAAGACCGCGTTCAGCGCCAGGTCGGCCAGGTAGGCGGCCGACAGCCCTCTGAGGCCGCACGAGCCGACTGGAACGAGAATCAGACCGGACACGGCCAATGTCCAGGGCCGTGTCGCTGTCGGTTCCCGGCGTGACCTGCTCGGATACTCGGGGGCATGCTGAGCGGACTTCGAGAGCGCGTGCTGCCCGACACGCAGCGCCGCCCGCTGGAGGATCTGGTCGAGAGCCTGGATCTGTCGGCGGGTGACAGCGGGGCCAAGCGGTCGGCGTTCTGGACGATGCTCACGCTGTCGGCGGTGATCGCGTCGGCCGGGGTGCTGACGGACTCGACGGCCACCGTGATCGGCGCGATGATCATCGCGCCGCTGGCCACGCCGATCATGGGGACCGCGCTGGCGACGGTGCGGCACAGCGGGCAGGGCGCGGTCGGGTTCGTGTTCTTCGGCGGGCTGCTGGTGGTCGGGATCGGGGTGGTGTTCTCGGCGTTGCTGCCGGCCTCGTACGAGCTGCTGACCAACAGTCAGATCGCGGGGCGGACGTCGCCGAAGCTGATGGATCTGGTGGCGGCGCTGGCGACGGGGCTGGCCGGGGCGGTGGCGCACGCGCGGCGGGACGTGGCGGCGGTGCTGCCGGGGGTGGCGATCGCGATCTCGCTGGTGCCGCCGCTGGCGGTCGTGGGGGTGTGCCTGGGCCGGGGGGCGGGCTGGCTGGCGCTGGGCGCGCTGGTGCTGTTCCTGTCGAACCTGCTGGCGCTGATCCTCGGCGGCATCGTGGTGTTCACAGCGACGGGGTACGGGGCCGAGGCCGTCGCGGAGTCGGGGCGCAGCCGCCGCCGGGCCCGGCTGGTGCTGGCGTCGCTGCTGGTCCTGGTGGTCGTCCCGCTGTCGGCGAACACCGTGGTGAGCTGGCTGCTGACGACGTGGAGCGCTCGGGCGAAGGCGGTGGCCGCGGAGTGGATCTCCGGCGTGCCGGGTTCGTCGATCGCGGGCGTGGACGTGGTCTCCCGGGAGCTGCGCGTCCGGGTGCAGACGCCGGGTGAGCTGCCGCCGGTCTCCGGCCTGCTCGAAGCGCTGCGCGGGCAGATCCCGGACGGGGTGCCGGTCGTGGTGGAGACGACGCGCGGGAGCACGATCCAGGCCGGCCGGGTTGGCGGTGACTCGTGAGGATTTACCCGTTCTTGCTGGGCCGCTGACGCGCCGCACCCGCGCGCCGCGACGCCGCTTGAAAGGCTGGACGGCGGCGAGCCGACCAGGAGGAACCCATGATCAAGCCGGGCAGGGCGGCGCGGACCGACCGGGCGCGACCGGTGCGGGTGGTGCTGTCGCCCGCGAACGTGGCGCGGGCCGGGCTCGCGCTGGCCGTCCTCGTCGCGGGGGCGTTCTTCCTGCACTTCGTGCTGACCGACGCGGGCTGGCTGGTCGTCCTGGTGGTGCTGGCCTGGTTCGTGTCGCTGGCGATGGAGCCGGGGGTGCGCAGGCTGTCGAGATGGATGCCGAGAGGCCGGGCCACGATGGTGATGATGGTGGCGCTCATCCTGGCGGCGCTGATCTTCCTGGCGCTGTTCGGCAACCTGTTCCTGGAGCAGGCCGCGCAGCTCCTGCGCCACCTGCCCACCGTCGCCGAGGCCGTGATCTCGTGGATCAACGCCCGGCTCGGCACCCAGTACCGGGTGCACGACATCCTCGCCTCCATCCACCTCACCCCGCAGCAGGCCGCCGAGTACGCCCAGGGGGTGCTCGGCGGCGTGCTGAGCCTGCTGGGCGCGGTGACGAAGACCGTGTTCAACCTGATCACCATCCTGCTGCTGGCCTTCTACCTGTCGGCCGACGGCCCGCGCCTGCGCCACTGGATCGCGCGCCTGCTGCCGCGCCGGCCGCAGCAGCTCTTCGGCCGCGTCTGGGACCTGTCGATCGAGAAGACCGGCGGGTACGTGTCGGCCCGGCTCATCCTGGCCACGATCAACGGGTGCCTGTCGGCCGCGGTGTTCCTGCTGATCGGCATGCCGTCGTGGCTGGCGCTCGGCGTGTGGACGGGGGTGGTGGCCCAGTTCGTGCCGACGATCGGCACGTACATCTCGATCGCGCTGCCCGCGGTGGTGGGGTTCGCCTCGCCGCAGCCGTGGGTGGGGGCGGTGGCGCTGGGCTGGGCGATCCTGTATCAGCAGGTGGAGAACCTGACGCTGGAGCCGAGGATCAGCGCCCGCTCGGTCGACCTGCACCCGGCGGCCTCGTTCACGGCCGTGCTCCTGGGTGCGGCGCTGTTCGGGCCGGTGGGCGCGCTGCTGTCCATCCCCGTGGTGGCGATGCTGTTCGCGCTCGTCGACACGTACGCGGCGACCCGGCCAGAGCCGGTGCAAGAGATGGCCACGGGTGGGTGAAGGTACCGGCTCCGGCCGGGCAACCGGACGCCCGGGGGGAAGGTCGCTTTCATGGCTGACCTTCCCTTTCATGACCGGGCGGACTTCGAGGCCGCCGACCGCGGGTTCCTGGCCGCGCTCGACCCCGCGGTGATCAGAACGGCCGACGGCCGCGTCGTCTGGGACTCCGACGCGTACGGCTTCCTCGACGGGGAGTGCCCGGACACCGCGCATCCCAGCCTGTGGCGGCAGGGCCAGCTCTGCGTCAAACAGGGCCTGTACGAGGTCACGGACGGCATCTACCAGATACGCGGGCTGGACCTGTCGAACATGACGCTGATCGAGGGCGACGAGGGCGTCATCGTGGTCGACCCGCTGCTGTCCAACGAGTGCGCGGCGGCGGGCCTGAAGCTCTACCGCGAGCAGCGCGGCGACCGGCCGGTCACCGCCGTCATCTACACGCACTCGCACGCCGACCACTTCGGCGGCGTGCGCGGCGTCACCGACGGCGACGTGCCGATCCTGGCCCCCGCCGGGTTCATGGAGCACGCGGTGTCGGAGAACGTCTACGCGGGCACCGCGATGAACCGCCGCGCGGTCTACATGTACGGCCCCGACCTGCCCCGCTCGCCGGAGGGCCAGATCGGCACCGGGCTCGGGATGACCACCTCGACCGGCACCATCTCCCTCATCCCGCCCACGCTCGACATCACGCGCACCGGCCAGGAGGAGACGATCGACGGCGTGCGGCTGGTCTTCCAGCTCACGCCAGGCACCGAGGCCCCGTCCGAGATGAACTTCTACGTCCCGGACCGCCGGGCGCTCTGCATGGCCGAGAACGCGACCCACAACCAGCACAACATCCTGACGCTGCGCGGCGCGCTGGTCCGCGACACCCGGGTGTGGGCGCGCTACCTCGACGAGGCGATCACGCTGTTCGCCGACGACGCCGACGTGGTCTTCGCCTCGCACCACTGGCCGACGTGGGGCAGCGAGAACATCGTCACGTTCCTGTCCCAGCAGCGCGACATGTACGCCTACATGCATGACCAGACGTTGCGCATGATGAACCAGGGCATGACGGGCATCGAGATCGCCGAGGCGATCCGGATGCCGCCGGCCCTGGAGCAGGCGTGGCACACCCACGGCTACTACGGCTCGGTCAGCCACAACGTCAAGGCCATCTACCAGCGCTATCTCGGCTGGTTCGACGGCAACCCGGCCCACCTGTGGGAGCACCCGCCGGTCGAGCAGGCCCGCCGCTACGTCGAGTGCATGGGCGGGCGCGAGGGCGTCCTGTCGTACGCCCGCCGCTACGTCGACGAGGGCGACCTGCGCTTCGCTGCCACGCTGCTCAACCACGCGGTGTTCGCCGACGACGGCGACCGGCAGGCGCGCGAGCTGCTCGCCGAGGTCTACACCCGGCTCGGCCACGGCTCCGAGAACGGCACCTGGCGAAACTTCTACCTGGTCGCCGCCCGGGAGCTGACCTCCGGCGTGGTGCCGCCCGACCTCGACACCACCTCGCCGGAGATGCTCCAGGCCCTGTCGCTGGAGCAGGTCTTCGACTCCATCGCCATCCGCGTCGACGGGCCGAAGGCGTGGAACGAGAGCCTGGCGATCGACTGGCACCTGACGGACCTGGACCGGCGGCACCGGACCGCGCTGTCCAACGGCGTGCTCATCCACCAGGCCGATCCGCCGTCCCGGCCGGTGGACCTGACGCTCACGCTCACCAAGCGGGACCTGCTGGGCCTGCTGACCGGCGGGCCGGCCGACGGCATCCGGCACGAGGGCGACCTGAACGCGCTGAACCGCCTGACCGCCGTACTGGACGACCCGACTCCGGCGTTCGCGATCGTGACGCCGTGAGCGTCAGCCGCTCCGCCGCCTGAGGCGCGCCTCGACGCGGCTCAGGCGGGCGGCGACCGCGTCCCTGCGGGGGCGCGGCGCCTCCTCTTGCAGCCCGCGCAGCAGCTCGCGCAGCCGCAGCAGGACCATGGGGCTGCGCGCGGTGGCGATGAGCTCGTCGAACGTGATCCGCAGGTAGTCCTCCCAGGAGGGCAGCGGGATCACCACGCGGACCCGGCCGCGGGCGTCGGCCGCCGACCCCACGTCGAGCGCCTTGCCCACGATGCGGCGCAGCAGGTCCTCGGCGTGGTCGAGGGCCTGCACGGCGGTGACCGGGTCGTTGACCGCCGCCGAGAGCGCCCGGAGCGCGATGTCGGCCAGCAGCCGGAACCCGAACGCGGCGTCCTGCGCGAAGGCGCGTTCGGGCCCGGTGAGCACGTGGCGCAGCAGCAGCCGTTCGGGCACGGCGTGGTGGTGCACGTCGGCGAGCGGGTCGCCGTCGAAGAGCTGCGCGCCGATGGGGGCACGCAGCACGATGACGGCCTCGCGCCGGGCGGCGAGGGCGACGAGCGCGGCCACGTCGACCTCCTGGAGCCGGGCCGGCCTGCCCCGCCAGAGGATCGACGACACCGGGGCGGGCAGGTCGAGCGGCTCGCGGTCTGCCCGGTAGGGGCTGCGGTAGACGACGTCGACGACCCGGCGCGTACGCCGGTTGATCACGTTCAGGCAGGGGGCGAGCTGGATGGAGATGAAGGCGCGGATCTGCACCGTGCGCATGAGCAGCGCGGCGACGAGCGCGAGCAGCACGGCCAGCAGGGGCACGCTGAGCGAGACCGCGCCTCGGTGAGCGACGGCGAGGGCCGCGGTGATCGTGTAGACGAAGACGCCGACGGCGAAGGCGAAGGTGCGCCAGACGGTCGGATCGTCGCGGAACAGGGTGAGCCGCAGGCTGAAGGTGCCCGCGGCGAACTGCATGACCAGGAACAGCAGCGAGAAGATCACGCTGGCCAGGCCGAGCACGCCGAACCCGATGGTGAACAGCGCCCCGGTGGCGTCCTTGGTGGGCAGTGGCACCGTGGGGGGCAGGTTCGGCAGGATCAGCCCGGCGGCGAGCCCGGCCCCTGCGCAGCCGACCTGGACCACGCCGGCCCGCAGCCGCCGCCGGGGACGCCGGAAGAGGGCCGGGGGCACGCGTTCCCCCTTGCGTGTGAGCACTGCGGGACTCTCCGGCGACCTCATGGGGCTGAGCTCTCCCGGAAGGCGTCGGCCGCGGCCTCGTTGGAGTCGTAGTAGGTCAGCTCGGTCAGGCCGTAGTGGGTGAGCAGGCGGCGCAGCCCGGCGGTGGCGCGGGAGACGGCGAAGGTGACGCCGCGCTCGCCCAGCAGGGCGACGGTGTCCCGCAGGGCCTGCGCGCCGGTGGTGTCGACGTCGGGGATGGCCTCGGCGTCCAGCACGATCCACCGGGCGCCCCGCTCGGCGAGGCGTTCGACGTCGGCCTTGAAGGTGGCGGCGTTGGCGAAGAAGAGCTGGCTCTCGAACCGGTAGACGGTCAGCGGCCCGGCCTCGCCGTCCCCGTCCCGGTGATCCTCCTCGCGCACGTACCGGCCCTGCTCGCCGGGACGCAGGACGGCCGTGCTGGGGCGGGCGGCCCGCCGTACGACGTCCACGGCCGACAGCAGGAAGGCGATGACGACGGCGGTGAGCGAGCCGAGCACCGGGACGCCGAGCAGGCAGACGACGGCGATCCAGAACTCCGAGCGGCGCAGCCGCCACAGCTCGGCCAGCTTGCGCACGTCGATGAGCCGGACGACGGCGACGGCCACGATGCCCGCCAGGGCGGTGTTGGGCAGGTACGCGAGCACCCCGGAGAAGAACGCGACCAGGACGGCCACCACGAGCGCGCACACCACGCTGGGCACCTGGGAACGGGAGCCGGTGGCGTCCATGGCGGCGGTGCGCGAGGCGCTGGAGCCGACCGTCATCGACTGGGTGAGCCCGGCGGCGACGTTGGCCAGGCCGAACGCGCGCAGCTCCTGGTTGGCGTCGAGCCGGTAGCCGCGCTGTTCGGCGTAGCGGCGGGCGGTGAGCAGGCCGTCGGCCAGGGTGACGGCGGCGATCGCGATGGCGCCGGGGACGAGCCCCGCCCACTGCCCGAGCGTGATCGACGGCCAGTGCGGCAGCGGCAGCCCGGACGGCACGTCGCCGAGCACCGACACGCCGCGCTTGTCCAGCCCGGCCCAGGCCACCACCGCCGTCGCTGCCACCAGCGCGACCAGCGGCCCGGGCAGCGCCGGCGCGAACCTGCGCAGCACGACGATCACCGCCACCGTCGCCAGGCCGATGACCACGCTCCACTTCTCGGCCTGCGGAATCCTCGTGATGATCTCCCACAGCTCCGGGAAGAACCGGTCGGCCGTGGTGTGGACGCCGAGGATCTTCTCGACCTGGCTGGTGAGGATCTCCACGGCCAGCCCGGCGATGAACCCGACCAGCACCGGCTCGGACAGGAAGTCGGCCAGGAACCCGAGCCTGAACACGAAGAACAGCAGGAACACCCCGGCGCACACGAGCGCCTGGGCGTAGGCCAGCTCGACGTACTGCGCGCTGCCCGGCCGGACCGCCATCGCCGCCAGCAGCGACGCGATGAGCGCCGCGATCGGCGCGTCCGGGCTGGCCACGAGCTGCCGCGAGGAGCAGAACAGCGCGAACACCAGCATCGGCACGATCGCCGCGTACAGGCCGACGACCGGCGGCAGTCCCGCGATCTGCGCGTAGCCGATGTTGAGCGGGATGGCCAGCGCCGCCAGCGTGACCCCGGCGGTGATCTCCTTCGGCCAGTCCAGCGGCCGGCTGATGCCCGCGGCGAACCACGTCACGGCAGCAGCCCGCCCAGGCCCTTGCCGATCAGCACCACGCCGATGACCAGCAGCAGCACGAACATCACCGTCGCGTTGTCCCGCTCCAGCCAGCTCTTGAGCCGGTCCAGCGGCGCCCGCATCCGCTCGGCCGCGACCGCGTACACGACGACCGGGACCGCCACGCTGCACGCGGCCAGCAGCGTGAACACGACGAGCAGCGCCATCTCATGGACCGCACCCTGCGCGATGGTGACGCCGGCGGCCACGCACATCATCAGGTTCTTCGGGTTGACCGCCGCCAGCGCGGCGGCCAGCCCGGCCGCCTTCACCGGCGTGAGCCTGTCGACGGCCTTCATCCAGCCCGGCAGGCCGGGCCGCCCGCGCGAGCGCCACTGCTTGCCGGCCAGTCCCAGCATGAGCACGCCGAGCACCAGCTTGATCCACGAGACCGCCGCCGACGGCTCCCCCGAGCCTGCCGACAGCCCCACCGTGCGCGCCAGCACGACGAACACCCCCGTCGCCACCGCGATCCCGCCCACCCAGCCCGCCAGGAACCCCGCGCTCGTGCCGCCCGCGCGCGGCGCCAGCAGCATCAGGATCACCGCCATGATCGGCACCGGGCTGATCGCCACGGCCAGCGCGAGTGGCAGCAACTCCCCCAGCACCCCACCCATGCGGCCTGGCGTACCCCTTTTGAGCAGGAACGATGCTCTCCCAGGCTTTCCCTTGCCCTGCCGTTGGCAAGGAACCAGGGGAGCCCGACCAGGGGGAGGAACCGGGTGAACCTGTCCGTCATGCCCGGCTGGGCCGCCCTGCGCGGCTACCGGCGGGCCTGGCTGCGCCCGGACCTGCTCGCTGCCCTGTCGCTGTGGGCGGTGCTCGTGCCCCAGGCGTTCGCCTACGCCCAGCTCGCCGGCCTGCCCGCCGCCGCCGGCCTCTACACCGCGCTCGGCGCGATGATCGGCTACGCGCTCTTCGGCGGCGCCCGCTTCCTGAACGTCGGCCCCGAGTCGTCCGTCGCCATCGTCGTCGCCGGCGCGCTCGCCACCGTGCCCGGCGGCGACCCCGCCCTCGTGTCCGCCCAGCTCGCCCTGCTGATCGCCGCCTTCCTCACGATCGGGTACGCGATCCGCGCCGGCGTGCTGATGCGCCTGCTGTCCACGCCCGTCCTGACCGGCTACCTCGCCGGCTCCGGCGTCGTCATCATCGTCAGCCAGCTCCGCAAGGTCACCGGCATCGAACCCCGGGGCCACCACCTGACCAAGATCGGCGCCGTCCTGCGCAACCTCGGCGACCTGAACCCGTGGGCGCTCGGCTGCGCCCTCCTCACCGCCGCCGCCGTCCTGCTCATCGGCCGCTACGCCCGGCGCCTGCCCGGACCGCTCATCGCCCTCGTCGCCGCCACCGCCGTCGTCGCCCTCGCCGGCCTCGACGACCGGCTCGCCGTCCTCGGCCCCGCCACCGGCGGCCTGCCCGTGCCGCGCCTGCCCTGGACCGGCCTCGCCGACACCATGCGCCTGATCGGGCCCGCGCTCAGCCTCGCCCTGCTCGTGTACGCGAGCAGCGTCCTGACCGCCCGCTCCCTGGCCGCCAAGGAAGGCGAGGACGCCGATCCGCAGCAGGAGTTCCTCGGCCTGGCCGCCGCCAACGCCGGATCGGCCCTGCTCGGCGGCTTCCCCGCCAACGGCAGCGACTCCCGCAGCGCCCTGCTGTCCGGCTCCGGCGCCCGCACCCGCCTCGCCGGCCTCGGCGCCGCCCTCGCCGTCATCATCACCCTGCTGGCCCTCATGCCGCTCATCCGCACCCTCCCCCAGGCCGCGCTCGGCGCCGTCATCATCCTCACCGCCGCCCGGCTCATCGACCTGCCCGCCTTCCGCAGGCTCTGGCGCCTCCGCCGCACCGACTTCGTCCTCGCCGCCGTCACCGCCGCCGGCGTCCTCGTCTTCGGCGTGCTCGAAGGCATCGTCGTCGGCGTCGCCGTCTCCCTCCTGGAAGTGCTGCGCCGCGCCGTCATGCCCTACACCGCCGTGCTCGGCCGCACCGGTGACGAGCGCGCCTACCGCGACGTCGTCAACTACCGCGACGCCGAGACGCTGCCCGGCCTCGTCGTCTACCGCTTCGACGCGCCGCTGTTCTTCGCCAACGCCGACGTCCTCCGCGCCGACCTGCGCCGCCTCATCGCCGACGCCGAACCCCCGCTCCGCGAGATCGTCATCGACGCCGAAGCCGTCTACGACCTGGACACCACCGGCGTCGAAGCCCTGCACCGCGTCGCCGACGACTGCGACCGCGCCGGGGTGCGGCTGTCCTTCGCCCGCACCCGCGTGCCCGTCCGGAACCTCATGCGCGAAACGGGGCTGGACGAGCGCGTCCGCTTCTTCCACCGGGTGGCCGACGCCGTCGCCGCCTACCGCGCCGAACACCCCGGACACCGCCCCGCCGTACGCTCCACCCGGCCACACCGGGGCGGCCTCGGGCGAAGCCGGATCTGGCGGAGCCCGGTTCGATGGTTGCGCGCCTGGCTCCGGCGCCGTTTGATCAGCACCTCCCGGGACGGCTAGCCTGATCGCCGTTCTGCCTGACGAGTCTTGGGGGCACCGGTGAGCGCGGAAGAGGACTTCAAGCAGGTCGGCGCCGAACTGGCCGACCTGGGCGTGCTGGTCTCCAGCATGATGGGCAGACCGGCGCTCAAGGACCAGGCCGGGAAGGTGTTCGCCAGCCTGCAACGAGACGGCGCCATGGTCTTCCGCCTGGTCCGCGACACCCCCGAGCACGCGGCCGCCCTGCAACTGGACGGCGCTTCCCTCTTCGACCCGACCGGGCAGGGCAAGGTGGTCAAGGACTGGGTCGTCGTCCCCCACGCCTTCGCTGACCAGTGGACCGACCTCGCCGAAGCCGCCCACAACCGCCCCCGCTGACCCCGCCCGGCCCCTGGCCACCCCTCCCACCGAACCTGGCCGGCACAGGCCGTAGAACATGGAGATCGCGTCGTAGCTCGGCCACCAGGCGTCCAGCTACGGGCGGCGTCGACACCACCTTATGTGGGCGCCGTCGAGCCCTCTGACGCTCCCCGGGGCAGTCACGCCGAAGGTCTCAGCGTCGTGCCGCCTCGCCGCCGTCCGGATCGGGCCGGCACCGCGAACGTCCCATTTCCAGCGCAACGACCCGGCCTGGTGCGTCTGACCGGGATCCACTGTGATGACCGTCATTGCCCTGCGCGAAGCTTGATCGCTAGCGTCACGGTCCGGAGGGCCGGTCACATTGATCACCGGGGGTAGGCATGACGGGGATGGAGCACACCTGCCCGCCGCACATCACGAGACTGGTCCTGCTGGCAGGTGAGGCGGCCGGGCTCGATCGGCGCCGGCTGTCGCGGGTTCCCGGGCTGGACGTGGTCGGCGACGACGGCATCCGGCTGCCGTCCGCCTCGCTGGTGCGCATCTGGCAGGAGTGGGAGACGGCGCTGCGCGAGCGAGGCGGCGGCACGCTGCCGTGGAAGCTGTGGCGGCCCGGCCTGCTCGGGGTGTGGGACTACCTTTTCGCCGCCGCCGACACGCTCGTCGACGCGTTCGGCGAGGGCGACCGGCACGCGGCGGCGATCACCGATCCGGCGGAGTCCTTCGCCGTCACCGTCGAGGCCGATGGCCGGCTGACGGTCGGGTTCCGTGGCGTGTTCGCCGGCCATCCGGTGTTCCCGATCATTTCCGAGTTCGCGGCCGGGCTGATCCTGACCTCGGCGCGGTCGGGCGCCGGACGGCCGCTGACCCCGGTGCGGGTGACGCTGCCCTGCGCGCCGCCCCGCCGCCACGCGTACCTGATCGAGGCGTACGGCACCGACCGGCTGGAGTTCGGCGCCGAGCTGCCTTCGGTCACCTTCTCGGCCGCCGATGCGCGGGCGCGGCTGCCGCGGGCGGATCCGGCGCTGGCCAGGATCTTGCGCGAGCACGCGCGCACCACGCTGGCCGGCGCCCGGCCGGTGCTGGGCTGGCTGGACCGCTTCCGGGTCGAGGTCGAGCTGAGCCTGCCCGACGGGGACCTGGCCGCCGTCGCGCGCCGGCTGCGCCTGGCGCCGCGCACCTTGCAGCGCCGCCTGCGCGAGGAGGGGACGAGCTGGCGCGAGGAGGTCGAACGGGTCAGGCGGGCACGGGTGGAGCATCTGCTGCTGAACACCCCCATGACGGTGGCCTCGATCGCCGCCCGCACCGGCTATGCCGACCAGCGCGCGCTGCGCCGGGCGATCCATCGCTGGTACGGCTCCGGGCCCGCGGCGCTGCGGCGGGTCCGGTCCCCTACCTGACGCGCCCGGCCCTCCTGGTGGGCCCGGCCTGATCCGTACGGTCCCGGCATGAACGTTCGCACTGAACACAAGGCCGGGCCCCGGCAGTGGCTCGGGCTGGCGGTCTTGTTGCTGCCGACCATGATGCTCACCGCCGATCTGGGCGTTCTGTGGCTGGCCACCCCGTTCGTGACCGCTGACCTGCGGCCGTCGAGTGCCGAATTTCTGTGGATCATCGACATCTACGGCTTCATGACCGCCGGGTTCCTGGTGGTGATGGGCACGCTGGGCGATCGGATCGGCCGCCGCCGGCTGTTGCTCGCCGGGGCCGCGACGTACCTGGTGGTGGAGCTCGTCATGGTGGCGTCCGCGGACGCCGCCAGCCCGGGGCTGCTGATCGGGGCGCGGGCGGTGCTGGGTGTGGCCGGGGCCGCGATCCTGCCCTCGACGCTGTCGCTGATCAGCACCATGTTCACCGATCCCCGCCAGCGGACGCGGGCGATCTCGCTGTGGGCGACGGCGCTGGCGCTGGGGGTCGGGCTGGGCCCGGTGTTCGGCGGGCTGCTGCTGGCGAACCTGTGGTGGGGGCTGGTGTTCCTGATCGGCGCCCCGGTCATGCTGCTGGTGCTGGCGGCCGGGCCGGTGCTGCTGCCGGAGTACCGCGACCGGGCGGCCGGGCGGCTGGACCTGACCAGCGTGGCGATGTTCCTGCTGGGCATCCTGCCGATCGTCTACGCGGTCAAGCGCATCGCCGAACACGGCTGGCGGCCCGCGGTGGTGCTGGCCGGGCTGGCCGGGGTGGTGTTCTTCGTCCTGTTCGTCCGGCGGCAGAACCGGCTCCGCTCGCCGCTGCTGGACCTGCGGCTGTTCGCCGACCGGTCCTTCACCGGAGCGCTGACCATGCTGTTCCTGGCCATGATGGCGCTCAACAGCGTGGAGTACCTGATCCCGCAGTTCCTGCAGTTGTTCGGCGGGCTCGACCCGGTGGCGGCCGGATTGTGGTTGCTGCCGTCGGCCGCGGCCTTCCTGCTCGGCTCGCAGCTCACGCCGCTGCTGGTACGGCGGCTGCGGCCGGCGTATGTCATCACGCTCGGCGCTCTGGTGTCGCTGGCCGGGTATCTGCTGGCCGTGGGGGCGGCCAGCCCGCTGGCCGCCGCTGTCGCGGCCACGGTGATCATGCTCGGGGTCGGGCCGATCAGCGTGCTGGGCACCGAGCTGGCGGTCCGCGCGGCCCCGCCGCAGAAGGCCGGCTCCGCCGCCGCGGCCGGGCAGACCGCCTACGACCTGGGCCTGGCCATGGGCATCGCGATCACCGGCAGCTTCGCGGTGGCCGTCTACCGCGACGAGATCGCGACGACCCTCCCGCCGGGCGTGCCTGACGCCGCGCGCGACTCGCTGGGCAGCGCCATCGGCGTCGCCGAGGCCCTCCCCTCTCCCCTGGCGGGCCGGCTGGTGGCCGCGGCCAAGGACGCCTTCCTGTGCGGCTTCTCTGCGGCCGCCGCCGTAAGTGCCGGCCTCGCCGTACTGGTCATCGCCGTCGTACTGATCACCCTCCGGCACGTACGCGCGGCGAGCGCCCCTGACGAGGCGACGGAACCCGAGATGGCCGCCCCGTGATCAGCCACCAGATCCTGCTGCTCGCCGGCGAGGTCGTCGACTCCCGCGCGGCGGCCGTTCCCGTCGGCGTCACGGTCATGCACGGCGCGGTCCTGCGCGACCACGCCGTCGTCGACGGACTCGGCCGGGCGCCTGCCGCCCTCATCGGAACGCTTCACGGCGCCGGAACCGGAAAGATGCTCGTCCGCCTCGCCTCGGCCTGAACAAGGGAGAACCATGGAGAACGAACTCTACGACTACGACCCGATCGTCGACCGGCAGCCCCTCCACTGGCCCGGCGACGCCAGGGTGGCCTTCTACGTCGGGCTGAACGTCGAGCACTTCCTGTTCGGCCGGCCGTCGACGAGCCTGAACGAGGCCACCTCGGCCCTGGTGCCCGACCCGCTCAACCACGGCTGGCGCGACTACGGAGCCCGGGTCGGCTTCTGGCGGGTGATGGAGAGCCTGGACCGCCACGGCATCCGGGCCAGCGTGCTGCTCAACTCGTCCGTCTGCGACCACTATCCGCAGATCGTCCAGGCCGGCCTGGCCCGTGACTGGGCGTGGGTGGCCCACGGCCGTACCAACTCCGTCCTTCCGGCGGGCATGTCCGAGGACGAGGAACGCGCCGAGCTGACCTCCATCGTCGCCACGATCGAGCAGGCCACCGGCCGCCGGCCGCGCGGCTGGATGGGCCCCGCGCTCAACGAGACCCTGCGCACCCCGGCCCTGCTGGCCGAGCTCGGCCTGAGCTACGTGCTCGACTGGACCTGCGACGACCAGCCGTTCCGGCTGAACGTGCCCGGCATGCTGAGCGTGCCGTACACGGTGGAGCTCAACGACCTCGGCCTGTTCACGATGCACGGCATGACGGGGCCCGACTTCCTGCAGCTGGTGAAGGACCAGTTCGACCAGCTCTACGCCGACTCGGCCACGAGCGGGCGGGTCATGGCGCTGGCCCTGCACCCGTTCGTGATCGGCCAGGCTTTCCGCACCAAGTATCTCGACCAGGCGCTCGCCTACATCGCCGGGCACCCAGGCGTGTGGCTGACCACCAGCGACGACATCGCCGACCACTACGCGAGCACGACGTCATGAACAGCATGAACGCCCCGGCAGCGCGAGCCGGGGCCAAGCAGTAGTGGGACCTGGCCGTCCCCATGTCTGCCGTGCGACCAGGGTCTTTGATCCATGGAAAGTCTGGGTCCGCCATCAGCGTCGGGTAGGACGCCTCAGACATCGGCATCTCGCTGGACGTGACCCGACCGCTCGATCACGCTGTACACGTGGGGGAACTCTGTGATTTATGGATGCGCTGGCGGGACGGCCAGCAACTCACTGGCGCCACCCTCTGGGGGCAGCCCCTCTTCTACTGGGCCCGCTGGGGGAAGGCGCTCCAGTTTGTCGCCGCGCTTACAGTCGTCCTCGACCTGATCGGCCCCGACGCGCTCCGCGCGTTCGGCAAGCAACTGGCCAGAATTCCATGGCGAGCACGGTTCACCCGAGGCGCCGAGCGGGCGGCAGCCATACTCTCTGTCCTTTCCGCGATCACCTGGATAATCATCGCCGTCATCGGCCTGTTCGATGACACGTTCGGTCCTGCGCGAGAGGCTGCCAAGGCCTACAACGAGGCCGTCGGCGCTCTCGACGGCAGATGGAAGATCGCGATCGGCGTCCTCCTCGCGATCTTCTTCATCGCAGTATTCGCGGCGCCCTTCTGGTATATCAGCTCCTCCGACGCAACAGGAAAATCCAAATCTGAGCTGAAATCCGAAGGCTACTTGGTAATGCTTATAGCGCCCGTGCTCGTGATGGCGCTGATAGCCGTTGGAATCTTCATGCTGCCGTGGGTGATTTTCATCTATGGCTTGTGTCTGCCGGCAAGCCGAGGCCTGGCCTTCCTGCTGGACCGCGCCCGGCCGGCTCACCCTGCCCGATGGCTCGCGTTCGGGTTATTCCTCGTCGGCTTCCACTTCGATTTCCTCGCCTCCTGAGCCGTCCGCACGAAGGGAGTGGCCTTCGTGCATCCAGCGCCCGCCCGCCAAGCCGCCGCCAGGCTCGGCCGCTCCCCGATCACGATCCGCCAGCGAGCCCGTCCCAACAAGGCACCCGTCTTCGGCCGGACTGGCAGCGATGTCGTCTCCAACACGACGACATCGCCACGATCGAAGGTCGCATCTGGCTTTATCGGCACAGAACACGCTCACCTCACCACCGCAGGCGCCCACCTCCTAGGCACCGCGTACGTCCAGTCGTGCGTGACCGTCGCCGACATCCGGAGCGGTCCACCTGATCCTCACAACTGGCGCGGCCGCGCACTGGGCGACATGTTCCGTTGGCAGCCGGAGCTAGACCCAGCAATTGCGATGACTCCCGCGATGTTCAGAAGGAGCAGAACCAGGGGAGCCATCAGTGCGCGTACGGCTTCACAAGCTCGACCGGACTCCATCCCGAGTCCCGCACGTCCTGGCTCCGTTTTGCGGGCCGCTCAGAAGGCGGGGAGTACACCTTCGTTGTCGACGGACCCAGCGCACCGCGCGAACACGGCGACGACGTGGCAAGGATAACGCCAACAGCGGCGGCCCAGAGGGCCGAGTGGGCGGGCACAGCGTTGAGGGGCTCGCAGCGGCTCTGCCGCCGATGCGTGTCCGGACATGACGAGGTGTGGATCGAACACATGGATCGCGCACGAGAGCATCGCCAGCGGTTCCCGACTCGCGAATGGCTCGCGAGATCCGCCGCATCGTACGGGCGGAAGTGCGGTGAGAGGCACGGCCGAACGATCGACTAATCAGCAAAAAGCCAGGTCAGACAATATCTGACCTGGCTGTCGAGCGGTGCCCCTGCAGGATTCGAACTTGCGCACCCGGCTCGGGATAGGGGTTGCAGGTAAGCGTTTCATTCTACGCTTGAGCCGGGGAAACATGCAGGGCACTATCGCTAGCAGCGATGCTGGCCCATAAGCAGCCCACAGCCACGGCTCACATCAGCGACCCCTTGGGAGCCCGTAGTCAGCGATCGAGGGGGCCAGCTAGGCAGCGTCCCGCTGTACGGGAGCCCAGCTCTCGGGCCGATCACATGAACAAGGCTGTCATGAGTCCGCATGTGCGCCAGCTAACTTCGAAGGAAGCCGCGGACGGCAATACCAAGGGTCATCGTTGCCACGAACGCGGCGCCGGCTGTCCCTATGGCCGTGGACAAGTCGACCCCGAGAGCCCGAAACACCAGGCAGGCCAGTGTCGCTGCGATCAAGCCGCTTAGCACGATGATTGCCAGCCATAGGCCGCGCGTCTCCGAATCCGAAGTACCTCTTCTGTTTCGTTCTCTTGGCATGACCCCTCTAGTCAGCTTGGTCACCTAACGTGATCTACTGGTGATGATCCGTCGCGTAGATGGTTCAGGAAGTAGTACAGCGGAGCGGTGCTATCGACGACGTTCTCGCTCACGCTTAGAGGTTGCCAACAACAAAACTGCAGGTCAAACGCATCAAGATACGTTTGTGCAGGATAAACATGTCATCTGTAGCGGCTGGTTTCGACAGTTGTGGCGACTATTTCTGGCGGTAGCGATGGAGCTGTGGTGTCCTTGCGAAGGAAAGGAAGGTATAACAGAGGACCCCCGGTACCCCGTGGACCCCCGCATCCCCAGTTTCTCCGTCACAAAGGTGAACTTCATGTCAGTGGTTGAGCGCCGAGAGCTCGCGTTGCAGCTTCTGAACGCCGCAGCCGCGAAGGCGAAGAGGACGGGGAATGTTTCGTTCCCACCGGGCTTCATCTCGGGGATGGACGGCAGACGCGCCCCTCTTGCCCAGCTCATCCAGGGAGGCAGGGGAGGTGAGGTGAGACTCAAGCTCTACCTCTGCATCACCATGATGGCGACCAGCGCGCCCTACGATCTTCGAGCAACGCCCACCCCGAACTTGTGGGCAAGGCTGCTTGCCCTGCCTTCGGATACTGGTCCTCGGCGAGTAAGCAACAACCTCAAATGGCTGCATGACAATCACTACATTTCGCTTCGTCCGCGACCAGGTTTACCGGCAATGATTACTCTGTTGAGTGCTCACGGAGATGGTGGGGATTATGTTCGCGCTTCTGAGATGAGACGCTATGTCGGTGTGCCCGTTGAACTTTGGACCAAGGGCTGGCTGCTTGATTTGACGCCTACAGGACTGGCTCTTCTATTCATTCTGCTGGAGCTGCAAGGAGGATATAAAGAGCCGCGCTATGTGCCTAGATATAGGCGGGAGTCTTATGGGTTGTCTTCGGACACGTGGACCCGCGCCCGGAAAGAGCTTGAGCAATACGGGCTCTTAACAGTTCGGCGGATCCCTCAGGGCGGCGATTTCGACTACAGGAGACTCCGCAACACTTACTGGATTGATGTTGACCGCTTGAAGCTTTCGCCCGACCTGAGGACAGCACAGTAGCGGATGGCGTTACCATTAGGCGCAATAGCGTGACCGCAATACCGATATAGGGACGTCCAACTATATGACCGCCCCGGTATCGGCACCCTGAGCCCACTAGCTGACAATGTGCGCAATCAAGTCGCTAGCATGAGCAGGACCCACGTAATCTCACACGTGATGCTTGGGCGGATGACCTCATCAAGGAGCTGCTCGTGGATCAGGAAAGAATCAGAATCTGGTCTACATCGAGGACGACAGCCGACGTCGAGCCGATTGTGCTGCACACCGTAATAATCCGCCCCTCAGCTCGTATAGGCCAGCGCCTCGCGGACGGTGTCGCGGCCCACCTCGTACATCTGCGCCAGTTAAGCCTCCGAGGGCAACTACGCCTCAGGCCGGTAGTGGCCGGCGGTGATGTCGTCGCGGATCGCGTTGGCAACCTGGCGATACACCGGCACCCCGGAGCAGTAGTCGATCACAACACACAAGTGTCAGGCGGCTATGTTGCCATGAGCCTTGTAGCTATTAGGCCCTAGCGTTAACGTGGGAAAACATCAGTCAGAGGAAATTTTTGGCTGAAGTCCCTGTCCAAGGCGGCGCGTTCAGACGCTTCTACGTGTGGCGCGACCAGTTCGGCATCTGGCGGGGGCGACCGCTGCCCAAGCTGGCCGCCGACGAGATCGCCTTCGACGTCAGGCCGCATCTCGAAGCCGACACCCTCCTAGAACTCGCCTTCGCCTGTGCATGGCAGCGGCGATGCCGCCGCAACGTCTTCCGCTGTCACCATGAGTACGCCGTAGAAGCGCCAAGTGGCTCGTCGCCTTGGCGGTTCTTCTTCTCTGCAATGGCGTCGAATAGGCGCTTCCACTTTGTCATACCGTGCATTTCCGGAGATTAACTATGCCAAGAGAGCGATCGGGTTAGGGATCTGGGAACCGGTGATGCCTTCTGCGAGAGCTCGGTGGATCTTTCAACCGACCCTGCGCTAAAGGGTGGAGGCAGCGCTTGGGGAGACTGCGGCATGGCATGCATGATCCCTCATCCGGACCGTGGGGTGCAGCAGCTTGGCTGCTGCCCGCCAGTCGAGGAGAAGGCAAGCTCGGCAACCGTGGTGACGGGAGCTATACAAGCCAGCGTAGGTTCACCTCACTGTCGAATGGCCGGTACGGACGTCTCCACTGGCCCACAGCTGGCCCACAACCCGCGAGCTACAACGCGAACGGGCGGGCCCCCTGAGACTGGAGACCCGCCCGTTCGTACATTGTTCGCCCTGGTCAGCGGCCGAAGCCGCTGGTCAAGATCGAGTGCCCCCTGCAGGATTCGAACCTGCGCACCCGGCTCCGGAGGCCGGTGCTCTATCCCCTGAGCTAAGGGGGCTCGACGAGTGATAAGGCTACCAGCATCCCGCGACCACTCGGCACCAGATAACCGTCCGTGCACACATCCCGCGAAAACCGCACGTGAGCGCCCTGCTACGGGTAGCTTTGCCGCCGTGGGCGAGGTTCTTGGCAAAGTACTGGTCGTGGACGATGACGAGGTCATCCGTCAGCTGATCGCGGTCAATCTCAACCTTGAGGGGTTCGAGGTGACGACGGCGACCGACGGGCAAGACTGCCTGGATCAGGTGCTGGACGTGATGCCGGACGTGATCACGCTGGACGTGATGATGCCGTGCCTCGACGGCTGGACGACGGCTCAGCGGTTGCGTGCCGAGGAGGCGACGAGCCACATCAAGGTGGTGCTGATCACGGCCAGGGCGCAGGATGACGACAAGCGGCGCGGCCGGGGCCTGGGTGTCGACGCCTATCTGACGAAGCCGTTCGATCCGGCGGAGCTGATCCAGGTGGTCAGGGAGCTGGCGGCGAAGCCCTAGCCGAGGAGGCCGTGGCGGCGGGCGGTGGCGGCGGCCTGGGTGCGGGTGGAGGCGCCGAGCTTGGCCAGGATGTTCGAGACGTGCACGCTGACCGTCTTCTGCGCGATGAACAGCCGCTCGGCGATCTCCCGGTTGGTCAGTCCTTCGGCGACGAGCCGGAGCACTTCCTGTTCGCGGGCGGTCAGGGCGCCGTCCACGTGTCCGCCGGACTGGCCGGCGCCGAAGCGGGCTCGTTTGCCGAACTCGGCCAGGGCCGACTCCAGGGGGGCCGCCTTGAGCTTCAGGGCCGTCTCTCGCGCCCGTTCCCACTCGGCCTGGGCCTCGTCGCGTTCGCCGGCGGCCAGCAGGGCTTCGGCGAGCCGCCAGCGGGCCCGCGCCTCCTCGTAGACGAACCCGTACGAGAAGGCTTCGACGACCTGGCGCCACAGGGAGACGTCGAGGCGGCCGTGGACGCGGTGCCATTCGGCCTCGACGCGCAGCGCCCACGCGTTTCCTTCGGGGCCCATGGGGCCGCGTTCGCCCACCGGGCCGGAGTCGACGGCGAAGCGGGCGCGGTCGGCGAGTTCGTCGGCGCCTTCGGTGGTGCCGAGCGAGGCCATCGCCCACAGGCCGATGGCGGCGATGCGGACGGTGCCGGATTCGCCGGGCAGGAGGGAGTCGAGGGCGGCGGCGACGTGGTCGAGGGCGGCGGCGGGGTCGCCGGTCCACAGGGCGTGTTCGGCGGCGAGCCCGCGTGACATGTAGACGACGAGCGCGTCGTCCCAGAACGGGCGCAGCCAGGCCAGCCGGCTCTCCACGGCGGGCAGGCCGCGGGCGACCTCGATGAACAGGGCGAAGGACGACAGCGTGGCCTCGGGCACGGTGCCGACGCGGGCGCCGAACCCGGAGGCGACGGCTTCGGCCTCGTCCCATTCGCCGGCCACGTAGTGGATGAGGAAGCGCAGGAAGCGCAGGTCGGTGCCGTAGGTGCTCCAGCGCAGGCCGGTCTCGTCGGCGAGCCGGATGCCTTCGTCGGCGACCTCGGCGGCCTGGCGGAGCAGGCCCTGCTCGTAGTGGACGCGGGCGTGGTGGAAGTGGGCGCGCAGGTCCATGGCGAGGTCGCCGGTGCTCTCGGCGGAGGCGAGCTCGATCAGCTCGTGGGCGCGGATGACGTCGTGGCGGACCTCGGTGAACGTGGCGAGCGTGAGCAGGGCGCCGGCCTCGGCGTCCTTGGCCCCGGCGGCGCGGGCGGTCTCCAGCGCGCGGTGGGCCAGCTGCTCGACCTCGGCGTGGCGCGGGGTCCACAGCAGGGCGCGGGCGTACGTGGCGAGGGCCCGGGCCAGGGCGGTCTGGTCGAAGGCGGTGTTGACGGCGTGTTCGGCGGCGGCGATGGCGCCTTCGGTGTCGTCCATCTCGAACAGGTAGTAGGCGAGCCGTTCGCTGACCTCGGAGGTGGGCGGCAGGGCGCGCAGGGCGTGCACGGCGCGGTGGTTGTCGCCGCTGTCGGCGGCCATGACGGCGCTGCGGAAGGCGAGCGCGATGCGGCTCTCGCCGGCGAGTTCGGCGGCGTCACTGACGCGGTCCCACAGGCTGAGCACCTGGTCGTAGTGGCGGTGGGCCTCGGCGGGTGCGCCCAGGCGCTCGGCGAGGCGGCCGGCTTCGGCGGAGGCGGCGACGGCGCCTGCCAGGTTGTGGCTGGCCAGGTGGTGGTGGGCGAGCTCGGCGGGCGAGGTGAGCAGGCGGGCGAAGTCGGCGTGCAGGCGGGTGCGCTCGCCGGGCAGCAGGTCGGTGTAGACGGCTTCCTGGAGGAGGGCGTGGCGGAAGGCGTAGCCGTGGCCGTGGACGCGCAGCAGGCCGCGCGAGACGATCTCCCGTACGGCTTCCTCGAAGTCGGGCAGGGGCAGGCCGGAGACCTCGCGCAGCAGCTCGTCCTCGACGCGGCGGCCGGCCACGGCGGCGGCGCGCAGCACTTGCTGGGAGGCGGGCGAGAGCACTTCGACGCGGGACATGAGCAGGCTGGCCAGGCTGTCGGGCAGGGTTTCGCCCTCGGCGACGGCGCCGGCGAGCTCCTCGGCGTAGAAGGGGTTGCCGTCGGCGCGGGAGACGACCATGCCGAGCTCGTGGGCGTCCAGCGAGCCCAGCGTCATGACATAGTCGGACATGTCGCCGGAGCCGAGCGGGCCCAGCTCCACGTTCGTCACCGTGGGCAGCCGCTTGAGCTCGGCCAGCACCGACCGGAGCGGGTGGCGCCGGTGCAGGTCGTCGGTGCGGTACGTGCCGGCCACGCACACGCGCTCGGTCTGGACCATCCGGCTCAGGAACACCAGCAGGTCGCGCGTGGACCGGTCGGCCCAGTGCAGGTCCTCGATCACGAACAGCACCGGCTGCAGCTCCGACAGCAGCCCGAGCAGCGTGCCGAACAGCCGCTGCTGGGTCAGCGCGGCCGACTGCGTGCCCTCGGTGCCAGGCAGGAGCTGGCTGAGCATGGGGTGGGCGGCGGCGGCCTCGCGCACCTCGGGGTCCGCGCTTCGCAGCGCGTCGGCCAGCGGCAGGTAGGGCAGCGCGTCGCCGAGCTCGGCGCACTGGCCGACGAGGACGTTGAAGCCGCGCTCGCGCGCCTCGGAGACCACCTCTCCGACCAGGCGGGACTTGCCGATCCCGGCGTCGCCTCCGATGAGGGCGACCCCGGCGGTGCCCTCGGCGGCGGCGTCGAGCACCCGGACAAGACGGGCGAGCTCGATCGAGCGGCCGACGAGAGTTCCATTCACGCAGTTACTATGCCACGCACCGCAATGGACCGTATTTCAGGCCGTGCATTGGCCCTTCTGCCCGGACCAAAGCCGCCTTTACCCTCATCAGGTGATCTCCTGGACGACGTTCGTCTTCTTCGTGAGCGCCTCGCTGGCCCTGGTGCTGATCCCGGGACCCAATCACCTCTACATCATGGCCAGAGGGCTCTCCCAGGGCCGTGCGGCGGCACTGGTGAGCGCGGTCGGCGTGGAGGTGGCCACGCTCGTGCACATCGCCGCGGCCGCCGCCGGGCTGTCGTACGTGATCGCGCGCTCGGCGACGCTGTTCGCGATCGTCAAGTGGGCGGGGGTGGCGTACCTGGTCTATCTGGGCATCCGCGCCTTCACCGGCGGCGACGGGGCGGCGGCGCGGACCCCGGAGCGGCAGCCGCTGCGCAAGGTGTTCCTCGAAGGCGTCGTGGTCAACCTGCTGAACCCCAAGGTCACGCTCTACTTCCTGGCCTTCCTGCCCCAGTTCGTCCGGCCGGAGGCGGGCTCGCCGGCGGCGCAGATCGTGGTGCTCGGGCTGACGCTGCTGGCGCTGGGCACGCTGTCGGACATCGTGTACGCGTTCGCGGCCGGCGCGCTCAGCGACCGCCTGACGAGCCGGGCCAGGGCGTTACGCCGTCTCAGCGGCGTCGTCTACCTGGGGCTGGGCGTGGCCACGGCGTTCACCGGGAGAAAATGATCGCATGGCGCCGAGGAAGCAGCAGGAGATCTTCGATGCGACGTTGCGGCTGGTGGCCGAGAAGGGCTACGCGGGGCTGACCGTCGAAGGGGTCGCCGAGCGGTCGGGCGTCAACAAGACGACGATCTACCGCTGGTGGCCGTCGAAGGCCGCGCTGCTCGGCGCCGCGCTGGTGGAGGCCGATCTGCTGGCGTTCGAGGCGCCCGACACGGGCAGCCTGCGCGGCGACCTGGTCGCGCTGGTGGAGGGGCTGCGCCGGCTCCTGACGGAGCCTCCGGCGCGCGACGTCGCCGTGGCCGCGCTGGCCGCCGCCGTCGACCATCCGGAGCTGGACGTACGGCGCTTCTTCGCCGACCGGTTCGCCCGCGAGCGCCAGGTCTTCGAACGCGCGGCGCGGCGCGGCGAGCTGGCGGCCTCGGCCGACCCGATGCTGATCGTGGACCTGCTGGCCGGGGCGGTGTGGGTGCGGGCGGTGTTCCGCGGGCAGCCGCTCGGGCCCGGGTTCGCCGAGCGCACGGTGTCGCTGGTCCTCGACGGGGTCAGCCCTTGACCTCGGCCAGCGCGGCCGGGATGCGCTCCAGCACGGGGTGCGGCACCAGCCCGTAGGCGTAGAAGTCGACGGCCGCCGCGCCCGCCGCCTTGGCCCCCCGCGCCTTGGCCACCAGCCGGTCGGCGGAGTCGCTGTCGGGAAACCCGGGCCGAAGCACGGCCCGCACCTCCCGGTCCTTGCCCACGGAACGCAGGTAGGCGCCCACGTCGTCGGCCACCCGGGCGGCGTCGCGGGCGTAGGCGAGCACGCCGAAGGCCGGCACCAGGTCGCCGAGCGCCACCAGGTCGACCCCGAACTGCCAGGCGTCGTGGGCGGCCAGGCCGGGCGTGGGCAGGCCGTCGGTGTAGCCCTTGACCGCGCCGGTCGAGTCGATGAACACCAGCTTGGAGCCCTCGTCGGCGACGGCGGACGCCACCTCGGAGACGAGCGTGGTGACGGTCTCGGAGCGGGCGCGGGCGTAGGCGACGACCTCGGGGCCGGCGTAGGCGGTGAGCGCGGCCCTGGTCACCTCGCCCTGCGCGGGCGGGTCGCCGTCGAGCACGCTGCCGACGATCCTGGCGCACTCGTCCCGCGCCACCTCGGCGTTCACCCCGAGGTCGGTGGCGCGGCGCATGCAGTAGTCGCAGAAGCACAGGCCGAACAGGTAGGCGTCCATCGGCCCGAGCGGCACGAACGAGCGCTGCGGCTTGTGCGGCCTGAAGTGCAGCGATTCGGCCACCACGCTGTCGACGCCGAGCCGGGCGACGGCCCTGGCCAGGGCGACCGCGTAGTCGCGCACGTCGGGGTGGGCGGGGCACAGGTCGGCCAGCGCGCCCCGGTCGCCGAAGCAGTCGCGCACGCTCACGTCCGGGTGCGCCTCGCCGATGGTGGCGTTGCGCAGGAAGACGGTCCAGCCGTGGAGCTTGAGCCCACGCGCCGTGCAGGCGGCGCGCAGGCCGTCGAGCGCGTCCTGGTGCCCGGCCGTCGGCGTGAGCCGCAGGCCGGAGAACAGGTCGGCCGGCGGGACCAGGTGGGCCCCGTCGTGCCGGATGGTCAGCCGGGACAGCCCGTGCGGGGTGACGTCGCGGGAGGCGTGGTGGACGGCGCCGACGGTGACTCCCGCCACGCCGTAGGCGCTGATCCTGTCGAGCACCCGCTCGACCCCTTCGCCTCGCAGGTCCTCCACGAAGACGTACACCGAACTGTCCACGAGCCGACCTTACGCGCTCTTGTGCGCGACGAAGTCGATCTCCACCAGGATGTTCATCAGCTCGGACCCGACGGTGGTGCGCACCGGGTACGGCTCGGTGAAGTAGGACTTGTAGACCTCGTTGTAGGCGGCGAAGTCGCGGTGCAGGTCCTGGAGGTGGACGGTCGCCTTGATCACGTCGTCGAAGCCGAGGCCGTGGGCCGCCAGGATCGCGCCGAGGTTGCGCATGACCTGATGGGTCTGCGCGGCCACGTCGTCGCCGCCGACGATCTCACCGGTCTGCGGGTCCAGCGGGCCCATGCCGGAGGTGTAGACGAAGTCGCCGACCACGAGACCCTGCGAGTAGGCGCCGACCGGGGCGGCGCCTTCGGTGGTCCTGAGCTCTTTCTTCATGTCAACTCCTGGAAACGGGTGGTGATGGTGCCGACGACCCGGTATTCGCGGTCGACGAGGGGAAGCGCCCGCCACTTGTCGAAGGCGGTGCACGGGTGCGAGATGCCGAAGGCCAGCAGGTCGCCGGGCCTGAGCCCGTCGGCGTGCACCACCGCGTGCTGGTCCTGCATCTTGACGATGGTGACGCCGCCGCGCCTGGGAATGGGCAGGCCCTCGTCGTACGGGGCGTCGCGCTTGCCCATGCCGACGACCGCCAGGCCGGGCTCGGGGGTGGACAGCACGTGCGCCCACACCTCCAGGGCGGGCCACAGCTCGCCGTCGATCCGGTTGAACGGGGTGCGCTCGCGGTAGTAGCCGTCGTCGTGGGTGACGTAGGCGCCGCTGCGCAGCAGGATGCGGGCCTGGGTGGCGGCGAGGTGGCGGCCGATCACGTCGAACCACTGGCTGCCGCCGACGCTGAGGATCGGGGTGCGGATGCGCAGGTGCTCGGCGGCCTCCTGCAACTGGTCCAGATATTTCCGGACCTCTTCCGCCGACTTCAGCGACCCCTCGTACCCGGCGACCCCGGCCAGCTCGACCCCGCCGGTCTGCTGGACGTACGCGGCCAGGGTCAGCAGGTCGTCCAGGCTCCGGCATCCGGCCCGGCCCCCGGCGTGCCCCAGTTCGACCAGCACCCGGAACGGCCGCGCCCCGGCGTGCGCGGCCAGGATGTCGACCCCGGCCGCCGAGTCGGCGAACGACAGGAACTCGAACTCCGGGTCGCGCTCCAGCTCACCGGCCGCCCACCGCAGCCCGGCGGGGTCCACGACCTGGTTGGCCACCATGATCCGGCTCACGCCGAACTCGCGCACGGTCATCGCCTGGCGCGGCGTGGCCACGGTCAGCCCCCACGCCCCGGCGTCGAGCTGCATCGCGGCGATCTCCGGCGACAGGTGCGTCTTGGCGTGCGGCGCCAGCTCCAGTCCGTGGTCGCGGGCGAACGCGGCCATCGTCGCGATGTTGTGCTCCAGCGCGTCGCGATGCACGACCATGAGCGGGAACCCGAGCTCGCCGTCGAGCACGGAGTGTCCAAGCATCTCCCGCACATCTCCCCCTTTTGTCCGCTTCTGACCTTATCCTGTGGATCTTGTACGGTCAGCGCGGGCGCAGGGCCCGGCCGGGGGTCGCACCGGTCAGCTCACCGGCCGCCAGCACCCGCTGACCCGACACCAGCACGTCGTCCACGCCGGCGGCCAGCGTGCGCGGCGCGTCGTAGGTGGCCTGGTCGCCCACAGTCAGCGGGTCGAACACCACCACGTCCGCCGCGAACCCGGGCCGCAGCAGCCCACGGTCGTGCATGCCGAACCGCCTGGCCGGATGCGAGGCCAGGTGCACCACGGCCTGCTCCCACGTCCAGTCGCCCAGCTCACGCACGTGCCGCCCGAGGAACCGGGCGAACGCCCCGAACCCCCGCGGATGCGGATGACCGCCCACGTAGATGCCGTCGGAGCCGCCGGTCTGCGACGGATGCCGCAGAACCGCCCGTACGGACTCCTCGCCCGCCGGGCCCTCGTCGGGGCGCGCGGCCACGCAGCCGGCCTCCAGGCGGGTCTCCACGAGCAGGCGGCGGCAGAACGCGGCGGGATCGACGCCCGCCCGCTCGGCCGCCTCGACCATCGTCAGCCCCTCGGCCCACTCCAGGCCGGGCGCGTGCGAGATCGTCAGCCTCGGCCAGGTCGGCGCCAGCCCCGCCCACCAGGCGTCGAGCTCGGTGGAGGCGATCATCTCCAGCGCCCTGTCGACCTCGGCGCCCGGCACCGACGGCGGCAGCACCACCATGGCCAGGATCGTGCTGGCCCGCAGGTAGGGGTAGGTGTCGAAGGTCAGGTCGACGTCCTTGCCGTGCGCCTCGTCGATCAGCGGCAGCAGCACGTCGGCGGGGCCGTGCAGGTGGGAGACGTGCACCGCGGCGCCCGAGAGCTGCGCGATCTCCACCACGTCCGCCATGCCGACCCCGGCGCGGGCGCCGTAGGCCCGCATGTGCGTGACGTACGGCAGGCCCGCCAGCGGCCGGCAGAGCTCGGCCAGCTCCCCGGCGGAGGCGTAGCGGCCCGGCAGGTACTCCAGGCCGCTGGACAGCCCCACCGCGCCCTCCGACAGCCCGCGCTCCACGCGCGCCAGCATGCCCGCCAGGTCCTCGGGCGAGGCGGCCTCCGGCGAGGCGCCCATCACGTCATAGCGGATCGTGCCGTGCGGCAGCAGGTAGGCGGTGTTGAGCGCCACCGAGCGGTCGTAGCCGTCGAGCAGCTCGGCCACCGTCAGCGGCCCCTCGGTGAGCAGCCCGTTGACGGCGGCGAAGTAACGCGAGGCGTAGGCGACGGTCTCGGCGGAGCCCGGCGCGAACGACAGCCCGTCCTGCCCCAGCACGAACGTCGTCACGCCCTGCCGCAGCGCCGCGAGCTGCACGCCCCGGTCGAACACCACGGCGTCGCCGTGCGCGTGGCAGTCGACGAACCCCGGCGCCACCAGCCGCCCGGCCGCGTCGATCACCACCGCCGCGCCGGCCCCGTCGAGGCGGCCCACCGCCGCGATCCTGTCGCCGGAGATCGCCACGTCGGCCCGGTACGCCGGCGCTCCGGTGCCGTCGAGCACCCGGCCGCCGCTGATGACTACGTCGAACATCACCCCAAGATTCAACCATCAGGAACCGCGGCCGGACACGGCCTGACAGGACGACTGCGCGATCACCGGGCGTTCCGCCAGCAGGGCGCGGGCCCGTGACCTGTCCAGGTTCCAGCCGTTCCACGAATCCGGCTCGTCCAGGCCGTTGGCCCTGACCACGTCGGCGAGCACGCAACTGCGCTGCGGCTCGGGCAGCCGGTCCAGCGCCGGGACCGCCTCCGCGCCCAGATCGCCCAGGTAGTCGGCGTCGAGGTTCTGCACGCCGCGCAGCGTGGCCTGCGACTCGGCGACCCGCAGGTCCGGGTTCGCCATCCCGAAGACGCCCAGCCCGACCGCGGTCACCAGCACGATCGTGCGCGGCAGCCAGCCCGTGCCGCGCCCCGCCAGCCGGACCGCCCCGGCCAGCAGCACCAGCGCGAACACCGCGCCCAGCCACCACACCGTCGCCTCCACCGACAGCCGCAGCCGCGACAGCCCGTACGCGTCCGTGTAGAGCTCCATCCGGTGCAGCGCCGAGACCAGGATCACCAGCGTCAGCCCGCACAGCAGGCCGAGCGGCGCCGACAGCAGCCACCGCTCGCCCCGCTCGGCCCGGACCGTCCCCACCGCGAACGCCACGATGCCCAGCACCGCCACGCTGGCCACGACGAGCTGGAAGAAGCCCTGCCTGGCGTACTCGGCGTAGGTGAGCCCGGCCGTCTCCAGCACCCACGCGTCGCCGCCGAACAGCGCCGTGATCTGGACCGCGACGAACGCCGCGAACAGCAGGTTCACCGCCGTCAGCGGCACCAGCCAGACGGCCTTGCTGACCCGCACCCGCACCTCAGGGGCGATCGGGTCCACCACCGGCCGCAGCGCCACCAGCACCACCGCCGCCAGCAGCACCGCGAACACCCCGGCCAGGAAGATCCGCACCGGCAGCGACTCCGCCCACTCCGGCGCCGCCGTCAACCGGTCCACGTAACCGGCGAACACCGGGTCCGCCGAGGCGAACAGCAGCCCGAACACCAGCAGCAGCACCGCCGTGATGCCCAGCCCCGCCAGCGTCGGCAGCACCCGCCGCCGCGCCGCCAGCCCCTTCAGCGGCCTGGCCACGAACCACGGCAGCGGCCCCAGCGCCAGCAGCACCGACGCGCCGCCCCTGATCACGCCCAGCCAGCCCAGCCCGGCCCCCGACACCGCCAGCGCCACCAGCCCCGCGCCCGCCACCAGCAGGAGACCCACCAGCCAGTCGGCGTCCCGCACGGCCGCCATCGCGATCAGCCAGTACGCCGCCAGCCCGAACGCGACCGTCCACGGCGTCATCCGCCGCATCACCGCGGGCAGCGCCGCCGCCCCGATCATCACCGCGACCAGCACGATCCCCAGCCCGACGTGCGCGTCGGGCAGCGCCACCGCCGCGAACACCCCCGCCCCCGCCGCCGCCGGCAGCAGCCAGCGCGGCGTCTCCGGCACCTCCGGCCTCGGGAACACGGGCGGCGGCACGTACACGGGCGGCCCGCCGCCGTGCTGCGGCTGCGCACCCCGCTCGCCCTGGTACGGGACGGCCGTGGCGCGTGCCCTGTCCGCGGCGCGGCGGGCCGAGGCGGCGCCCATCGACGCGCCCGCCGCCCCGAGCACCAGCGTCGTCCCCGCCACCCACACCAGCAGCCCGGCCCCGTCACCGAACACCATGGACGCGAACACGGCGAGGAACAGACCCCCGACGAACCCCGCCATCACGCCGAGGACGAGCCCCACCAGGACCCGCGCCAGCCCCTCCGCCGCCCCGATCCCCTTCGCCACGGCGGGCCTCTCCGGCATGCGTACGGGCTCCTTCGGGGTCGGGGCGACCGGCGGGCCCTCGGCGGGCGCCGCAGGGGCGGCCTGAGGGGCCTCGGCTGCCGCGTCGCCGGTCACCGACGCCCCGACGAGCGCGGCGGGGACGGGGACGGGGGGACCCTCGCCGGCCTCCCTCGCGGTCACGGGGGCGGCGTCCGAAGGACGGTCGGCGGGCATGGTGATCCTCCCGGGAAGATCGACGACCATGCGGCACCCCGCGCAGTCGTCGATGCGGATGGAGCCGCCGTGCAGTTCGACGATCTCCTTGACGATGGCCAGCCCCAGCCCCGCGCCGCCCGCGTCGGCGGTGCGGCCGGCGTCGAGGCGGGAGAAGCGCTCGAACACCCGCCCCCGGGCGTCCGGTGGGATGCCCGGCCCCTGGTCGGCGACCGAGAGCGTCACCCCGGCCGCCGACGCCGAGGCGGTCACGGTGACCGACCCGCCGGAGGGGCTGTGGCGTACGGCGTTGTCGAGCAGGTTGGCCAGGACCTGCGCCAGCAGGTCGGGGTCGGCGCTGACCGCCAGCCCGGCGGGGACCGCCGCGCGCAGCCGGACGTCCTCGCGCGCCAGCGACGCCTCCAGCACCGCCTGCTCGGCGAGCGGCGCGAGCTCGACGACCTCCGGCTCGATGAGCCGTGAGCCCGAGTCGAACCGCGACAGGTCCAGGAGCTGCGCCACCAGCCGCCCGAGCCGCTCGGTCTGGGCGAGCGCGGTGCGCATGGTGACGGGGTCGGGCGTGGAGACGCCGTCGACGACGTTCTCCAGGACGGCGCGCAGGCCGGTGATGGGGGTGCGCAGCTCGTGGCTGACGTTGGCGACGAGCTCGCGGCGCTGCCTGTCGACCTCGCCCAGGTCGTCGGCCATCGCGTTGAACGCCCTGGCCAGCTCGCCCACCTCGTCGCGGGAGGTGGCCCGCACGCGCAGCGTGTAGCGGCCCTGGGCGATCGTCTGGGCCGCCCTGGCCATCTCGCGCAGCGGCTTGGTCATGCCCATCGCCAGGAGCTGCACCATGATGAGGGCGAGCACCACGGCGACCGCGATCCGGACGTCCCTGGAGAAACCGGCGTTGATGCCGACCTCGTTCACCACGAACGCCGTGCCGACGGCCAGCACGATGACGATGCCGAGCTTCACCTTGATGCGGCCGAGGAAGTCCAGCGGCCTCATCGGCGCACCAGCGCGTAGCCGACGCCGTGGACGGTGCGCACCACGTCCGGGCCGAGCTTGCGGCGCAGCGCCCGTACGTGACTGTCGACGGTCCTGGTGGCGGCGGCCTCCGAGAACCCCCACACGTCCGACAGCAGCCGCTCCCGCTCGAACACCTGGCCAGGCCGCTCCGCCAGCCGGCGCAGCAGGTCGAACTCGGTCCGCGTGAGCTGCGCCTCCGTGCCGCCCACGAACACCCGCCGCGCCGCCGTGTCGATCTCCACCTCGCCGACCCGGACCACGGCGTCCTCCGTGGTGGCGAGCTGCCCGGCGCGCTCCACCCGCCGCAGCAGCGCGTGGATGCGGGCGACCAGCTCCCGCATGCTGAACGGCTTGGCCAGGTAGTCGTCCGCGCCGACGCCGAGCCCCACGAGCACGTCTGTCTCCTCGCCCAGCGCGGTCAGCATGAGCACCGGCACCGGGCGGGCCGCCTGCATCCGGCGGCACACCTCCAGCCCGTCGAGCCCCGGCAGCAGCCGGTCCAGGATGACCAGCTCCGGCTCCGCCCTGCCGTACTCGGCCAGCGCGGCGTGCCCGTCGGCGGCGACCCGCACGTCGAACCCCTCGGCGGCGAGCCGGTCGCGCACGGCGCGGGCGATGGTGGCGTCGTCCTCGACGACGAGGATGCGTCGCTGCTCTGTCACGCCGGAAAGCCTAGAAGGGGGCTGTGCAGAGGGCACTCCCCAATTCGTGCACATCCGGTGCAGACTTGGGCAGGTGAACGTGCCCGCGTACCTGAACCGCCTCCGCCAACGCGCCGCCCCGCCCTCCGCCGACGCCCTGCGCGCGCTGCACGCCGCCCACGTCGAACGGGTCGCGTACGAGGCTCTGGAGGTCTGGCTGGGCCGGCCGACCACGATCGACCCGGACGAGTCGGCGGCGCGGATCGCGGCCGGGCGCGGCGGCTACTGCTACCACCTCAACGGCGCGTTCGCGGCGCTGCTCGCGGCGCTCGGCTACGACGTCACCCGCCACGTGGGCGGCGTCCAGAACCGGGGCGGCGAGGCCGGCATCACCGCCAACCACCTCGTCCTCACCGTGCGCGGCCTTCCCGCGCCGGACAACCCCGGCGGCGCGTGGCTGGTCGACGCCGGGCTCGGCGACGGCCTGCACGAGCCGCTCCCGCTGGTCGCGGGCACGTACCGGCAAGGACCCTTCACGTACGGGCTGCGTCCGTCGCAGGTCGCGCCCGGCGGGTGGCGGTTCGACCATGACCCGGCCGGTTCGTTCATCGGCATGGACTTCGGCCTCGCCCCGGCGGAGATGAGCGCCTTCGAGGCGATGCACCGGCATCTGACCACCTCGCCCGACTCCGGGTTCGTGCGGACGGCCGTCGTGCAGCGGCGCGACGCGCTCGGCGTCGACACGCTGCGCGGGCTGGTGCTGTCGCGCACCGGCGGCAAGGTGCTCACCGTGACGCTCGACTCGGCCCGCGACTACTACGCCGCCCTGGCCGACATCTTCGAGCTGCCCCTCGACGACGTGAGCGCGGCCGAGAAGGAGAAGCTCTGGATCAAGGTGCACGCGGCGCACGAGGCGTGGCTGACGAGCACCTGACCGGGTACACCATCCCCTGCAACGGCCCCCCGGTCCCGGAGGCGAGAAGCCGGCCATGACACAGACCAGGAAGCTCGGCGGGCGCTACCGGCTGCTGAACCCCCTCGGCGGCGGAACGCTGCTGCTGGCGTTCGACGAGCACGAGCACCGCGACGTCGTCGTGCGGATGCTGCGCGTCCCCGCCGAGTCCCGCGAACTCGCCGTGATCGAGGCGCGGCGGGCCGCCGGGTTCGCCCACCCCTCGGCGGTGCCGCTGCTCGACGTGCTCGTCGACTCCGGCGAGGCGTGGCTGGTCATGGAGTTCGTCTCCGGGGCGTCACTGGAGCAGAGCGTACGGGCGCGGCGGCCGCTGGCCGTCCAGCAGGCGGCGCGCATCGGGGTGTGCGTCCTGTCGGCGCTGGAGGCGGCGCACGCGGCCGGGATCGTGCACGGGCGGGTCAACCCGGCCAACGTGCTGCTGACCGGGACCGGGCGGGCGCTGCTCACCGGGTTCGGGATGCCCGCGCCCGGCATGCGGGAGTCGGCCGACCTGTGGTCACTCGCCGCCACCCTGCACTTCGCCGTCGAAGGCCGCCCGCCCGGGCAGGCCCCCGCCACCGGCGCCGACCCGCTGCGGACGCTCATCCGGGCCATGCTGCGGCCCGCCGGGACACCGCCCACGCCGCTCGTCGCCGCCACGCTCGCCCGGCTGGCCGTCGACACCCCGCTCGACCACGTCCTCGCCGCCCGCGGGCCGCTGCCGCCCGGCGAGGTCGCCGCCATCGGGCTCGCCGTCCTCGACCAGCTCACCGCCCTGCACACCGGCGGCGCCTGCCACGGGGCCGTCCACCCGGGCGCCATCCTCCTCGACGCGGCCGGCCGGGCGACGCTCATGCCCAGCCTCGCCCCCGCCCGCCCCTCACTCCCTCCGGGCCCGGTCCGCGGCCGCCACGCCCTCCCGCCCCCCGCCCCGCCGTCCGGCGGGGTGGGCTGGGGCCAGT
>NZ_JBGNUU010000033.1:0-80348 GCF_041950485.1 Nonomuraea sp. ATR24
GACGGACCGGGGTGACGTCGGCGTCGCGGACGCCGTACAGGCCGCCCTCGGTCGCGGTGCGGCGCGGGTGCTCGGCGGTGGCGGGACCGCTCGCGCAGATGGCGAGGAGCGCGGCGGCGACGAGCAGGGGCGCGTGCCTGGCGGCCATGTCACACCCCGCCGGCGATGCGAGCGAACTCCTGCAGCGCCCCGCCGAACGCCTCCGGCCCCACGGCCAGCGGCCCGGCGAAGGCGTGGGAGATGTCGGCGGTCAGGTAGACGCCGAAGCCGAGCATCGCGGCCATCGCGCCGAGCGGCAGCAGCGACGCCCCGCGCGGCCTGGCCCCGGCCAGGAACGGGAAGACCACGACGATCAGGCCGGTGAGGACGGTCAGCAGCAGCAGCCCGTCGGGCGGGGTGGCGGCGGCGTCGGCGGCGCGCTGCGCGCGGGCGGCGGAGACGGCGGCGAGGTGGTCGAGGACGGCGCCCTTGGCCTCCTGCTCGTTCTCGGTGGCGGGCTTCAGCGCGGAGACCTGGGCGCGCAGCGTGTCGAGGCGGGCGGACCCGGACGGGTCGAGCCTGCCCTGCGCCATGACCGGCCACTCGTCCTCGACCACGAACGCGACGTACTCCTGCAGCCCGCCGCGCACCTGGGCGAGGGAGTCGGCGGGCAGGTCGGCGGCGGCCCAGTAGGCGTCGACCGCGGCCCGGCTCTCGGTGTGGGTGTTCTGCCGGGCGGAGTCGGCGGTGGTCCACGGCACGATGATGGCGATGGCGAACACCAGCAGGAACAGCGCCGACAGCATCGCGCCCGCGTGGCCCGCCGACGGGCCGTCGGCGTGCCGGTCGTCGGTGCCCTTGCGCGCCACCCGGAACACCACGGCGGCGGTCGCGACCACCCCGACCGCCGCCATGACCGACAGCACGTACGCCATCATGTGGATCTCCCTCTGCCCGACGACTACTGACCGTTATCTGGCTATCACATTGCGCAATGCAAAGGAAGTCATGACGGTCGCTGGACGGATCGCCGGAGCGCGCCGTCCACGGGGAAGATCCGTCCAGCCGGGCTGTCAGCCGTCCTTCCGGAGGGCGGCCCGGCCCTCGGCGGCGCCGACGAAGCGCATCTTGCCGAGCGGCACGTCGCCCGGGGCCTCGGGCGCGGGCCGCCGGGCGGGGCGGCTCCTGTCGCCGTCGCCGGGCAGCACGTAGGGCCGTCTGAGCACCTCGTCGAGGATGAACACGGTCTCGGTCGCCTTGACGGCCGGGATGTTGGCCAGCCGATCGGTCACCATGGCGTGCACCTCGGCGACGTCGGCCACGCGGACCTGGATCATCGCGTCGTGCTGACCGGTGGTGATCGCGCAGTACTCGACCTCCGGCATCCTGGCCAGCTCGGCCCTGAACTGGCGCCACATCTGCTGCCGCACGGTCACGAAGATGAGCGCGGTGATGCCGAGACCGGTCCTGACGTGGTCGATCTCGGCGGTGAAACGCTTGATCGCGCCGTCGGCACGCAGCGCCTCGAATCGGGTGTAGGCGTTCGCGCGGGAGATGCCGACCCGCTCGGCGAGCGCGGCGACGGAGATCCTGCCGTTCTCGCGCAGGACCTCAAGGATCTTCATATGGATGTCGTCCAGCTCGAGACCGATGCCGATCCGTCCAGGCTGAGCGCCGCCCATGCCACCATTTCTGGAAATTTCACTCATTGTTACCTCTCGCCCCTTTATATCCGTCTTGGTGACCGCACGGGGCCTGGACATTCTGCCGGACAATCCTCGGCATCCTCGTTCCGAACGTCCATCTGGAGGACTCACCATGGCGACCCGCTCGCAGACGGCGGCTGTGCTGCTCGCCGGTGCACTCGCCCTCGCCGCCTGCGGAAGCGGCGGCTCACAGGCCCCTGCCGCGCAGAGCGGCGGCAAGACGCTCGTCATCGACACGTCCTTCGACCTCAAGACGGCCGACCCCGGCCGCACCTACGAGCCGACCGGCCTCATCGTGGGCAAGGCCACGTACGAGACATTGCTCACCTTCGACGGCGGCGACGTGACCAAGCCGGTCCCGGCGCTGGCGGAGTCGTACGAGCTGTCGGAGGACGGCAAGGTCGTCACGCTCAAGCTCAAGCAGGGCGCGACCTTCGCCGACGGCGCCCCCGTCACGGCCGACGACGTGGTCTTCTCGCTGACCCGGGTGCGCGACATGAAGGGCACCCCGTCGTTCCTGCTCGACGGCGTCGAGATCGCCAAGACCGACGACTCGACGATCACGCTCACGTCGGAGAAGGCCAACGCGGCGCTGCCGTACATCCTGCCGAACCCGGCGCTCGGCATCCTCAACAGCAAGGTCGTCAAGGCCCAGGGCGGCACGGCCGACGCCCAGGACAAGGCCGAGCAGTACCTGAACGGCAACTCGGCGGGCTCGGGCCCGTACCAGATCGAGTCGTTCAACGTCAGCAGCCAGGTCGTGCTCAAGGCGAACCCCAAGTACTACGGCGCCAAGCCCGCCTACGACAAGGTCGTCATCCGCAACGTCGAGGCGGCCACGCAGAAGCTGAACGTCCAGCGCGGCGACAGCCAGATCGCCCTCAACCTGTCCGGCGACCAGGTGACGAACATGCCGGCGACGCTGCAGGTCAAGAAGACCGCCTCGGCCAACGTCATCTTCCTGCTGGCCAACCAGGACCCGGCGATCAGCAAGACCACCACGAACGCCAAGTTCGTCGAGGCCGTGCGCAAGGGCGTCGACTACGCGGGCCTGCTGGAGCTGGCCGGCGAGGGCTCGACGCGGGCGCCGGGCGTCATCCCGTCGCAGCTCCTCGGCGCGCTGCCGGCCGACCGGGCGCCGGCGCGCGACGTCGAGGGCGCCAAGAAGGCCCTCGCCGAGAGCGGCCTGTCCAACCCGAGCGTCAAGCTGGAGTTCCCCAGCGAGCTGACCGTGAACGGCCTGTCGTTCCAGCCGCTGGCCGAGCGCATCCAGGCCAACCTCAAGGAGGTCGGCATCACGGTGGACCTCCAGCCCGCGCCGGTGACGGTGGCGCTGGACAACTACCGCAACGGCAAGGAGGAGATGGGCCTGTGGTACTGGGGCCCTGACTACCCCGACCCCAACGACTACCTGGCGTTCCTGCCCGGCCAGACGGTCGGCGCGCGGGCCGGGTGGAAGACCGGCTCGGCCAAGGAGATCGAGGAGGCGGGCGAGAAGGCCGCCAAGGCGATCGGCGACGAGGCCCGCACCGCCGCCTACCACGAGGTCCAGGAGAAGCTGAACGCCTCCGGCCCGTTCGTGCCGCTCATCCAGCCGGGTCAGAACATCGTGACGGCCGCCTCGGTGACCGGCGTGGAGTACCACCCGGTGTGGACGGTCGACCTGGCCGACCTGGGCGCGAAGTAAGCCGATGGCCTGGACCATGCCGCCGCTGGCGCGGTTCCTCATCCGGCGGGTGCTCACCGCGATCCTGCTGGCCTGGGGCATCACGGTGGTGACGTTCGTGCTGACGAACCTGGTGCCCGGCGACCCGGTGGCGGCCAACCTGGGCCAGCGGGCCATGAACGACCCGGCCATCGTCGCGCAGTGGCGGGCCGAGCACGGCCTGGACAAGCCGCTGTGGGAGCAGTACTGGCTGCACCTCCAGGGCATGCTCCAGGGCGACCTGGGCACCAGCCAGCAGAGTCACCGGCCGGTCGCCCAGGACCTGGCCGAGTTCGTGCCGGCGACGCTGGAGCTCGCCGGCGCGGCCATCCTGGTGTCGCTGGTGCTCGGCGTGGCGTTCGGCGTGGTCGCCGCGCTGCGCCGCGACCGGCTGCCGGACCACGTGCTGCGCGTGCTGAGCCTGATCGGCATCTCGGTGCCGACGTTCTGGCTGGCGCTGGTGGCGTTCTACGTGTTCTTCTACCGGCTGCAGATCACGCCGGGCAGCGGCCGGGTCGACCCGGCGCTCGGCCTGGCGCCCGGCGTGACCGGGCTGCAGACGGTGGACGCGCTGATCGCCGGCCGGTGGGACGTGTTCGTCTCCGCCGTCGGCCACCTGGTCACGCCGGCGCTGGTGCTGGCGCTCTACACGATCGGGCTGCTGACCCGCTTCACCCGCTCGGCGGTGCTGGAGGTGCTGGGCCAGGACTACGTGCGCGCCGCCCGGGCCAAGGGCCTGCCGGGCCGCACGGTCCTGTTCCGGTACGTGCTCCGCTCGGCGCTGGTGCCGGTCATCACGGTGGCAGGGCTGGCGTTCGGCAGCCTGCTGTCGGGGACGGTGCTGGTGGAGGCGATCTTCGCCTGGCCGGGCATCGGCCAGTACGCCTACAAGAGCGCCACCACGCTCGACCTGCCCGCCGTCATGGGCGTCGGGTTCGTGGTGGGCGTGGTCTACCTCGTCATCAACCTGATCGTGGACGTGCTGTACGGCGTGATCGACCCCCGAGTGAGGCTGCAATGAGACGGGACCCGCTGGCCCGCAAGGGGCTGCTGCGGCGCCTGCCCGAGGCCTGGCGGCAGCCGCTGGCCGTCGTGGGCGTGGTGATCGCGCTCGCCTGGCTGGTGATCGCCCTGGCGGCGCCGCTGCTGGCGCCGCACGACCCGCTCGCCCAGGAACTCCCCCGGCTGGCCCCGCCCGGCCCTGACCACTGGTTCGGGACCGACCAGCTCGGGCGCGACATCCTGAGCCGGGTGCTGTACGGGGCGCGGGTGTCGATCCCGCTGACGCTGCTGCTGGTGGCGCTGTCGGTGCTGGTCGGCGGCCTCCTCGGCGCCTGCGCCGGATATTTCGGCAAATGGGTGGACGAGACGATCATGCGGGTCGCGGACCTGGTGTTCGCGTTCCCGACGGTCATCCTGGCCATGGTGGTCGCGGCGGCGCTCGGCGCGAGCCTCACCAACGCGGTGCTGGCCGTGCTCGTCGTCGCCTGGCCCGCCTACGCCCGCGTCACCCGCGGCCTGGTGCTCGGCGTGCGTGAGCGCGAGTTCGTGCTCAGCGGGCGGCTGCTCGGCTTCTCCGCGTGGCGCTCGCTGCGCGTGGACGTGCTCCCGAACGTGACCGGCCCCATCCTGGTGCTGGCCACGTTGGACATCGGCACCGCGCTGCTGCTGCTGTCGGGCCTGTCGTTCCTGGGGCTGGGCGCCAAGCCGCCGTCGCCCGAGTGGGGCTCGATGGTGGCCTCCGGCATGGAGGTGTTCGACAGCTGGTGGGTGGCGGCCTTCCCGGGCCTGGCCATCCTGACCGTGGTGCTGGCGTTCAACTTCCTCGGCGACACGCTGCGCGACGCCCTCGACCCCCGCACCGCCCGCGCCATCAAGGAGCGTGCCCTGTGACGCTGGACATCACCGGCCTGAAGGTGTCGATCGGCGGCAAGGAGGTGCTGCGCGGCGTGGACCTCACGCTCCAGGAGGGCCGGGTGCACGGCCTGGCCGGGGAGAGCGGCTCGGGCAAGACGATGACCGGGCTGGCCGTGCTCGGCCTGCTGCCGCACGGCTCGCGTACCTCGGGAAGCATCACGCTCGGCGGCCGGGAACTGCTCACGATGCCGCCCGCCGAGCTGAACAAGGTGCGCGGCGGCGAGGTCGCGATGGTCTTCCAGGACCCTGCGACGAGCCTGCACCCGATGCTCACGATCGGCAGGCAGCTCACCGAGCACATGCGCCACCACCTGGGCCTCGGCAAGCGGGAGGCGCGGGCCAGGGCCGTCGAGCTGCTCGGCAAGGTGCGCATCCCGGGCGCGGAGGAGGCCGTCGGGCGCTACCCGCACCAGTTCTCCGGCGGGATGCGGCAGCGCATCGCGATCGCGGTGGCGCTGGCCTGCTCGCCCCGGGTGCTCATCGCCGACGAGCCGACGACCGCGCTGGACGTGACCGTGCAGGCGGGCGTGCTGCGGCTGCTGCGCGGGCTCTGCGACGAGCTGGGCCTGGCGGTGCTGCTGGTCACGCACGACCTGGGCGTGATGTCGGCGGTCGCCGACGAGGTGAGCGTGATGAAGGACGGCCTGGTCGTCGAGACCGGGCCGCGGGGCCGGGTGCTGCGCGAGCCGTCGCACCCGTACACCCGATCCCTGCTGGATTCGCTGCCGGACGCGCAGATCGACGAGGGGGGCCGATGAGCCTGCTGACCATCGACGACCTGGTCGTCGAGCACCGCTCCCCCGGCCGGCCGGTGGTCCGCGCCGTGGCCGGGGCCAGCCTGGAGGTGCGCGCGGGCGAGGTCGTCGGCCTCGTCGGCGAGTCCGGCTGCGGCAAGTCCACGCTGGCCAGGGCCGTGTGCGGGCTGAACCCGATCACCTCGGGCGGCATCTCCTTCGAGGGCGAGGCCGTCACCCCGCTCGGGCTGCGGCGGCGCAGGCTGACCGGCATCCAGATGGTGTTCCAGGACCCGTACGCGTCGCTGAACCCGCGCCGCCGGGTCGGCGACCAGATCGCCGACGGGCTGCGCACCTCGGGCGACACCACCACCCGGCCCGCCGACCTGCTGGAACGCGTCGGGCTGCCGCGCGACTTCGAGCGGCGGCACCCGCACGAGTTCTCCGGCGGGCAGCGGCAGCGCATCGCGATCGCCCGGGCGCTGGCCGCCCGGCCGAGGCTGCTCATCGGCGACGAGCCGATCTCCGCGCTGGACGCCTCGGCGCAGGCGCAGGTCGCCACCCTCATGCGCGACCTGGCGGTGGAGTCGGGGGCGGGGCTGCTGTTCATCAGCCACGACCTGTCGGTGGTGCGGCTGATCGCCGACCGGATCGCGGTCATGTACCTGGGCCGGATCGTCGAGTCCGGCGACACCGCCGAGGTGTGGGCGAACCCCCGCCATCCCTACACGCGGGCGCTGCTGGAGGCGATCCCCGCGCCCGACGGCCTGGGCGTGCTGCCCGCCGAGCTGCCGGGCGACGTGCCGGACCCGGCGGACCCGCCGGCCGGCTGCCGCTTCCATCCGCGCTGCCCGCACGTGATGGACGTGTGCCGGGTCAAGGATCCCACGTTCGGCCCGGTGGCCTGCTGGCTGCACGCCGACGACGGCCCACCGGCCCCGGCGGCGGCCGGGCGGCCCGAGAAGGCGTGATACGGAGGCCGTGGTGACGGGCATTCCCGAAGACGCGGCGCGGCTGGCCCAGGTACGGGCCGCCATGACCGGATCCGAGATCGACGCCCTGGTGCTGCGGCCGTCGCCGGACTTCCGGTTCCTGGGCGGGCGCGGCGGGGCGTTCCTCGTGGTGACGGCGGACGCGGCCGTCGAGACCGCCGACCCCGCGCCGCACGTGCCCGCGGGGGCGCGGCGGGTGGGCGTGGACCCGGAGATGCGGGTGCGGGAGCTGTTCGGGCTGGCGATCGAGGCGGAGCTGGTCCCGGCGGCGGCCGTGCTGGCGCCGCTGCGGCTGCGCAAGCACCCGGCCGAGGTGGAGGCGGTCGCGGCGGCGGCCGGAGCGGCCGAGGCGGTGCTGGCGCAGGCGCGGGAGCTGGCCTGGTTCGGCGCGACCGAGCGGGAGATGGCCGCCCGGCTGCGGCTGCTGCTGCTGGAGGGCGGCTGCGAGGAGGCGCTGTCGGTGCGGGTGTCGGCGGGCGAGCACACCGCCAGGCCCGCGCACCTGCCGGGCGAGCGGGTGATCAATCCGGGGGACGCGCTGCTGGTGTCGGTGTGCGGGCGCTGGGACGGCTGGTGCGCGGAGGCCGCGCGGGTGTTCGCCGTCGCCGAGCCGCCCGAGGACTTCGAGGCCATGTACTCGGTGGTGATCGCCGCGCACCGCGCGGCCCTGGCGGCGGTACGGCCCGCCGCCCCGGCCGGGTCGGTGGCCGCCGCCGCCCGGGCGGTGATCGAGGGCAGCGGCTACGGCCACTTCGCCGCCCCGTCGGCCGGGCGGGGGCTCGGCCTGGGCCACGACGAGGGACCCCGGCTGCGGCCGGGCGAGGACACCGCGCTGGAGCCGGGGATGGTGCTCTGCGTCGAGCCGGCCATCTACGTGCCGGACCTGTTCGGCGCCCGGGTGGCGGACGTGGCGGCCTGCACGGCGCAGGGCGCGGCGCTCCTGACGGCCGGCCCGCAGCCCCTGCTCGTCCTCGACCGCTGAGTCCCGGCTCCCATAGGACGGCTGGACGAAGGTCGGCGCGGTCTTGGTGCTCTGGCACGAATCCGTTCGGCCCCGCCGCGAAGTACGGTCGCGGTGACATCCGATCCAGGGAGAGGGCCGACAGCTTGATCGCCATCAGGGAGCTCCACGACATCGCGGAGTTCAAGCAGGTCATGGCGCTGTTCGAGGACATCTGGCAGTTCGAGCCGGCCGGCCGGCCGATCACCGTCGAGCTGATGCGGGCGCTGGCGCACGCGGGCAACTACGTGGCGGGCGCCTTCGACGGCGAGCGGCTGGCGGGCGCGTCGGTCGCGTTCTTCGGCGCGGGCGCGACGCTGCACTCGCACATCACCGGAGTGTCCCGGGCCCCGGGCACGGGTTTCGCGCTGAAGCTGCACCAGCGGCGCTGGGCCCTGGAGCGCGGCGTGGAGCGCATCACCTGGACGTTCGACCCGCTGGTGCGCCGCAACGCGCACTTCAACCTGGCCAAGCTGGGCGCCATGCCGCAGGAGTACCTGCCGGCCTTCTACGGGGTGATGGGCGACGCCATCAACCAGGGCGACGAGTCGGACCGGGTGCTGGCGGCGTGGCCGCTGACCGCGCCGCACGTGCGCGCGCTGGAGGGCGGCCGGGTGGCGCCGGCGCGGGTGCCGGCGGACGCGGTGGTGGCGCTGGCGGACGAGGGCGGCCGGCCGGTGCCCGGCCGAGCCGACGCGGCGACGGTGCTGGTGGCGGTGCCGGAGGACGTCGAGCGGTTGCGGGGCGCCGACCCGGGAACGGCCAAGGCGTGGCGGCACGCCGTACGGGACACGCTGGGCGAGATGCTGTCCGAGGGCCGCAAAGTCACGGGATTTCACAATAAATCGTTCTATGTAGTGGAGAGAGCGTGAAGATCACAGGAGTAGAGCTGCGCCGGATCGCGATGCCCCTGGTGGCGCCGTTCCGCACCTCGTTCGGCACCGAGACGGCCCGCGACGTGCTGCTGGTCCGGGTGGTGACGCCGGAGGCCGAGGGCTGGGGCGAGTGCGTGGCCATGTCGGAGCCGCTCTACTCCTCCGAGTACGTCGACGGCGCGGCCGAGGTGATCCGCCGCTTCCTGCTGCCGGCGCTGCCCGCGACGCTGGACGCCCAGTCGGCCGGCCGGGCGATGGAGCACGTCAAGGGGCACCGGATGGCCAAGGCGGCCGTCGAGACCGCGGTGCTGGACGCGCAGCTCCGGGCGTCGGGCGAGTCGTTCGGCCAGTATCTCGGCGCGGCCCGCGACCGGGTGCCGTGCGGGGTGTCGGTCGGCATCATGGACTCGGTGCCGCAGCTCCTCGACGCGGTCGAGGGCTACCTGGACGAGGGCTACGTGCGGATCAAGCTCAAGATCGAGCCCGGCTGGGACGTGGAGCCGGTCCGCGCGGTGCGCGAGCGCTTCGGCGACGACCTGCTGCTCCAGGTCGACGCGAACGCCGCCTACACGCTCGTCGACGCCCGTCAGCTCGCCAGGCTGGACGACTTCGGGCTGCTGCTGATCGAGCAGCCGCTGGCCAACGACGACTTCGTCCAGCACGCCAAGCTCGCCAGGCAGCTGCGCACGCCGATCTGCCTGGACGAGTCGATCGAGTCGGCCGAGCACGCGGCGGCGGCGATCGCGCTCGGCTCCTGCTCGATCATCAACGTCAAGCCGGGCCGGATCGGCGGCTACCTGGAGGCCCGCCGCATCCACGACCTGTGCCGGGCCAACGGCGTCGCCGTGTGGTGCGGCGGCATGCTGGAGACCGGGCTGGGCCGGGCCGCGAACGTGGCGCTGGCCGCGCTGCCCGGCTTCACGCTGCCGGGCGACACCTCCGGCTCGCGCCGCTACTACGCCACGGACGTCACCGAGCCGTTCGAGCTGCGTGACGGCCACCTGGACGTGCCGACCGGCCCCGGCCTGGGCGTGGAGCCGGTCCCGGCGATCCTGGACGAGGTCACCACGGCCACGGAGTGGATCCCGCTGTAGCGAGACGGCGGTAGTACGGCGGCAGGGCCGCCTTCCGGTGCGAAGGCGGCCCTGCCCGCTTCGCGGGCTCAGCGGCGCAGGCGGGGCACCGCCTCCAGGAGGGTGCGGGTGTAGTCCTGGCCGGGCGAGCCGACGACGTCCTCGGTGGGGCCGTGCTCGACGAGCCGGCCCCGGTGCATGACGGCGACCTCGTCGCACACGTACCGGACCACGGCCAGGTTGTGCGAGATGAACAGGATCGGCAGGCCGAGCCGGTCGCGCAGCGAGCGGACCAGGTTGAGCACCGCGCCCTGCACAGAGACGTCCAGGGCGCTGGTGATCTCGTCGGCCACCAGCAGGTCGGGCTCGGCGCCGAGGGCGCGGGCGATGGCGACGCGCTGCCGCTGGCCGCCCGACAGCTCGCGCGGGTAGCGGCCGGCCGCCTCGGCGGGCAGCGACACCAGGCCGAGCAGCCGTTCCACCTCGGCGGCCCTGGCCTGCCTGGGCATCCGCAGCAGCGCCTCGGCGACCGACTCGCCCACGCGCATGCGCGGGTCGAGTGAGGCGTACGGGTCCTGGAAGACCATCTGGACGCGGGAGGCGCCGGTGACGCTGCCGGTGTGCGGGACGAGCCCGCACACGGCCTTGGCCAGCGACGACTTGCCGCTGCCCGACTCGCCGACGAGTCCGACGATGCGGCCGGGCGGCACCTCCAGGGTGACGGAGTCGACCGCGGTGAACGCGCCGAAGCGCACGGTCAGGCCGTCGATGTGCATGTGACCTCCCAGCAGGCGACCCGGTGGGCGGGGCCGTGCTCGACGAGCGGGGGGCGCCCGGTCGCGCACGCGCCGGTGGCGAGCGGGCAGCGGGGGGCGAACGCGCACCCGTCGCCGACCTCGGCGGGGGCGGGCTGGCGGCCGGGGATGCTGGCCAGGGGCAGCGACCGGTCGGTGTCCATGTCGGGCAGCGAGGCGATGAGCGCCCGCGTGTAGGGGTGGGCGCCCTCGGTGAGCCGGTCGGCGGGCAGTTCCTCGACGACGCGGCCGGCGTACATGACGACGACGCGGTCGCACAGCTCGCCGACGACGGCGATGTCGTGGGAGATGAACAGCACGGCCGAGCCGGTCTCCTCGGTGACCTCGCGCAGCAGCCGCAGGATCTGCCGCTGCACGGTGACGTCGAGCGCGGTCGTGGGCTCGTCGGCGATGATCAGGCGGGGCGTGCCCATGAGGCCCATGGCGATGACGGCGCGCTGGCGCATGCCGCCGGACAGCTCGTGCGGGTGCCTGCGGGCCTGGCGTCCGGGCTCGGGCAGGTGCACGTGGCCGAGCCGGTCGACGGCGCGGGCGCGGGCCTCGGCGCGGGTGGCGCCCTGGTGGACGACGGCGACCTCGGCGAGCTGGCCGCCGACCTTGAGCGCGGGGTTGAGCGAGGCCATCGGGTCCTGGAAGACCATGGCGAGCGAGGTGCCGAGCTCCTTGCGGCTGAGGCCGGCGACGTCGCGGCCGTCCAGCCGCAGCCGGGCGTGGCCGACGACGCCGGGGTAGGGGACGAGGCCGCCGATGGCGGCGGCGGTGAGCGACTTGCCGCTGCCGGACTCGCCGACCAGGCCGACGATCTCGCCGGGGGCGGCGCTCAGCGACACGCCGCGCACGGGCGTGACGCCGCCGGGGAAGGTGACGGTCAGGTCCCGCACGTCGAGCACGGCGCCCGGCTCGGGCTCGCCGGGGTCGGCGCTCTCGGGCGCCACGGCCTTCGTCCGGGGCGCGGAGGTGCGCGCGGCGCCTCTGGCCAGGGCGTCGCCGAGCAGGTTGAAGCCGATGCCGGCCAGCGCGACGGCCAGGGCGGGCCCGAGCGCGACCTCCGGCGTGACGTAGATGCGGCCGAACCCGTCGAACAGCAGCCGTCCCCAGTCGAACGAGGGCGGCTGCACGCCCAGGCCGAGGAACGACATGCCGGCCAGGCCGAGCAGCGCGCCGCCGAGCGCCTGGGTGAGGTGGAGGATGAGCGGTTCGGCGATGTTGGGCAGCACGTGCCTGGCCAGGATGCGGCGGCGCGGCACGCCGAGCATGCGGGCGGCCGAGACGTAGTCGGCCCCGGCGACGGAGGCGGCGAGCGTCTGGGTGAGGCGGGCGAAGCCGGGCGCGATGGCGGCGCCGATGCCGAGGACCGCGCCGCGCGCGCCGAGCCCGGCGACGACCGCGGTGAACATGGCCAGCAGCAGCCCGGGGAAGGCGACGAGCGCGTTGACGGCGCCGGTGACCAGGCGGGCGGGGCGGGCGGGCAGCACCGACGGCAGCGCGCCGAGCACGATCCCGGCGGTGGCGCCGATGAGGGCGGCGGCCAGCGCGAGCAGCAGCGAGTAGCGGCCGGCGACGAGCACCCGGGCGAGCAGGTCGCGGCCGAGGTTGTCGGTGCCGAGCGGGTGGGCGGCCGAGGAGCCCTGGAGGATGGCGCCGGCGTCGATGTGCTCGGCGGCCTCCCCCCAGATGGGCGGCCCGATGACGGCCAGCACCACCATGGCGGCGACCAGGACGGCGCCCGCGACGGCCGCGGGGGTGCGGAACATCACGACTCCTTGATCGAAGAGGTCGGGTCGAGGACGCCGAGCGCCAGGTCGACGAGGAGGTTGACGAGCAGCACGATCGCGCCGTAGACGAGGATGACGCCCTGGGCGACCGGGTAGTCCTTCTGCGTGATCGACTCGACGATCTTCATGCCGAGGCCGGGCCAGGCGAAGACGTACTCGACGAGCACGCTGCCGGCGATGAGCGCGCTCAGCATCAGGCCGCCGAGCGTGAGGGTGGCGGTGAGCGTGTTGGGCAGCACGTGCCGCAGGTGCAGCCGGGCGGCCGGCAGCCGTTTGGCCCGGGCCAGGCGGACGTAGTCGGTGCCGAGCGCGCGCAGCGTCTCGACCCTGGCGATGCGCGCGATCGTGGCGGTGGGGCCGATGGCCAGCGCGAGCACGGGCAGCACGTACGAGACGGCGCCCTCCTTCCCGGCGGGCGGCAGCACGCCGAGGCCGATGGCGAAGACGGTGACGAGGGCGATCGCGTACAGGAACTCGGGGACGGCGACGGCGGTGCCGGTCACCGAGCCGAACGCGGCCTCGGTGCCGCGGTTGCGGCCGTTCTCGGTGCGGACGGCCGCCCACATGCCGAGCGGCACCGCGGCCAGCAGCGCGACCGCGGTGGCGATCAGCGCCAGGCCCACCGTGTTCGGCAGGCGGGTGGCGATCACCTCGGCGACGGGCTCGCCGGTGAGGAACGAGGTGCCGAGGTCGCCGGAGAACAACCCGGCGACGTAGGCGGCGAACTGGGCGGGCAGCGGCTGGTCGAGGCCGAGCGCGGCCCGGCGGGCCTCGATCAGCTCGACCGGGGCGGCCGGGCCGAGCGAGGCCCGCACGGGGTCGCCGGGGATCAGGTGGATCATCGCGAACGCGGCCACGACGAGCACCGCGAGCGACACGGCGAACCGGACGAGCCTCCTCAGCACAAGGCGTGACACTCAGGTCCCCGTGACGCGGATCGACGTGGGCACCAGCGCCCCGGCATCGAAGGCGAACGTGGCGCCCTTGGTGGCGACGAGCAGCGTGTTCTCCACGACGGGCACGAGGTCGACGTTGTCGAACAGCGCGGACTCCGCCTCCAGCCACGACTTGCAGCCCTCGGCGCCGGGCACCGGCATGGCCTTGGCGACGAGCTCCTCGTAGCGGTCGTTGGACAGGTGCGCGAAGTTGGCGCCCTTGGGCGCGGCGGGGCCGGACAGGAACCCGATGAGCTGGGAGGGCAGGGTGACGGTGATCGGCAGCCAGACCACGTCCCAGTCCTGGGTGGCGTTGAGCGACTCCGACAGCTTGGTGTCCAGGACGCCGTTGAGCTTGACGTCGACGCCGATCTTCTTCCAGGCCGCGGCCATGTACTCGACGGCGGCCTGCACGCCGGGCCCGCGGGTGGTCGCGTACAGGACGCGCAGGCTCAGCTTGTCGCCGTCCTTCGCGCGGGTGCCGTCGGGGCCGGCCTTCCAGCCTGCGGCGTCGAGCGCGGCGGCGGCCGCGGCGGCGTCGAAGGCGGGCAGGTGGCCGGTGACGCTGTCGCCGGGGCAGGGGCGCGGGTCGATGACGAGCCCGGTGACGGGCCTGCCGGTGCCGCTGGAGGCGATGCCGGCCAGCTCCTGGAGGTTGAGCGCCTGGGTGAGGGCCTTGCGCACGGCCACGTCCTCGGTGGGCCGGCCGTCGCCCTGATGGAAGAGGAACTGGCCGTTGCCGCCGGGCGGCGTGAGCTTGCCGAGGCCGGGCGTGGACTCCATGCGGGCGCGGTCGGGGCCGAAGAAGGTGGCGCCGTTGATGCTGCCGGCGACGAGCAGGTTGGCGGCGGTCTGCTCGTTCGGCACGACCTTGAGGACGACCTTGTCGGGCAGGTCCTTGCCGGTGGCACCGCCGGGCCCCCAGGCGTACTCGCGGCGCGGCTCGAAGGTGTAGTGGTCGCCGGGCGCGGCCTCGGTGAGCACGAACGGGCCGGAGCCGGAGGTGCCGCGGGCCAGCACGGACCGGTCCTCGACGCCCTTGCCGCAGACGATGAACAGGTTGCGGGTGGTCTCCAGGATGAACCCGTACGGCTCGGGCATGGACAGCGTGACGGTGCCCGCGGCGTCGTCGGCCTCGGCCTTCATCCCGGTGGGCAGCAGGACGCCGTAGACGGGCGACTTGGTGGCGGGGTCGGCGATGTGGTTGACGTTCGCGGCGACCTGGGCCGGGGTGAGCTTGGAGCCGTCGGAGCAGGTGACGTCCTTGCGCAGGGTGAAGGTGACGGAGTCGGGCTTCACCTCCCACTTCTCGGCCAGCCCGGGGATGATCTCGCCCTTCTCGCCGACGTTGACGAGCGTGTCGTAGGCGAAGACGAGCAACGAGTTCGTGGCCGACAGCACGGCGGTGGCGGGGTCGAGCACCCCGGGGTCGGCGGGGATGGCGAAGGTGAAGGTGCCGCCGCCCCCGGCGGGCGTGGTCTCGGGGGCGCCGCCGCAGGCGGTGGCGAACAGGGCCAGTGCGGCGGCCACTGCTGCTTTTCTCATGGTGACTCCGGGAGTCTGGGGGTGATGCCTCACCCTGTCCGCTCACCGGCGCGCGTTCTTCGTTCCCTGCGACGAAATGTACGGGCGGCGTCGTGCTAGGGGCCGAAGATCCGCATCTGCAGCATGACGGTGAGCCGGGCGTCGGGGTCGGTCAGGTCGAGGCCGCTGATCTCGACGAGCCGCTTGAGCCGGTAGCGGAAGGTGTTGGTGTGCACGTGGACCCGGGCGGAGGCGGCGTTGACGTCGCCGAAGGCGTCGAGATAGGCGCGCAGGGTGGCGACGAGCTCGCTGCCGTGCTCGCGGTCGTGGGCGAGCAGCCGCTGGTAGGGGCCGGTGGGGGTCTGTTCCTCGGCGTTGACCACGTCGGCGACCTGGAGCAGCAGCGACTCGAAGTGGACGTCGGCGTAGCCGGCGGCCTCGCCGGAGGCGCCGCGCGAGCGCAGCACGCGCAGCGCCCGGTCGGCGTCGGCGCGGGACCTGGCCACCTGGGCGAGCGTGCCGGCCAGACGGCCGACGCCGACGTTGGCGGGGTGGCGGGGGCCGACCCTGGCCAGGAAGCTGCGCGCGATGCGGACGGCGCGGGCCTCCTCCTCGCCGCCGGGGTTGAGCGGCAGGACGGCGTAGGCGACGGAGCCGACGAGCGCGGCGGCGGCCTTGGGGTGGATGGTGGCCACGTGCAGGGCGAGCGCGTCGCAGAAGCGCTGCCGGTCGCTCTCGCCGCGTGCCGGGTCGCCCTCGGGCTCGCCGGTGAGCTGGGCGGCCAGCACGCACAGTCGCTGGGTGGCGACGCCGAGCCGGCCCGCGGCCTCGGCGGCGTCGGCGCCGCCGGCGAGCACGGTGGACAGCAGGTCGGCGCGCAGGCGGCGCTGGGTGTCGGCGCCGGCCCGCTCGCGCAGCAGCCGCAGCGCGACGATCTTGGCGGCGTCGGCGAGCGCCCGCTGGCGCTGCTCGGTCAGCGGCTCGTGCACGGCCGCCCAGATCGAGCCGAGGATCTCGTCCCCGGACCGGACGGCGACGGCGGCCCGGTTGATGCTGTCGCCGGGCAGCTCCATGTAGATGGGGTCGCGGCTCTGGTAGAGCTGCTTGATCAGGCCGCGCTCGTCGAGCATGCGCTGGTAGCGCTCGGGCACCTGGCGGCCGAGCACGGTCTCGACGCGGCCGGGGTCGGCCTCGTCCTGGCGGCCGGAGTAGGCCAGCACCCGCGAGGAGCGGTCCTCGATCGTGACGGGCGCGTCGAGGAGCGCGCACACGGCGTTGGCCAGCGAGAACAGGTCGCCCTGCGCCTCCTCCCCCGCCTCGGCCAGGTCGCCCTCGGCCAGCAGCGAGCGCAGCAGCGCGGCGACCTGCGCCCAGGAGGCGGCCCGGGTGAGCCCGAGGACGGCGACCCCGGTCTCGGCGACCGCCGCCCGGACGCCGTCGTCCACGTCGACGGGCAGCTTGACCACCACGCCGGCCGCGGCCGGCACGGACTCCAGCAGCGCGCGGATGCCGGCCGCGCCGTGGATGCCGACGGCCAGCACGATCCCGCCCGGCGGCACGTGCGGCTCGTCGAGCGGGTCGTGGATGTGCACGCCGGTGACCTCGGCGTCGAGGTCGCCGGGCGCGGCGGCGACGTCGAGCACGGTGCTGCCGAGGTCGTCCAGGATCCGCCGCAGGCTGGCACGTGGGCGGGTGGTCATCCACACACCATAGGCGGCGTTCGTCATCGCCTGCGCAACCGGTCCACCGCGTGGCGGGCGGCGCGGCCGATGGCGGCGTCGGCCTCCGGGTCGCGGCCGCCGAGACGGGTGGTGCGCAGGAAGACGGCGACGGCGTAGCGGCCCCCGTCGGGGTACTCCACGACGCCCGCCTCGTTGCGGATGCCCCACAGGGTGCCCGTCTTGCCGGAGACGCGCACCTCGTCGCCGAACCCGGCGGCCAGGCGGTGCGGCCAGATCTGGTTGCCCATGATCGTGCGCACCTCGGCGCACGCCTCGGGCGGACCGGCCTCGTCCCGCCAGATGGCCGCCAGCAGCGCGGTCGTCTCGCGGGGCGTGCTGGACGTGGTGCGCTCCGGGTCGCGCACCGCCAGCGGCTCGATCCGCTCGCGCGGCATGCCGTCGGTGTCGATCGTGCCCAGCTCGGCCACCACCTGGGCGAACAGCTCGGCGCAGCCGCCGATCAGCCGGGTCCGGCGCAGGCCGAGACCGGCGAGCGTGGCGTGCACGCGGTCCAGGCCGACCCGGCGCAGCAGCACGTCGGTGGCGGCGTTGTCGCTCATCGTCAGCATGAAGTGGGCCAGGTCGCGCAGCGTGAGCGAGACGTCGTCGGCGCAGCCGGAGGTGCCGATGCCGCCGTCCTTGTCGGCGGCGGTGACGGTCAGCCGCTCGGTGCGCGACAGCTCGCCCGCCGCGGCCTGGCGGGCGTACTCCAGCGCCACCGCGATCTTGAACACGGAGGCGAGGACCACCGGCTCGTCCGGGTCGAGGCCGAACTCGGCGTCGCCGTCGATGTCGCGGGCGTGCACGAAACCGCGCGCGCCCGCGAGCATCTCCCGCACCGCTCAGCTCACCTTGGGGGTCGCCCTGGCCCCCAGGTGCACGTACGGGGATCCGTCGGGGAGTTCGTAGAACACCGCGGACATCCAGTCGGGGTCGCCGTCGCGGCGGCCGACGAACGTGGTCGCGTCGACGGGGACCAGGCCGAGCTCGACCGGCTCCTGCAGCTCGGCGAGCGGGCCGGTGGCCTCGATGCGCAGCTGGAGGCCACCGGCCCGCTCGCTGATCGTCATCCGGGCGCCGGCGCGCTCGTAGACGCCCGCGTAGCGGGACGCGTCGACCTCGACCGGCGTCGCGGGCGGGCCGAGCGTCGGCGGCACGGTGATGCCGTCGAGCTCGGCGAACAGCTCGGTGGCGACGGCGTGGGTGAACGCGCCGCTGTGGCCGCCGTTCGCCACGACCGCGACGACCGTGCCGGTGCTGGGCACCACCCACAGCATCGCGTGCTGGCCGATGGTGTTGCCGCCGTGCGAGATGACGCGGTGGCCGTCCCACTCGTCCAGGATCCAGCCGATGCCCCACTGCTTGCCGAGCGTGTGCGGGTTGGGGATGTCGATCTGCGGCTCCCACATGGCCTGCGGGTCGTCCAGCAGGCCGCCCTCCAGGTGGGCGCGGCCGAAGGCGACGACGTCGGCGGGGCGGGCGCAGATGAGCCCGGCCGGTCCGGCGGAGCGCATCAGCCCCCACACCGGGGCGACCTTGCCGCCCTCGACGTGGCCGATGGCCGCCCGGTGGCGCAGCACGTCCTCGGGGAGCGTGCAGGTGTGGGTGAGGCCGAGCGGCTCGATGATCCGCTCGCGCAGCACGGCGTCCCACACCTTGCCGTCGAGCTTCTCCAGGATGCGCCCGGCGACGGTGAACCCGGAGTTGCAGTAGGACTGGGTGACGCCGAGCGGGTGGTTCTGCACCAGGTCGGCGCAGGCCTCGACATAGCGTTCCACGCAGTCGTCGCCCCGGCCGGTGTCGAGGAACAGGTCGCCGTCGATGCCGCTGGTGTGCGACAGCAGGTGGCGGATCGTGACCGTCTTGGTCACCTCGGCGTCGGCGACGCGGAACTCGGGCAGCACCTCGGCGACGGGCGTGTCGAGGGTGAAGGTGCCCGCCTCGACGTGCTGCATGAGCATCGTCGCGGTCCACACCTTGGTGACCGAGCCGATCTGGAAGAGCGAGTCGGGGGTCGCCTCCACGCCGGTGTCCGCGTTGAGCACGCCGGCGGCGAACTCGTGGACCTGGCCGTCGTGCAGGTAGGCGAGGGCCGCGCCGGGCACCTCGTACTGGGTGATCAGCTCGGTGAACCGGTGACCCATTGCTCCAGCCACGCGATGATCCTCTCGTTGTAGTCCAGGCGGTGTGAGGGGCGTCCGTTGAGAATGAACAGGTGGGAGGCGTTCGGGTAGCGCACCATGCGTACGGGGACGTTCCGCTCGCGCAGCGCGCCGAACCACTGCTCGGCCTGGCTCACCGGGCATCGGTCGTCGGCGTCTCCGTGGAGGATCAGGGTGGGGGCCGTCACGTCGCTCACGTGGGTGAACGGGGACTGGGCGACGACATCACCTCCACATTCAAAGGTTTTCAGGAAATATCCCATATCGGAGGTTCCTGCCATGCTGACCAGATCGGTCACGGCTCCGCCGGGGATGGCGGCCCTGAACCTGCCGGTGCGCGCCGACAGCCAGCACGTCATGTAGCCGCCGTAGCTGTAGCCGGTGACGGCCTGCCGCTCCGGGTCGGCGATCCCGTCGGCGATCAGGTCGTCGAGCGGGCCGAGGAAGTCCTGCTCGTCGGCCAGCCCCCAGGCCCCGGCCGCCGCCGTGTAGAACGCCTCGCCGTACCCGTCGCTGGCGCGCGGGTTCATGGTGAGGACCGTCCAGCCGTTCGCGGCGAGCACCTGGTGGTAGAGGTGCGCGCCGTCGAAGACGGGCGCCCACGCGTTGTGCGGCCCGCCGTGCACGTCGAGCAGCACCGGGCCCGGCCCGTCCCGCGTCTCGTCCCGCAGCACGAAGCCCTCGACCGGCGTCCCGTCGGCCGCGGTGAACGTGCGCCGCACCGGCTCGAACAGCTCCACCCCGTCCAGGGCGTACGCGGTGAGCGGCCTGCCGGGCAGCGCCTGGCACGGCTCGTCCGTGGGGAGGCCGGCCAGGTACACGTCCCCGGCGCTGCGCGGCGTCGACGCCACGTACGCCATCACGCCCCCGGCGACGCTCGCGCCCGACACCACCGCGTCGCCGCCGGCGACCTTCACGGCGGCTCCCCCGCCCGCCGGCAGCGCGTACAGGTGGGTGCAGCCCGCGTCGCGGGCCGCGAACAGCAGGCGGTCGCCCGCGAGCTGCGGCGCCGCGCCCGGGTAGCCGGGGGCGCCCACCATGACGTTGCGGTCGAGCCCGGTCTCCAGCTCCTCGGCCCCGCCCTCGCCGACCGTGTACAGCCGCGTGTGGGCGACCGGCCCGCGCATCCCCGCCACGACCAGCCGCTCGCCGAGCCACCACACGCCCACGGCGATCATCTCGGGCCCGGTGAGCCGCTTGGGTTCGCCGCCGGCCGCCTCGACCGTGTAGACGGAGCTCGACAGGTCGAGGTCGCCGTCGGGCTCCATCCCGGCGGTGAACGCGAGCCGCTCCCCGTCCGGCGACCACGCCGGCTGGCCCGCGTGGAAGCCGCCCTCCGTCAGCCGCACCGGCTCGCCGCCGGCCTGCCCCGCTGCCACGACGAACACGTGCGTGGTGACCCCGCGCAGCAGCCCGGCGCCGTCGGCCTTGTAGTCCAGCCGGTCGGCCACCACCGGGGCGTGCGGGTCGGCCTCGCCGTGCGGGCCGGCGTACGCGATCCTCGTGCCGTCGGGCGACCACACCGGCGCGCCCGCGCCCAGCGGCGCGGACGTCAGCGCGACCGGCTCGCCGCCGTCCATCGGCAGCAGGCAGATCTGCGGCGGCCCGCCGTCGGCGCGCAGGTACGCCAGCGTGCGCCCGTCCGGCGACCAGCGCGGGCACGAGCCCTCGGCCAGCCGCCGGGGCTCCGCGCCGGGCGCGGCGAGCCAGATCTCGGCACGGTTCTCGTCCGGCTCGCGCCGGGAGGTGGTCAGGGTGTACGCGACCGCGGAGCCGTCGGGCCGCGTCTGGGGATCGGACGGTACGGCGATGCGGAACAGGTCGTCCAGCGTGAGGCGGGGCATGAGGCGAACGCTAGGCCAGCGCCGCCCCGCGTTCTTCGGTCTGCACGACGAAGGCGAGCTCCGACCTTGTACGGCCGGCCAAAGGGAATATCCCGTTGCCCGGGAACGCTCACTCCCTCACTATGGTCACCATGATCCGGCACGCCCTCCTGACGACGCCCCGCACCGCGGGCGCGTCCGGGCTTGCCTGCGACGGCCTGGAGCGCTGACCTCTTCCCGTATGTCCCGAGTGTGACCCGGCGGGGGGAGGTAGCGGCCCGTACGGGTCACCACGGATTCCAGGCGTCAAGAAGGAAGGATCATGGCGAAGCAGGCTTACGCCCGCACCAAGCCGCACCTCAACATCGGCACGATGGGCCACGTCGACCACGGCAAGACCACGCTGACGGCGGCGATCACCAAGGTGCTCGCCGAGCGGGGCCAGGCGACGTACACGCCGTTCGAGCGGATCGACCGGACCCCGGAGGAGCACTCCCGGGGCATCACGATCAACATCTCGCACGTCGAGTACGAGACCGCGACCCGGCACTACGCGCACGTGGACATGCCCGGGCACGCCGACTACGTGAAGAACATGATCACGGGGGCGGCGCAGCTCGACGGCGCCATCCTCGTCGTGTCCGCGCGTGACGGCATCATGCCGCAGACCAGGGAGCACGTGCTGCTCGCCCGGCGCGTCGGCGTCGAGCACCTGGTCGTCGCGGTCAACAAGGCCGACGGCGCCGACCCGGAGCTCACCGACCTCGTCGAGCTGGAGCTGCAGGACCTGCTCGGCGAGCACGGCTACCGCGGTACCCCGATGGTGCGGGTGTCCGGGCTGCGCGCGCTGGAGGGCGACCCGTACTGGACGGCGTCCGTCGAGGCGCTGCTCCAGGCCGTCGACGACCACGTGCCCGTCCCGGTGCGTTACGTGGACGCGCCGTTCCTCATGCCGGTGGAGAACGTCCTGACCATCACCGGCCGGGGCACGGTCGTCACCGGCGCCATCGAGCGCGGCGCCGTGCGCGTCGGCGACACCGTCGAGGCCGTCGGGCTCGGCGGCGAGCTGACGGCCGTGGTGACCGGCGTCGAGACGTTCGGGCGGACGATGGAGCGGGGCGAGGCGGGCGACAACGCCGCCGTGCTGCTGCGCGGCGTCCGGCGCGAGCAGGTGCGGCGCGGCATGGTGCTGGCGGCCCCCGGCCACCAGCGGGCGCACCGCACGTTCACCGCCCGCGTCCACCTGCTCACGGCGGACGAGGGCGGGCGGCGCACGGCCGTCGCGCCGGGCTACCGGCCGCAGTTCTACCTGCGCACGACCGACGTGCCGGGCGAGCTGCTGCTGCCCGGGCCCGTCCGGCCGGGCGACACGGTGGACGTCAGGGTCGAGCTCGGCAAGCCGGTCGCGCTCGACCCGGGGCTCGGCTTCGCCATCCGCGAGGGCGGCCTCACGGTCGGCGCCGGCACCGTCCTCACGGTGGACGACTGACCCTCCCGCCGCCACCACGGGACGCCCCCAGCGAGGACCGCCCGGCACCGGGCCGGGCGGTCGTTGCCGGGGGCCGGTCGGGTCAGATCGGGGCGAAAGTGAAGGTGAAGGTGGTGGGGGCGGGCCTGAGTTCGTAGCGGGGCAGGGTGCCGGGGCCGCAGGCGGCGGTGCCGATGCCGTGCTGGGCCGCGTCCAGGTGGACGTGCACCCGGTCACCCGGCACGAGGTCGGGCAGGTGGGTGGCGCGGTCCAGGTCGGCGGTGCTCCAGCGGCGGGCGGTCAGCCCGAACACGGGGTCGCCCGTCACCCGCAGGCCCGCCGCCGGCCCGGTGAGCTCGGCCCAGCGCACGTCCGCGCGCTGCCCGTTCTCCTGCGGGTAGACGTACGGGGTCTGGAGCTCGTCGACGGTGGCGCTCCAGCGGCCGACCCGGGTGGCCATCCCGGTGTCCGGGTACGCCTCGCCGGCCCCCCGGCCGAACCAGGTGACGCGGTCGAAGGCCGCCGGCAGGGTCAGGGCCACGCCGAGCCTGGGCAGCGGCTCGGTCCAGTCGCCGTCGGGCTCGACGTCCACGGTGAGGCCGAGGACGTCGCCGCCGGCGCTCCACCGGTAGGTGACGCGCAGGCCGACGTCGGTGGCGGCGGGCGCGACGCGGGTGCGCACGACCAGGCCGTCGCCGGTCTCGACGGCGTCGACCCGGTGGGTGAGCCGGTGCAGCCCGAGCCGCCGCCAGCGCCCTTCGGTGTCGCTGTAGCGGTCGTTGTCGATCGGCGCCCGCCACAGCTCCAGTCGCGGCCCCTCGACGTCGATCCCGAACAGGCGGGTGAGCCGCCCGCCGACCGGGTCGAACACGCCGCCGCCGAGCACGAGCTCACCGCCCGGCGCGGCGGTCACGGACCCCGGGGCGGAGATCGCGGCCGGCGCGGGCCGGGCTCCGCCGTCGTGGTAGGGGGCTCCGCCCGTGCCCAGGCGGACCTGGCCGAACGCCACCTCGTGGCCCGCCGGCGCCCACGCCTCGTCGCGGGCCAGCACGGCGCGCACGGTCAGCCACCGCTCACCGTCACCCTCGGGCAGGTCGGGCAGCTTCACCTCGCCCCCGCCCGCGGGCACCTCCAGGGCGAACGCGGCGACCTCCTCCCCGTCGATCTCCAGCAGGGCGGAGAAGGCCAGCCCGGTCAGGTCGCGGAACCCGTACAGGCAGGTGATCGACACGGCCCCGGCCGAGAAGGCGAACCGGACGGGCTCGTACACCTTCTTGAGGTCCAGCAGCCCGGGTGACGGCGTCCGGTCGGGGAACAGCAGGCCGTCGATGACGAAGTTGCCGTCGTGGACCGGCTCGCCGTAGTCGCCGCCGTAGGCGTGGCCGAGAACCGGGTGGGTGAGCCCATGGTCGATCCACTCCCAGACGAACCCGCCGGCCAGCCTCGGGTAGCGTTCGAACAGCTCCTGGTATTCGGCCAGGCCGCCGGGCCCGTTGCCCATCGCGTGCGCGTACTCGCACTGCAGGAACGGCATCGCGCGCCGCCGGGCGTCGAGCGCTGGGTCGTCCAGCGGCTCCTCCACGCCCCGCCCGATGGCCTCGACCTCGGCGTGGGAGGCGTACATGCGGGAGTAGACGTCCACGTCCGGGCAGGACAGGTCGCCCTCGTAGTGGATGGGCCTGGACGGGTCGCGCTCGCGGGTCCAGGCGGCCATGACGGCGAGGTTGCGGCCGGTGCCCGCCTCGTTGCCGAGCGACCACATGACGACACTGGGGTGGTTCTTGTCGCGTTCCACCGTGCGGCGCATGCGGTCGAGCAGGGCTTCTTCCCAGCGCGGGTCGTCGATGGGGTTGGCGCGCCAGCCGACCTGGCCGAAGCCGTGGGTCTCCAGGTCGCACTCGTCGATCACCCACAGCCCGAGCTCGTCGCACAGGTCGAGGAAGTCGGGGTGGGGCGGGTAGTGGCTGGTGCGGACGGCGTTGACGTTGTGCCGCTTCATCAGCAGCACGTCCTCGCGCATGGTCTCGTACGGGACGGCGCGGCCGTGGTCGGGGTGGAACTCGTGCCGGTTGACGCCCTTGAACAGCAGCGGCCGCCCGTTGGCCAGCAGCACGCCGTCGACGATGGAGATCGTCCGGAAGCCGATGCGCAGCCGCACGGTCTCGTCGTCGAGCCGCACCTCGGCGTCGTACAGGCGGGGCGTCTCGGCGGTCCACGGCTCGACGTCGAGCGTGACGGGGGTGCCGGAGGCCAGGCCGGTGACGCCGAGCTCGGCGACGGTGAGCAGGCCGGGCCCGTCGAAGCTGAGCGTGCCGCGCCCGTCGTCGTAGGAGGCGTGCACGAACACGTCGGCGGCCGAGCGGGTGAGCGTCACGTCGCGGAAGATGCCGGGCAGCCACCACATGTCCTGGTCCTCCAGGTAGCTGGCGGCCGACCACTGGTGGACCCGGACGGCGAGCACGTTGCGCCCGGGCCGCAGCCAGGGCCCGGCGTCGAACTCGGCGGGCAGGCGGCTGCCGGTGGTGAAGCCGAGCTCGTGCCCGTTGAGCCACACCTTGGCGTACGACTCGACGCCGTCGAACCGCAGCCGCCCGCCGGTCCAGCCCTCGGGCAGGTCGAAGACGCGGCGGTAGTCGCCGGTGGGGTTCTCCGACGGCACGTGCGGCGGATCGATCGGGAACGGATAGGACACGTTGGTGTAGGCGGGCGCGCCGTGGCCGTGCAGCGGCCAGTGCGACGGCACGGGCAGCTCGTCCCAGCCGGAGTCGTCGTAGCCGGGGGCGGCGAAGTCGTCGGCGACGCGGGCGTGCGGCGAGAGCCGGAAGCGCCAGGGGCCGTTGAGGTCGAGGGAGGGTGCGTCGGAGCGGAGAGCCGCCCTGGGAGCCAGGCGGCCGGAACCGGGGGTGAATGTCTCGATGTCCATCGCCGCCGAGCCTAGAGGCTGGCGGTGCTTTCGTCAGCGGCGAGGTAGCCGGCCAGCATGCTCTCCGCGACGGCGCCCACGCTGGCGTCGTCCGGCAGGAACCCGGGCGTGTGCAGGCCGGTCTCGGTGTCGACGCCGACGAACATCATCAGCGACGGCACCAGCGCCCCGTACTGGGCGAAGTCGTCCGCGCCGCACGAGCGCAGCTCGGCGGTGACCGTACGGCCCCGCGCGCGCAGCAGCTCGCCGGTCCGCACGGCCAGGGAGGCGTCGTTGACCAGGACGGGCTCGCCGGGCAGGACCGTCACCTCGGCTTCGCAGCCGTGCGCCCTGGCCACGTCGGCGGCCATCTGGGCGAAGCGCTCGTGCAGGGTCTCGCGCCAGGGCTGCGACAGCGACCGGAGCGTGCCCCGGGCGACGGCCTCGCCGGGGATGGCGTTGGGCGCGGTGCCGGCGTGCACGGTGCCGAAGGTGACCACGGTCGGCGTCATCGGGTCGGCGGCCCGGCTGACGAGCTGCTGGGCGGCCACGATGACCTGCGCCATCGCCACGACGGGGTCGCGGGCCAGGTGCGGGTAGGCGGCGTGCCCCTCCTTGCCCCTGACCGTCACCCGGAACTCGTCGGAGGAGGCGTTGACCGCGCCGGGCGTGCAGGCGATGACGCCGTCGTCCAGCACCGGCTGCACGTGCGCGCCGATCATGGCGGTGATCCGGTGGCGGCCGAGCGCCCCGGAGCGGACGATGTCGGCGGCCCCGGACGGGTAGCTCTCCTCGCGCGGCTGGAGCACGACGACGAGCGGCGTGACGCCGCCGTCACGGGGGCCGAGCACGTCCGTCACCCGGTCGACGGCGCGGGCGAGCGCGACCACGGCGGCCAGGTGCACGTCGTGGCCGCAGGCGTGCATGGCGCCGTTGACCGACGCCCACGGCACGCCGGTCCGCTCGACGATCGGCAGCCCGTCCAGCTCGCCGCGCACGCCGACGGCCGGTCCGGCGCCGCCCACGCGCAGCAGCGCGCCGGTGCCCGCGACGTGCTCCACCTGGCCGCCGGGCAGCGCGTCGAGCACCCGTTTGAGCGTCGGGCCCTCCTTGCCGGACAGCCGGGGCTCGGCGTGCAGCTCGCGCCGCAGCTCCACGGCCGTGTGCAGCTCGCGCCGGAGCACCTCGCGCAGCAGGACGTCGCGGCGGCTGGTCACGGCGCCCCCAGGCCGTAGACGCGGCGGGCGTTGTCCGCGCCCACCATCGCCGCCACCCGCGCCGCCTGCGCCGCCGACCACTCCCCCTCGGCGACGAAGCCGCCCAGCACCCGGGCCATCGCCCGGCGCCACAGCTCGGCGCCGAGGAAGTGCAGCTCGGCCGGCCCCCACGCGTCGGAGGAGAACAGCAGCTTGGCGAACGGCGCCACCTCCAGGCTCTCGGCCACCAGCGCGGCGCAGGTGGCGCCGCTGTAGTGCAGGCCCAGGCCGACGTCGAAGTAGACGTTCGGGTACGCGTGCGCGAGGTAGCCGGCCTGGCGGTGGTACGGGTAGCAGTGCAGGAGCAGCAGCGGCACCCCGGACGGCTCGGCCCGCTCGATCAGCCCGCGCAGCAGCAGCGGGTCGGAACGCCGCAGGTCCAGATCGGGGTCGCCGAGCCCGGTGTGGATCTGCAACGGCAGGCCGCGCTCGATCCCGGCCCAGACGGCGTGGCGCAGCAGCACCGGGTCGTCCAGCCGGGCGCCGCCCCCGGCCAGCCAGCGGCCGGCCGCCTCGGTCACCTCGGCGGCCGCCGGCGGCTCGGGGTCGGCGTCGAGGCCGTGCCGGTAGGCCAGGACGGTCTTGACCGCCCGGGCGGTGCGGGTGCGCTCGGCCAGCGTCTCGGCGAAGCGCCCTGCGTAACCGGCGGCGTCGACGCCGGTGGCCGCGACCTGTTCGGCGACGGCCTCCAGCCGGACCACCTCGTCCACCGGGGCGCCGGTGGCCTCGGCCATGCCGGACGGGCCGAGGATCTCGCCGGGCCGGTAGCCGGTCTCCACCAGGTAGTGGCCGACGCCGGAGGCGCCGAGCAGGCGGCGGTTGACCTCGTCCGCGCCGAGCCGGGCGCGCCTGGCCAGGTACGCCTCGGGCGCGGTGTGCGGATCCAGCCCGAGCAGCGGCGCGCAGTGGCGCAGGATCGCGTGACCGAGCTGGGAGTCGAACTGCGTCATCCAGGAGGGCACGGGCCGGTCGGACTCGGTGATGAGCTCCTCGAACGCGGTGCGCGACAGGTCGTGCCCGGTGGCGCCGTGCACGTGGTGGTCGACCAGCGGCAGGTCGCGCAGCGCGGTGATCAGGTCGGTCACTGGGAGGGTCCTACCCGGTTGTCGGACTTCGGCATCCTCCCCCCGTTCCCGCGAGATCGCCTCCCGAACGCCCCGCCCGGGAAGGGGCGGGGCGTTCGGGGGCGATCAGGCCGCGGCCTCGGCGGTCAGAGCCGCGGCCTTGGCGGTCAGGCGGCGGCCTTGGCGGTCAGGGCGACGCCTGCCTGCCGGGTGACGCCGTTGACCGTCACGGCGACCGTGACGTTCCCGGGCCGCAGCGCGGTGAGCGTGCCCGCCTCGGGGTCGAGGACGGCCACGTGCCACGGCTTGGCCGTCTGCCGGGGCCCGACGTGCAGGTTCGGCGAGCCCGACCAGCGCGCCGACACCGGGTAGGCGGCCGGGACCGCGCGCTCGTCCTGCTTGACCGTCGCCGACACCGGGGCCGGCGCGCCGACCGCGACGGTGGCCGGAGCGCTCAGCGTGAGCTCGTCGACGTGCGGCCTGACCTGGGCGCCGATCCACGTGGGCGCGTCGGCGAACCAGTTGCGCCTGACGTGCTCGGCCTCCTTGCCCGTCACCGGGTCGACGCCCCACAGGGACCAGCCGGTGAAGCCGCCGTCGCCGGGCGCGGTGGCCGGGTTCTTGCCGGAGTTGCCGTTGATGAAGTACGGCACCGCGTCCACGCGGGAGGCGTGGAAGGTCCCGACGTGCGCGCCGATGAACGCGGCGCCCTTGCCGGTGTCACGCTGGAAGCCGGCCAGCCAGCCTTCGACCAGCGCGGCCTCCTTGCGGTCGCCGAGCTGGCTGCCCTTGCCGGGCGTCGGGTCGCGCGGCGGCACGTGGAACAGCACCGCCACCGAGCCGACCGAGGAGTCGCGGGCGGCCTCGTCGAGCTCCGAGCGCAGCAGCGCGACCTGCTCGAAGCCGCCGCCGCGCAGGTTGAGGCGGGAGGTGTCGAGCGTGATGAACCGGGTGCCCTTGTGGTCGAAGGTCCGGTACGTGTCGCCGAAGACGGCCCGGAAGTTGTCGATCTTGCCGCCCATCACCTCATGGTTGCCCGGGATGTAGTGATATTTCAGCTCACCGCCGAGTTCCTCATCGAGGATGCGCTTGGCCAGCGCGAAGTCCTCCGGCGACGCCTCGTCCACCAGGTCACCGTTGATCACCAGGAAGTCGGGCTTGGCCGCCTTGATCTCGCGCAGCGTGCGCCGGGCGTTGCGGACGATGTCGCTGTCCGGATCACGCGCGACGAACTGGGCGTCCGACATGACCGCGAACCGCCACGGCATGTCGCCGACCTCCGGCCGCACCACCGGATCGGCCACGGCCGGGACCTCGGGCGCCTCGACCGACGGCGGCACCTTCGCCACCAGCCCGTCGATCAGGATCTCGTTGGTGTACGAGGCCGCGGCCTTGGTCTCGGCCACGTAGAAGCGCCGCAGCTTGAGCGGGTAGTTGACGCCCGGCGGCACCGCGAACTCGACGAACCTCCAGCCCGTCCACGTCAGGTACGGGCCGCGCAGGATCTGCGACTGCCCGGCCGCGTCGTAGAACTCCAGGCTGGGCCACTCGCCCTTGCCGGTGGAGTGGATCCACAGGCCGAACGCCTGCGGCTGGCCGTTCACCACGATCTGCTCGGGCGGGCTGGCGTACGCGGCGCGTGTGGCGGTGGACTGGGTGAAGTCGTAGGCGAGCTTGAGCCCGCCGCCGCTCTGGCCGGGCGCGGCCGACAGCGAGCCGGTGGCGCGCGCGGTGGCGAACTTCCACGAGGCGGCGTTCTCGAAGTCGGCCACCGACTGGTCCTCGAAGCCGACCGTCACCGGCACCGCGGTGCTGATCTTGCCGACCTTGGCGGTGATGAGCCCCGACCCGGTGGGCCGCTTGGCCTTGACCGTGAAGTAGCCCTGCTCGGCCGCGGTGACCTCGAACAGGCCGCGGTCGTAGTCGAGCGTGAGGTCGGCCGGCTCGATGGGCGCGCTGTTGCCGTTGCGGTCGTAGCCGACGACGCCGAACGCGGCGGTGCCGTCCTGGCCGGGCAGGCCGACCCGGTCGGCGGTGGCGCCGAGCCGCCGCAGCGGCTGCAGCACGGTCAGCTCCAGGGTGCCCTTGGCCTTGCCGCGCGAGGCGGTGACCTTCGCCTGGCCGGGCACCAGGGCGTGGAACCTGCCGTCGCGTACGACGCCGTGCACGGCCGGGGTGGAGCGCCACAGCGGCGTGCCGGACGCGGGCCCGTACGTCTCGTCGTAGCCGGCGGCGGTCAGCCGCCGGGTGAGCCCGGGGAAGACGCGGTCGGGGCGGCCACCGGCGACGGGGGCCGCGCCGGGCGCCCTGGCCGGGTCGGTGGCGGTCTCCAGCCAGAAGCCCTTGAGCTTGCCGCTGCCCTCGGGCGCGTAGAGGGCCAGGCCGTTGGGCACGTGGCGCTCGCCGCCGTCGGAGGGGCTGTTCTCCACCTGGACGTCGGCCTGGCCGGGCTCGCGGGCGAGCAGCGTGGAGGAGCCGCCGCCGTCGAGGTTGAGCGCGTCGGCGGCGCCGAGGTCGGCCATCATGGCGGCCAGCTCGTCCAGCGTGACGCCGCGGCTGTCGGCCTGGCGGCCGTCCACCGTGAGCAGGTACATCTTCCTGCCGTCGGCGGAGAAGCCGACCGCGGTGCGCGGGTGGGCCGACTGGTCGGACGAGTGCTGCACGGCGCCGTCCTTGACCAGGACGTAGTTGCCGCCGACCGCCGACTCGACGGCGCCGCCGTCGGAGGCCTTCGGCTGGTAGCGCACGTCGACCCGGTCGCCCGGCTTGAGCGCGGCCAGGGCGCTCGCGCCGGCGTCGCGGCCGAGCAGGATCGTGGTGCCGGCCGTGACGGGGCCGCTGCCGGCCTCCTGCCGCACCGCCGCGACCACGCCGTCCTTGAGCTCGACCTCGGTGACCGAGGCGGCGCCCTCGACGGCGCGGGCCCGGGTGTAGGAGCCCCACAGCGGGGTGAACAGGCCGACGCCGTTGTTCTGGACGATCTGGTTGAACTGGGTGAGCGTGACCGGCGCGCCGCCCTCGGGGGTGGCGGTGCCCTCGAAGTACATCTTGAGCACCCGGCCGACGCCGTCGGCGCTGACGGCGACCGCGTTCTCGTGGCCGGCGCGCGGCGACTGGACGAGCTCGCCGTTCTGGACGCCGATGCCCTGGGCGGCGCCGGAGTTGTTGATGTCGAAGAAGTCGCCGTTGACGGCGGCGACGGCGCGCGAGCGCTTGGCCGGTCCGGACAGCGGCTCGGTCTTGGACACCTCGCCGGAGTACACGTACCCGGCCTTCGCGCCGCCGCCGAGGTCGGCGGTGAGCGCGTCGGCGCGCAGCCAGCCGAGCGCGTCGTAGGTGTCGAAGGAGGTCAGGGTGATGCCGGGCGCGACGGGCCGGGTCTTCTTGTCCGTCTCCAGCCTGCCGCCCGGGGCGTCCGAGGTGGCGATCAGCGTGGAGGGCGGCGGATAGGACGACGCGGTGAGCGCGTCCTCTGCAGGGGGTGTGGGCTCGGCGTGAGCGGGGGACGCCGCGGTTAACACCAGAGCCGCGGCGGCCAGATAACGGAGGGTCTGCACGACCGAACTCAATCGCCCATGGATATAACTTTCAAGACTTGGGGGTGAACTAAAAGAAAATTTCAGATCTTGCCGGCGACGACCCGCTCATCGGGCGCCCCGTCACCGGCTCCGGCCTCCTGCGGGGCGGACCTGATGCCCGCGTAGAGCACCAGCGGCACCGCCGTGGCCACCGCCATCGACAGCACGGCCGTGCCCGAGTCGTTGACCAGCATGCCGACGACCCCGCTGACCAGGGCGCCGATGAGCCCCGCCCGCAGCATCGGGGTGCGCGCGAACGCCCTCGGCACGATGCCCGCGCTGATCTTCTCCGGCCGCAGGATCGCGAAGACCAGGAACGCCAGCCCGGCGATGACGATCGGCATGAGGTTGGGCGAGAGCATGGTGTTGAGCATGGCGCCGAGCTTGCGCATGATCATCGGCCAGAACGTGCCGTCGATCACCTGTCCGACGAACCTGCCCAGGTGCGTCTGCGCGGCCGGGGGCCGCAGGTGGTCGAGCACCGCGATGATCGACACGGCCACGCCGCCCAGCACGCAGAACGCGCCGAGCTTCACCACCGACACCTTCCGGCCCGCCACGAGCAGCGCGGTCACCGCGATGCCCGGCACGAACGCGATTACGCCGCCGAAGTCGCTGCCCACGCCCGGCCAGCCCGCCAGCAGCATCGCGACCACGCCGAGCCCGGCCACCACCCACACCGCGGCCCGCCTGTGCCCGCGCCGCACCAGCCGGTCGGCGGCCATCGCCGTGGTCATCAGCACACCCGTCGCCAGCAGCGCGAACGGGATGTTGGCCAGCCCGTAGTAGCGCCCGCCGACCACGGCGGTGTAGCCCATGAGGCTGTTGAACTGCAGGTAGGTGCCGGTCAGCAGGTCGGCGACGAGCACCAGGCCGGTGAACGTCGCCACCACCGCCGGCGGCCCCAGCGGGTCGCGCCGCCACGGCCCGCCCACCGCCAGCCCCACGATCGCCAGGTCGATCGCCACGACCGCGCAGACCAGCGGGACGATCGGGTACGTGCCCTGCACCCAGGGCACCAGGTTGACCAGGTACGTCGAGACGGGGACCGCCGCCAGGCCGAGCGCCACCGGGCCGATCGCCCCCGGCCGCCTGCGCCGCGACAGCACGAAGTAGGCGATCGCATAGAAGAACACCGTGATCGTGGCGAAGACGGTGAAGAACACGCCGGTCGCGCTCCGTACGGTGGTGGCCTTGAGGTCGGCCTCCCGCAGCCGCTCCACGCCCGCGTCCCGCCCGGCGACGTCGCCGGGGGTCCAGGCGATGCCGATGACCGTGGGCGGCACCGGGATGCCGGCGGCGGTCAGCACCGTCGTCGTGATGTCGGTGAGGATCACGATGTCCTCGCGCCGGGTGGAGCTGGTGCCGAGGATCGCCCCGCGCGCCTGGTCGTGCTTCCACATGGCCACGCGCAGGTGCGGCACCGAGCCGTGGTCGCCGTTGCCGGCCAGCACCACCTGGGTCCCGGCGGGCAGCTTGGCCAGCGCCGCGCCGACCTCCGCGTCCGCCGCCCGCACCGCCGCGCGCCGCGCCTCCGGCGTGATCGCCTCCGGCTCCCTCGACAGCTTGCCGTCGGCGCCGAGATAGGGCCTGATCAGCTCGTCCACGTCCACGGCGACGACCTTGCAGCGCGACCAGTCGGCCAGCGAGGCCGGGTCGGGCGCGTACACGTCGACGCGGCCCTCACGGTCGCCCAGCGCCAGCGCCGCGCCCCGGCCGACCGCCGTCGTGCACTCCCCCGCCGCCTGCACGGCCGCGCCGAGCGTGCCCACGTAGCCGCCGTCACGCTTGGCCAGGATGCCGGCGAACCCCGGCACCACCGCGCCCTCACCCCGCCGCTCCGGCTCCGGCGGCAGGCCGCAGCGCTGCCCGAACGCCGACCGCACGCCCGCCGAGACGGTCAGCCAGCCGTCGTACGGGCACGCCACGGTGCCCAGGGTCTTGACCGACACCGAGCCGAGATCGCTCTGCCCGGCCAGCCGCCACAGGTTCGGGGCCGACTCGGGGGTGACGTCGTCCCAGTGCAGGCCCGGCACCCCGATGAAGGCCACCCGGCCGGGAGCGGCGTCGTCGGTCGCCGCCACGGCGGGCGCCGCCCACCACAACGTCGAAGCGACCAGCAGGAAAAGCGCCCACCTCACCGTTGGCCCCCATGCGGAGAAGGAAGGGAGTGCGGCGGGGCCGCCCCGCGCCACTCATGTCATGGAACGCAGGCAACCTAGCACGGGAGCAGCCGCGGAGGTGATCCTTTTCACGCCCCGGGACTGGGTGCGGCACAGGCTCCCGGGGCGCGGCTCACAGGAAGGCGGCCACGACGATCCCGGCGACGATCAGGGCCGCCGCGGTGAGCACGGCGGCCCGGGCGATCGTCACGGCGAGGCGTCCGGGGTGAGGCCCGCCCGCTCCTCCAGGCGCTCCAGCCGCCGGATCACGGGCTGCAACTGGTCCCGCATCACGGCGGCCAGCATCTGCGCCGGGTCCTGCGTTCCGCTGGCGGGCGCACCCGCCACGGGGGCGCCTGCCGCAGGCCCGCCTGCCGTGGGGGCCTGCTGGGCCTGGGCGCGCAGGTGGACGTAGCCCGCCAGCGCGGCGACCACCGCCCGGCGGGTCAGCCTCGGCTCCGCGCCCAGGCCGCGCAGCACCTGCCCGGCCGTCCCGTCGGGCTCGTTCACCAGGCCGAGCAGGAGGTGCTCGCAGCCGATGTAGTTGTGCCCGAGCGACGCGGCCTCGTTCACGGCGAACTCCAGCGCGTTGGCCGCCGCCCCACTGAACCGCCCCCCACCCTGCTCCCCAGAGGAAGCCACCCCGGAGGCAGCGCCTTCGGAGGCAGCGCCTTCGGAGGCAGCGCCTTCGGAGGCAGCGCCTTCCGGGGCGGCGCCTTCGGGAGACGGCGCATCGGCCGGCCGGGGGGCCGCACCCCCGGCAGCTGGCTCCCCGGAGGCTCGGGGACCGGCCCCCTCGGTGTCCGATCCGCCGGAGGCGAGCGCGCCGGCGCCCTCGGGGTCCGTCCCGTCGGGCCGTCGGCCGGCGCCCTCCGGGGTCGGAACCCTGGGGTGGCGGGAGGCGCCTTCCGTGGTTGGGGCGGCCGGGAGGTGGGGGCGGGCGTGGGCGGGGTCGATGTCCATGGCGCGCAGGACGTGCAGGGCGAGGTTGGTGCCCTCGTCGAGCATGGCGGCGAGCAGGTGCTCGGTGCCCACGGCGGGGGCGCGGCCGGCGGCGGCGAGGTCGGCGGCGAGTTTGAGGACCGTGCGGGTGCGGGCGGTGAGGTGGCTGAGCGCCCCGGACGGCCGGTCCGGGTCGAGGTCCGCGGGGACGCTGGCGCGGATCGCCGCCACCCGGCGCACCGCCTGCTCCAGCGCCCGCTGGCAGATGGCCGACACGGGCACCCCCGCCTCCTTGACGGCCTCCGCGAGCTCGTCGGGCAGATAAACGTTGATCTTCGGCACGCGACCTCCTCCTTCGACTATGCCCCCACTATAACCCCACGCGGGTTATATGCTCCCCGAGCTCGAGAAGACTGGCTTTGCCGCGGCCGGGAGCGCAGACTGAAAGGACGGCGATCCCGCGAAACAGTGGAGCACCCGTGGACAACCACCTTGATCACATGCCGGTTCTGTCCCGAGGCAGGCATCGCAACCCCAAGCGGGGCGCCTGCTTCATGGAGCTGGCCTCCTACCTGGCCGGAGAGCGGTGGAGCGACCATCCCGCCTGCACCCATCCGCTGCTGGCGGCCCTCGCCCGGCTGGTCAACGACAACATCGGCGACGCGCAACGCGGCCGGCTCGTGGAGCTCGTCCCGTCGATCATCGGCCTGACCTCCGACGACCTGCGGGTGGACGCCCACATCGCGCTGCGCTGCGCCACGACGGCGCTGCCCGTAGCGGCGGCCGAGCGGCAGCTCGCGCTGGCGGTGTCGGTGCTGGCGGCCGAGGAGATGCTGGCCAGGCTCGACGGCCGGCCGCCGGGGCGGCTGAGCGAACGGAGCCGGGCGGCGATGGAGCAGGTGCCGCAGGCCGCCGCGCAGGCGCGCAGGTTCAGCCGGGCGGCGCGGATCACCGAGAAGGGCTTCCGCCGCTACGCCGCGCCCAACGCGGTCCAGCTCGCCGTGGTGGGCATCGTCCAGGCGTGCGTCCCGGACCCGGACCCGCTGCTGCGTGACCTGCTGGCGGGGGCGATCGCCGACTGCGCCGCCCTCATCCAGGAAAAGGAAGCCCGGCAGGCCGTCACGAACCCTCTCCCGGTCCCCCTGTCCTGAGCGGACCGGGCCGTACCCTTGACCCTCTGGATGGGGGTGGGGATGGACGACGAGGACGTGCGGGTGGCCGTCTACGCCGGGTTCGCCCGTACGGGGCGGGCCCCCGGAGTCGAGGAGCTGGCCGCGACCACCGGCGCCGGGCCCGGCGAGGTGCGGCGGGCGTTGCGGCGGCTGCACGGGGCCCGGGCACTGGTACTGGGCGACAACGGCGACAGCGACGAGGGCGAAGGCCAGGGCCAGGGCGGCGCGATCGTCATGGCGCACCCGTTCTCGTCGGTGCCGCTGGGGTTCTCGGTCATGGGCCGGGAGACGCTGTGGTGGGGCGGCTGCGCGTGGGACGCGTTCGCCGTGCCGCACCTGCTCAAGGACGAGCCCGAGGTGCTGGTCGCCACCCGGTGCCCCGGATGCGGGACGCCGCACGCCTGGTCGGTGGGGCGCGCCGCGCCTCCCCCGGGTGAGCAGGTGGCGCACTTCCTGGTCCCGGTGGCCCGCATGTGGGACGACGTCGTGCGGACGTGCTCGAACCAGCGGCTGTTCTGCTCGGCGGGCTGCGTGGACGGATGGCTGGCGCGTACGGGGCTGCCGCGCGGTTACGTGATGGACGTGCCGGCGCTGTGGCGGCTGGCCCGGGGCTGGTACGACGGCCGCCTGGAGCGCGGCTACACCCGCCGGGAGCCGTCCGAGGCCGCCGCGCACTTCGCCGCCGCCGGGCTGGACGGCCCGTTCTGGGGCCTCTGAGACCCCTGCCCCGACGTGCGCCCTTTCTCGTCAACACGTTCGGGAAGCGGTTCCGACCAAGGGTGGAACCGCAGGTCAGGCAAGCCTCCCCTTCGTTGCGGATCATGCCGACATATGTCTAAATGTCGGACGAGTTGGTCTTATGGGAGGGAATGTCATGACTATTGAGCTGGAGCGGACGTACTCGCCCGAGAAGCACCACAGCCACCGTGACGTGACCGGCGGCTGGCTGCGGCCGGCGGTGTTCGGCGCCATGGACGGCCTGGTGTCCAACTTCGCGTTGATCGCCGGAGTGGTGGGCGCCGCCGGGGCCGGGCGGGGGGCCGTGCTGGCGGGGTTCGCCGGGCTGGTGGCCGGGGCGTGCTCGATGGCGGCGGGCGAGTACACGTCGGTGAAGTCGCAGACCGAGCTGATGCGCGCCGAGATCGCCGTGGAGCGCCAGGAGCTGGCCAGGAACCCGGAGGGCGAGCGGGCCGAGCTGGCCGCGCTCTACCGTTCGCGGGGCCTGGACGCCGAGCTGGCCGACCGGGTGGCGGCGGGCCTGTCGGCCGACCCGGAGCAGGCGCTGCGCGTGCACGTACGGGAGGAGCTGGGCGTGGACCCGGACGACCTGCCGTCGCCGCGCCTGGCCGCCGCCGCGTCGTTCGGCGCGTTCGCGCTGGGCGCGCTGGTGCCGCTGGCGCCGTTCCTGTTCGGGGCGTCGGGGCTGACGCTGGCCGTGGTGCTGAGCGTGCTGGGGCTGTTCGGGTTCGGGGCGGTGGTGGCGGTGATGACGGCCCGCCCGTGGTGGCTGGGCGGCCTGCGCCAGCTCGCGCTCGGCGTGGGCGCGGCCACGGTCACGTTCGGGCTGGGCCACCTGCTGGGCGTGACCATCGCCTGACCGGCCCACGCCCGAGCCGGTACGCGCCCCGCCCCCGTTCCCGGTACGCGCCCCGCCCCCGTTCCCGGTACGCGCCCCGTACCGGGAAGGGGGTCAGGGGCGGGCGGCGGTGGCGAGGTTGACGCCGAGGGCGACGAGCGCGGCGCCCGTGAGGCCGTCGAGCGTGCGGCGGACGGCGGGCCGGGCGAACGCGCGGCGCAGCGCGCTGACGACGTTGGCCACGGTGAGGAACCACAGCACGGTCCCGGCGAGCGCGATCAGCGACAGCAGCAGCGTGTCGGCGAGCGAGGCCCCCGCGGAGAGGAACTGCGGCACCAGCGCGACGAAGAACAACGCCGCCTTGGGGTTGAGCACGTTGGTGAGCAGCCCTTCGGCGAAGGCCGCCCACGGCCCCCTGCCGCCCGTGGCGGGCGTGTCGAGGGCGAGCCCGCCGCCGCCCTTGACCGCCGCGCGCAGCGCCTTGGCGCCCAGGTAGAGCAGGTAGGCGGCGCCGACGACCTTGACCACGGTGAACGCCACCGCCGAGGCGGCCAGCAGCGCGGCGACGCCGGTCGCGGCGGCGACGACCCACACGAACACGCCGAGGGAGATGCCCGCGGCGGCGGCCATGCCGTGGCCGCGCCCCGACAGCGCCGAGCGGCGCACCACGACCGCGAAGTCCGGGCCGGGCGACATCGCGCCGAGCATCACCACGCCGCCGAAGGCCACGATCTGCGTCAGAGAGGTCATGGCCCCCAGCGTAGAGGCGATCACCGCTTGCGGCGGCCCCGGCGTTTGAGGATCGCGCGCAGCGTCAGCAGCAGCACGACGGCGACGGCCTGGCCGCCGAGCACGATGCGGTTGACGTCGACGGCGGGCTGCCAGCGGACGTCGCCGTCCTTGACGACGAAGACGCCGGCCGGGGCTGCGGCGACGCCGTAGCCGGAGCCGCTGCCCTGCTCACCCTGCCCGCCGGTGCCCTGGCCGCCCCCGCCGCCGTGGGCGACCCGGGCGACCGGGATGATCGTCACGCCGTCGCGCTCGACGGGCTCGCCGAACACGCGCCCGACCGTCGCGGCGTCCTTGGCCTGATCCACCAGTCGCATGATGTCCATGCGGCCATGCTCTCCCCGCGACGGCCCGGGCGCCAGCGCCCTCGGGGTCAGACGCGCCGTCCGCGCAGCTCGCGGTAGCGGCGCACGAGCAGCTCGGTCGACGGGTCGGGGAACTCGGCGGGCGGCTCGGCGGAGGTGAGCGCGGGCGCCAGGTCGAGCGCCATCTTCTTGCCCAGCTCGACGCCCCACTGGTCGAAGGAGTCGACGCCCCAGATCGTGCCCTCGACGAACACGGCGTGCTCGTAGAGGGCGACGAGCTGGCCGAGCGTGGAGGGCGTCAGCTTGGGCGCCAGGATGGTGGAGGTGGGCCGGTTGCCCGGCATCACCTTGTGCGGCACGACCTCGGGCGCGGTGCCCTCGGCGGCGATCTCCTCGGCGGTCTTGCCGAACGCCAGCGCCGAGGTCTGCGCCAGCAGGTTGGCGGTGAGCAGGTCGTGCATGCCCTCGTGGTCCTCGTACGGCTCGGCGAAGCCGATGAAGTCGGCCGGGACGAGCCGGGTGCCCTGGTGCAGGAGCTGGTAGAAGGCGTGCTGGCCGTTGGTGCCGGGCTCGCCCCAGAAGATCTCGCCGGTGTCGACGGTGACGGGGGTGCCGTCGGCGCGCACCGACTTGCCGTTGGACTCCATCGTGAGCTGCTGCAGGTAGGCGGGGAAGCGGTGCAGCCGCTGGCTGTAGGGCAGCACGGCGCGCGTCTGGGCGCCGAAGAAGTCGGTGTACCACACCCCGAGGAGGCCGAGCAGCACCGGCATGTTGGCCTCGAACGGGGCGGTGCGGAAGTGGCGGTCGATGGCGTGGAAACCGGCCAGCATCTCGCGGAACCGGTCGGCCCCGATCGCGATCATGAGGGAGAGGCCGATGGCGCCGTCGTAGGAGTAGCGTCCGCCGACCCAGTCCCAGAAGCCGAACATGTTGCCGGTGTCGATGCCGAACTCGGCGACCTTGGCGGCGTTGGTGGAGACGGCGACGAAGTGGCGGGAGACGGCGTGCTCGCCGAGCGCGCCCACCAGCCAGTCGCGGGCCACCTTGGCGTTGGTGAGCGTCTCCAGGGTGGTGAAGGTCTTGGAGCTGACCACGAACAGCGTCGTGGCCGGGTCGAGGCCGCGCAGGTTGCCCGAGATGTCGGCCGGGTCGACGTTGGAGACGAACCGGGCCTCGATGCCGGCGTCGGCGTAGTCGCGCAGCGCCTCGTAGGCCATCGCCGGGCCCAGGTCGGAGCCGCCGATGCCGATGTTGACCACGGTGGTGATGGGCTGCCCGGTGGCGCCGCGCCACTCCTGGGACCGGACCCGGCCGGCGAACTCGCTCATCCGGTCGAGCACCGCGTGCACGTCGCCTGTCACGTCCTGGCCGTCCACGACCAGTTTGTCCCCGGCGGGGGCGCGCAGCGCGGTGTGCAGCACGGCGCGGTCCTCGCTGACGTTGATGTGCTCACCGGTGAACATCGCCTCGACACGCTCACGCAGCCCGGCCCGCTCGGCCAGGCGCACCAGCAGGCCGATGGTCTCCTCGGTGGCACGGTGCTTGGCGTAGTCGAGGTAGAGGTCGCCGGCGGTCACCGTCATGCGGGCGGCCCGGCCGGGATCGTCCGCGAACAGCTCGCGCAGATGCCTGCCCGCCAGCTCCTCATGATGCTTCTCCAGGGCCGCCCACTCCTGGCTCCGGGTGATGTCGCCGCTCACGTTTCCTCCTGGCACCGTCAATCCGATCTCATCCGGCCGATCACCGCCGGCCGGTCACATCGTCCCGCAACCCCGTACCCCCCGGTCCTCATTCCGCGCATGGCGGAGCGGACTCTTTGCCGGCCGGTTTGCCGGTCAGTGGGAATCGCGGCCCACGGCGTCGCCGCTCGACCCGCGCAGGAAGTCCAGGTCGGCGCCCTGGTGGGCCTGGTTCACGTGGTCGATGTAGAGGCGTTCCCAGCCGCGGGCGGGCCTGGCGTGGCCGTCGGCGACGGGCGGCCTGGAGTTCAGCTCGGCGTCGGGGATGTCGACGTCGAGCCGCCGGGCGGCCACGTCGAGCACGATCGGGTCGCCGGTGCGGACCCGGGCCAGCGGCCCGCCGGCGGCGGCCTCGGGCGAGGCGTGCAGCACGACGGTGCCGTAGGCGGTGCCGCTCATCCGGGCGTCGCTGACGCGGACCATGTCGCGCACGCCCTTGGCCAGCAGCTTGGCGGGCAGCGGCAGGTTGCCGACCTCGGGCATGCCGGGGTAGCCCTTGGGGCCGCAGCCGCGCAGCACCAGCACGGAGGTCTCGTCCACGTCCAGGTCGGGCGAGTCGAGCCGGGCGTGGACGTCCTCGACGCTGTCGAAGACGACGGCGCGGCCGCGGTGGCGCAGCAGCTCGGGCGAGGCGGCGGCGGGCTTGATGACGGCGCCCGACGGCGCCAGGTTGCCGCGCAGCACGGCGATGCCGGCGTCGGGCAGGAGCGGGTCGGCGCGCCGCCTGATGACGGTCTCGTCCCAGATGCGGGCGTCGTCCAGGCAGGCGGACAGCGGCGCGCCGGTGACGGTGGGCTCGTCGTGGAGCAGGTCGGCGACCTCCTTGAGGAGGGCGCGCAGCCCGCCCGCCCGGTAGAGGTCGTCCATGAGGTGGCGTCCGGCGGGCTGCAGGTCGGCCAGCAGCGGCACGCCCGACCCGGTGCGGTCGAAGTCGTCGAGGTCCAGCTCGACGCCGAGGCGGCCGGCGATGGCCAGCAGGTGGATGACGGCGTTGGTGGAGCCGCCGATGGCGGCGAGCGTGACGATCGCGTTGAGGAACGCGCCGCGCGTCATGACGTCGCTCGGCCGGCGTCCCTCGCGGACCAGGCCGACGGCCAGGCGGCCGGTCTCGTGGGAGCGTTCGAGCAGGCGGCTGTCGGCGGCGGGGATGCCGGCGGTGCCGGGGATCGTCATGCCGAGCGCCTCGGCCATGCAGGCCATGGTGGAGGCGGTGCCCATCGTGTTGCAGTGGCCCCGGCTGCGGATCATGGAGGATTCGGAGTCGAGGAACGCCTCGCGCGACAGCGTGCCGGCGCGCACCTCCTCGCTGAGCCGCCACACGTCGGTGCCGCAGCCGAGCGGGACGCCGCGGAAGTGGCCGGTGAGCATCGGCCCGCCGGGCATGACGACGGCCGGCAGGTCGACCGAGGAGGCGGCCATGAGGAGCGACGGGATCGTCTTGTCGCAGCCGCCGAGGAGCACGACGCCGTCGATCGGGTTGGCGCGCAGCATCTCCTCGACGGACATGGCGGCCAGGTTGCGCCAGAGCATGGCGGTGGGGCGGACGTTCGTCTCGCCGAGTGACATCACGGGCAGGTTGAGCGGGACGCCGCCGGCGGCCCAGACGCCGTCGGAGACGCTGCGGGCCACCTCGCCGAGGTGGGAGTTGCAGGGGGTCAGGTCGGAGGCGGTGTTGGCGATGGCGATGTGCGGCCGCTCGCCGTCGAAGGCCTCGCGCGGTAAGCCTCTGCGCATCCAGGCCCGGTGGATGTAGGAGTTCCTGTCGTCGCCCGAATACCACCGTGAGCTTCTCAGCGCCATGCCGGCACTGTAGCCGAGCGTCCGGCTCCGGTCCCGTACCCGCTCGCGGCCCGCCGCTTACGTCCCGGCCCGCCGGGGCAGGGGGCACGGCATGGACCATGTCGACGCATACTGGCGCGCGGCCAACTACCTGTCGGTCGGCCAGATCTACCTGCTGGACAACCCGCTGCTGAGCGAGCCGCTGCGGCCCGAGCACATCAAGCCGCGCCTGCTCGGCCACTGGGGCACGACGCCGGGCCTGAACTTCTGCTTCGCCCACCTGAACCGGGTGATCCGGGAGCGGGACCAGGACATGATCTACATCGCCGGTCCCGGCCACGGCGGCCCGGCGGCGGTGGCGCACGCGTGGCTGGAGGGCTCCTACACCGAGCGCTACCCGGACGTCACGCGGGACGCGGAGGGGATGCGGCGGCTGTTCCGGCAGTTCTCCTTCCCCGGCGGGGTGCCCAGCCACGTGGCGCCGGAGACGCCGGGGTCCATCCACGAGGGCGGCGAGCTCGGCTACGCGCTGGCGCACGCCTACGGGGCCGCGTTCGACAACCCGGACCTGGTGGTGGCGTGCGTCATCGGCGACGGCGAGGCCGAGACGGGCCCTCTCGCCGCGAGCTGGCACTCCAACAAGCTGCTGGACCACGAGCGTGACGGCGTCGTGCTGCCGATCCTCCACCTGAACGGCTACAAGATCGCCAACCCGACGCTGCTGGCCCGCATCCCGGAGGCCGACCTGCGCAAACTCCTGGAGGGGTACGGGTACCGCCCGCACGTCGTGGGCCCGGACCACGGCGAGATGGCGGCCACCCTGGACCAGGCGTTCGAGGAGATCGCCGCCTACCGGGAGGGCGCGGACCGCAGGCTGCCGATGATCGTGCTGCGCACGCCGAAGGGCTGGACGGGCCCGCGCGAGGTCGACGGGCTGCCGGTGGAGGGCACCTGGCGCGCCCACCAGGTGCCGCTGGCGGCGGTGCGCGACAACGCCGAGCACCTGGCGATGCTGGAGGAGTGGATGCGCTCCTACCGGCCGGAGGAGCTGTTCGACACCGGCGGGCGGCCGGTCGCGGGCGTGCTCGGCACGGTCCCGGAGGGCGGGCGCCGGATGAGCGCCAACCCGCACGCCAACGGCGGCGAGCTGCTGTCGCCGCTGCGGCTGCCCGACTTCCGCAGGTTCGCCGTCGAGGTCAAGTCACCGGCGACGCAGGCGAGCGAGCCGACCAAGGTCCTCGGCACGCTGCTGCGCGAGGTCATCAGGGACAATCCGCGCACGTTCCGGCTGATGGGCCCGGACGAGACCGCCTCCAACCGGCTCAGCGCCGTCTTCGACGCCACCGACCGGGCCTGGAACGCCGAGCGGCTGCCCACCGACGAGCACCTGGCGCCCGGCGGCCGGGTGATGGAGGTGCTGAGCGAGCACCTGTGCCAGGGCTGGCTGGAGGGCTACCTGCTGACCGGCAGGCACGGGCTGTTCAACTGCTACGAGGCGTTCATCCACATCGTGGACTCGATGTTCAACCAGCACGCCAAGTGGCTGGAGTCGTCGCAGAAGATCCCCTGGCGGCGGCCGGTGGCGTCGCTGACGTACCTGCTGTCGTCGCACGTGTGGCGGCAGGACCACAACGGCTTCAGCCACCAGGACCCGGGCTTCCTGGACGTGGTGGTCAACAAGAAGGCGTCGGTCGTGCGCGTCTACCTGCCGCCGGACGCCAACACGCTGCTGTCGGTGGCCGACCACTGCCTGCGCTCGCGCGACTACGTGAACGTGATCGTGGCGGGCAAGCAGCCGGTGCTCGACCTGTTCACCATGGACGAGGCGATCGCCCACTGCACGCGCGGCCTGGGCATCCTGCCGTGGGCCTCCAGCGACGCGGGCGCCGAGCCCGACGTGGTGCTCGCCTGCGCCGGCGACGTGCCCACGCTGGAGACGCTGGCGGCGGCCGCGATCCTGCGCGAGGAGCTGCCGGATCTGAAGGTGCGGGTCGTCAACGTGGTGGACCTCATGCGGCTGCAGCCGTCGTCGGAGCACCCGCACGGCATGTCCGACGCCGAGTTCGACACGCTGTTCACCACGGACAGGCCGATCATCTTCGACTTCCACGGCTACCCGACGCTGATCCACCAGCTCACCTACCGCCGCCACGGCCACGCCAACCTGCACGTGCGCGGCTACAAGGAGGAGGGCACCACGACCACGCCGTTCGACATGGCGATGCTCAACGACATCGACCGCTTCCACCTGGTCATGGACGTCGTCGACCGGGTCCCCGGCCTCGGCGCCCGGGCCGCCCACCTGCGCCAGCGGATGGCCGACGCCCGCCTCCAGGCCCGCGCCCACACCCGGCTGCACGGCGAGGACGCCCCCGCGATCAGCTCGTGGACCTGGCCGGACACGTCCATGTCCTGAGTGCCGTGCGGGTTCAGCCGGCGGCGGCCCGGCGCACCGCCGCCACGATGGCCGTGTTGGGCAGGCCCTTGAGCAGGTACGTGGTCACGCCCGCCTGGCGCATCTCGTCCACCGAGGCGGAGTCGCCGTAGGCGGAGAACGCCACGACGCAGGTGGCGGGCGAGCGGCGGCGGATCTCGCGGGCCGCCCACGCGCCGCCGCCGGGCATCCGCACGTCCAGGACCGCCACCGCCGGCCGGTGCAGCTCCGCCAGCTCGGCCGCCTCGCCCGCGTCGGCCGCCACCGCCACCACGGTCAGTCCCGGCTCGGCCTCCAGCACCTCGGCCAGCACCTCCCTGATCAGCGGCTCGTCATCGGCGACCAGCACCGTGACCGGGTCGCTCACGGCTCGCCCCGGGAGACGGCGGGCACCCAGAACTCGACCGTCGCCCCCTCTCCCGGGTTGCCGCGCACGGCGCACCAGCCGCCCGCGATCTCGGCGCGCTCCCGCATCTCGATCAGCCCGAAATGGCCGGGTTCGGGGTCGTTCTCCCCGGCGTGCTCGAAGCCGTGGCCGTCGTCGTTCACCCAGACGTGCACGCCCTGCTCGGCCGAGGCCAGCCGGACCGTCACCGCGCGGGCGCGGGCGTGCTTGCGGACGTTCGTCAGCGCCTCCTGGCAGATGCGGAAGATCGTGATCGACGTCTCCGGCGGCGGCTCGGCCGCCAGGTCGTGGGTCAGCTCGTAGGTGAGCCCGTCGCCCGACACCACCTGGTCCAGGTAGCGGGTCAGCCCCTCGACCAGGCCGGTGCTGTCGATGCCCGGCGGGTGCAGCCGGAAGGTGAGGTTGCGCAGCCGGCCCACGGCGGCGTCGACCGTGTCGTTGAGCCGCGTCACCGCCGCCTGGTGCTCGCCCGTCAGCCGCGTGGCCAGCAGTTGCAGCCGCATGCCGACCGCCACCATGGACTGGATCGTGTCGTCGTGCACGTCCCAGGCGATGCGCCTGCGCTCCATCTCCTGCGCGTGGACCAGGTGCGCCAGCAGCCTGCCGCGCTCGTCCAGCGCCCGCTCGACCGCGCGCCGCTCGGTCAGGTCGCGCGTCACCTTGCCGAACCCGCGCAGCCGCCCCTGGTCGTCGCGCAGCGCGGTGATGATCACGTTCGCCCAGAACCGGGTGCCGTCCCTGCGGACGCGCCAGCCCTCGTCCTCCAGCCGGCCCTCCGCGACGGCCACCTCCAGCTCGCGCGCCGGTTTGCCCGCCGCCACGTCGGCGGGCGGGTAGAGCGCCGAGAAGTGGCGGCCGACGATCTCGCCGGCGGTCCACCCCTTGATGCGCTCGGCGCCGGCGTTCCAGCTCACGATGTGTCCGCGCGGGTCCAGCATGAAGATCGCGTAGTCGACGACGTTCTGGACCAGCAGCTCCAGGTCGCTCTGCTCGGGCATACCGCAGCTTCGCACAGCCGCGCGCTCGTCACACCGCCCGCTCCCCGGCTGTCAGCTCGCACCAGACCACCTTCCCGCCCGTGTGCGGCGTGACGCCCCAGCGGGTGCACAGCTCGCCGATGACGTGCAGGCCCCAGCCGTCGGCCGGTCCGGGCATGCGCGCCTCCGGCAGCCGCTCCGCGTCGTCGCCGACCTCGACGCGCACGTGCCACGAGCCGCCGGTGATGCGCAGCACCGGCTCGCCCGAGCCGTGCCGCAGCGCGTTGGTGACCAGCTCCGACACCACCAGCAGCACGTCGTCGCGGGAGCCGTGGTAGTCCCAGGCGTCCATGGCGTCGCGGGCGATCCGCCGGGCCGCCGTGATGCTGCCCATCTCCTCGGCCAGGCGGTGCTCCAGCCTGAACGGCCCGACCTCCGTGCCCATGCCTTTACTGTCGGGCAGCGTGCCCGTCGATCACGAGACGCATCCGCCCCGGTCCGCCTGGTGCAAACGCATCAGTCGAGCAGGCCCTCGCGGCGGGCGATCGCCACCGCCTCCAGCTTCGAGCGGGCCCCCAGCTTCTCCAGGACGTGCTGCACGTGGTTGCGCACCGTGTTGCGCGCCACCCCGAGCCGCCTGCTCATCTGCTCGGTGCTCACCCCGTCGGCGAGCAGGAGCAGCGTCTCGCGTTCGCGCCCGGTGAGCGTCCCGCCCGGGCCGCGGTCCCGGCCCGCCAGCCGGTCGAGCACCCCGGGCAGCACCGCCGGCCCGAACACCACGCCGCCCGCCGCCACCTCGCGGACCGCCGACTCCAGCTCCCGCAGCGGCGACGTCTTCACCACCAGGCCCGCTCCCCCGGCCTCCACCACCCGCGCGGCCACGTCCGCCGACGCCTCGGCCGTCAGCACCAGCACGCGCGCGCCCGGCGCCGCCTCCCGGATGCGGCCGATCGCCGCGACGCCGTCGCCGTCGGGCAGCCGCCGGTCCAGCACCACCACGTCGGGGCGCCACCTCCCGGCGCCGGCCACCGCCGCCGCCACGGTCGCGGCCGTGGCCACCAGGTCGATGCCCGCCGCCTCGCCCAGCGCAGCGCCCAGCGCCTCGGCCACCATGTCGTGGTCCTCCACCAGCATCAGCCGGATCGGGCCGGTCGCCGGGGGGCGCGGTAACTGCGTCATGCGGGCTCCGTTCGCTGAGGGCCGGTCACCGGGCCCGTCCATTGTCCGCGATCCCGCCGGAGGCCCGCGAGACCCCTGCCTGCGTCCGGGGGCGACCGAACCGGGCTCGGTCTGTGGCCGTGAGGGGAGCCTGTTGTCCCCTGAAGAGGTCTTCTGTATGGACAAACCCGGCGGCGAGCATTGGTAGGGTATTCGGGATATTTCCGGACTTGATGGGTGGGATAGACCGGTGGAGGTCGAGCAGACGGCACTGCCCGGGATCGGGCTGCGCCATGATTTCACCACCCAGTCCGGCAAACGCGTCGGTGTCGTCTCGCACCGCACCGGCCGCCGCGACCTGGTGATCTACGACCGCGAGGACCCCGACCGCGCCTGCGAGGTCGTCAAGCTGAACGACGAGGAGGCCGACGCCCTGGTCGAGCTCCTCGGCGCCCCCCGCATCGTGCAGCGGCTCAACCAGGCGCATCAGGAGGTCGAGGGGCTGGTCAGCCTCCAGCTCGTGATCCCGCCGGGCTCCCCGTACGCCGACCGCCCGATGGGCGACGCCCGCGTCCGGACCCGCACCAACGCCTCCATCGTGGCGGTGGTGCGCAACGGGAACGTGGTCGCCAGCCCGGGCCCCGGTTTCGTGTTCGCGGCCGGCGACATCGTCGTCGTGGTGGGCACCGCCGACAGCACGTCCGAAGTCGCCGACATCCTGGCCGAAGGTTAAGGGCCGCGGGTGCACCACACCGCCATCCTGTTTCTCGAATTCGGTGCCGTACTTCTTGGTCTGGGTGTGCTGGGCGCGCTGGCGTTGCGCGCCGGCATCTCGCCCATCCCCCTCTATCTGATCGCCGGCCTGGCCTTCGGGACGGGCGGCGTGCTGCCGCTGGCCACCAGCGAGGAGTTCATCTCCGTCGGCGCGGAGCTGGGCGTCGTCCTGCTGCTGCTGACGCTGGGGCTCGAGTACAACGCCGACGAGCTCGTCACGAGCCTGAAGAGCAACGCCCGCGCGGGCATCGTCGACCTGGTGCTCAACGCCGCGCCCGGGGCGATCTGCGCCCTGCTGCTCGGCTGGGGCCCGGTCGCGGCCGTGGCGATGGCGGGCGTCACGTACGCCACCTCGTCCGGGATCACCGCGAAGGTCCTGTCCGACCTGGGGTGGATCGGTAACCGCGAGACGCCCACGGTGCTGTCGCTGCTGGTGTTCGAAGACCTCACGATGGCGATCTACCTGCCGGTGCTGACGGCTATGCTCGCCGGGCTCAGCCTGGTCAGCGGCGCCGTGACGGTGGCGATCGCGCTGGGCACCGTGAGCGTGGTGCTGCTGGTCGCGCTCAGGTTCGGCAAGTGGATCGAGGCGTTCGTCTCCAGCCCGAACTCCGAGGTGCTGCTGCTGAAGGTCGTCGGCCTGGCGCTGCTGGTGGCCGGGCTGGCGCAGCAGCTCCAGGTGTCGGCGGCGGTCGGCGCGTTCCTCGTCGGGATCGCGCTGTCGGGCCAGCTCGCGCACGACGCGCAGGCGCTGCTCGCGCCGCTGCGCGACCTGTTCGCGGCGGTCTTCTTCGTCTTCTTCGGCCTGCAGACCGACCCGGCGAAGATCCTCCCAGTGGCCGGGCTGGCCGCCGCCCTCGCGCTGGTCAGCATGATCACCAAGCTGCTGACCGGCATGTACGCGGCCCGCCGGGCGGGGATCTCGAAGGCCGGTCAGGCGCGGGCCGGCATCGCGCTGGTGCCGCGCGGCGAGTTCAACATCGTCATCGCCGGTCTGGCGGTGGCGGCCGGGGCGCATCCCGACCTCGGGCCCCTGGCGGCGGCGTACGTGCTGATCCTGGCGGCGTTCGGCCCGCTGGCGGCCAAGCTGGTGCAGCCGCTGTTCGAGGCCATCGCCAAGCGCGCCTGACCCCGGGCGCGTTTTCTGTCGGTGGGCGATGGCAGGCTGGTCGTCCGAGGTGAGGGCAGGGCGCGGAAGGGGTGACGGGCTGGATGGCCGACCGCAAGCACGGGGTCCCGGCGCCGCCGACGGAGTCGGCGATCAGGTCCGCCGACTGGGACGGCCGTGAGCTGATCCGCGAGACCTATCACCGGGTGCTGTTCGTCGACGTCGACATGACCGAGCTGGTCGACCGGGGCTCGGCGTTCGAGGAGTGCACGTTCAGCAACGTGCGCTTCAACGTCTCCGAGCACGAGGACGCCAGCTTCCTCAACTGCACGTTCTCGCGTTCCTCCTTCTTCGACGCGACGTTCCGCGGCTGCAAGCTGACCGGCAGCATGTTCGACGGCTGCACGTTCGGCCTGTTCAAGGTCGAGGGCGGCGACTGGTCGTTCGCCGGCCTGCCGGGCGCCGACCTGCGCGGCAGCTCCTTCCACGGCGTCCGGCTGCGCGAGGCCGACCTGACCGGGGCCCGGCTGGAGGGCTCGGAGGTCAGGCGGTGCGACCTGTCGGGCGCGTGGCTGCACAGCGCCGACCTCACCGGCTGCGACCTGCGCGGCAGCGACCTGGGCAGCCTCGACCCGCACGTCACGGCGGTCGATCGGGCGATCATCGACCCCTTCCAGGCCACGGTCGTCGCGAGCGCCCTGGGCTTCACGGTGACCGGCTGAGCCTCGCCCCTCATTCGTGGGGTTGACCGGGTGGTTCACGCGGCGGACAGTCGCGTTGTCAGGCCGGCCACGCACGACGGTGAGAGCCGCGCGACGCGTTCTCCTTCGCCGGCCGGTCCGTCTCACCGGCCCGTCCCACCCGCGCGTGCTGCCGTCCAGCCCTCGCTCGCCCGCCGTCCAGCACCCTGAGGAGAAGCATGCAACCGCCCGCCCCCGCAGAACGCCGCCCCACGCGCCGGGTCCGCCGCGCCTTATCGGCGATCGTCGGACTCGTCGCGCTGGTCTTCCTCGTCACCCCGCCCGTCAGCGCCGTCGCGCTGCCCACCCCGCTGCAACTGGTGTCGAACCTCGACCTGGAGTGCTTCAAGACCAGCCCCTACCAGCCGCCCGCCGTCGGGCTGACGCTGCGCCACCTCAACCCGGTGCTCAGCGGCCTGCGCAGCGAGCAGGTCACGCTCGGCCAGCGCGACCAGCTGTGCGTCCCCGTCGCCAAGAACGGCGTGATCCCGCCGGACGGGGTGCTCGACTTCATCCGGTTCGTGGACCTGTCGTGCTACCGGGTCACCGGGCCGGCGGCGAACAAGCCGCTCGTGCTCAGCCAGCTCAACCCCGTCCTGCGTGACGTGCCGCGCAAGCAGATCACGCTGAACCGGCCGGAGCAGCTGTGCGTCCCGGTCGCCAAGAACGGCGTGCTGCCCCCGGCTGAGGTGCTGCGGGTCGTCAGTCACGTCGACCTGCTCTGCTACGGCGCCACCCCGAACGTGCCGATGAACAGGGCGCTGACGCTCCAGCAGCTCAACCCGGTGCTCGTCGGCAAGATCCCGACGGCGGACGTGCGGGTGAGCTACTCGCGCCAGCTCTGCGTGCCCGTGTACAAGGGCGGCGACGACATCCCGGCCGACGTGCTGGAGATCGTCCGGTGGATCGACCTGGAGAAGTACGACATCACGGCGCGCGCGATCACGCCCGTCGACCTGGCGCTGCGGCATCTCAACCCGGTGCTCGCCCGCCTGCCCGAGGAGCGGGCGACGCTCACCGCGGCGGTCCAGCTCGGCGTCCCGGTCGCCAAGGACGGCCGGATCCCGCCCGGCTGACCGGCGGTTCCGACAGCGGGCCTCGCCGCCGGTGGCGGCGGGGCCCGCCCTGCCGTGCTCAGCCGGTGAGCGCGCGGGGACGCCGGTCCGCGAGCGCGTCGAGCGCCGCGGCCGTGGCGGCGTCGCCCGGCAGGTGGACGACCAGGCGCTGGTCCGCGTCGGGGATCTCCAGGGTCTCCGGCGTCAGCCGCAGCTCGCCGGCCTCGGGATGGACGACCCGGTACGCGCCGGGCTCCGCCGCCGTGAGCGCCGGGCGGCCGGTGAACGCCGCCCCGGCGGTGACGGCGAGCTCGTCCACCAGGGCACGGGCCTGGACGTCGGCGAGCGCGGCGGCGCGGTGCAGCTCGACGGCCTGCGCGGCGGCGAGGCGTTCCCAGTCCGGGTAGGCGGCCCTGGCCCGCGGATCGGTGAACAGGTGACGGGCCAGGTTGGGCGCCTCGCCGTCGAGCACGCCGAGCGGCCCGGCGAGCCTGGCGTAACCGGTGGTGTGCGCGAGCACGTCGTACACCCGGTTGACCAGCACGGCCGGGGCGGGCTCCAGCCGGTCGAGCACGGCCCGGACGGTGGCGCGCACGGCCCGCGCGGGCGGCTGGTCCATGCCCGGGCACAGGGCGCTCTCACCGGTGTTGACCTTGACGAGATGGTGCAGGTGGAGCCGCTCGCCCGGAGGCAGGCGCAGCGCGTCGGCGAGCGCGCCCAGCACCTGCGGCGACGGCTTGCGGTCGCGGCCCTGTTCGAGCCGGGTGAGGTACTCGACGCTGACGCCCGCCAGCGTGGCCAGCTCGGCGCGGCGCAGGCCGGGGGTGCGCCGCCGGGGGCCCGCGGGCAGCCCCACGTCGGCGGGGCGGACGGCTTCACGGAGGGCGCGCAGGTAGGAGCCGAGCTCGTTGTCACTCACGGGGACGAAGTGTACGGATCGGACGGGCTCAGGGTGGCCCCCGCAGGGCCGGTATCGGGCCGGTCTCCCTCCGGCGCGACCGGCACGGCATCGTGGGCGGGGACCGCTCATGACGAAAGGGTACGAACAACATGCGTTATCGCCTGCTCGGCCGGACCGGGCTGAGGGTCTCCGAGCTGTTCCTGGGGGCCATGACGTTCCGCGAGGCGTCCCCCGAGGTGCGCGAGATGGTCGACCTGTACGCGGAGGCCGGGGGCAACGTCATCGACACCGCCTCGGCGTACGGGGAGAGCGAGGAGGTCGTCGGCGAGCTGCTGGCCGGGCGGCGCGACCGGTTCGTGCTCGCCACCAAGTACACGCTCAGCCGCGACCCCTCCGACCTGAACGCCTCCGGCAACCACCGCAAGAACCTCGTCCTGTCACTCGAACGCAGCCTGCGCCGGTTGCGCACCGACTACGTCGACGTGTTCTGGGTGCACATGTGGGATCGGCACACGCCGATCGAGGAGACCATGCGCGCCCTCGACGACGCGGTCCGCGCCGGGAAAGTCCTGTACGTGGGCATGTCGGACGCTCCCGCGTGGGTGGTCAGCCGGGCCGACACGCTGGCCGAATGGCGCGGCTGGACCCGCTTCGCCGGACTGCAGGTCCCGTACAACCTTCTGTGGCGCGACATCGAACGCGAGCTGCTGCCGATGGCCGATGAGCTCGGGATGAGCGTCGCCGCCTGGGGGCCGCTGGCGGGCGGCGTCCTGTCGGGCAAGTTCACCGGCGGCGCGCCGGTCGCGCCCGGCACCCGCGTCACGCCCGGCTCCCTCGGCGAGCGCGAGCACGCGGCGGCGCGCGCGGTGCTGGAGGTCGCGGCCGAGCTGGGCGCCACGGCCTCGCAGGTCGCCATCGCCTGGACGATGGCCCGCTCGCGCGCCGTCCACCCCATCATCGGCGCCAGCGGCCCCGGCCAGCTCCGCGACAACCTCGGCGCCGCCGCCGTCACCCTGCCCGACGACGCCCTGCGCCGCCTGGAGTCCGCGGTCCCCTTCTCCCTGGGCTTCCCGCTCGACTTCATCGGCGACGCCGCCTCCGCCGCCCTCGGCCCCGAATACCGCCTCCTCGACGGCCGCTGAGACGCGACCCGGGGATCCGGCCCCCCTGGAGGCGGGCGAGGTCAGCGCGGGACGGGCGGTCCGGCGCGGGGGCGGGGGTGCGCACGTCCGCTGGGATCAGGGGGGAGCCAGGGTGTGGGCGATCCCGGTGAGGGCGGGGAGGGCGGCGAGGACGCGGGTGGCGCGGTCGCGGCGGGCGTGCGGGGTGTCGGCGCCGAGGTCGGCGAGGAGGGCGTGGAAGTCGTCCAGCAGGGCCGCCGGGGGCCGCCGGCCCGCTGAGGCGAGTTTGGCGAGGCAGCGGGCGTACGTGGCGACGAGCCAGAAGGCGGCTTCGCGGTGGAGGCCGCGGTCGAGGAGGTCGCGGCTGCCGTCGACGGCGACGGGCCGGCCCGGGCGGCTGATGTCGGAGGAGAAGCGGTAGGCGGGCGCGTGGACCGGGGCGGCGTGGTCGAAGGCGCGTTCGACGGCGGCCAGGTGGCGGCGGGCCCTGGCGGGGGTGAGGGCGGCGCTGCCCAGCAGGTCGAGCAGGTGTTCGTGGCATTCGGGCAGCCCGCGCGCGGCGAGCAGTTCGCCGGCGGCCTCGTAGCGGCGGCGGATGGTCGGGTTGCGCAGCCCGGCGACGAGGAGGACGTGCGCGGTGACGCCGGTGCCGAAGAGCCAGGCGGTGACGTGCGCCTCCTCCGTCATACCCGGGCGGCCGGGGGTGACGACGTCGGCCAGGAAGGCGCGTACCCGGTCCAGCGCGTGGCCGGTCCGGGCGAGGACCCAGCGGCGTTCGGCGAAGCGGCGGGAGACCTCGCGCTGGAGCGCGGTGAGCCGCCCGGCGGGGTCGGCGAGCACGCCGGGCCGGTGGAAGGCGCCCGCGAGGTGGTAGTCGGCGAGGACCGTCTCCGCGTCGGCGACGGCGTCGGCGGGCAGGTAGGAGACCTCCAGCAGCACCCCCTGGTGCCGGAACTTGCCGCCCCCGGCGAGGGGGACGGCGTCGGGGACGGGGTCGAGGGCGACCATCACGTCCACGTCGGAGCCGGTGGGGAGGTCGTCGCCGGGCTCGGCCCACAGGGCGGACCCGGTGAGGAACGCCCCGGCGAACCCGGGCAGCCGCGCCCCCTCGTCGCGCGCCCACTCCCCCGCGACGCGCCGGGCCTCAGCGATCAGCATCCCGCCGAGCCTAGCGCGGCCAGGTTCGCCGCGCCCGTCCTCGGGCAGCCGTAGGGGATGCGCGCTGTGAGCCCGGACCTGGAGCGGCTGGTCCGCCGGGAGCTGATCGACGCCGGGTTCACGATCGAGCGGGCGGCGGCCCCGGCGGACGGCGGGCTGAGCGTGTGGCGGGAGCCGGGCCGCGGGGTGGTGGTCCGGTGGGACGTGCCCGCCCGCGGCGACGGCGCGCGGGGGGCGACGATCCGGGTGGCGGTCCGGCTGGCGTTACGGACGGTCCTGGCGGAGGCGGGGTTCGAGGTGTCGGAGGACGGCGACGGCGCGGAGCTGGTGGTGCTGTCGTCACCGTAGCGGGCGGCCGACCTCGTGCAGGTGGCGCAGCGCCTGCCCCCAGGAGGCGAACAGCCCGGCCTCGGTGTACGGGACGTCCAGGGAGCGGCAGTAGTCGCGCACGATGGGCCGGGCGCGGCGCAGGTTGGGCGCGGGCATGCTGGGGAACAGGTGGTGCTCGATCTGGTAGTTGAGCCCGCCGAGCGCCACGTTGACGAGATGGCCGCCGCGGACGTTGCGTGAGGTGAGCACCTGCTTGCGCAGGAAGTCGAGCTCGTCGTCGGCGGTCAGGACCGGCATGCCCTTGTGGTTGGGGGCGAACGTGCAGCCGAGGTAGACGCCGAAGCACGCCTGGTGGACGAGGAGGAAGACGAGCGCCTTGCCCACGGGCAGGACGGCGAAGACGGCGGCCAGGTAGGCGACGTCGTGGGCGATGAGCAGGGCGGCCTCGGTGCCGCGGTTCTTGAGCGTGGGGCGGCGCAGCGATCGCAGGCTGGAGACGTGCAGGTTGAGTCCTTCGAGCGTCAGCAGCGGGAAGAACAGGAACGCCTGCCACCGGCCGACGAAGCGGGCCACGCCGCTGCTGTTCTCGGCCTGCTTGACGGACCAGACGAGCACGTCGGGCGAGACGTCGGGGTCGTGGTCCTCGTGGTTGGGGTTGGCGTGGTGGCGGGTGTGCTTGTCGGTCCACCAGCCGTAGCCGAGGCCGATGCCGAGGTTGCCGGCGATGAGGCCGGCGACGCGGCTGCGGCGGCGGGAGCGGAACACCTGGCCGTGCGCCAGGTCGTGGGCGAGCAGCGCGACCTGGGCGAACATCACGGCGAGGAAGACGGCGACGAGGATCTGCCACCAGGAGTCCCCGACGAGGGCGAAGGCGGTCCAGCCGCCGGCGAACAGGGCGGCCACCAGGGTCATGCGGACGGCGTAGTAGACGGGCCTGCGCTCCAGGAGCCCTGCCTGGGCGATGCGGCGGGACAGGCCGGCGAAGTCGCTGCCCTGCCGGGCCGGGCGTGCCGGGGCTTGGTCGATCGTCATATCGCTCAAGCATCGCGGTCGCGCCCGGCCGGCGGACTGCCGCTGCCACCCGTCTTCGCGGTAGGGCTGGCCCTACCGCGGCGGGGTTCAGAGGCGGGTGACGAACTGCTCGTCCATCGGCGGCGTGTCGCCGAACACGTGCAGGTCCTGGCGGAACGTCCGCAGGTAGGCGTCCCTGTCGTGGTAGGTCCCGGCCAGGGCGTCGCCGTAGTCGATGAGCTCGCCGTGCGCGCGCCTGCGCGGCTCGTACGCGTCCTCCAGCGCCTTCTCCAGCCGGGCGGGGTCGCCTCCGGCGCCGATGACGGCCTCGGCGAGGATCTCGGCGTCGTGCAGCGTGTAGCTCATGCCCATGCCGGTCATCGGGTGGCAGGCGAACGCGGCGGAGCCGAGGAGCGCGGCGTTGCCCCGGTGGTAGGCGGGCACCCGCATGGCGGAGATGGGGATCGTCTGCCAGGCGGCGTTGCCGAGCACGTCGAAGGCGTCGGCGTTGTCGGTGACGAACGAGCGGAGGCCGTCGAGCAGTTCGGGCGTGCTGGGCTCGGCCTCGCCGGGCAGGCCGACGAACACCCTGGCCTGGTCCTGGTCGACCGGGTACAGGTAGCTGAACCAGCCTCTGGAGTCGAAGTAGAGCCGGTTGAGCTGGGCGATGCTGGCCGTCAGCGGCACGGTGGCCACGCGCAGCAGGTGCGGGTAGGCGGTGGTCTTCCTCTCGACGCCGAGCGCCTGGCGCACGGCCGAGCGGGTGCCGTCGGCGCCGATGACGACGCCGGCGCGCAGCTCGCGGCCGTCGGCGAGGACCAGGTGGCCGATGTTGTCGCCGTCGGTGGCCAGGTGGTCGATGCGGGCGTCGAACAGGAACTCGACGCCTTCCATCGCGCAGGAGGAGTAGATGACCTCGACGAGCTCGCGGTAGGGGCGGATGAGGAACCCGTCGGGGTAGCGGCACTCCTGGATCGGCTGCCCGTCGTGGTAGTAGCGGACGACGTCGCGCTTGAGCGCCTGCCGTTCGACGAGGCCGATGAGGCCGTGGCGGGCGAGCACCTGCATGCCGGGGCGCTTGACGAAGTCGGCGCCGGCGGTGGGGACGGACGGCCCCTGCTCCACGACGACGACGTGCTTGCCGCCGCGGCCCAGCAGCAGTGCCAGGAAGCAGCCGCCGAGCCCGGCGCCGACGATCGCGACGTCGCAGGATGTCATTGCCATGACGAGAGCCCTTCTGATGATCGGACGAGACGCGTGCCCCCATGGGCGCGGGTGGACGAGCCGGGGGTGGCCCTCATGGCATGGGCCTGGGCTCGCCGCGGAGCGGGTACGGGATGGGGGGCTCGGCCGGTCGCGGCTGCCGGGCGCTCTCCGGGTTGGGCGGGCAGCAGCGCGTCGGCCTCGGCGGCGACCGCGGCGAGCGTGCTGCGGAGCTCCAGGAGCATGCGGCGCGGCACCAGTACCATGACCTCGCCGGTGGCGTGCGGCATGCGGAGCATCTTGATCAGGGCCAGGCTGCCGATGAGCACCGAGACGGCCACGCACAGCGCGAGCGCGCTGGCGAGTCCGCCCATGGGCCCGGCCATGAACGGGTGGTCGATGACGACCGAGACGGTGGCGACGCCCACGGCCCCGCCGACCATGCGGGACATGACGGCGGCGCCGACCGCGGAGGCGTACTGGTGCGGGTGGGCGGCCAGGGTGGTGGCCATGGAGGTGCCGGGCGCGAGGGCGCCGACGCCGACGCCGACGGCGACGCTGGCGGCCAGGCCCCACAGGGTCGGCCCGGTCTGGGCGAGCGCCACGACGCAGGCGCCTCCGGAGACCGCGGCGCCGAGGTAGATGAGCCCGTACGGCCCGATCTTGCGGACGATCTTGCCGCCGAGCCAGGCGGTGATCACCATGGCGATCGAGGTCGGGGTCAGCCAGAGGGCGACCTCCATCATGGAGAAGCCCACGTGCATCAGGTAGAGCGGCTGGAGGGTGAGCAGCCCGTACGACAGGACGCCGAATCCCCACGTGGCCAGCCAGCCCCAGGCGAACCCGGGACGGCGCCAGAGCGTCAGGTCGATGGCGGGCACCCGGTGGCGGCGGGCCTGCGCGAGCGCGGCGGCGAGCAGCACGAGGGCGCCGCAGGCGAGCCAGGCCGCGTCGGCTCCCCAGGCGGTGACCTTGGAGATGGCGAGCACGAGCGCGGCGATGGCGGCGGCCAGCAGCACGGCGCCGATCATGTCGGGCCTGCTCCTGGCCTGGGCGCGGGCGCTGCCCTCGGGCAGCCAGGCGCTGGCGACGAGGAGCAGCAGGCCGACGACGACGACGGGCGCGAACAGGGCGCGCCAGCCGAAGGCGCCCGCGAGCCAGCCGGCGCCGGCCTGCATCAGCAGGCAGCCGAGGCCGGAGGCGGAGCTCCACAGCGCGATGGCGCCGCGCCGCTGGTGCTCGGGCAGTTCGCCGAGCAGGACGGCGAGGCTGGCGGGGATCATCGCGGCGGCGCCCGCGCCCTGCACGGCCCGGGCGGCCAGCACGAGCGGCCAGGTGGGCATGGTGAGGGTGGCGATGCCGCCGATGACGAACACGAGCAGCCCGATGACGAGCACGCGCCGCCTGCCGAACAGGTCGGCCCAGCGACCGGCGGTCGCCAGCAGCGCCGCGATCGGGACGAAGGCCGCGCTGGTCAGCCAGACCAGGTCGTTCAGCGGCATGCCGTTGCCGGCGTCGGTGTGGCGCATCAGGCCGACGGCGATCGTGGTGGCCGTGATGTCGGCCATGACCGCCAGCATGACGCCCGCTCCTACGAGCCGGAGCAGGGTTCCGCGCCGGACGGCGGGGCCTCCTGCCTGGATGGCCGCTGGTGACGAGGGCACGTGGTCACCTCCATGAGAGCCTATGGTTGACCGCCGCCGGCGCGGGGTTCCGGCCCTGGCGCGCCGGCCGGCGGACGGGGGTCGGTCAAGCGCTGTAACGTCCGGGCGACACCAGCCCGTACGGGTCCATCGCGGTCTTGAGCCTGCGCAGCATGCCGAGGGTGTCGGGCGTGCTCTGCGCGTAGAGGTCGGCGGCGGAGTTGTCGATGTCGGAGCGGTAGATGGCGCATCCGTGGCCGCGCAGCAGGCCGCCCGCGTCCTGGCGGAGCCGGTGGGCGCGGCTGACGGCGTCGGCGTCGTCGCGGTCGAAGAAGATCTGGATGACGCCGTTGGCGAGGTTCCTGCTGATCAGGTTCCACTCCAGCATGGCGGCGGTGCCGTTGCACTCGACGGCGGCGCGCAGCACCTGGAGGATGTTGTCGGTGGAGCGCGACTCCATCGGGAGCTGCGGCAGCAGGGCGAGGAAGCCCATCTTGCCGGTGTCGATCTGGTCGCAGGACGTCACGCCGAGCGCCTTGTGCACGCCGCGGCAGGTGGGGATGCCCTGCGCCATGAGCGCCCGCGGGTAGAGCGGGTCGTCGGGCATGACGGCGGTGGCGTCCAGGACGCGCAGGCCCTCGGCGCCCTCGACCTCCAGCAGCGCCTTGCGCAGCAGTTCCTCGGCGAGCTGGACGGTCTCGCCGCTGCCGAGCAGCGGTCCGACGATGGTGAACAGCTCGGGGTCGACGCCGTCGGGGACGGTCCAGCCGCCCCGGCTGGGCACGAGCGCGATGTCGCGGACGCGCAGCAGTCCTTCGGCGGGGTTGCCGCGGCGCAGGAACGTTCCCAGCGCGCCCACGGCCCGGCCGACCTGGTCGCGGGGGATGCGCCCGTGCACGAGGCCGAAGCTGGCCGGCCTGGGCACCAGCGCGATCGCCATGGCGGTGACGATGCCGAGGTTGCTCTGCACGAACGCGCCGGTCAGGTCGGGGCCGGCGACGCGGCCGCGGTAGCGGCCCCAGGTGTCGAGCCCGCCGGTGTGGACGAGGCTGCCGTCGGGCATGACGGCCTCGATGCCGGCGACGTCCTGGATGCGGGAGCGCACGGAGCCGTCGCCGCGTTCGAGGGCGTTGCCGAGCACGGAGGTGTCGGCGCACGAGGCGGTGACGTTGAGCAGCCACGGCGTGTCGCGCAGCTCGGCGGCGAGCTGGGCCTGGGTGACGCCGGGCTCGACGACGGCGAAGCCGTTGTCGAGGTCGAGGCTGCGGATGCGGTCGAGGCCGCTGAGGTCGACGACCACGTTGTCGTCGGTGGAGGGGACGCCCGATCCCATCCCCCAGTTGCGGCCGGTGCTGATCGGGTAGATCCGGTGTCCGTCGGCGGCGGCGCGGCGGACCACGGCGCGCACCTCGGTGACGCTCTGCGGGCGTGCGACACCCGCGATGACGCGTGGACGGTGAGCTCCGACGTCCCGTGCTGCCGACGCCAGTCGCGTTTGACCCTGCATGACACTCCTCTTTGCTGAGATGTCGTCCCGTGTGGTCCCGCCGGTGCGCTCCCGGCGGAATCCCCCCGCTGGTCCCGCGATCAGGCGGTGCGCTTGAGCAAGTCGTCGATGGATCCGATGGCCCGGTGGGAGATCTCCCGGATCTGCTGGAGTCGCTCGGCCACCTGGGTGTCGGGCTCTTCCGGGGGGAGTTCCGGCGGGGCTTCCAGCACGGCGAAGCGCGGCCGGCGCGGCGGGTCGGCGCTGTAGGGGTGGCGGTAGTTGTCGGTGTGGAGGGACATGACGTTGGGCTCCTACCGTGGGGGTGCGGTCAGCCGTGCCTCTGTAAACTTCCACTAATTCTGTGAGTCATGATCCTGCCAATAGCCCCCCTCCTGTCAACTGGCACTTAACGAAGGCGGCTGGTTTACCGTTCGGCAGGCTGGGCAAGCGCCTCGCCCGCCGCAGGGCGCCCCGAACGCCGCTCCAGCCGCGCCCGTGCGCCGTTTCGGCAGGACTCGTCAGGTAAATGCGGCTCATCGCGCCTTTCGTGATCTACAGTCCGGATATGGCGCTAAGGCAAGATGAACGTCCCCTGAGGCCGGGAAAAGGCGACCCCGCGGTTACAGCGGGGGACCCCGATACGCGGGCTCCGTCGCGGTCGTCGCGGCGGCCTGCCTCCTGCCGCTGCTGCCCGCGACCCGGAGCGCGGCGGGGGTCGCGTACTGCCGGGTGCCCGACACACGGCTGACCGAACCGGGCTGGATCCACCCGGCCCCGCGCCCTCCGGCGGCCGAGCCCGACGCGCGGCAGCGGCTGGACTTCGCCGGCTTCCCGAACGCCACGGCGATCGACACCGCCGGGGCCGACGGGTCGCCCTCGCAGCGGGTGCTCGTCACGTACTCCCGGAACGCCGACGCCGTGATGGAGTCGTACAAGAGCGCCGAGGCCGCGTCCACGGACGGCGGCCTGACGTTCGGCGCGCCCGCCGACACGCCGCTGCGCGAGGCGCCGATCCAGCTCCACGACGGCGGCCTGTTCGCCACCGCGTACTACCTGACCAGGCAGGACGAGCACACCAACCGGCTCGGCGTGTTCACCTCCCCGGGGCTCGGGCAGCCGTGGACGCGCACCGAGGCCACGTTCACCAGCCCCGGCGAGCTGATCGGCGGCGGGGTGGCGCACGGGCTGCCGATCCAGCTCGCCGACGGCACGATCCTGGTGAGCGTCTACACCCGCTACACCGACACCGGCAAGCACCAGGCCGAGGTGTACGCCAGCGCGGACGGCGGCAGGACGTTCACCCGGCGCGGCGTCATCGCAAGGCCGTCCGGCGTCCACGTGTACAACGAGGCGGCGATCGAGCAGACGGCCGACGGCAGCCTGCTGGCGGTGCTGCGCCGCGAGGGCGGCCAGTACGCCACGCTGGCCACCAGCCGCTCGGCCGACGGCGGCGTCACCTGGTCGCCGGTGCGCGAGCTGACCTTCGACGGCAAGGACTGCGTGGTGCGCGGGGTGGCGCCGCGGCTGCTGCTGATGCCGGGCGGGACCCTGGTGCTGAGCGCGGGCCGCCCGGACGTGTGGCTGGCGCTCTCCCCCGACGGGCTCGGCGAGACGTGGAAGGACCCCCGGGTCACCTACCACAACCGCGACGGCGTCTACGACGCGCACGGCACGTCCGGCTACACCGGCATCGCGGCGGTCGGGCCGCACCGGCTGCTGCAGGTGTTCGACAACTGCAAGCTCCCGGGGCTGCTGCCCGGCGGCGGCCTCAACGAGACCGCCTGCCCGGACAGCGGCCTGTTCGAGCACGGGAGCTGGTACGGGATCCGGCACCGGACGATCGACCTGCCGGAGCCGGCCCCGGGCAGGCTGGACCTGGCGGCGCTGCACCGGTCGGGCGCGCTCACCGTGGAGTCGACGATGACCTGGTCGAGCCCGTCACGCCCGCGCACGCGCGCGGAAGGGGCCTTCGACGGGAGCACCGCCTACTGGTCGGGCGCGGTGGCCGCCGGCGGGCCCGGCACGCTCACGCTCGGCTTCGGCAAGCGGCAGCGGTTCACCCGGCTCGGGCTCAGCCTGCGGCCGGGGCATCCGGCGAGCGCCCGCGTGTACGTCTCGGACGACGGGGTCGCCTGGGGCGAGCCGGTGGCGACGGTCACGGACCGCACCGATTACGCGCTGCGCCATGTGACGTTCGACCCGCCGGTCAAGGGCAGGCACGTCAGAATCGTCGCCGAGGAGAGCGCGGGATGCGATCCCGAGATCGGCGCGACCTGCGCGATGCTCAACGAGGTCGAGCTTTATGCCAAGCCTCGTCAAAAGCTTCTGACAGGCAACATGACTGAGCTTGACAATACAATATTCGATTGAATCTATAACTTTATTGGGAAATGGCGGGAAACGCGGTGCGCTCCCGCCACATCCGGGCCGGCGGCCGCCCGCTCAGCGGTCGCCGCGCCTGTCGCGGTCGCGGCGGACGCCCTCGTCCAGGGGCCTGCCGTCCTGGTCCTGCTCCACGTCGAGGTGCTCCTTGCGGACCTTGCCGCGCACCTTCTCCTCGCGGCTGACCCGTTCCTTGTGCACGTGCACCCGCTCGACCGGCGTGGTCTCGGTCCCGACGACGGGCCGCTCCTCGTACAGGGTGATGACCTCCTCGTCCTCGCCGATCCTGGCGTCCGTGGCGCTGCCGTCCTTGATGGGCTCACGCTCGATCACGACCTCGTCGTGCGCGAGCGGCACGGTCTCCTCGACGTCCTCGCTCTCGACGTACTTGCGCAGCCGCACGTGGCCGGCCTCGCGGCGCTCCTTGCCGACGTGCATGTGCTCCTCGGAGCGGGTCATGTCGATGTCGCCCTCGCGATCGCGCTCGCGCCCGCGCATCGCCTGGCCGGCGCCCGCCGCTGTGCCCGCTGCCGTGCCCCTGCCCGTGGTCGTCCCGGTGCCCGTCTCGGGCTTGCGCTGGGTCGGGATGTTCGACGGCTGCAGGCCGTAGTAGCGGTAGAGCGCGGCCTCCTCCTCCAGGGTCAGGCGGTCGTCCACGTCGACGTTGGGCGCGCCCTTGATGGTCTCCTTGTCGTACGGGGCGCGGATCTCCCCGCCCGAGCGGCGCGAGCCGGCCAGCGGCACGAAGGTCTGCCGCATGCCGAACATGCCGGTGCGCACCGTCACCCACTCCGGCTCGCCGGTGCGGTCGCTGAGGAAGACCTGGCCCACCTTGCCGATGTGCTGGCCGTCCGAGCCGATGACATGGCAGTCGAGCAGACTGCGGATCTCTGTTTGCATAGCCACGACGATTCCCCCGAATTGTTCGTCCCGCGGCCTATGTCATGGCCGACAGGTGGCTCAAATCGGACAAATACCCCGCATTTCTATAAGCGCACGCCTGACGGGCAGGTTTTGCCGGATCCCGGGATTCAGTTCCCCGCCCCGGCCTCCTTGATCATGTCCAGATGGTGCTGCAGCTTGGGCAGCGCGTCCTCGGCCATCGCCTTCACCTCGGGCGAGGAGCCCTTCTTCAGCTCCACCTGCGTCTCGGCGACGGCCTTGCGGTGCTCGGCCCGCATCGCCGCGAGGAACTCCTCGTCGAAGTCCGCCTTGGCGGCCGACTCCAGCGCCTGGATGACCTTCTTCTGCGTGCTCGTCGCGCTCGACGGCAGCTTGACGCCCAGCTTCCCGGCGGCGGCCGTGAGCTGCTCGTCCAGCGCGGTGTGGTCCTTGACCAGCAGCTCGCCCACCTCCTTGACCTTGGACCCGGTCGCCTTGTCCGCCGCGAGCTCACCGGCCTGGATCTCGGCCAGGTTGCCCTGGTGGATCTTCTTCATCCAGATCCGGTCCTGGTCGGACAGCGCCCCCGGGGAGGCCGTGCCCGTCGCCGTGGGCGAGGGGGCGGGCGACTGCAGCCCCGCCGAGGTCCTGGCGTCGGCGCAGCCGGACACGGCGGCAGCGGCGGCCCCCGCCGCCACCAGCAGGGCAAGAGATCGAATACGCATGAACGGTCCCCCGAATCACTTTCAGCGAGATGTCAACCACGAACAGTAATAAAGTGTTCGCGTTCTCCGCCGCGCCATGCCGCGCCGGGCGGCGCGCACCGAACGGTAAAGATTTCGGCCGCGGATGGTTGGGTCCGGTGGAAGGGGGAAGGGCAGGCAACTCATGTACGTCGAAAACGAGGAGGAGCCCTGGTGCTCACCCTGACAGCCAACGCAGCGCAGGCCATCCGCGACCTGACGGCGACGGCGCCTCAGCCGGCCCAGAGCGGCATCCGCATCTCGTCCCAGGGCGACAGCGCGAACTCGCTGACCCTGTCGCTGGCGACGGCTCCGGAGCCGGCCGACGAGGTGGTGGAGGCCGAGGGGGCCCGCGTCTACCTCGACCCGGTGGCCGCCACGGTGCTGGAGGACAAGTCACTCGACGCGGGCGCCGACGACCAGGGGGCGGTGTCGTTCCTGGTCACCGACCGCCCAGCCTGACCACACACGCTTCCGGTCCGGTACGCGCCCGTACCGGACCGGCGGCGTGTCAGGCGGACAGCAGCTTGTGCAGGTAGCGGAGCTGTTCCTCACGCTGGTAGCCGCTGCCGCCCTCGTGGTCGTTCCACGGCCAGACGGTGATCTCCTTGGCGCCCTGCCAGTGGTTGTAGCCCGCGAACACCGTCGAGGGCGGGCAGGTCAGGTCCATCAGCGCCACCGAGTACAGCGCGGGCACCCGGCCGCGGGCGGCGAAGTTCATCCCGTCGAAGTACGACAGCGTGCGGAACACCTGGTCGGCGACCTCGCGCCGGCTCGCCAGGAAGCGCACGATCTCCTGGTACGGGTCGCGGTCGGTGATCTCGACGGCCCGGCGGAAGTGCGTCAGGAACGGCACGTCGACGAGCGCCGCCAGGACCCCCGGGTGCAGCGCGGCCGTGGCCTGCGCGATGCCGCCGCCCTGGCTGCCGCCGGAGACGACGATCCGGCCGGGATCGACGGCGGGGTGCTCCGCCGCCGCGTCGACCGCCCGCACCGCGTCGGTGAACACGCGCCGGTAGTAGTAGTCGTCCGGGTCCATGATCCCGCGCGTCATCATGCCGGGGGCCTGCGCGTTGGCGCCGCCGTGCGGGTCGGCGGTGGTGCCGGGGCTGGCGAAGTTCGCGCCGCCGTGGCCGCGCGTCTCCATGACGAACACCGCGTACCCGGCCGCCGGCCACAGCAGGTGGTCGTGCGGGAAGCCGCGCCCGCCGCTGTAGCCGATGTAGTGCATGACGCAGGGCAGCGGGCCCTCGGCGCCGCGCGGCGTCAGGAACCAGCCGTTGATCCGGTGCCCGCCCCAGCCGGAGAAGGAGACGTCGAACGCGTCCACGTGGGCGTAGGGAGCGTCGTAGGGGGTGTAGACGGCGTCCAGGGCGAACTCGCGCGCCTCGCTCAGCGTACGGGCCCAGAAGTCGTCGAAGTCGGCGGGCTCGTCGCGTTCCGGGCGGTAGTCACGGAGCTGGTCAAGCGGCAGATCGAACAGGGGCACTGCGAAACTCCAGCCTTTGTTGAGGGTCCGGAGATATTTCATCGCATGGACCCTGGTAACCGCTATCCCCCGTTTTCCTGGGTAGTGCGGGCGGATGGACCTCATCGAGACCTCCGACCCCCGGCTGGCCCCCGGCATGATCCTGGACGCGCCGGTCGAGTTCGACGACCTGCTGCTGCGCTTCGGCGACGACTCCGAGTCGCGCGCGGAGCTGGCCCTCGACGACACCGGCCGCCCGGTGCTGCGGGTGGGCGGCTACATGACCATGGACGGCACGGTGGTGGCCGAGCGCGTGTGGACGGTGAGCGAGGTCGTCGAGCGCGGCGGCCGCCGCCTCATCCGCCTGGGCCACCCCCTCGACTGAACCGCCGCCTACGCCCGGCAGCCCCCCGCGCGCGCGTCCACCTTCCACACGGCGCCGGGGAACGGCGACATGAAGTGGGTGAGCAGGTCGACCGCGTAGTCGGGCGTCTGGCCGCCGGGGTCCAGGAACGACACCATCTGCGGCCCGACCGCGCCGCGCAGCGTGATGGAGTCGCCCTTCCCCCGCGCCGCGAACCCCGGCTTGGCGCTGACCGCCAGGCAGGCGAGCCGGATCCCGGCCGCCGCGATCTGCGGACGGGTGGAGATGCGGCGCAGCCGCTGGTCGTAGCGGCGCGGCGCGAGCGACCTGGCCGCGCCCAGGCGCACCGACTCGCGGAAGACGTCCGCGCCGACCTCCCGGCTGAGCCGGACGCCCAGCGTGACGTCCGGCCGCAGGTCGACGCCGCGGGCACGCAGCGTGAGCCGGTCGTAGGCGCCCTCGAAGCCGGGCGTCAGGTAGCCGAGCGCCGCCGGCGCCTTCAGCCCGAACGGGACCCGCCCCGGCCGCACCGTGAGCCGTGACACCTTCCGCACGGCCAGCGACAGGTCGGCGACGGAGCTGCGGCCGAGCGCGAAGTCGCCGTTCACCTGGTAGGACAGGAAGCCGCCGGTGTAGGGGACGTCCTGGGCGGCGCGCACCCGCTGGCGGGCGACCGGGTCGACGGTGAGCCCGGCGCGCAGCGCGACCCGGCCGGTGGGCACCGGCCGCGACACCAGGTCCACCGACAGGTCGGGGCCGAGCCTGACGGTGGTGTCGGCGGCCAGGTCGGTGACGGAGAGCGACACGTGCCCGAGCCGCCCGGACCGGTCGGCCAGCCCGCCGTCCACGCGGAGCAGGCCGTCGAGCGTGGACAGGCCTCCTTCGGCCTTGTACGTGACGGCCGGGACGCGCAGCCCGGTGGCCGAGGCGTCGGCGTCCACGCCGAACCGGGCGGGCACGTCGGTGAACCGCAGCTCCCCGCTCCCGGCTCCCGGGACCGTCACCTGGGCGCTGAGCCGCTCGACCGGCGCGGAGTTGATCACCCTGACGCGGGTCCGCGCCCCGTACGTGCCGTGGACGGCCACGGCGGCGGGCACCGGCGCGACGGCGACCCGCCCGCGCGCGCCCCCGGCCTCGGCGTGCGCGGTGAGCGCGCCCAGCGTGGCCGCCGGCTCGACGCGGTAGGCGGCCTCGACGACGTTCCCCTGCGGGCCGGGCGTCACGCCGAACGGGCCCAGGGACATGCGGGTGATCCGCGACGGCAGCCCGGTGAGCCGGGCGGCGACCTTGACCGGCGCGGGCGGCAGGACCGTCCCGGCCAGGTAGAGCCCGAGGCCGCGGCCGCCCGGCCGGTAGCCGTCGAAGGTGAACGTCTCCCTGGCCGGGTCCACCGTCACCTTCTCCGGCAGCCCGGCCACGTCCAGGTGGGCCCGGACGGCGAAGCAGCCCCGTTCGGCGCAGAACGCGCCCGGCGCGCACCCCCGCGTGCCCGGCCGGCAGCCGCCGTCGACGAGCGAGATGCCGTCGTCCAGCGCGGGCGCGTCCTTCAGGTCGCGCAGCGCCCCGGTCTTGCCGGCCCAGGCGCGGGCGCGCACGTCCATGCGGGTGCCCGAGTACGTGACCTGCCCGCCCGACACCGAGACCGCGAGCCGCCCGGGCGCGGGCCCGGCGGTGCCGAGCAGCCCGGCGCGCACGTCGCCGCGCGTGACGTCGGCCGACAGCGCGAGCGTCTGCCGGGCGGCCCGGACGTCGGCGGCGAACCCGCCGTCCGACGGCGTGAACGCGACCGAGCGCAGCCCCTTGACCCGCACGGCGGCGTCCAGGTCGCCGGACTCCTCGTCGTAGTGGGCGGCCAGGTGCGGCCCCGCCGGGACCTTGGCGCCGTCGTGGTTGGTGAACGCGAGCGCCGCCGAGCCGACCGGCCCGGACAGGCCGCGGAAGCGGTAGCCGCGCGGGTCCCAGGAGGCGTCGAAGCGGGCCGGCACGCCGGTCACCCGGGCGGCGGCCCGCACCTTCCGGCCGCCGGCGGTGACGCGGGCGAGCGCGTCCACCGATCGGACGGGCGCGCCGGAGGTCCAGGTGAGCGTCCTGGCGGCGGTGTCGGCGACGAGCTCGGCGCGCCTGCCGGGGCCGGTCACCGTGGCGCTCAGGTCGTCGCCGCCGCGCCGGGCGCGCAGCCGGATCTCGCGCAGCGGCGCGGACCCCGAGACGGCCGCCCTCGACCGCTCCCCCAGCTCCCACGACGCGCCGGCGTCGCCGCGCACGCCCCGCGCGGTGACGTCGACGGCGAGGGCGGAACGGGTGTTGGCGTAGGCGGCGCGCACCTCGCCGATCGTGCCGGCGGACCGGTAGACGGCCTTGCCCGCCGGGTCGAGCGTGACCTCCACCTCGTGCGGCGTGTTCGACAGCTCCAGCCTGGCCCGGTGCGCCCCGTCGACGCTCGCCGCGCCGGTGAACGGCCGGCCGCCGCCCGACTCCAGCCGCGCCCGCGGCCGCGCCCCGTACGTGACATCGAACGCCGACAGCTTGGTCAGCAGCGCCGAGACGCCGAACGCGGCGCCGTCCTTGATCATGGTGACGTGGCCGCCGCGCGGGGTGGCGAGCGCGCCGCCGCCGCGCTGGAGCACGGCCTCGAACCGGCCCACGGGCGAGCTCGCCGTCAGCCGCACCCGGTGCGCGGCCGGGTCGTTCACCAGGCGCAGCCGGGCGGGCAGGCCGGTGAGCCCGGCGCGCAGCACGGCGCGGCCCGCCGCGCGGTCGTAGTAGCGGACGCGCGCCGCCCCGGCCCGGCCGCGCCCGGTGCCGAACGTCAGCACCTGCCTGCCGCGCTCGGTCGCGTACCGGGCGGTCAGGACCGGCGGCACGTCGCGCAGCTCGACGCTCGCCAGCCGGGTGAGCCGGCCCTCGCTGTAGTGGTGGTCGTGCAGCTCGGCGCGGCCGATCCGGCTCGGCGCGGTGAAGCGCGCCCCGCCGCCCTCCAGCGTCACCCGGGCGCTCCTCGGCATCCGGTCGAGCACCGCCCGGGTCACGCGGCGGCCGGTGACCGCGAGCGCCTCCACCCGGGCCGGGGCCGACGCGGTCACGTCCAGGCGCGGCGAGCCCAGGCTCGCGTCCACCGTGAGACGGCCGGTGGCGGGCGTCTGACGCAGGCTCACCAGCGCCTTCCCGGTCAGCCCCGCCACCGTCGTGGCGGACGCCCCCGGGTCCGTACGGGTCACGCTCGCCTTCACATGGCCGCCCGACAGGTCGACGGTGAACGTGCCCCGGTCGGTGCCGGACAGCAGGCCGCCGAAGCCCACGGAGACGCGGCCGTCGTACTCGGCCCACACCCGGGCCCTGGCGGCCGGGCGGCCGGGCAGCCGCCTGACCGTGAAGCCGAGCCCGACGGCGGACTTCCCCGGCTCGGCCTCGGGCAGCAGGTACGCCGCCACGTCGGCCCTGTCGTCGCCGGTCACGTCCGCGGCCACCGGCTTGGCCAGCGGCTGCGGGCCCGAGCAGGAGACGGGCACCCGCTCGCTCTCCACGCACAGCCGGTACGTCAGGCCGGGAACCTGCTTGGCCAGCTTGCCGAACAGCCCGGCGACGGGGGCCTGCAACGCCAGCGGCGCGGCCCCGTCGGCGGCGGGCAGCACGTCCCGCGGCGACACCGGCCCGCCGTTGCCCGGCCCGTCGTTCTCCCGCCCGTCGTCGCCCGGCCCGTCGTCGCCCGGCCCGTCGTCCGCCTGGGGGTCCGTCTCCGGCGCCCGGGCGCTCTCGCGGGCCTCGGCCTCGACGGCGTCGGCGAGCGCCGGGCCCGCCGGGGTGGTCACCTCGGGGGCCTCCGGGCCGGTCTGCCCCTCGCCGGGGTCGGCCAGGGCGGGCGACGGCTCCAGCGCGACCCGCACCGGCGTGCCGGACGGCGTGGGCACCGGCGGCACGGTCCCGGCGCGGGGAGCCTGGGCCTCCGTCCGGGCAGGCTGCCCCGCTGGGCGGGCCGGGTCGGCGTGCGCCGGGGCCGGGTGAGGGGTGGCCGCCAGAGCGGCGATCGCCATGGACGTGGAAGCGAGCACGCGGCCCACGGCGTGCCGGCATGGCATGGCGCGAAACCCCCCGAAGTCATCCCGTTACGAATAGAAGTGACGAGACGACCACATATCCTGACTTGTAGTCAAGCCGTGGAGCTCCAGGCTACGGACGGTAAGCACGGAGCCGGGCAGGCGGCGGCCCGTCAGGCCGTCAACGTGCGAATGCCGCACCCGTGGCACGGGTGCGGCATCAGCGGTCAGGCCGGGCGGGCGCGCGGGCGCGCCCGCCGGTCAGTCGTCGTCGTGGTTGCGGTCGTGGTGGCGCCAGCCTTCCCACCAGCCGTTACCGTCGTCCCAGCCGCGGTTCCAGTCGCGGTCGTGGTCGTGGTCGTTGTGCGCCCACCACGGCTCCAGCTCGTGCTGCTTGTGGGGCCACACCGGCTTGTGGATGACCTTTCCGGGAGGGCCCTGGGGGCCCTGCGGACCCGCCGGTCCCTGCGGGCCGCGCGGGCCCTCGGGGCCCCTCGGGCCGCGACGGCAGTGGTGGTGGTGACGGTGGCACTTGTGGCGCCAGCCACCCCACCAGCGGTGGCCCCAGCCGTGCCCGCAGCGGCGGTGACGGCAGCCCAGGAGGGGCTTCTCGTGCGCACCGGTGACCACGCCCGCCTGGACGGCGGTGCCGGCCACCTGAGCCGTGCTGGCGCCGGCGGCCTGCGCCGCCGGGAGAAGCATGACGCTGGCGGCAGCAGTCGCGAGGGCCAGGGTGGCGACCCGCTTGAGCGCGCGCGGCGCTCGACTCTCAGTGTTCATGGGCGATCGTTTCCGTTCATGGGTTTATCGATCTGGACGCGGGGCGCCGACTCGCTCGCTCCGCGACAGCCGCAGACATACCCGCACTCCCGATCACTCTTATCCAGTCGAACAGCAATGGATGATCAAAGGATCGCCATTTCCGCGAGGCGTGAGAGCGAAATTCAATTTGTCCGGATTTAGCGGGACAACAATGGCTCGCAGCCCTTTACGGAAAAAGGCATTTCGCCGGGGTGCGCATGCACCGAACAGGGAAACGAAGTGGCGTATGATCAACGTCTTGGTTCTCGCGGTGGGCCTGGGACTGCCCCTCGCTCCCGCAGTCCCCGCACCCACGGCGCTCGCGCCCGCCGCCCGCGCGGCCGCCGATCCCGCCGCTCCGGCGGGCGTGCTGCGGCCCGGCGACCGGGGCCCCGCCGTGAAGCAGATGCAGCGGCGGCTGCGGGCCGGCGGCTATTTCTGGGGACAGGCCGACGGGGTCTTCGACGAATCCACCCGGGCCGCGGTGTGGGGGTTCCAGAAGAGCCAGGGAATGCGCCCGCGCAACGTGGCCGACGCCAAGGTGCTGCGCGCCCTGGAACGTCCCCGGAGAATGCGCCCGCTGGTGCCGGGCGGCCCCCGCGACCGGGTCGAGATCGACCTGCGCCGCCAGCTTCTCGCCGTTTACCGCGACCGGCGGCCGGTGCTGGTCTCCCACATGTCGAGCGGCGCCGGGGTGCAGTTCTGCGAGGGCGGCCGCTGCCGGATCGCGCGCACCCCGGAGGGTGACTTCCGGGTGACCAAGCGGGCCCCGGGATGGACGACGGGGCCGCTCGGGTCGATGTACAACTCGCTGTACTTCGTCGGCGGGGTGGCGATGCACGGGTCGACGAAGGTGCCGCTGCGGCCCGCCTCCCACGGCTGCGTGCGGGTGCCGATGGACACCGCCGACAAGCTGTATCGCCTGGTCGACGTGGGTGAGCCCGTGTACGTGCGGCGCGGCGGGAGGTGAGCCGGCCGCCGGGGGCGCGGACCGGCCGGACGGGGTCTCTGCCAGAATGGCCGCATGTCCCCAGCCCGCGCCCTCCTGATCACGGGCACTGTCGGCGCTGGCAAGACCACGGTGGCTGACGCGCTCGGCGACCTGCTCGCCGACGCCCGCGTCCCCGGCGCCGTGCTCGACCTCGACTGGCTGCGCCGCTCCTGGCCGTCGCCGCCCGGCGACCCGTTCAACTCGGCGATGACCGTGCGCAACCTGCGCAGCGTCGCCCGCAACTACCTGGAGGCGGGGGCCGTGCGGCTGGTCCTCGCGGGCGTCATCGAGAGCCTGGAGGAGCGAGGACGCTACCGGGAGGCGCTCGGCGTCGACCTGACCGTGTGCCGGCTGCGGGTCGAGCCCGCCACGCTCCGGCGGCGGCTGGTCCGGCGGCACGACGGCGACGAGGCGCGGCTGCGCTGGCACCTGGCCCGCGCGGGCGAGCTGGACGACATCCTGGACGCGGCCGAGGTCGACGACGTCACGGTGCAGGTGGCGGACGACCCGCCCGCCGCCGTGGCCGCCGCCGTCCTGAAGGCCACCGCCTGGGCCCCGTGACGCCGCCGCGAGTCCCGGTACGGCGTTCGGTCAGGTGAGGAGGGGCCGCACCTCTTCCGCGGTGAAGCGGACGAAGCCCGCCGGGTCGGGCTCGTCACCGGTGGGCTGCAGGATCACGGTGTCGGCCCCGGCCTCGGCCAGCCGTGCGGCGGCCTCGGCGATCGCCGCGGCCGGCCCGGCGGCGCCGTACTCCGGCCTGCCGCTGAGGGCGGTCTCGGCCTCGAGCCGGGCGGGCCCGCCGGGGCCGGTGGCGGCGTGCAGGTAGCAGACGAGCTCGTGCCGGTCGTCACGCCCGGCCGCCTCCCGCCCCTCGTCGATGAGCCGGCGCGCCCGCCGTACGTCGTCCGGGGCGGTGCCGGCGACGATGACGGTGCCGTCGGCGGCCTCGCCCGACAGGCGCAGGGTGCGCGGCCCGGTGGCGCCGGCGAGCACCGGCGGCGGCGAGGCGGGCGGCCACACGAGGGCGACGTCGTCGAGCCGCACGTAACGCCCCCGCGTGGTGACGCGCTCGCCGCGCAGCAGCGCCCGGGTGGCCGCCAGGTGCTCGCGCAGCAGCGTGAGCGGCGACTCCACGCGCGCGCCGGTCTGCCCCATCCAGCTCTGCACGCCGTGGCCGAGGGCGACGACGGCCCGGCCGGGGAACATCCGGTGCAGCGCGGCCGCCTCCATCGCGGCCAGCGCGGCGTTGCGCAGCGGGACGGGCAGCAGCCCGACGCCGACGCGCAGCCTGCGGGTCCAGGCGAGCGCGGCGGAGGCGGTGGAGACGCCGCCCTCGAAGAAGCAGTCCTCCCACAGCCACAGCTGCTCCAGCCCGGCGTCGTCGGCGGCCTGGGCGACCTCGCGGAGGCGTTCGGGCGGGAGCTGGGGCCGGAACACGGCGCCGAGTGCGGTCATGTGATCCTTTGTACCCCGCCGGTCCGGGGCTCAGGCGAGGCCCGTGTCGCGTTCGACGACGGTGAAGCGGTCGGCCACCAGCCCGACGGTGGCGCCGGTGGCGAGCGGCCGGCGGTGCTCGAACGTGACGTGCTCGCCGCCGGGCAGCTCGGCGACGGACTCGCGGCCGGACCCCTGGAAGCTGCTGCGCACCACGGTGCCGGTGAACTGGGCGCCGGCGTCGACGAGGCGCAGGTCCTCGGGGCGCAGGGCGACGTTCACGACGGCGCCGGGCGGGCCGGGCGGCCGGCCGAGCGCGACGGTGGCGCCGCCGCCGAGCGCGAGCCCGCCGTCGGCGGTGACCTCGCCCTTCAGCAGGGTGACGGTGCCGACGAACGAGGCGACGAACGTGGTCTCCGGCCGGTCGTAGACGTCCTCGGGGGCGCCGATCTGCTCGACGCGGCCGCCGTTCATGACGGCGACCAGGTCGGAGATCTCCAGCGCCTCGTCCTGGTCGTGGGTGACGTAGACGGCGGTGATGCCGGTCTCCTGCTGGATGCGGCGGATCTCGCGGCGCATCTCGATCCGCAGCTTGGCGTCCAGGTTGGACAGCGGCTCGTCCATGAGCAGCACGTCGGGCTCCAGGGCGAGCGCGCGGGCCAGGGCGACGCGCTGCTGCTGGCCGCCGGAGAGCTGGCCGGGCCTGCGCTGCTCGCGGCCGGTCAGCCCGACCATGGCCAGCCCGGCCTCCACCTTGGCGGCGATCTCCTGCTTGGGCAGCTTGCGCAGGCGCAGCCCGTACGCGACGTTCTCGGCGACGGTCATGTGCGGCCACAGCGCGTAGCTCTGGAAGACGAACCCGATGCGGCGCTTCCACACCGGCACCCGGGCCAGGTCGCGCTCGCCGAACCGGACGCTGCCGGTGTCGGCCGTCTCGAACCCGGCGACGATGCGCAGCAGCGTCGTCTTGCCGCAGCCGGACGCGCCGAGGAGCGTGACCAGCCGCCCCGACGGCACCCGCAGGTCGACCGACTCCAGGGCGGTGGTCTCGCCGAAGGACTTGGAGACGCCCTCGATGCTGATGTCCATCAGATGCTCCGGATGTTGTAGCGGCGGCGCAGCAGGTAGAGGGGGACGTAGACGGACACGAGCAGCACGGTGGTCATGGCCGAGGCGACGCCGAACGGGCTGCCGGGCTGCATGGCGTTGGTGAAGATGACCACGGTCATGGTCACCCACGGCACCGCGTACAGCATGACGGTGGCCGACAGCTCGGTGATCATCTGCAGGAAGCCGACGGTGCCGCCGGAGATGACGGCGGGCCTGATGATCGGCACGACGACGTCGCGGAAGCTGCGCCTGGGCGGCGCGCCGACGCTCATCGCGGCCTCCTCCAGCGACGGGTGCACCTGGGCGAGCGCGGTCTCGATGGACTTCATCACGTACGGGAGCCGCCGGATGAAGTAGGCGACCACGATGATCAGCGCGGTGCCGGTGAGGATGACCGGCAGGTGGTTGAACGCCAGGATGAACCCGATGGCGAACACCGTGCCCGGCAGGATGTACGGGACCATGACGAGGTTGTTCAGCAGCGGGCCGGAGATCCGGAAGCGCTTGCGGGCCACGATGTAGGCCACGACCACGCCCGTGACCAGCGCGAGCAGGCAGGCGATGCCGGCGAAGACGAAGCTGAGCACGATCGGCTGCAGCGACTCCTCGAACAGCCGCCGGTAGTTGTCCAGCGTCGGCTCCCACTGCAGGATGCCCGACTGCCAGCGCAGGAAGCTGGTGAGGACGACCACGAGGTGCGGCACGAACCCGAGCAGCAGCGCCGTCCAGATCCCGCCCAGCGTCAGCGCCCTGGGCAGGCCGCGCAGCTCGCGCAGCGGCTGCTCCCGGCCGCCGGTCACGGCGAACGAGCGCCGCGCGACGATCCGCCGCTGCGCGACCAGGGCGAGCCCGGAGACGAGCACCATCACGATGCTGGCCGTGGCGGCGACGCCGGGGCTGGCGGCCACCTCGGACATGAAGTTCTGGTAGACCACGACGGGCAGCATCTGGTAGCCGCCGCCGATGAGCATGGGCGTGCCGAAGTCGGCGAAGATCCGCATCCCGGCCAGGTAGCAGCCGGTGACGATCGCGGGCACCGCCAGCGGCAGCGTCACCTTCCAGTGCGCCCGCCACGGCGTGGACCCGACCGACAGCGCGGCCTCCTCCAGCGCCGGGTCGACCGCCCGGAACGCGTCGTACACCATGAGGAAGATCAGCGCGAACGTGAACCACACGCCCACCCAGATGATGCCGCCGACGCCGAGGATCGAGTCGAACGGCAGCGGCACGCCCGCCTCGCGGGCCGCCTTGGTGACGATGCCGCCGCTGCCGAGCAGCAGCAGCCACGCGTACGCGCCGAGGAACGGCGGCGAGGTCGTCGCCATCGTCAGCAGCGTGAGCACGGCCTCCCGGCCGGGCACCCGGTAGCGTGCCATGACGAACGCGAGCGGCACCGCCACCAGCGCCGCGCCCGCCGCGACGGCGAGGCTGACGACGACGCTGTGCACCAGCGGCGCGGTGAACCGGTCGTCGGCGGCGAACGCGGCGAACCGGTCGAGCGTGAACTCGCCCGTGTCGGAGGTGAACGCGGCCGTGACGATCCACAGCTGCGGGTAGACGATGAAGATCAGCAGGACGAGCAGGGCGAGGAGGCCGGCCAGCCGCCACGGGTCGCGCCAGTTCGCCCGGGAGGAACGGGACCGGGACCGGACGGCCATCAGCCCGCGCTCTTGACCGCGTCGTCGAACTTGGCCAGGATCTCGTCCTTCTGCCCGGCCGCCCACTTCTCGTCCACGCCGGCCCGCTTGAGCTGCTCGACCGGCGGCAGCCCGGTCGGCGCGGACACGTCGGCGCGGGAGGAGCGCCGCTGCACCTGGTCGACCATCGTCTGCTGGGCCTCCTTCGACATCAGGAAGTCCACGAACGTCTTGGCCGCCTCCAGGTGCTTGGCGCCCTTGATGACTCCGGCGGAGCCGATCTGGCTGGACACGCCGTCGGACGGGTAGATCAGCTTGATCTTGGCCCCGGCCTCGATCCACTTGGCGCCCAGGTCCTCGTTGATGAACGAGGTGCCGACCTCGCCGTCCTTGACCATGTTGAACATGGCCGTGGAGCCGTCGAGCAGCCGGGCGTTCTTCGCGAACCGGGTCACGTACTCCCAGTCGTGCAGCGTGACCATGGTGGTGAGCAGGCTGTAGGAGGTGCCGGACGACTTGGGGGTGGCGAAGGCGATCTCGCCGCCGGGGTAGTCCGGCTCGGCCAGGTCGGCGAACGTCCTGGGGTGCTTGCTCGCGTCGGGGAACTTGTCGGTGTTCACGGCGATCGCCTGGAAGAGCAGGTCGGTGGCGTGCCAGACATGGTTGGGGTCCTTGGCCACGGTGGCGGCGTCGTTGGGCAGCTCGACGGGGGCGATCAGGTCGGCGTTGGCCGAGTACAGCTCGGACGAGCCGCCCCAGATGACGTCGCCGAGCGGCCGGTCCTTCTCCGCCCTGACACGGGCGAACGCCTCGCCGGTGCCCGGCAGGCTGATCTTGTTGACGGTGATGTCGGGGTGCGCGGTCCTGAACGCGGCCAGGATCGGGTCCGTGACCTCGGGGCCGCTGACGGAGTAGAGCGTGAGCGAGTTCGCGTCGCCCTGGCCGGCGCCCGCGTCGTTGTTGGTCAGCACACCCGAGCAGCCCGCCAGGGCCAGCGTGACCGCGCCGAGCATGATCCCGTACCGCATGGTGGTGTCTCCTGATCTGAGGGGGGTTTCAGCGGATCCATACCGGGTTGCCGGCGGCCCGCAGCGAGCTGTGGTCGCGCATCGAGCTGGCCCAGAAGCGGGGGTCGTGCCTGCCGGGGTCGGCGTGCGCCTCGGCCCGGTAGTAGCCGGGCCGGTCGATCACGTCCTCGACGGCGATCCGCTGCCACTCCCCCGGCCGGTCCCCGGCCGGGACCACGCCGATGATCAGCCCGTCGCGCAGCACGAACACCACGACCGGCTCGTCCGCCCGCACGTCCACCTCGACGCGCACCCGCCCGCGCCCGGTGCTCGACCCCATCGGCGCGCCGTCCACGCGCATGTCGAGGTCGGCGCCGCGCCACACGGCCACCCGCCCGGCCCGCAGCCCCGCCACGATCCCCGCCCGGCTCGCCTCCTCGGCGTGCACCACGGTCACCACCTGGCCGAGCGCCTGCGCCGGGTCGTGCGGGTCGTGGCAGTCGCTGCCCGCGACGCCGATCACCCGGTGCCCGGCCGTGAGCAGCCGGTCCCACAGGCCGATCTGCGCGTCGTTGTTGGCGCCCTGCTGGAGGTGGGCGATCTCGATGAGGTCGACGCGGTCCCACGGGGTGTCGAAGCGCCGCCACGCCTGGTCGCCGCTGAAGGCGTGGTTGACGCAGAGCAGCCCGCCCTGCTCGTGCACGTCGGCGGCCACCTGGGTCATCGTGTGCTCGGGGCGGTCCACGTACGTGTCGACCCAGCGCGACAGGCCGTGCAGGTTGGCGTGGCCGCAGTGGCTGGTGAGCTCCATCGAGCGCAGCAGCACGAGCTCGTCGTCGTGCGCGGCCAGGTCGTCCCAGTGGGCGGAGGTGAAGTGGTCGGTGACGGCCAGGAAGTCCAGGCGGGCGTCGCGGGCGGCCCGCACCAGGTCGGCGACGGGCCTGCGGCCGTCGGAGTGGTGGGAGTGGCTGTGCAGCTCGCCCCGGTACCAGCCGGCGCCGCCGCGCGTGACCTCCCCCGGCGCGGGACGCTCGCGCGGCACGGTTGGCGCCGCCGCCGTCGCCGGCTCCCCGGCCGGGCGGGCGCGCACGGTCAGCTCGTACGGCGCGGCCCGCTTGTGGCGGTCGAGATCGAGGCGTACGGTCCATCGGCCGGGCGGGACCGGGCCCGGGACGCATCCCGGCGTCGCGTCGTGTCGCCCGACGCGGATCACCAGCCGCCTCGGTCCCGGCCCGCCGGGACACTGCACGTGCCCCCGGAACGTTCCCGCGGGGTCGAGGAGCACCGCGTAGATCTGGACGACGTCCATGACCTTGTCGTACGCGAGCTCCAGCTCCAGCTCGCCCGCGCCCTCGGGGACGTCCAGCGGGTAGTGCAGGTAGTGCAGGTCCAGCGCGGGCTCCGGCAGGCTGGTGGCCACGCTGAGCAGCTCGATCTCCCCGATCATGGTGCCGCCGGACTCCCGTCTTCCTTGCCGATCAGTGACAGCTTTCTATCCGGGAGATGAACAAAAAGTCAACGTTTGTTAAGACATAAGGTGAATCTGTCGTATGGTCGCGGGGACATCCCGGCTTTCCGAGGAGGGGCGGAGTGCGGCAAGCCGGTTGAAATCGCCGGTCATTCACCAGCAAGCCGGTTGAAACCGCCGCATCGCACAGTGAGGCCATCCACCAGGAAGGACGGTCCTCCGATGAGCCTCTCCCGCGCCCTCGCCGGTCTCGCAGTCACCGCCACCGCCACCATCACCGTCGCCGCCCTCGCCCCCGCCGCGCACGCCGCCCCCTCCGCCGGGTCGTGGGGCCCGTACCAGGCTCCCGGGAAGCGCGCCGTCGCGGCCGGCACGCTGACCGCCACCGGTGAGGACCACGCCGACCTGCCGACCGCCGACGCCGTCCGGATCAGCGGCACCGTGCGCGACAACACGCGCGGCGCCGCGTGCGGGTGGGCGGTCTTCCGCATCACCTACCGCTCGGGCGGCGAGCTGCCGTTCCGGCACCGCTGGGCCCGCGACTGCTCCTACCGCACCCCGAAGCACTTCACGATCAGCCACGGGGACGTCTACCAGGTCGAGCTCAAGGTCTGCGCCGAGCCCAAGGCCGCCAAGCCCTCCCTCACCTGCCTGTACGCGGGCACCTGGAAGACCCTCTACCTGTCGAAGTGACCGCCGGCCGGGCCGGAAAACCTGTCGAACCGCGCCGGAGCCGGGTGGTATGCGTGTGCGGGTGGACATCTACCTGCGGACCGACCGCCTGGCCCTGCGCCGCTTCACCGAGACCGAGGCCGACGCCGACCTCCTGTACGACCTGCACAACGACCCCGAGGTGATGCGCTACCTCAACGGCGGCAAGCCGGTCCCCCGCGAGGTGATCACCGGGGAGACGCTGCCGAGGTTCGCCGCCGGGGGCTTCTACGCCGCGTTCGACGGGGAGACGTTCATCGGCTGGTTCCTCCTGAACGGCCCCGCCGAGGGGCCTGAGCTGGGCTACCGGCTGCACAAGGCGGCCTGGGGCAAGGGCTACGCGACCGAGGGCTCGCTGGCGCTCATCGACCGCGCCTTCGCCCTCGGCGCCCGGCGCGTGTACGCCGAGACGATGACGGTCAACCGCGGCTCGCGGCGCGTCATGGAGAAGTGCGGGCTGCGCTTCGTGCGCACGTTCTTCCAGGACTGGCCGGACGTGATCGACGGCTCCGACCAGGGCGAGGTCGAGTACGAGATCACCCGCGAGGAATGGGAGGCGCGCCGGCCCTGAACCACCCGGCCTGGTGCACTGGTCAGACCAGTCGTTAGGGTGCCTCCATGGCATACGAGCGGTTGTTCCGCCTGGACGGGCGGCGTGCGGTGGTCATCGGGGCCGGCAGCGGCATCGGCAGGGAGTCGGCGCTCGCGCTGGCCGCGCACGGCGCCGACGTCGTGTGCGCCGACCGCGACCTGGCCGCCGCCACCGCCACCGCCGAGCGCTGCGGCGGTGCCGCCCGGCTGCTCGACGTGCTCGACACCGGCGAGCTGCGCGCCGCCGCCGCGGCCGAACACCCCGTCGACGTGCTCGTGTTCACCGCCGCCACGAACGTGCGCAAGCGGCTGCTCGACTACACCGGCGAGGAGTTCGACCGGGTCGTCGACCTGAACCTGCGCGCCTCGTTCGAGGTGATCCGGGCCTTCGGCGCGGGCATGGTCGAACGGGGCCGCGGCTCCATCATCGGCTTCGCGTCGATCCGCGCCTCCGTGACCGAACCCGGCCAGGGCGTCTACTCGGCCACCAAGGCCGGGCTGGTGCAGCTCCTGCGCACCGCCGCCGCCGAGTTCGGGCCGTCCGGGGTGCGGGTCAACGCGATCGCGCCCGGCGTCGTCGAGACGCCGCTGACCAGGCAGATCAAGGACAACCCCGCCTGGTACGACGCCTACGCGGCCAAGAGCGCGCTGGGCCGGTGGGCCACGGCGGAGGAGATGGCCGGCGCGGTCGTCTACCTGGCGAGCGACGCGGCCAGTTTCGTCACCGGCTCCGTGCTCCACGTCGACGGCGGCTGGACCGCCGTAGACGGCCGCTTCGACCCACCGAACTAGCGCCCCTCCGAGGCCACCCGCCTCCCGGGTTGGCCGCCTCCCGGTCCGGCTGCCCGCCGAACCAGCTGCCCTCCGGACCGGCCGCCTCCCGGACCGGCCGCCTCCCGGGCCGGGCCCCCTCCCGGTCGGGCCGCCTCCCGGCCGGGCCCCCTCCCGGTCGGGCCGCCCGCCGGTCCGGCGTGGCGTGGCAGAGTGGGGTCATGCGCATCGGGGTGCTCGGGCCACTGGAGGTGGTGGCGGACGGGCGGCCGGTCGACGTCGGCGGGTTCCGGCTGCGGGCGCTGCTCATCCGGCTGGCCCTGGACCCGGGCGGCGTGGTGACCTCACGCGCCCTGGCCGAGGCTCTGTGGCCCGACGGCGGCCCCGCCAACCCGGCCCCGGCCCTGCACTCACTCGTGTCCCGGTTGCGCCGCGCCCTGCCCGGCCGCGACGCCCTGCGCTCCGAACCCGCCGGGTACCGGCTCGACCTGCCCGGCGACAGCGTGGACGTGACCCGCTTCGAACGGCTCGCCGCCCAGGGGCACCGGGCGCTGCGCCAGGGCCGCCCGGACGCCGCCCTGCCCGCGCTCGCCGGCGCGCTGGCGCTGTGGCGGGGCGAACCGCTGGCCGACGCCGCCGCCCTCCCCTTCGCCGCCTCGGCCGCCGTACGCCTGGAGGAGCTGCAGCTCGGCGCGCTGGAGGACCGCATCGAGGCCGAACTCGCCACCGGGCACCGGCCGCCGGGCGGCGTGGCCGAGCTGGAGCAGCTCACCGCCGCCCACCCCCTGCGCGAGCGTCTGCGCGCCCTCCACCTCCGCACGCTCGCCGCCCACGGCAGGCAGGCCGAAGCCCTGGCCGCCTTCGAGACCTACCGCCGCCTGCTGGCCGCCGAACTCGGCACCGACCCCGGCCCCGACCTCCGCGCCCTGCACCTCCACCTCCTCCGCGGCACACCCCCCACCCCCCTCCCCTCCGACC
>NZ_JBGNUU010000034.1:0-67716 GCF_041950485.1 Nonomuraea sp. ATR24
ATCGAGGGCTGGTACAACCTGCACCGCCTGCACAGCAGCCTGGGCTACCGTAGCCCCGCCGACTACGAGGCAGTCGCAGCGGCCTGACCACCACAACGATGGTGTCCGTCGGAGCGGAGCAAGCTCATCGCACGGTCCCCCGGACGCCACCATGAGACGCTGAACCCTGTGGATCAACCCGCTGAAGCAGTCTTCCCTACGGACAAGCTAAGCGCGCTTCGTCTTGGCAGATCCCTCGTCGCCGAAGTCGAGGCGAGCGAGCCGCAGTACCGGGCATGGATCGAGATCCGCCCCCTGCAAACTGATGCCGACGATGCCGCCCAGCGACAGGGCTGGACCCGTAACGACGAGAGACGCAGCTTCCGGCTGACACACTGCGAATACGTCACCGAGCGCCTCGACAGCTGGGATTACGACATCGGAAGCAACGAAACCAAGCGCACCGTGGCCACCGACGAGGCCGCCCTTCTCACCCTGCTCCAGGATTGGGGCGTAGCGCCCGATCGGTTCGCCTATCCCTGGGACACCGACTTCCCTGCCTAGCGGACCCTTCCGAGGTGAAGCCTACGGCCGTCGGATTGGAAGCGGATCGCTTTCATTGCGCACCGCTCGATCGCTGAGCCGCGAAAGCTCGCATAGTCGTGGCTTCTCCCTATTTGATCATTGCGTACGTGTTCCGGGTCTTGCTGTGGTGGCGTGTCATGTTGTGGATGTGGCGAGCGCTTCCGTACGTGGGGTTCTAGCCGTAAAGCTGGATTGTCCATGGCTGGTGCTCATCTACGGGGATCCCTGGACGGTCGAGTCCCGAGACATCCGGCGTCAAGCTGGCCACCCACAACGCTCCGGACCGGCTCAATGCCGGCCTTACCAATAGCGATCAAGGCCCTGAGCTTGTCATTCAAGCACGTATGCCTTGGTGGCACTCACGGTCATCTATCGCGCATAGCTGGCGCCAGTGGTGACGCCATGCCGATTTGTCAGAGGTGATTCGAGCCGTGATGTCAGCGGAACTCGACCTCGACTCTGTGCTCGGAGAAGATCTCCAGAAGGTCGTCCAGTTCGATGCTCGGCCCCCAGTCGCGCAGGCGGTGGTCCGGCCGGTCGTAGCCGGCGACGAGGTGGCGGCGGGCCACATCAGAGTGGTGCCAGATCAGCCGGAACGGGCTGGTGGCACCCCATCCGCCGGCGAGGCAGTCGTCGAGAGCGTTGAGGTCCCAGCCGAAATAGCCGCCGGGACCGTTGATCGCTTCTCCGATGGCGCAATAGAAGGCGTCGATGTCAGTGACGAAACGACCGTCGAGGTGATAGGTCGTCCCGGCTGGCTTGTCCGGCAGTCCGCCCTGAAGAAGGTGACGACCGACTGCCAGACCAAGCCATTCGCGCTGCAGCAGCCGGTCGTAGCGTGTCCACAGGTTGGGCTGGGCCGGACCGCCGTCGTACCACATGCGGAAGATCTCGCGAGCACCACTAGGTGTCGGCTTCTCGATCCCACCGTCGAAGGTGATGTCCAGCAGCCCATTGCCCAACTTCGACGGGCGGGCGGCGATGACGGTGGCCGACAGCAGCCCGCCCTCGCCGGCGATCCGCCCGTCGTATTGAAGGGCCATGACGGAGGCCGTGAGCTTGCTTCCCTCGATGGTCCTCAGCAACGGCGGCGCTTCGGGGAGAAAGCCGATCAGGGTCACCGGCCGGATCGGCGCGGCCGGTCGCTTGCGGAAGACTCCAGCAACATCCAGACACCAGCCGAGCGTCACGTCATCAAGCGCGGCCAGCCGAAACCCTGTCACGTCCGGCTTGTCCTCCGGCAGCCCCGCGGCCGGAAGCAGCCGGACATACCCGCGCAGGTCGAGGTCGACAAGGCCGTCCCGTGTCGCCGACGGGCGTCGGCCGATCACGGTGACGTCGATGAGCTCTTCCACGCAGGTACACCCGCGCTCGTCCCATAGGCACCTGTCAGGCCGCTGGCGGTGGATGGGAAACAGGGCGATGCTGGGCAGCCACGCCCGCTCGGTCCCCAGATGCCCCAGCGCCTCCAGCAGCGGCCCCCTCGGCTCGCAGCCGAGCAGGGTGAAGGTCTCTGGTAGGGGGATGGGCTCGGGATCTGAGAAGAGCCCGTCGATGTCGTGGCACACGCCCAGTGTGACGTCCGGTTCACCCACCTCGCCGGTGTACTCGTCCAGCAGCAACCACCGCGCGCCCGGCATAGCAGGAGTTGTCATCGCGGCACACCCTAACCGCTGGCCCTCTCATTTGCACCGGTTGGCGCTGATGGCGATCTATCAGACATAGCGGACTGTGACGGTGAGGCCACGTCTGGTCGGGCTGACTCTGGCCCCGGAGCATCGGCGCAGGCACGGGGACCTCATACGGCGGGCTGAACCGGCTCCATCACATCACGCGGCTAAGGATGGCCCTGGCCGCGCTGCCGCTTCCGCGAGCAGGAAAACTAACGCGGTTGCTGTACGGCGCTGCGAAATCGAAAGGCCCCTCCCGAATCTCGGGAGGGGCCTTTGAGCTGCAGAGCCGACGAGGGGAATCGAACCCCTGACCTTCTGTTTACAAGCGAGGCCGGAGACGTCCATCGCCATCCAGCACCGACAGAAACGCCTGGTCATCAGGGGCTCCGGGCTTCGGAGACTCCAGAGCCGTCCAGGGGCGTTCAAGGGCGTTGTTAGCACCGACGTTAGCAAGATCGTGACAGTTCAAAGTGTTGTCGGCTCCAATGGCTACTCTCCAGCTCATGACAGTCCCCGAGATCATCCCCATCGTTTACGAACCCGACTACCACACCGGCACGATCGGCCCTTGGGAAGGCGGCCAGCTCTTCGGCTCCGTCGTCGCCGCCTTCCGTGAGGGCTACACCCGTACCGATGACTGGCCGACGCACAAACGCTGGTACGTCGTTCTGCACACCTTCGACACCGCCGGCCACCACCTCGACTCTCGCATCGAGCGCATCGGCACCGAAGACGACCACCGGACAGCCGTCGACCTCGCCCACGGGCGGCTGAAGCACTGGCTCGACGCGCTTCCGGGCCTTCGCTTCGACGACATCGCCATCCGGCCCTTCCAGCGCACGTTCGACGGCGTGCTGTTCGGCCTCGTCATCGAGACCTTCGAAGGCGAAGAACACGCCGAGTTCTACCCGAACAACATCGGCTTCTACGAACCATGGGACGGCCTGTACGACACTTGACCACCCGATCCGTTGGGCTCCAGCCCACGCCGCTACCTGACGGATCGTGTCGGCCGAGCTGGTCGGCAACCAGGCTCCGCGCAGGATGTTCCATAACTCCTCGCCGATGGAGTCCAGCGACGATTCAGCCTGGCGCAGGGCGTCCTTCAGGCTGCGGACGCCCTCAGGGACCATGCCCTCCAACTGGCCCATTGGCCTAGCCTGGACTGTCCGCCGGCGTACGGGCTAACAACGCTCGCAGTTCGTCTACCGCACCAGCGCACGCCCCGATAAGGGCTTGGTGCTGCCCGGTGAGCTCGCTGACGAAACGCTGAGCGGCCGGGCCGCTCCAGACGTTCTGCGCCATGAGCGCGATCGCACGGTCAAGACCGGGTCTGGCTTGATCGGTGAGTTGCTCAGCTCGGCGCAATGCCTGTTCCACTTGCTCCCGGGCCATACGTGACTCCTTCGGATGCACGATCAAGCTTCGGACCAGGGGCCTAGGGCCATTGGACTGCGCTTCACACACCTCAGCAACCGAATCGCCGGGATTGGTCTGAAGTGTCAGATGTTGCAACGTACCGCTTTAGGAGAGTGGAAGTTCGTCCCCCTGCATAGGCCAGCCGAGCTGGGGATATGGCCCACTATGCGCATGGGCTGCTCAAGATCATCCGATGCATGTCCCCAGTTCCGACTGCGAGAGCGAAGCGCTCCTCTGCGGGTGTTGGGCGGCCATGAGGTCGGAAGCCAGACGGGAGTAGGGCCGAAGGCGTTCTCATGTGGTGAGACCGAGTAGCTGCAGGACGTCGGCAGGGTGACTGCGGTAGCGGTCGGTGGCGGCGAGGTCGGTCCAGCCGAGCTTCCGTGCCAGGCCGATGCCCAGATTGCGCAGGCCAGCCAGGATCCGGGGTGCGGTGAGCTTCGGATCGGGCCGGGCTGCACTTCGTAGTCCCGGGTCAAGCGCGGCTAAGCATGAGCTGGCCGAGGGCGTGCTTGTCCCATCGAGCGGGGGCGAGCCTGTGGTGGCCTGGTCGTGGGTGACGACTTGGAGGTCGATGCCCAGGGTGGTGGCGCGATCGATTACGGCGATGCGGGTGGGCGCTGTTGGCTCAGGCATTGGTGGGTACAGGCTGGGCAGCGACGACCTGGGTGAGTAGCGGTAGGCCAGCGGCGTTGTCGGGCCCGCTGGCAGAGGTTTCACGCTGGGGGGCGTCAATCGATGCTATGAAGAGTCGACCACCATCAGGTAGATACCATGGATCTACGGGCAGTCTCCAGACTGGCAGTCTCGTATCGGCCCCACTTGTGAGATGCGCACCGAAGTCCATGCTCGTCATGGCCTCAATCCCGAAGTGACGGTGCATGCCGTGCATTGGGGCTCGTCGGCGCTGGCAAGATCACTATCATCGCGTTGATTGCACCCAAGTGGTCGTACACTGCCCGACGAAGGAAGAGCGCTCCAATGCGAGTCTTGACGACGACGCCTGCGGTAAGTCAGCGGATGAGCCGTCAGCGCAGCCGGAACACACAGGTTGAACTCATCCTCCGCAAGGAACTCCATCGCGCGGGCCTCCGTTACCGTGTGCATCGGCGGCCCCTACCTGGTCTGCGCCGTGAGGCGGATGTCGTGTTCGGTCCCGCGCGTGTGGCTGTCTTCGTCGATGGGTGCTACTGGCACGGCTGCCCCGAGCACGCGACATGGCCCAAGACGAATGCCGCCTTCTGGCGTGAAAAGATCAACCGTAACCGGGAACGTGATCGGGACACTGACCAGAAGCTCCTCGACCTCGGCTGGCTGCCCATCCGTGTCTGGGAACACGAGGATCCAGTAGAGGCTGCCAGGAGCATCGCCGTAGTTGTGCGGGAGCGACGGCATTCGCGCCAAAGCTAGCCCTTCCGTCACCCACCCCACGTACTCCGTCGTCGCTGTTTCCAGGGAAGAGTCGTGCTGACGGCTGCCGAACCACTGCTTCCGGCCACCTCATCACATACAGGGCCCTCTGGCAGTGTCTTGGAATGTCTGGGCATCAGAACCTTAAATCAGTCACACTAGCATCCCACCAGCGAGAGCCGGCTAAGATCAGCCTATGCACAACACCGGAGCCGCTGCCCCCATCACAGTCGTAGATCTCTTCGCTGGCTGTGGCGGCTTCACTCAGGGGTTCCATGAGTTTCGTCCTCAAGGTGTGGCGAACCATGGTCCCGTGTTCCGGAGTATCACCGCAGTGGAGCACGATCCGGCGGCAGCGGCCACGTACGCTGCCAACTTCGGAAGTCTCCGCCCCGATCCTGAAGGACCTGACACTCGGATCCATGTTGGTGATATCGAGAAGTGGGAACCCACCGAAGAGGACCTTCACGCAGACGTGATCATCGGAGGGCCTCCGTGCCAAGGTTTTTCGGCCTTGAATCGGAAGAAATTCGGCCTGGAGCGAAACCGACTGTGGGAAGAATTTGTTCGGATCGTGGCGAGAATCCGGCCAAAAGTATTTGTCATTGAGAACGTCGACCGTTTTCTGAAGTCCGATGAATTTCAGGATTTGCTTAAAGTCATTCAACCCGGCGGATTGCTAGAGCATTATCATTTGGCGACCCCCCCAGGAGCAGATCCGGATGGGTCGCCGGACGAGTGGACCGCACAATTCCTGCTGAACTCCGCCGACTACGGTGCTGTCCAAGCGCGTCGCCGGGCGGTGATAATAGGCGTGCGAAAGAGCCTCGGCGAACTGGGGGATTTCAGTTATCCGAACGCATCGTACGTACCGCTCCCAAAAGCGAAAGGTAAGAAGGAGCAGCCTCCACGCCGGGAAGAAATATCAGGAGACTCGCAGCCTGCCTACTGGATCCCGGTGGACGGCGTCTTTGACGAATCTTCGGCTATGACGATCAGCGGAACCGAGCTTCCCCCGATTCGCACAAGGTTTCCGGAAATCAATGACTATGTCCCGGGTATCTTCGCCACGCGAGATCTGCACGTCGGCCGCAACCCTCAGCCCCTTTCCAGGGCTCGTTACCGGGCAATCCCTCGTGGCGGCAACAGGAACGATCTATATGGCAAGTGGTACACGGTCGACGGCAACGGCAAGATTCAGATTTACTCGGAACCCAACCCCCAAGGCGTAGTCGCTCATGTCGGATACCTGTCGACGGAAAGCTGGGACAATCATAGAACGGGTACTGGTGACGTTATGGGTAGGCTTCGCCTGGGTGAGCCTTCGGTGACCATCAGGACGGAGTTCTTCAAACCCGAGAAAGGAAGATATCTTCATCCTGTCGAAGATCGCCCGATAACACATTACGAAGCCGCCCGTATACAGGGCTTTCCCGTCGACTTCCATTGGTGCGGGTCAAAGGTTGATATTGCAAGGCAGATCGGCAATGCTGTCCCCATCCCGCTTGGCCGTGCCATCGCAGGCGCCATCTATAACTTTCTGCGGGGTTGATCGTAGAGTTCGGCGCAACGGTACGGAAGTGCCTGCAGACTACGTTGTCAACAAGGCGATAATCAGGGAACGTCGTAATCAATATCTTGCGGCCCAAGACCTTTCCGACGCCTTTCTACGCCCCTATAAGCGCCTTGTGTCAGAACTTGACGCGTGCGTGCCACCTCCTGCTCCTTCTTGGCGAAGTGAGCATCCTGAATATCGCCCTCAAGAATCGCTCGATAATGTTCATAGTAGTTGCGGGCGCGCGTCTGGATCTGCTGCCAGGTGAGTAGTGCAGCATCCTGGCGATCTTCCCATGCCTTTTGTACCCTGGTGGGGATTTCGTAATTTTCGCTTGAGATGAACGCCATGAACCCAATCGTGTGAGCGGCATCAAGGCGTGCGGCATACTTCTCGAGGTTGTACAAATCATCGATCGTGACCGAGTGGCCTGTGCGTTTGATTTCTATTACCACTAGCTTTCCATCACCCGATAGCGCTAAGAAGTCGTAGCGACCTGCATACTCGGGGTCGTCGAGATCTTCGCGGCCCCATTCTCTGAGAGTGGCAGTCACCCTCTTTTCCTCGGAGAATATCTGCCACTCCGGGTTGATCAGCCAAGGGTAGTCGGCAATAAGGTCGTGCAAGTTTTCGCGACCCTTTTTCGGGGCGGTTTCGGGAGCATCGTTCACGATCAAGTCATAGAACTTGTCGATGACGTCGAGGCGCCCCCTGACCACCTCGAGCACGGCGCGACTTTCGAGCAGCTTCCAATCGCGCATGTACTCCACGGCCTGCTGAAAAGTGTGGGGATTCGCGGCAGCAACGTCCAACTCTGATATAAAGTCGTGGAATTGCCTGTACTCGAAAGCGCGCAGGATTGTGTCCGCCAGGGGATCTATTTGGTCATTTTCCGTTCCGGACTTGCCCAGTAGTACAAGAAACTTGTACACCTGATTGGCAGATTGCTTGTCGAGCCTGGCTATTCTTGCAGCGAAATCCGTGTTCTCGTGGACTGTATTCTTTACGCGTTCGCCCCGTTTTTCTATGCGTTCGCGTAGAAGTCGCCTAGTAAGTGCGTCTCCCCAAGCTTTAAGAGGGGCCGCCAGTTCGTCATCCCAATCGATTTCCTGCCTGTCTGTCGACACTCTGTCGCTATCATCGTCGACCCCGGCATCCAGATAGTCCGCTTCGATGACCCCGGTTAGATACTTCGTGCCATGCTGACCACTGGCTGTGCCTTCGACATCGAAGAAATAAGGAGGGGCCTGAGCCGTCTTTCCATTGACGATCACCGTGAACCCTTGCAACTCCTTCGGCAGAACAGTGCTACTGAAGCCAGCCCACCATCTGACGGATTGCCCAGGCGAGATTTCGACCGTCTCGTCTCCAGTCTCCGGTTCGCGCATGTCAAAGCTGATTATTGGGTCGGAGACAGGTTCGCCATTGAGGTAGATCGTCATGTCGCCGCGTACCCTGGTGCTAAATCTGCGAGCAAGGGCCTGGCCGAGTCCAGTGATGTCGACAGGTGTCTTGTGCTTGAGGTTGCGCATGACAATGCGAGTTCCACTTTCATACATTGACATGGATTCATCCACCGGCTCGAGAACACCTGGAATGGTGACACGCTCGGTGGAGTCAGGGTCGGTCTTGAGTGTGCTCGCGTCCAACGTTAAGGTGCACGATCTCATATTGCGCCAAGTAGTGACGGTCATATTGCGAGCAAGCCCAAATCCCGCCAGCTTGCCTACTCCTTTGCGCCCCATGACCGGCCGTCCCCTATTGGGGGACTGTCCAGCCGCTCGACGGTTCCTGCCAATAACCAGGTAGTTGTGCTCGACTTCGTCGTCTGTCATGCCGACGCCGTTGTCTGTGATCGTCAGGACACTGGTTCGGGGATCATACTCATGCTCAGATGGAACCATGATGTCCACACGAGTCGCTCCGGCGTCCCAACAGTTGGCGACGAGCTCAGCAATCGCGACGTCTCGTCGCTTGTACATCTGTGTGCCAAGGTGCTCCAGAGTGCGGCCCAGGACGGTGATCTTGAAGTCGCGGACAACCTTATTCAGCGCCATGGTCGCATACTAGGACATTTGTACCGGCAGTCCAAGATTTGTCCCGGTCTCACCGCAATCCGAGGCACGGGGCATTGGCATGACCCGGCGGCTCTCTGGGGTGACTGGCGTCAAGGAGGCATGCACTTTCACCGGGGCTCAAGCCTGCGATTGCTCCCGATACAAGACGCCGGCTGTCCTGAGCCGCGTGATTGTTTCGTTTGTCAACGTGTTGCAAAGATCTCGGACTTGGCGGTCGGAGAGAGCTCGCATGTCAAGGAACGCCAGGTATCGACGCAGGCGCGCGGTGACGTCGCGGATCACCGGCCTGCGCGGGACGTCTGCGGTGTGTTCGAGGACAGCTCGGGCCATTTCTCTCACAAGGCGGGGATCACCGCCGATGCTGCGGCGTTCCATGAGCTGATTGAGATCACTCTCGGTCAGGGCAGCCAGGATGTGCTCCTGGCCGGCGAACACAACCGCGTGCCACCACAATCGGGCCCAGGTGTGTCGGGTTAAATCGGAAGCAACCCATCGTTCCTTATTGTCTGGGCCGAACCGCCACATCGTGACGTGCGGCAAGGCAACGAGGGAAATGAAGGACCAGAGGTCGCGGTTGCCAGCTTCTGCCCACGACAGATCCATGTGGCTACGAATCAGATGAGCCGCGTCCCGGTCAAAAGAGTTTTTTGTATGAATATTAGGGGGAGTCGGGAAGCCACGCTCTTTGGCCAATGCGTAGATCGCGTCGATCAACTGCCTGATACGCTTCGGCCTGATGCGAGCGCCTATGGGGGCCCACGTCTGTTCCGGATGAGTGTCCTGCGGGGCGGGAGGCCGTCCTTCGATGACATGGTCATACAAGGCTTCGCTCACGACGGCGGGTAGATGGGGCCAGAGTTCGCTCACTGGAAGATCCTCCCCCTTCCGAGGCTCCGCACTGCACCCGATAGTTGAGTCCTGAACTCCGCAAGATCTATGGGCGACGGTGGTGTGACGAGGTGCAACGGCGACACAGCGATGGTCCTTGCCAGCACGTCTCCAACGCTGTTCGAGGGCCATTCCTCACGTTCTGCCAGTTCTTCGCGGAGATGTAGAGCAAGTTCCAGGAGTAGCGTAGCGACGCTGGCCTGGAGCTCGTCGAGCAGAAGCTGTTGGCGTTTATCCTTGGCGCCGCGCTTGACGGCGGCACTCAACTCCCGGTCGCGCTTGTTGATGAGCACTCGGAACGTTCCGAAGAAGGGTGCGGTCAGGTCCGTGCTCGTCTCCAAGTGCCAACTGGCGGTGGGGGAGAGCCGTGTATGGGTGAAGTCAACCTCGTGCACTGGGAACATCGAGGACGCGTTCTCCAACACCGCTTGCTGGGTATGCTCGGCGAGCACCGAGCCAGGGATGGACGCCACACCCGCCGCTTGCTTCGCGAGAGTGCCTGCGAGGCTTATGGTGCTGCGCAGCGATAGAGTTCCGGACAGGCGTTCCCCGACAAGTGTCGCGGAGACCGTAGCCATACCGTTCGAGTCGAACCTCACCGACGGCGCGGCCTCGGTCATGGCGGTGGTCGAACTCGTCCAGGAGACGACTAGTGCGACATCCGCAATGGCTATTCCTGTTTCCTGGGCAAAGCGCGCAACATCGACTCGCACGTGTCGTGCTACCTGTAGATCCGTACCCGGATCCCAACCGTCGATCTCGTCCGACAAGAGACTCCACTCGTCTGCGTCGAACAGATACCACGGTTCCCAAACGACGGTTCCGGGACGGGGCACGAGATATGGACGAACGTCAGCCTGCATCGGATGCCACCTCGTTCACCCGGAAGCGAACGACGGCGTCGGGCACGTGCGTAGCGTAGACGTACCAGTCCGATTCGTCGCCTGCAGGTATTGTGACGATCTTCCCACGTGTGACAAATCCGTCAGCAGACTGCCAAAGCGTGATCTGCGGAACAGCGGCTCCTATCGGCGGCTCACTCTCGCGGCCGCCTCCCTCGAGAACGACGTCGACGTCCGCAGATAGAACTCTTTTGGTATCCACAGCAGGGACCTTGACGTGAGCGACGAGGTACGGGTTTCCCTCGTGGACAAGCAGTATCGGAGTTCCATGCAAGCGAGGTCTTCCCCTTCGTCGAAGGGTGGCGCCGCCTCCACCATCCCGGCCGCCTCCACTGCCGTAGTGGAGGCCGGCTCCCCTCGTTTCGCTGGCATGGCCGAAGTCGCCTGCTGTGACGCCGTCATCAGACGTTTGGCTCAACCTCGCGGGGACTATACCGGCGAGCAGCGCCGACAACTGCCCTAGTCCTTGGCCCCCAGTGCCACCGCTCTGGTATCCGAGTCCGAGCCGTTCGTCCAATTGCTTCTGCACAAACGTGCGTGCTCCCACGACAACGCCCCGTGCGGTCCCGGTCAGGCCCTTGGAGATCCAGTCGTCGTGTGTGGGCGGCTCGGCGGACGCGAACAGTGCGTCGGCGTCCTCGGATGCCTTGAACACACCTGCATAAGCGAGGTGGGGGTCGGGATGGGGAGAGCCGGCAAGGTAGTCGACAACGAGCTCGGCCACGCGCATGCGGGCGACGTGGTGGGAGGGGCCGTCGAACGGTTTGGCCGCCTCTATCAGGAGCCGATTGCTCGCGCTGCTGGCAGCGGTCAGGATCATGGCAAAGCTGCCTGCGTGCTTGGGTGGAACTGTTCGTGAGAATGCGGCTCCGTTTCCTGCCCTGATCTCCTCCAGCGCTTCCACAAAGGGCGCCAGCTCATCGAGAGTGTGGGGTTCGGGAACTGGTACGTAGGATCCGTTGACGCCCACGGCGAAGCGCATGTGTCGTCCGTGGCGGTCCGGGACCATCTTCGGCCAGAGGTTCCATAGGATCGCAGACGAGATGAAGGTCGCTGCCTCCTCGGGCGTGCGGTCGCGTGTATCCGACTCGGATCCGATGGATCCCAGGTCGGCTGCCAAGACGACGATGTCTGTACCACTGCTGCCGTCATCGAATCCGGGCAATCGCAGGGCCTTGCAGATTGTGTCGGCCTGTCCGGCGAGGATCGGGTCCGGAATGTTGTCCGGCGCCACAAGACCCCACCAGTGGCGGCCGGTGAAGCATTGCTCTCCGAGGTACCAACTGTTGCCGAGCGCCGCACCCATCAGTCGGCGGGCAGCCGGACCGTCCGTAGCAGTGTGGGTGTCCACGAGAATTGCACCCGCGTTGCTCAATTGATAGAAGATACCCTTGCCGAAGCCATATGTCCCTCCGCCGAAGCGGTGGTCGCTGGGTTCCCCTACGTTGCGGAGGAACTGGACAAAGTCCGGTGTCTCCTCGCCGTGCGCGCGTTCGCCGGCACGGAGCGGACCGCCCAATCCTCTGGTGTTCCGGTCGGAGACCACCAGTACCACGGTCTCAGGGCGGAGAGCCGCATCGAGATTGACATTGGACCCACTCGGTGGCTGCGGCAGCAGCAGGTCACGCCAGGCGTGGGCGTCATCGCCGAGTGTGCGTATATCTATACGGAATTCGATCGCACCGTCGGGAAGGCGGGCGTCCCAGCTATTCTGCGCTGCTTCTCGTACCAGGACGGTCAACGGGTCCAGCGTGGGTCGTCCCAACTGTTTAACGATGCCTTCAGCCGCTGCAGAGCCTTCCGGAGCAAACGGCTGTGACCACCAACGCAAGTTCAACGGACCGCCTCCTCAGCGATCTCCGTTAGCGAAGCTCCGGTGCTGAACGGCAGTAACGCAGCGAGATCGATCTGGTAGCTGAGTCCTTTGACGCCGTCCGGCAGCTTACCCGTGATCAGCGACGACGGGACCACACGAGGGGAGTCGGGGCCTATCGTGACCCTAAGTACTTCCTCGATCGTGAAGGTTTCCAGATCGGACCGCACCAACTGCTCGGACCAGCCTGCCGCCGATAGTCGTGCTCGCAGGTCCGTCGGTGATGCAACTGCATCAAGGAGTTGCTCGACAAGGTCTTGAATAGTGCGTCCGTTGGGATCGTCGACCACGCGCAGAAGTACGAGGTCCAATGGTCGTCCGTTATGAGTGTTCAGCTGCTCCAAACCGTGGACGAGGATACGATCGCTTGTGGCGCTCATACCTTTAACCTCGAGACACCTGCCAATGGCCTCGAAGTCATGCGGTTCGTTCAACGGCCCACGCCATGCATCCACAGAGAACCCGGCATCCGCTCCGACGAGAGAGGTGAGAACGGCGAGTTCTGCAAAGAGCCCTACTTTGGCGTGATGGGGCAGACCACGTAGCAAACTGCTCCGAAAGAGGCGACGCCACCGCGCGATAGCGTCCACCGCGGTGGCAGCGGGTCGCGGTGCGTCCGCCACGGTTTCCAGCACATCAGTCACAACCTCGTCGAACTCGGGGAAGAGGTCGAACTCGACGCATGAAACGTCCACGTAGGTGGTAGCGGGGCCGCCGAAGCCGAGTTTGCGGATCACAAGCCCCAACACCGCGGGTTTGGCATCGACGGACACGGCTTCGTCACCTACAGGAACAAGTAGGTGACGAGCACCTGCCCTGTCGACCGCCACGTAGCACGGCTCCCCATGACAGATCACCTCCAGCGGGAAAGCCGCGAGCTCCTTTGCTCGTGGCCGCATCAGAACCGCCCACGCGCGCTCCAGCATGGTCGATTCGATGTCCGTCACGCCATGTCCTCGGTATCGACGCCGAGTGCCTCGTCGACGTTCTCACTTTCGACATCGGTGAGGTCGACCGCAACATGACTGGCCTGGATGAACTTCGTCCTGACGTCGCCCGGGAAGGTGATGCCTAGACCGACCACAGCCCGCGCCGCGTCGAGCGGGATGCGCGGTGGGTGTGCAACGTCCGTGTTCTTCCTGGGATTGACAGGCTTGCTGGTCGGATCGATCAGATATAGCACGACCAGGCCGCGGTCGTGACACACCGGATGTTCATTGCGCAGGGCGACAAGCTCACTCTCGCTCTTTGCCCTGGCTTCTGCGGCCGACAAGCCAAGATCGAGTGCACGGTCCTGCTTGCTCATCAGGGTCTTGATGTCGGCGCGTTCGGTATTGCCGTCATTCAACCGCGAACGTATCGAGTACTTGATATCCAGACCGCCCAGTGCCGCATCCTTGCCCTCACCGGTGACCACGGCAACAGACCACATCGCGAGACTCGGCGGATCGCCGGTGAGCTGTTGATCGATGTATTTGATCATGAGCTCTGGGTCCAGATCAGGGGAGTCCTCATGGACCTGGTACCGGGAGAGGAATGCCTTTACAAGCGACACAGGGACGTCTCGGATCAGTCGTGCGGCACCCGAATCCTCGACGTTGCCGTGTCGGACCGCCTCCTGAACGAAGCTCTCCGCGGCCTGACGGTTGCCGTCCAACCAGTCGACGTCCCGATGTTCGAAGTATCGGGTCTGCAATCGGCGTCCGGCGTAGGAGATGAAAGCCGGCTGGGCGGCACCCATCTTGGCGGTGATCCGAAGCGACGGGTGCGTCCGGATCCGCACCGCCACCTGGGAAGGTGTCAGGTTCTCTCGCTGATATCGGTCTATGTCGTCGCGCATTTCGTGCTCAACGGTGGCCAGGTGCCGGAACGCGGCGGCGAGACTCGGCGTCATCCAGATTCGAGGCAGGTCCTCATATCCGGTTCGATAGCCGAACCAGCGGCCCATCTGCAGCAAGGTGTCGTAGGCCGTCGCACCCCGGACGAAGAAGCTGACGACGAGCCCTTCCAAGGTCAGCCCGCGGGAAAGGGTGTTGCCGCCGACCGCGATGGCGACCTGGGAGGGATCGGAGTAGTCCAGTCGATCCTGGCTGCGGTAGTTGTCGAGGACGATGCGCGTGGCGGAGATGACTTCGCTCAGATAGCGCAGGACCTCGTCGAACGTGTTCTGCGTCCGGCCGAAGTCCTCGGCGGGAACCCGTGACGACTCCTTCTCCCACAGGTTGCGCCATTCGTCGAGGACCTCGGGACGGCCGGAGGCGAGTGCGGCCAAGGCCCTCTGCTGCAGTGACCGCAAGGGGGCCCGATAGCTCTCGTGCACGGCGATCTTGACGGACGTGTGGATGAGCATCGTGCTGTGGTCCGTGTCGCCGCGCGCCCGTCGGGCGGCCGTGGCCAGCCAGAACCAGCGGACGGCCGTCACCAGTTCATCGATCATGGTGGGTGTAAAGCCGTCTGCGGATTCCTTGCTGCCGGGACGCAGCAGGGGGACATCCTCCTCGGCGACCAGTCGCACCATGTCGTAGCCGTCCGGTGGGCCCTGCTCGTCGGACGTCTCCCACTCGACGGCATCGCGGCCGAAGATCTTCTCGGGGCCGAAGTAGCCGTCGGGACGCGGCAAGTTGAGGATGAACGACTTCGGATATAGATCTTCCTGCGTAGGGTCGATGAAGACATTGGCGAAGGGCGTCGCGGTGTACCCGATATACGTGCACCGAGGCATGAGCCCAAGAAGCTTGCGGATGAGCGGGTTGATCCGCCCTGTGGCCACCGATGCCTGGTCCGCCTCGTCGTCGATGATCAAGACCGGTGCTGAGGCAAGTGCCTTCCGACTGTTCGGCTTATCCAGCCACTTGATGAGTTTGTTCAGTACAGCTGCGTTCTTCTTGACGACGGCCAGAACCGTCTTCTCGTCGCTCAACGCTGCCGACGCTTCGAGAGTCTGATCGACGAAATCCCGAGCCTCACCAGTCAGCGTCATCCAGCGGTCGGGATTGAGATGTTTGAGGTATTGGTCCAGTCGTACCTGGGTCTGGCGACGCAGTCCGTTATGGATGCCTGAGAGGACGATGACCAGGCGGTACTGTACGTCCGCCATCTTGGCAACGACGGCAGTGAAGTTGGTGGTCTTCCCGCTTTGCACATATCCCACGACAAGACCCTTGGAGTTCCACGTGGAACGGTCCGGCCTGGGGGTGTGGGCGACCACGGTGCTGGACGAGTGGTCCACGGAGTCGATGCGCTCGTCCGGCCACTTCTCGGCTTCGAACTGATCCTTCAGGGCCAGCCAGTAACGGTCAGCATCGCCCGGACCGCTGTACCAGTCGTCCGAGCCGGCCGTGATTATCGGAGGGCCACCGGCCTGTACTTTCGCTTTGTCCGCCCCGAACTGATGCCGGTACGCCTCCACGGTGTCCTCGGGCAACTCCTCCGAGAATCTGGCTACAGCTGCCTCGACGCCATGGCGTCGGGCCCAGTCCGCGAAGACGGTGTACAACAGGCCCAAGACTCATCACCCTTCTACTTGCTGAAGCAAGAAACCTAGCCGAGAAGAGCAGATTTCACCATCAGGCATCGGCAGCAAAGCACCATTGACGGATAGAGTCTGCAACCGTCAATCTACTGATGCAAAGTCGCTGACTTCGCTGGTCCTTGTCGTTTCGATATGACGTGATTGTCCCCAAAAGTCCGGTGCAACGTGCCGGATCGGGCGGACGGTGCTCCAATCGGCACGCGCTCACGGGTTGTCTTGGTGGATCACATCGGTGCGTTCACAGAGCACGCCCGGTCGGTGATGCCCAACCGCAGCTTGCCACGGTGCTGAGCATCGACGGGTCCGCGGGCACGGCCGCGCTGGACTGGAATGGGCCACCGCCACCGGGACTACGGCGGTGGATCGCCGGCGCTGGCTTCGTGGACCCTGTCCGGTGAACAGGGCCTACTCGGCAAGGTCGAGGGCTGTACCATCACCGCCATGCTGGCTGGAAGGGCAACCTCGAGTGGGGACTGCGTAGTTGGCTGGCAGTGATGAGGGAGGTGAGCGCTTCCCGGCAGGTCTGACCCATCGGCTGACTGACATCGAGGTCCTCAACGAGATCTGTCGACCCTGGACGGGAAGTGCTCATGTGCACTCACCGGACGCGGCACCTGTGACTTCATAGGAGCCTGGCCAGAGGCCCCATCACCGTCTTGTCCGCCTTGCCCGGCTGGCGCGTGCCGCCCTGCCCCCGGTCAAGACGACAGGACGACGATGACCTCCATTACACCCGACAACACACCGATCTCCGAAGTCGCCGGCGGCGTGGACACCCACCAAGACACCCACACCGCAGCGGTGATCGACCCGTCGGCCGGGTGCTGGGCACCGGTTCCCCGCCACGGCGGCCGGATACACCGCGCTGCTGGGCTGGATGCGCACCTTCGGGCGGCTGAAGCGGGTCGGGGTGGAAGGCACCGGCGCCTACAGAGCCAGACTGATCCGCCTGCTCCAGGCCAGCACATCGACGTGATCGAGATCGACCGGCCGGACCGCAAGAGGCGCCGTTTCCAGGGCAAGTCCGCCCCGATCGACGCCATCGCCGCCGCCAAGACCGCACTGGCCAGCAACCGCACCGGCACTTCCAAACAGTGCGACGGCCGCATCGAAGCGCTGCGCACCCTGCGCATCGCCCGCCGCTCGGCCGTCGACCAGCGCGCCGACGCCCAGTGGCAGATCAAGGCCCTGATCGTCACCGGCTCCGAGACCCTGAGCCAAATCCTGCGCGGCCTGACGATCCCGAAACTGATTGCCACCTGCGCGCCGCTCTGTCCCCCGACCGCGACCACGTCTGGGCCGCGTGCCCAGACGGCGAAGCCTGAGCCGGGACACTCGGATCCTGCGTATGACGGCGGCAGCAAAAAGCGTGAGGTCGAGAGCAGGGCGGGACATCAGACCTATTTGAGAAGGATCTCTTCAGGGCGTCGGTTGGTGATGGTCGTGACAGTACTGCTAAGAATGTGGTCGAGGCATTCGCCCAGGTCGCCCCCGTGGTCATCGCGGGCCATGGCGCGGAGCTCCTTGATCAGGTCCATGCCATTGATAAGTACGATTGGGTACTGATCTTCTACCATCTCCATTTGTGCGGCTTCGGAATATGAACCAGTGGTGACATAAACTCCGATCCAGCCACGGCGCAGTCTCGCGACAACGCGGGCGATCTGCTCCGCCGACACCAGGCTCTCGGGTCTGATGCATTTGGCCTGCCCCAGCACGACCAGACTGGTGCCTGCAAGCCCGCTGCCCAAGTCGAGTCGTCCGACGAAATCTGCACCACCATCGCCGGATCTTCGTGTCAGCCAGCCCTCGATATACCGCTTCCCGGAGCCACGTAGCACGCGCGCAGCCACTGCTGCTGCAACGGCCTCGAAGTCATGTTTGTTTCCGTCGAATCGCTTATAAACCGCCTCAAGGGCCGCCGCATCAGGACTGCTCGCCGGCATCCTTTGATCCTTCAATTTAACGATCCTGGCCTTGGCCACTCGCCGACGCAACCGAGGCAGTGCCGATGCGCCCTGCTTGACCCAATCACGCCAGGCGCGTGGAGCGAGTTCAAGCGTCTGAGCTATCACGAGAGATTTTTCGCGGCGAGCATGGATCCAATCCCAAGAAACGCAATCATCCTCGTCGGCAAGGTCAATCAGAGCAATATCGTACACGTAATTTATGAAAGTTTTGTGTGCACGCCCCTCCCATTGAACCAGCCGTTCGGCGCGTTCGATCAGCCCGAGCCCGCAGAATTCCACATGCCCCTTGGGTTTGCCGTTACGCGACACAGCGCGAAACAAGAGAAGCGGTGCGGCCACCGCACGCTCGACCGGGCTCGGAGCTTGATGGTCCTCGAACGCTTCCAACAGGGCGGCGTTTCCGGTGGTCCCCCCCGGTGCCACCTGTTGCCCTGCCTTATGATCGCCGTAGTATCTGACATGCCCGTTGTCGAGGTCGAAGACGTCATGCCACGGTGTGTCAGCTGTACCCGCCTTCCACGGACTCGACCGAATCAGGATTGCAGGGCGGCGGGGCCCATCGGGTCCAGTGACCTTGGCCATTCTGTTTATTCCTGCTTCCAACAGCGCACGGTTCGACCCGGGTGAGTGCGTTACATGGTGGAAGTTGTCGTAACCGTCCAGCATCGGAGGAATGGGATCCTTACCGGCTGCATAGCGGAATACCTGTCCAACTCGGAGCTTGCCCCCGGCCATGGCCCCTCCCTTGCTGACTTGGCAGAGATGATGCCACCTGGGTACGACAGTCTGCTCGGAGAACGCCGCCCCTCCATGGCACACGCTCGGCGGCATCCGTTGGCTTGTGGTGACCAAGCCAGTCTTAGACGATGACTCATTTGGTGAGTCGGCGGTAGCAGATGAGGGCTGCGGCGATGGCGGCGAAGGCTGCGAAGTGGTCGGCCCGGCGTTCGTAGCGGCGGTGTAAGCGGCGGCAGCCGGTCAGCCACGAAACCGTTCGCTCCACCACCCAGCGATGGCGTCCCAGACGTTGACTGGACTCAACTCCGCGCCGGGCGATGCGGGGGATGATGCCCCGGCCGCGCAGGAAGGCGCGCAGGTGCGGGTAGTCGTAGCCCTTGTCCCCGTGGAGCTTGCCGGGCCGCCGCCGTCGGGGTCCGCGGCGGGAACGGATCGGCGGAATCGACCGCACCAGCGGTTCTAGCGCCAGGCTGTCGTGGACGTTGGCGGCGCTGATCGCGACAGCAAGGGGCAGACCGCTCCGTTCGGTGATGAGGTGGATCTTCGACCCTTTCTTGCCGCGATCGACAGGATTCGGACCTGTCAGTTCCCCCCTTTGACCGCCCGGACGCTGACCGAGTCGATCGCGCACCGCGACCAGTCCAGCTCGCCGCGCGCGCCGAGCTCGTCCAGCAGGATCCGGTACAACTTGGCCCACACGCGCGCGGTGCTCCACTCGGTGAAGCGGCGGTGCACGGTCTGCGAGGCGCCGAACACCGGTGGCAACTGCTGCCAGGCGCACCCGGTGGTGGCCACGTACACGATCGCCGCCAGAATCGTCCGATCGTCCACCCGCCATCGCCCGCCACCTTGCGGTCGCGTCGGCGCGGTCTGCCCCTATTAGGTGTGCCATCGTAAATAGGGCACTCCGTGCTGAAGTTACTGGATCACAACGGAGCTGCACTGGGGATACCGCTTGGCCTGATCAAAGTGGACGGGACGGCGAGCGTGACGCTTCCGACGCAGCGCGTGGGTGATAGTGGGTGTACTCCACGACAGATCCCACGGATACCGGTGGCGAGGACCGACGAAGTCGGTCCGCGGCAGCCGATCGCCCCAGCCCTTTACGGCGATTGTCGAAGTGGGCGATCGTCACGGCTTCAAGTGAACACTCAGCACGAATTGGTGATGCATCATGATCATGGTCCTCAGGGTGCCGCTCCGATCAGGACCGCCGACTCCACCATGACCTGTGATGATCGGGATGGTTGCCAGATGGCTACGAGGCATGTGCATATACACTTCGGCGACGAAAACGCTTGGAGTCGTCATCGACACACGGCATGATCCGCTGCGATTACCAGGCTGCTTGGGGGTCGGTTTGCTGCATCACCCGGTTCTGTACATCTGCATAGCAAATTTCCGAAAAGGGTCGTGTGTACTATTCTGATTCCCGGTAAAGAAGCCTCTCGATGGGCCAAGGGTGGCGTATAGATATCTTGCCGGATGGCTTGCTTTCGCAGACAATCCGAGGTTCTATTGGAATAGAAACAGTAGAGCATGGAGGATAGAGATGGCCGGGGTTCCAATCAAGGCGGGTGACCTTGTTGTATCGTCAGGTGGCCGCGTCATGCAGGTCGTCGGTGTTGGCAACGTCTCACCCGATACGGTGACACTCGTTCCCGCTGCCTCCCTTGACGGGGATCGCGAGCACACCATAGCTGCTTTCGTTGCGCCCTACCCGATCGACGGTCAACTGGTCGACTGCGGAATGCATCGGTCGCATCGTTGGGTCGACGCCACGCAAACCAACAGAATGACGGGTTTTCGCCAGCGACTAATTCGCTGTGTCATGTGCTTCGTCAACGACGCCGACTTTCGCGACTGCGAGATCCACGCCGTGAGCTCAACTGCTGATATCGGCGCGTTCTCCGCGCGCTGACGTATCCAATAGCCCGCGCATCTCTTGGCGCACACGCGTTCGTCGATAGCCACGGTCTCACCTCGTTCATCCCGTACACCCTCGACCCATTGCGGGCTGGTACCGGATGCTTGCATTTCCCTGGGAGCAGGTAAGGGAGCCGGTTCTCGTCTCGGTCCTTCCGACGCTTCCCCTTCGTCGAAGGATCGTTTAGGAGTCGGTGCTTCTCGCTGGGGGCGCTGTTTCAGTCATCACTGCCTGTGGTGGCGGTCGGTTCTGATCAGTTTAGGGCTTGGTGAGGACGTCGTGGTTCTGGGCTTGATCCGGTTTGACGGACATCTGAGATCAGGGGCTCGCCCCCGGAAGGATGTCCATGATGGAGAGCATGGGGAAGAAGAAGCCGCGTCCTCGCCGCTCGTTCACGCCGGAGTTCAAAGCCGAGATCGTCGAGCTGTGCCAGCGCGGTGACCGCTCGGTCGGGCAGGTGGCCCAGGACTTCGACCTGACCGAGACCGCGGTGCGCCAATGGATCCGCCAGGCCGAGGTCGACGCCGGCCATCGCGACGGGTTGACCAGCAGTGAGCGGGAGGAGCTGGCGGCGCTGCGGCGGGAGAACCGGCGGCTGCGCGAGGACGTCGACGTCCTGAAGCGGGCAACAGCTTTCTTCGTGAGGGAGACCCGGTGAGCGTGCACCCGTTCATCGAGGCGGAGAAGCAGGGTGGCCACAGCGTCAAGCGCGCGTGTGAGCTGCTGGGAGTCTCCCGTGCCGCCTTCTACGCACGCCGCAGCGCGGTGCCCGGTCCGCGCGCGGTGCGCGATGCCGAGCTGAGCGAGCAGATCGCCGCGGTGCACGCGCGCTCACGCGACAGCTACGGCGCCCCTCGGGTGCACGCGCAGTTGCGGCAGGACGGCCAGCGGTGCGGACGGCGGCGGGTGGCCCGGCTGATGCGCGGGCTCGGCCTGGCCGGACGGTATCGGCGCCGCCGGCGGCAGACCACGATCCCCGACCCGCACGCGAGCCTGCGGCCGGACCTGATCGAGCGCGATTTCATGCCGGACGCGGCGGCCATCGATACGCGCTGGTGCGGCGACATCACTTACGTGCCGACGCAAGAGGGCTGGCTGTATCTGGCCACCGTCATCGACATCGCCTCCCGGCGGGTGGTCGGCTGGGCGACGGCCGATCATCTGCGTACCGGCCTGGTCGCCGAGGCTCTGCGTCAGGCCTGCGCCCGTCGCCGCCCGGCCGGGCCGCTGATCTTCCACTCCGATCGCGGCTGTCAATATACGAGTGCCACCTACGCCGAGCTGGCCGGACGGCTCGGCGTGCGGCTGTCGGTCGGACGGACCGGGCAGTGCTGGGACAACGCGCTGGCCGAGTCGTTCTTCGCCACCCTCAAGGGCGAGCTTTTGGACGAGCGGTCCTGGCCCACCCGCGCCGCCGCCCGCAGCGCGATCTTCGAGTTCATCGAGGGCTGGTACAACCTGCACCGCCTGCACAGCAGCCTGGGCTACCGTAGCCCTGCCGACTACGAGGCCGCTCAGGCGGCCTGACCACCACAACGATGGTGTCCGTCAAACCGGATCAAGCCCAGTTCAACGCGTGGGCGGTGCTGGCCGCGACCGGCCGGAGAGCCGCAGCGCGGCCAGCGACCGCCCGACGCGCGGCGGGCCGCCGTAGGCGGGCTGCCCTTGATGACGTGCAGATAAGTTGCTTTCTGATCTTGGTCCGTGGCCTGGCCTGGTCTTCCGATGCGTCGTCGTAGGCTCGCTGCATGGGTGTTGAGATTGAGGTCATCCAGGAGGCGAGTCAGGAGCTCGTGGTGGCCTTCAGCCGGCTCTTGCCGCAACTGTCCTCGTCGGCTAAGCCGCTGGACTTTGAAGCGGTCGAACGTATCGTGAGAGGTGGCGGCAGCACGATCGTCGTCGCTCGCGCGGGCGGTGAGATCGTCGGGACGTTGACCTTGCTGCTGTTCGCCATCCCCTCTGGGGTACGTGCCCGGATCGAGGATGTGGTGGTCGACACCGCAGCGCGTGGCCAGGGAGTTGCAGCGAAGCTCACTCAGTATGCTCTGGGGTTGGCTCAGGATGCAGGGGCGCGGACAGTCGATCTCACCTCGCGCCCGGATCGTGAGGCGGCAAACCGGTTGTACGAACGTCTTGGCTTCCAGGTCAGGGAGTCCACAGTCTACCGTTTCGCGATAGGAGGGTAGCGCCCGCCCTCTCATCCAGCGATAGGCCAGTGATGAGATCCATGTCAGTCAAGCCGATCCCTGGTAGAGGGGCCGAGTGGTGTCCCACACTCGCTCGAAGCTGGTGATGTAGGCGTCCGCCGGTCCTCGATCGCTGGTGTGCGACAGGTGCATGACGGGGGCGTTGGCTGCTGGTGTGCCGTAGGCGTGGGTGTTGACCAGCAGTTCTCGATCGGCTCGGTAGATGGAGTTGTAGAGCACGGTCCGGTGGAGGCGGATCTCAACGCCTGGGACGTCACGCAACGACCGGTACAGCATGAGCGCGTTGTTGACCCGCGCTGCCATGACCTCGGCTCCGATCCCCTCATCAACGCCACGCGCGGCCACCTCCTCCCCCACGGGGTCTCCGAGAAGGATGCGCACTGTGACGCCGGCCCTGGCGCGGTCGGTGAGGATGTCGAGGATGCCCCGGTCCTCGGCGAGGAACAACGCGCTATAGGCCAGGACGCCGATCTCCTGTCGGGCTCCACCGAACAGGTTGCGCCAGACCGTCTGTGGGACGGCCCAGCGGTGCGGATAGATCGCCTCGATGCCATCGGCGAGAACCCGGTGTGGCGCCCCGACCTCGGGCCACAGCTCGACCTCGTCGACATGGAGCAGATCAGCCACAGCCCAACGATGACGCGGATACGGAATTCGGCCTTGGAGCCATCGGCTGACGGTTTTGGGGTCGACAGCCAGGGCGGCGGCGACGTCGGTGGTGTTGAGGCGGGCGGCGGCCAGTGCATAGCGAAGGTTGTCATTCATGGGGGCCAGCCTGTTCCTCTCGCGAGATGACCCTGTCCTGCGACGTTAACATCAGACGTCCCTAGACGTCCCCTAGTTGCGGTGTTCCCGCCCCTGCCCCCGGAGCGACGCTCGACCCACACCCCACGAGCCCGCACCGGACGTCAGGGAGACGAAGCCATGCACACGAGCAAAACCCTCAAGGAACAGCAGCACGCCTACACCCAGCGGCTGCTGGCTTCCTTGTGCAAGCACCTCGCCGAACGCGGCATCGCGAGCGTTCTCGTCATCACCCAGGACGGCCGTCCCGCCCTCGACGTCACCGACACGCACTGTCGCACTCGACGGGTGTTCGCCCACCTGTCGTTCTGCTGGTTCTACTGGGGCGACCGCAACGACGAACGGGTGTCGTTCCTGGAGATGGCCGACGCCGTCGATCGGATCGAGGAGGCAGCGGAGGAGGGCTGGCACGAGGGCGAACAGGGCGACCTCAGCATCAACCTCGACAGCATCCTCGACACCTACCGCGGCTGACCCCCGTGTCGACCGGCCGATGGCTGACCGGCGGGCGAGTCTATCCTCAGATCGCCGCCCGCGTCCGCGAACGCATCCAGTCGGGCGAGTTCCCGCCGGGCACGGCCCTGCCGTCTGAGGCGGAGCTGTGCCGGACGTTCGGGGTCGCGCGCAACACGGTACGGCGCGGCCTGGCAATCCTGGAGGACGAAGGGCTCCTGGTCTCCGTCCCGTCCAAGGGCCGCGTCGTTGCCGGCGCTGGCGCGGCGGCCCCGTACCTCTACCAAAGCATCGCCGCGAGGCTGCGCGAGCAGATCACACAAGGCCACCTCGTCCCCGGTGCCGGCCTGCCCAGTGAGGCCGCGTTGCGGCGCCGGTTCGCAGCCTCGCGCAACACCGTCCGGCAGGCTCTCGCGCTCCTGGAGCAGGAAGGGCTGGTCGTGGCCAGGCATGGCCGGGGCCGGTTCGTCCGGGTACAAAACGCCGATGGTGAGACGTCCTGGGACCTCTAGGCTCGCCCTCTGGATTCGCCCCCGCCCTTGCTGCCTATCGTGAACCACGTGGGACAAGTTGAGTGGGCCTACGACCTGGCCAAGGACCTGCTGGAGACGACGCTGCCCCGGCGCTGGGCACACACCCGGGGCGTCGCCGACCAGGCCGAAACCCTGGCCCCGATCCTCGGCGCGGACACCGACACCCTGATTGCCGCGTGCCTGCTGCATGACATCGGGTACGCGCCGGATCTGGTCGACACCGGCATGCATCAGCTCGACGGCGCTCGCTACCTGCGCGACGTCGCCAAGGCCGACGAACGGCTGTGCCGCCTGGTGGCCTACCACTCGTGCGCGGACAACGAGGCGCGGCAACGGGACCTGCTCGACGTGCTGGTCAAGGAGTTCGACCAGGAGCAGCCTGACTTGGCGCGGGCGCTGACGTACTGCGACATGACCACCAGCCCGGATGGCCGGCACCTGGACGTACGCGACCGGCTGGCCGAGATCCACTCCCGCTACGGCCCCGAGCACGTGGTCAGCCGGTCGATCACCGACGCCACCCCCTGCATCGTCTCATCGGTGCGGGCGGTGGAGGCGGAGCTTGCGGCCAAGGGTGGACCTGGGTCTGATCGTTCGTCGCTGACAAGCTGATCTCGTGATGCGATTACCGCTGCCGCTCCATGTCCGTCAGGGTCTCGTGGTGCGCCGTTACGTCGTCACCGGCCGGGGTTCGGTGCGTCGGTATCTGCGGCTGCTCGGCGGGTTCGTGTTTCTGATGTCGGACCGGCAGGTGGTGCGGTTCGGGCGGTCCTTGGCCAGGGACGCCCGGCGGATCGCTGACAGCGATCTGGAGATGTTGCTCGAATCGGACTGGCGGTGCCGGTTGACCGCCGCGTGGTTGATTGGTCTGGATCGGCGTACGCAGTTCCGGGAGCGGCTGGGCGCGTTGCTCCTAGAAAGTGAGTATCCGTACGCCGGGGCGGGCTACTGCTTCGCTCTCGCCCGCTTCGGCGAAGAGCGTGACGCGGAGATCCTCACGGCCTACCTGGATCGGTGGCTCCCGCAGGACTCCTGCGACTACAACCAGGGTGACGCGATGGGCGGGCTCCTGTACCTGGACGAATTGCACTCGGCCGATCGCGCAACGCGGTTCCTCGCCGCCGACGGCCTGTGGGAGAGGTCGGCCGTGGCTGACCAAGACCCTGCCGTGGCTAAGGCGTACATGGAACTGCTTCTCGGGTTCGCCGCGTGCTGCATGACCGGCCGCCCCGAGCAGTGGTTAGCGCATCGCCGGCGATATGTGGACCAGCTCGGGGATTAGCCGATGTACGGGGATGAGAGCCCGGACAGGTAGTGCTTGATGCGCAGGTACATCGAGCGGTCCATCTGAAGTCCGCCTACCTGGTTGCGAGGCACCCAGCGGACTTCGCGGGACTCATCGCTTGGGGTCGGTTCGCCGCTGACTGCGCGGGCGGTCAGCACGATGGAGAACTCCTGCCGCGCCTCGCCATTCGAGGTGTAGAGGATGACGTGGCGGGGGTCGCTGTAGGTGCCGACCAGGCCGGTGATCTCGCAGGTGATGCCGGTCTCTTCGAGCGTTTCGCGTACGGCGGCCTGTGGGATGGACTCGCCCAGGTCGATGGCTCCGCCGGGGACGGCCCAGTTGTCGTTGTCGGTGCGGCGGATCATCAGCAGGTCGCCGGCCTCGTTGGTGACGATGACGTTGACCGAGGGGACGAGGCTGTTGGGGGCGGGTGCGTCGGGGTCGTCGTAGAAGTCGATGCGGCGTGCCATCAGGTCTCCACCGGCGTGGCCTGGGCCCAGACCTTCTCGAAGCTGTCGGCGTACGTGGCGACCATGTCCCCGCCGGCCACCCGCCGTAGGTGCAGAACGGGCGCGTTGCCGGCGCGGGTGCCGTACACGTGGGTGTTTATCAGGTACTGGTCGTCGGCGCGGTAGATCGAGTTGTACAGCACCGTGCGATGCAGCCGGATCTCGACGTTCTCCAGGCCCCTGATCGGCTGATACAGCACCAGCGCACTGCGGATCTGCGCGGCCATCCCGTCGCCAACGCCCTCATCGCTCCCCCGCTGGGCCACTTCGGCGCTGTCGGGGTCGCCGAGCAGGATGCGCACCCGCACCCCCGCCCTCGCCTTGTCGCCGAACAGGCGCACCATGCCGCCGTCGTCGGCGAGGAAGAGCCCGCTGTAGACCAGGACGCCGATCTCCTCGGACGCCCCGCCGAACAGTCGTCCCCAGATGTCCCGGGGCACCGCCCACCGGTGCGGGTGGATCGCGATGACCTCGCTCTGGGAGGCGGCGGTGACCTGTTCGCGGGTGAGGGCGTCCGGCCACAGGTACGACTCGTCCACGCCCAGGTACGAAGCCGTGGCAAAGCGGTGCTTTCGGTACGGCTCGCGGCCCTTGGTGACCCACCTTTCGACGGTCTTGGGGTCGACCTCGATGGCCTGGGCCAGATCCGCGATGGACACGCCTTTCTGCAACAGGGCTGCGCGTAGCCGTTCGTTCGCCATCTCACCTGCTCCGAGGGACGTCCGGGGACCTGGCCATCGTAGGCCGGACGTCTTGAACATGTCCCGTCGTGTAGTGATCTCGTCCTGACGCTGCGTCGCATTCTCAGTTCGCAAGCAAGAACGGCGACTGAGAAGGAGGCGATCCCCATGACTGACGAGATCTACCCGGACCCCACCTGCGAGTGCAGCGCCCGCCTGGACGATGGCGAGACCCGGTGCCGCAAGTGCCGCTCCCGTGAGCGCTGGATCAAGAAGCAGGCCGGCAAGCGCAGGCGTACCGGCCGGCGCGGCGAGACCCGGCGTCCCCCGCGCGCTCCGCGCGGCCTGGCCGTGGCGGGGGTGATCTGGTCATGACCATGATCCCGCTGATCATCGCCGGAGTGCTCGGCGTCGCGCTGCTGGTGGGGTACGTGACGGTCCTGGTCGGCATCCGCCGCGAGGACAAGGCGCTCAGCCTGCGCCGCAGCCCTGATGGGGCGTCGGCGTCGCTGGCCCGGAAGGTTACCGGCTGCTACGTCCGGAACGGCGTGTCGTGGACATAGCCAACTGCTCTTCGACCTTCGCCAGCCGGACGGACAGGTCCTGGACGGTGGCGCGCAGCTCGGCCAGCTCGTCGCCGGCCTGCGGGGCGGGCGGGAGTTCGTCGGCGGCGCGGACGAACACGCCCTTGCCCTGCTGGCCGATCACCAGGCCCTCGGTGCGCAGCACGCCGACGGCGAGCTTCACCACCGACAGCGAGGCGTCGTACTGCTCGGCGAGCCGGGTGGTGGACGGCAGCGGGGTTCCGGGCGCGAGAGAGCCGCCACGGATCTGCGCGCGCAGGTCGTCGGCGATCTGGAGGTAGGCGGGCTGCCCGGTGTTCTTGACCATCGCCCTTCTATCTCACCACGAATGTTCGACCTGGCCAACCGAGGGAACATTGACAACCGAGCCAACTAGGTTAACTATGTTGCTCACGATGAAAGAGGAGGTCACCCATGCGTTCCGTCCCGATCCCCGTGGATGTCAGCAAACTCGCCATCACCTGCGTCAAGGCACCCCGCCCGCGCGTGCTCAACCGCGACACCGGCGAGATCAAGACCGACAAGAACGGCAACACCGTCTACGAAGTCACCGTCTCCGTCGAGGACGAGTTCGGCCGGATCGAACTCGTCAAGATCGGCACCACCGGCGAACCGCCCATCGGCGTCGGCGACCAGGTCAACGCCGTCGGCCTGCTCGGCTACGTCTGGGAGATCGCCGGCCGGTGGGGCATCGCCTACCGCGCCACCGCGCTGCTCCCCGTGCGGGAGGCCGCCGATGTCTGACGCGCTGTTCGTGCTCGCAGTCCTCGCCGTCGTGGCGGCGGGGCTGTGGGCCTGGCGCCGCTACCACTACCCCTCGTTCTGGCTGGCGGTCGGCTTCCCGATCGTCGCCCTGTCCGTGCGCGCCTCCTGGCGGCGCGTCGCGCTCGGCTGCGGGCTGACCAAGAAGCGGCAGCGCTGGTGGTTCACCACCGTCCCCGGCGCGATCGCCTCCACCGGCCTGGTCAAGGTCCGCCGCCGGTTCCAGCGGGTCGCCGTCGACACCAAGCCGTTCATGTGGCTGCCGCTGCCGACCCGGCACGGCTGGCGCGTCAGCCTGCACACCCTGGAAGGCCAGACGCCCGGCGACTACGCCGACGCCGCCGAACGGCTCGCTCACTCCTGGGGCGTCCATGCCGTACGGGTGTCCTCGCCCCGGCCGGGCCGTGTCGTGCTGATGGCGACCATGCGCGACCCGCTGGTCACCGTCGACCAGCTCCCGCCCTCACCCGACCTGCTCAAGGTCACCGTGGGGCGTCTGGAGACCGGCAAGCCGTGGGTCATCGACTTCCGAACGGTGCCGCACTGGCTCAACGCCGGGGCGACTCAGTCCGGCAAGTCCAACCTGGCCAACGCGCTCATCGTCGGCCTGGCCCCGCAGCCGGTGGCGCTGGTGGGGTTCGATCTCAAGGGCGGAGTCGAGTTCACCCCGTACGCGCCACGGCTATCGGCGCTGGCTACTTCGCGCACCGAGTCGGTCAGCCTGCTGTGTGACCTGGTCGGGCTGATGATCGACCGGATGGGGCTGTGCCGTCAGGCTGGTGCCCGCAACATCTGGCAACTCCCGCCTGCCATCCGCCCCGTCCCGGTCGTGGTCCTGGTCGACGAACTGGCCGAGCTCTACCTGATGGCCGACAAGAGCGAGAAGGACGAGATCGCCAAGACCTCCACCGCGCTGCTGCGGGTCGCGCAGCTCGGGCGGGCCTTCGGCATCTACCTGTTCTGCTGCGGCCAGCGCATCGGCTCCGACCTCGGGCCTGGGGTGACCGCCTTGCGTGCCCAGTGCTCCGGGCGGATCTGCCACCGGGTCAACGATCCGGAGACGGCGACCATGACGCTCGGCGACCTCGACCCGGCCGCGCTCGTCTCAGCTCGCGCGATCGCCGCCGAGACACCCGGCGTCGCCATCGTCGCGAGCCAGGACGGCCAGTGGTACCGCGCCCGCTCCTACTACGTCACCGATCAGACCGCCGAACAAGCGGCGAACGCTCACGCCCACCTCGCCCCGGACTGGGACGAGATCACCGCCCACCTGCCCGCACCCGTCAACGCCTGAACCACGAAGGGAGGGGCAACGATGCGCCGCTTCGCCTGCTGGCTGCTCGACACCGGCCCCGTCCTTGTCCTGGCCGTCATCGCGGGAGCCGGATCGTTCACCCACATCCGCGACACCGCCACCGAACACGGCCAGACCGGCTGGATGGCCTGGGCCGTGGCCGTCTGCATCGACCTCACCTGCGTCATGGCCGCTCGCGAACGCCAACGCGACAAGAAGACCGGCAAAGGCCGGCTCGGCCGTAGCACCTGGCCCGTCCTCGTCCTGACCGGCGGCATCATCCTGTCCCTGGCCGCCAACCTCGCCCAAGCCGAACCGACCGTCTGGGGCTGGATCACCGCTGCCACCCCGGCCGCCGCCTTCCTCATCGCGGTCTCGATGCTGGAACGCCGCGCCACCCGCACCCGTACCGAACCTTCCGCCGTCCCAGCACCCTCGCCCGTCCTAGCCCCATCGCCAGTTCCCGAACTCGTCCCGCACGACAAGCCGGACGACAACGGCCCGCAGGACGGCACCTTGGCCCCGGCCCTCGTCGACTACGCCCGCCGCGTCGCCGACGAGCACCACACCAAACACGGCCGACCCATCACCCGCGACGCCCTGCGCACTCACCTCGGCGTCTCCAACCAGCTCGCCTCAGACCTGCTGCGCACCCTGCACACCGCCTGACCGGAAAGGAACCAACAGGCATGCGAGTCCGCATCGACGGCACCCGAGCCGAAATCATCGACGCCCTGTTCCGCCTGCGCCTGCACTTCACCGTCTACGCCGTCTCCCGCGCCTACCCCGACCGCGCCAAGCCCCACCACTGGCGCATCTACCTCACCACCCGCCCACGCGAAAGGAGGTAACCCATGCTCGCTGAGCTGCCGGTGATCCACTACCGCTGCTGCACCTGCAGCGGCACCGGCCTGCACCTCGAAGGCGACCGGTGCGCCGACTGCGACGGCACCGGCATCGACAACCACGGCGCATAAGCGCAGCGCCCCCGGCCTGGCCGCACATCCGCCAAGACACACGCCAGGTCGGGGGCCATCCCCATCACCCGAACGAGTGAGAGGAGGTCCCCATCATGCCCACAACACACGCCAACGCGCACGCCATCACCGGCATGATCAAGCGCCTGAACCGCCCCGACTACGACCGCTGGGCAACCCAGATCCGCCACACCGGCGGCTGCCGCCAACCCATCCACCTACGCGGCAAGGTCGACCACTACGACCGCACCACCGGCCAACTCCTGCACCGCTACACCACCCGCACCGAGCCTGACGGCATCCTGCGAATCCCATGCAAGACCCGCCGCGCTTCACGCTGCCCCGCCTGCGCCGAGACCTACCGAGCCGACACATTCCAACTCATCCGCGCCGGACTCATCGGCGGCAAGGGCGTCCCCGACACCGTCACCGCGCATCCAACGCTGTTCGTCACCCTGACCGCCCCATCCTTCGGCGCCGTCCACGCGCGCAATGAGAAGAACGGCAAGGCCCAGCCCTGCCACGCCCGCCGCAACGCTGAAACGTGCCCGCACGGCCGCGTCATGTCCTGCACCGAACGCCACAGCAAGGACGACCCTCGCCTCGGTGAACCGCTGTGCCCCGACTGCTACGACTACACCGGCAGCGTCCTGTTCAACGCCCTCGCGCCGCTGCTGTGGAAGCGCTTCACCGACTCCGTACGCCGCCACCTCGCCAAGACCGGCGGCCTGGCCCTCAAGGACCTGCGCCACCATCTGACCCTGTCCTTCGCCAAGGTCGCCGAATACCAGCGGCGCGGCGTCGTCCACTTCCACGCCGTCATCCGCCTCGACGGCCCAGCAGGACCCGCCACACCACCCCCGGCCTGGGCCACCGCCGACACCCTCACCCAAGCCATCGGGCACGCCGCCAAGGCCGTCACGGCGACCGCATCGGCCCACGCCAACCAACCAGCGCGCGTCCTGCGCTGGGGTGCCCAACTCGACATCCGGCCCATCACGATGACCGGCGACCTCACCGAACAAGCAGTGGCCGGCTACATCGCCAAGTACGCCACCAAGGCCGCCGAATGCGTCGGCACCCTCGACCGCCGCATCAACCCCCTCGACAACCTGGAAGCCTTCAACCTGCGCGACCACGCCCGCCGCCTCATCACCACCTGCATGCACCTCGGCGCCCTGCCGGAACTGGCCGAACTCCGGCTTGCCGACTGGGTCCACATGCTCGGATTCCGCGGCCACTTCTCCACCCGATCCCGCCACTACTCCACCACCCTCGGCCAACTCCGAGCAGCTCGCGAACACCACGCCCGCGACAACGACATCACCACCGGCCGCCTCCCCCTCTTCGACGAAGACACCGTCCTCGTCATCAGCGAATGGGAGTACGCAGGCAAGGGCCACTCCCTCGGAGACGCCCTCCTCGCCGCCGCCCTCACCGAGACACCGCTGCCGACGTCTCAGCACGCCGTTGAGGCCCGCCCATGACCCGGCTACTGCTCACGGTCCCTGAGGCCGCCGAAGCGCTGTCCATCTCGCGCAGCAAGCTCTACCAACTGCTCGCCACCGGCACTGTCACCTCGATCCGCATCGACGGCTCCCGCCGCATCCCCGTCTCCGCGCTCACCGACTACGTCACCCGCCTGACCAGGAAGGAGGCAGCCGTATGACCAAAACCCTCGTCGGCACGCCGGACGAGCAACCGCGCAAGAAGAAGGCACCCAAGCTGCGCGACGGCGTCATGAAACGCGGCACCACCTGGTCGTGCGTGATCAGAGTCCGTGACCCTGAAACGGGAGAGAGCAAGCCTAAATGGGTAGGCGGCTTCACCACAGAGGACGACGCCAAAGCCGCCCGCGACGAAGCCCGTGTAAAAGCCCGGCGCGGCGAATACATCGACCGGAACACCATTACCGTCGCCGAATACCTCGCCGAGTGGATCGAGGGCCACGCCGTCGAGATCAAGCCGCACACCCTTAAGGGCTATCGCGACATGATCCGCCTCTACATAACCCCACGCATCGGCACCGTACGCCTCCAGGCACTACGCCCTTCGGTGATCACCAAGTTCTACCGAGACCTCCTGACCAGCGGCGGCAGGAAGAATAGCCCTCTCGCTCCCAACACCGTCAAGCACGTCCACACGGTGCTGCGAAAAGCACTCACGGACGCCGTACTCGTGGACGAGCTCCTGCCTAACAACCCAGCGGAACGGGCCAAGCTCCCCCGGGTCTCATCCACAGAACCCGGCATGGTGTGGACGCCCGCTGAACTCCGGGCGTTCCTCCAGACCGCGCGAGACCATCGCCTCTTCGCCTTCTTCCACCTCGCCGCCTACACAGGCGCTCGCAGAGGCGAACTGCTCAACCTCCGCTGGACAGACGTGGACCTCGACAAGCCGCAAATCCACATCACAGGAACCGCCGCCGTCCTCGACCGCCAGCGCATTGAAGGCACCACGAAGAGCGGCCGTTCCCGAGTCGTCTCCCTCGACGCGGGCACGGTCAAGGTCCTCAAGGCCCACCGCGCCCAACAGGACGAAGAACGCCTCAAGCTCGGGGAGTCCTGGAAAGGCGGCCACGCTTACGTCTTCACGACCGGCTGGGGAGATCCGATCTTCCCCGACACGCCCAGTTCCCTGATGCCCAAGCTCATCGCCACCCACAACAAGCAAAACCCAAGGACGCCACTCCCCCACGCCCGCCTGCACGACCTGCGCCACATCCACGCCACCACACTCCTGATGGCCGGCACCCCCGTGCACGTCGTAGCGGCCCGTCTCGGCCACGCCGACCCCGCCATCACCCTCCGCGTCTACGCCCACGTCATCCACGAGCAGGCCGCCACAGCCGCCGACATCTTCGCCCAGGCGGTGGCCTCCTGTTAGCAAGGGTGTTAGCAAGATCCCGACATTGTCCTGACATACGAAAAGCCCCTGAACCGGAATCACCAGTTCAGGGGCTTCTTCATGCAGAGCCGACGAGGGGAATCGAACCCCTGACCTTCTGTTTACAAGACAGATGCTCTGCCGATTGAGCTACGTCGGCACGGCCTACCAGTGTAGACGCTCAACCACGTCGGTGACGAGCGACCTCGTACAACGTCACTCCTGCGGCCACTCCCGCGTTGAGCGACTCCGCCGCGGCGGCCATCGGGATGCGGGCCACCACGTCGCACTGTTCGCGTACGAGCCGGGACAGGCCCTTGCCTTCGGAGCCGACGACGACGACCAGCGGCTCGCCGAGCAGGTCGACGTCGCCGATGTCGACGCGGCCCTCGCCGTCGAGGCCGATGACGAAGAGGCCGGCCTCGCGGTATTCGCGCAGGGCGGCCGTCAGGTTGGAGGCGCGGGCGACGCGGAGGTTGGCGAGGGTGCCGGCGGAGGTCTTCCAGGCGCCGCCGGTGACGCCGGCCGAGCGGCGTGAGGGGACGAGCAGGCCATGGGCGCCGAAGGCCGTCGCGGAGCGGGCGATGGCGCCCAGGTTGCGCGGGTCGGTGACGCCGTCGAGGGCCACGATGAGGGGCGTCTCGGCGGCGTCGTGGGCCAGCTCGACGAGCTCCGACGGGTGGGCGTAGTCGTAGGCGGGGATCTGGAGCGCCACGCCCTGGTGGACGGCGCCTTCGGTCAGCCTGTCGAGCTTGTCGCGGGTGACTTCGAGGAGGGCGATGCCGCGCTCGGCCGCGATCTTGATGGAGTCGCGTACGCGGTCGTCGTTGTCGATGCGCTGGGCGACGTAGAGGGCGTTGGCGGGCACGCCCGCCTGCAGCGCTTCAAGGACGGGGTTGCGCCCGCCGATGTGCTCGGGGGCGTCCTCGGAGCGCTTGGCGCGCGGGGCCGGGCGGCGTCCGCCGCCGCCGCGGTCCTCGCGGGCGATGCGCTCGGCCCTGGCCTTGTCCTTGTACCAGTGGCGCATTTCGGCGGGCGGGGTCGCGCCGCGTCCCTCCAGACCGCGCCGTACCTGCCCACCGGTGCCCTTCGAGGGGCCCTTCTTCTTCGCGGGCCTGCCCGACGCCCTGCCACCAGCTGCCATGCGTCCAAGGGTAACGGGTCACGCCTGGTGGCTGAGCTCCCAGCGCGGACCGTGGGGGGTGTCCTCGACGGTGATGCCGGCCGCGGCGAGCTGGTCGCGGATGGCGTCGGCCGCCGGGTAATCCTTGCGGGCGCGGGCGGCCTTGCGCTGCTCCAGGGCCACTGCGACCAGGGCGTCGACCACCGGCTTGAGGTCGGAGCCGGCCGAGCGCCACTGCGGCGAACGGGGGTCGAGACCGAGGACGTCGAGCATGTTCTGGGTTTCGGCGAGCAGGCGGGCGACGGCCTCCTTGTCGCCCTTGGCCAGCGCGACGTTGCCCTCGCGGACCACCTCGTGCACGACGGCGAGCGCCTGCGGGGTGCCGAGGTCGTCGTCGAGCGCGTCGGCGAACGCCTGCGGGAGCGGCGCGTCGGCGTCGACGTCGTGGATGACCTCGGCCGCGCGGGTGACGAAGCCCTCGATCCGCTGGTAGGCGGCGGCGGCCTCGCGCAGCGCCTCCTCGGAGTATTCGATGGAGGAGCGGTAGTGCGGCGCGGCCAGGTAGTAGCGCAGCTCGACGGGGCGCACCTTCTGCACCATGTCCGGGATGAGCAGCGAGTTGCCCAGCGACTTGCTCATCTTCTCGGCGCCGATCTTGAGCATGCCGTTGTGCATCCAGTAGCGGGCGAAGCCGTCGCCGGCCGCCTGGGACTGGGCGATCTCGTTCTCGTGGTGCGGGAAGATCAGGTCGATGCCGCCGCCGTGGATGTCGAACGTCGGCCCCAGGTATTTGGTGGCCATCGCGGAGCATTCGAGGTGCCAGCCGGGGCGGCCGGGGCCCCAGGGGGTGGGCCAGGTCGGCTCGCCCGGCTTCTCGCCCTTCCACAGGGCGAAGTCGCGCAGGTCGCCCTTGCACGATTCGTCCTCGGTGTCGGCGGCGGGGCGCATGTTCTCCAGCCGCTGGTTGGAGAGCTTGCCGTAGTCCTCCTCGTAGGAGCGGACGTTGAAGTAGACGTCGCCGCCGGAGGCGTAGGCGTGGCCGCGCTCGATGAGGCGCTCCATCAGCACGATCATCTCGGGCACGTGCCCGGTGGCGCGCGGCTCGACGGTGGGCGGCAGGCAGCCGAGCGTGTCGTAGGCCCAGGTGAAGGCCCGCTGGTTGCGCTCGGCGATGACGAACCAGGGCACGCCTTCCGCGGCCGCCACCCGAATGATCTTGTCGTCGATGTCGGTGACGTTGCGGCAGAAAGTCACGTCATAACCGGAACGTGTCATCCACCGGCGCAGCACGTCGAAGTTCACGCCAGACCGGATATGTCCGATATGCGGCGGAGCTTGCACGGTGGCACCACACAGGTAAATCGACGCCCGGCCGGCTTCGACCGGTACGAATTCGCGGATGGCGCGTGTGGCGGTGTCGTAAAGGTGCAAGCTCACGAAGGCAAGGCTAACGCCTCTTCACCCCCGTAGCGTGACCTTCTCCGGCTTGATACGCACGATCACCCGCTGGGCGCCCGGCTTGTCATGGAACGGCCCGCCCGTGTACTTCTGCGACAGCTCCTGAATGAGCGCGCCCTCCGGGTCGTCCTCCATGGTCACGCGCCCCCGGACCTCCACGTATCGGTACGGGTCGTCGGGGTCGATCACCAGCAGGCTGGTGCGCGGGTCGCGGTCGAAGTTGCGCGGCTTGCGGCGCCCCTTGACGGTCGAGAACAGCACGTCGTCGCCGTCCAGACGCACCCACACCACGGTCGACTGCGGTGAGCCGTCGGGGTTGACGCTGGTCACCGTGGCGAAGTTGGGCGCGTCGAGCAGCTTGCGCGCTTCCTCGGTGAGCTCGGTCATGTCGCTCCTCCAGATCGGTCCGGGCTGTCATTCTTCTGTAGGCTCGAGACCGCCATGGACGTGACTCCCCCCTCTACGCTCCGCCGGCTGGGCATCGCCCTGGCCGGGCTCGCCGTCGCCGCCCTCACCGGGGCCGCCTGCGCGCTCTCGTTCGACGACCTCAGGGCTCTCGCCGTGCGCGGCGAGGCCAGGCCGGATCTGGCCTACCTTTACCCGGCCGGGTTCGCGGCACTCCTGGTGGTCGCGCTGATCGGCGTGCTGCTGCTGCGTTCGGCGCGGACGCTGGTCCGCGTGCAGGCGGCGGTGGTGCTGGTGCTCCTCCTCGTGGCCGCGGCGGCGGCGGACGCCGCGGTGGCGCTGCGGGTGGAGTTCCAGGTAGCGCCGACGGCCGTCGGCGTGGCGATCGCGCCGTGGGTGATGCTGGCCGTCGCGCTGTGGCTGTGGCTGCTGCTGATCAAGCACGTACAGGATCGCCGGACGTCCGGCGGCGGCGAGCGGCCGGACGAGGACGACATCGTGCCCTTCCACCGGGCCCCGGAGAACGCCCCCGAGATCACGCCTGAGACCGCCCCGGCCGCTCCCCAGCAGGCTGCCGCGCCGGCGGCCGAGGAGCCGCGGGGCCGGCTGGAGCCCACGCCGGTCGTCGGCCCCACCCCCGCCCCGGAGACCCCGCCCATCTCGGAGCGGGTGACCCACTGGCAGGCTCAGGAGCCCAAGGCCGAGGAGCCCAAGGCCCCGGAGCCCGAAGCCCAAGAGCCCGAGGCCGACGAGCCCGAGCTCCAGGAGCCCGAGGTCCGGCGACCCGTGGAAGCCGCTCCTCCGGAGATCCTGCAGCCGCAGGAGGAGGAGCCGCGCCGTCCGGTGCGCTGGGGCGACCGGGTCAAGCCGACCGACGTGCTGGTCCACCCCAAGGCCGCCGGCAAGGACGCCGACACGCAGCCCGTCCCGGTCGTCGCCGACGTCCCCGATCCCGCGCACGGCCCCGAGGCCGCCGACCCGCAGTCGAAGGACGACGAGCGCGACGCGCTGGAGGACACGGCCCCCCATCCCGTCGTCACCCGAGCCGAGGCCGAGGCCCCGTCGGGCCGCCTGCGCAGCACCCCGCTCCCGCCCGAGGAGTGAACGGAACGGGCCCGCCCGGCATGACCGGACGGGCCCGCGAGAAACCGTGGCGGCGTCAGATGCTTCGTCCGCTGCCGCTGCCGCGGCGTAGCCCGGCGACCAGGCCGACACCCACGATGGCGAGCACGACCTGCATCACGAGCTCGATCCAGTCGATGCCGGAGGTCGTCTCGACGCCGAGCACCTGAGCGATCAGCGTGCCGACGAGGGCTGCGACGATGCCGACGACGATGGTGAGGATCCACCCGATGGCCTGCCTGCCGGGAAGCAGGAGACGACCGATCGCGCCGATCACGGCGCCGATCACGATGGCGCCAAGGATGGATTGGATTGTCATGTCACAAACCTCCCCGTGAGGGTGAGCCGTTCATCCTCACGGGGTGGTGGCTACCCGTGACGCGACGAATATGCGCGATGGTAAAGAATCGGCAGGTCAGGCGGTTGTGCGGCCTGTTCCGGGGCCGCCGCGCCTGCCGCTGGTCGTCATGCGGGCCACGATGGCCACGCCTATCACCGCCAGGGCGAGCTGGAGCAGGTGTTCGATCCAGTCGATGCCCTTGGTGTCGGCCCAGCCGAACATCTGGGCGATCAGGGTGCCGAGCAGGGCCGCCACGATGCCGACGATCAGCGTCAGACCGATGGACATGTTCTGCCTGCCGGGCACCAGCAGCCGGGCCAGTGCTCCGACGATGGCCCCGATGACTACAGCGGAAACAATCGCGCCGATCATGTGTGACTCCCCCCGAGACGTTCACATGTCTCAAGGGGGCCTACCCGGCAAAAGTGAAGTTACCCCTGAAAGACGGCGGCCCGTACCGCGCCAGTGACGGGCCGCCGTCGCCCATGGACACCCCGGCAGAGAGGACGCGCGAGTCTCAGGAACGGTTGTCTCAGGAACGGTCGACGACGAGCGCCGTCGCGACGGCCGCGACGCCTTCGCCGCGCCCGGTGAGGCCGAGCCCGTCCGTAGTGGTCGCGCTGAGGCTCACAGGGGCCCCCAGAGCGGCGCTGAGGGCCTTCTCGGCCTCCTGGCGCCGGGGGGCGAGTTTGGGGCGGTTACCGATCACCTGGACGGCCACGTTGCCGATCTCGAACCCGGCGGCGCGCACCTGGCGCGCGGTCTCCTCCAGGAGGGCGGCGCCGGACGCGCCGGCCCAGCGCGGGTCGGCGGTGCCGAACAGCCCGCCGAGGTCGCCGAGCCCGGCCGCCGACAGCAGGGCGTCGCAGGCCGCGTGGGCGGCGGCGTCGCCGTCGGAATGGCCGGACAGCCCCGTCTCGCCCGGCCAGTGGAGGCCGGCGAGATGGAGCTCCCGGCCGGATGCGAACGGGTGGACGTCGACACCGACGCCCACCCGTGGAATGTTCGTGTTCAGGAGTTGAGAACCTCGTCGAGCAGGGCTTCCGCCTTGTCCTCGTTGGTCTTCTCCGCGAGCGCGAGCTCACTGACCAGGATCTGGCGAGCCTTCGCGAGCATGCGCTTCTCCCCCGCGGACAGGCCGCGCTCGCGGTCCCTCCGCCACAGGTCGCGAACGACTTCGGCGACCTTGTTCACATCGCCGGAAGCGAGCTTCTCAAGATTGGCCTTGTAACGGCGAGACCAGTTGGTCGGCTCTTCCGTGTGCGGCATCCGCAGGACGTCGAAAACCCGCTCAAGGCCTTCCTGACCGACAACATCGCGCACACCGACGAGTTCTGCGTTTTCGGCTGGCACCTGGACGGTAAGGTCGCCCTTGTCGACCTTGAGCACCAGGTAGGTCTTTTCCTCACCCTTGATGGATCGCTTCGTGATTGCTTCGATCCGAGCAGCCCCATGGTGGGGGTAGACGACAGTGTCGCCGACCTGGAAAGTCATGTGACAAGTACCCCTTCCGCTGTACTCCAGGGTACCACGCATCCACAGGCTCCCGGAACAGTGAAATCATCATAACTGCAGGTCAAAGCCGCATATTGGGGGTTGACAAGCGGTCAAGCGTATGAATCGCATATCCGGACATGGCTAATGACCTGCGGGGGTGCGGATATGACCATGGAATCGGATCGATATGGTAGGCGCTGCCCATCCCGCACGCGCGAGACCCAAGGAGAACCCGCCCGTGACCAGCCGTCGCTGGATTGTCGCCGCCGCCGCGTTCCTGGCTGCCCCCGTACTCGCCGGCTGTTCGGTTGGATTCGACGCCAACACCAACAAGCCCTACGCGCCCGTCGAGGGAGCGGCCCTCATCGAGCAGGGCAGCTACGGAAAGCAGACCGTCCACATCCCTCAGGCGTTCATTCTCGGCCCCGACTCCGGCGGCCAGATTCCCTGGCGTGGTTCCGCCCCGGTCTACCTGCACATCCTCAACTCCTCGGGCACTCCCGACAGCCTCCAGGCCGTCAGCGCGGGCAACGCCGCCACGGCCAAGCTCGCCGCCCCCGTGCAGCTCCCGAGCAACCAGCTCGTCGACACGGGCAAGCCGAGCCCCCAGATCATGCTGGAAGGCCTCTCCAGGGCCCTCAGGGGCGGCGAGAGCATCCGCCTGGACCTCCAGTTCGCCAACGCCGGCGTCGTCTCCATGAACGTCCCTGTGGTCACGCGCAGCCGCGAGTTCGCCCAGTACCCGGCCGTCCCCGGCGCCGTCCCCCCGCCGACGCCCACTCCCACCCCGTCGGCGCCCGCGGAAGAGGCGCACTAAGACGCCTCAAGACACGGCAAAACCTCTGTTTCCCGTACGGACTCCCGTACCGGAAACAGAGGTTTTCGTGTTGTATGCGGCTATTCCTCGACCGCGTCGAACTTGTAGCCGAGGCCGCGCACGGTCAGGATGCAGCGCGGGTTGGACGGATCGGCCTCGATCTTCGCGCGCAGGCGCTTGACGTGCACGTCGAGGGTCTTGGTGTCGCCCACGTAGTCGGCGCCCCAGACGCGGTCGATGAGCTGGCCGCGGGTGAGCACCCGGCCGGCGTTGCGCAGCAGCACCTCCAGCAGCTCGAACTCCTTGAGCGGAAGCTGCACCTGCTCGCCGCGCACGGCCACGACGTGGCGGTCGACGTCCATCCGGACCGGGCCGACGGCCAGCACCGCGGTCTCCAGCTCCTCCACGACGTCGCCCTGACGGCGCAGCACCGCCCGGATGCGGGCGACGAGCTCACGCGAGGAGAACGGCTTCGTCACGTAGTCGTCGGCGCCCAGCTCCAGGCCCACGACCTTGTCGATCTCGCTGTCCTTGGCCGTCAGCATGATGACCGGGACCTTCGAGCGCTGCCGCAGCGAGCGGCACACCTCGGTGCCGGGCAGGCCGGGCAGCATGAGGTCGAGCAGCACCAGGTCGGCGCCGCTGCGGTCGAAGGTGTCGAGCGCCTCGGGCCCGGTCGCCGCGACAGAGACCTCGAACCCCTCCTTGCGCAGCATGTAGGACAGGGCGTCGGAGAAGGACTCCTCGTCCTCCACGACCAAAACTCTGGTCATCTGACCGTCTCCAGGGGAATCGAGGGTGGTGCGGGCAGCGCCGTCCCGCCGAAGGCGGGCAGGCGCAGCGTGAAGGTCGAGCCGGAGCCTTCCTTGCTCCAGACGGAGACCTCGCCGGCGTGCGCGGCGGCTATGTGTTTGACGATGGCCAGGCCCAGGCCGGTGCCGCCGGTCGCCCGGGAGCGGGCGGCGTCGACGCGGAAGAAGCGCTCGAAGATGCGTTCCTGCAACTCCTCGGAGATGCCGATCCCCTGGTCGCTGACGCTGATCTCGACGCTGTCGCCGGCGGGCCGCGCGCTGATGACCACGCGGGTGTGCTCGGGGCTGTAGACGATCGCGTTGTCGATGAGATTGCGCAACGCGGTGACCAGCAGCTCGTCGTCGCCCCAGATGCGCAGCCCCTCGGTGCCGCCGGAGACGAGCGTGATGTCCTTGGCCCCGGCCCTGGTGTTGCAGTAGTCGATGGCGTCCTGGACGGCCTCGTCGATGGAGACCTGGCCGGGCGTGGGGATGGCCTCGGCGCCCTGGATCCTGCTCAGCGTGATGAGGTCCTGGACCAGGTAGGTGAGCCTGGCGGCCTCGTGCTGCATGCGGCCGGCGAAGCGGGTGACGGCCTGGGGGTCGTCGGCGGCGTCCTGGATCGTCTCGGCGAGCAGGCTCAGCGCGCCCACGGGGGTCTTCAGCTCGTGGCTGACGTTGGCCACGAAGTCGCGCCGCACGGCCTCGACCCGGCGGGACTCGGTCTGGTCCTCGGCGAGGACGAGCACCTGCCCGTAGGAGCCGAGCGGGGCGACGCGCACCGCGAAGCTGGTGGTCTCCTGCCCGAACTTGTGCCCGGCGACGTCGATCTCGGTCTCCCGGATCTCGCCGTCGCGGCGCACCTGGCGCGCCAGCGCGAGCAGCTCGGCCGCCATCAGCCGGTCGCCCTTGACCAGCCCGAACGCGCGAGCGGCCGAGCTGGCGCGCAGCACCCGGTCCTGGCCGTCGAGCACCACGGCGGACGAGGGCAGCACGGCCAGCACGGAGGCGACGCCCTGCGGCAGCGCACCGGGGTCGTTGTCGGTGGCCGCACCGGCCCGGCTGGGCGCCTCGATCTGATTGCGGTAGAACAGCACCGCGAGAGCCCCCACGACGAAGCCGGCCAGGGCCGCGAAGCTCATGGCCATCTCACTCATGTCTTCGATGGTAGGCGGCGCCACGCCGAGCACACCCCTCTCACCTGCGGATGAACCCGGCTTTCCCGGAAAGTTCATCTCGGCGTAGGAGTTCGTTCATCGACGCCCACATACGGTGACGACATGCGCGACGCGTACCATGAAGAACTTGATTCCCTGACCGACAAGCTGGTCGAGATGACCAGGCTTGTCCGCTCGGCCATTTCCCGGGCCACGACCGCCCTGCTCGACTCCGACCTCCAGCTCGCGGAGAGCGTGATCTCCCGCGACGAGGAGGTGAACGCGATCTTCGCGGACATCGAGGCGTCCATCTTCGACCTGATGGCCAGGCAGCAGCCGGTCGCGGTCGACCTGCGGATGGTCGTCACGGCGCTGCGCATGGGCACCGACCTGGAGCGGATGGGCGACCTCGCGGTGCACGTCGCCAAGGTGGCCCGGCTGCGCCACCCCGACTCGGCCATCCCCGCGGAGATCCGCTCCACGATCGTGGAGATGGGCCAGATCGCCGAGAACCTGGTCACCAAGGCCGGCAGCTGCGTCGCCTCCCGCGACGTCGAGTCGGCCCTGGAGCTGGAGCAGGACGACGACGCGATGGACCGGCTGCACCGGCGGCTGTTCAAGAACATCCTGGGCAAGGACTGGGCCCACGGCGTCGAGCCCGCCATCGACATCACGCTCATCGGCCGCTACTACGAGCGCTACGCCGACCACGCGGTCCGCGTCGCCCGTGACGTCGTCTACCTGGTGACGGGCTCCCGTCCCGGCTGAGCCCCGGCGATCAGCTCCGTGGCGCGGCGCATCGCCGCCCGCACCTCGGCGGGCGCGTCGCCGCGCTCCAGCGCGGCGAGCGTCGCCGCGCTCACCGCCCCCACCGCCGCGCCCACGAGCGCGGCCGCCCCGATCGGGTCGAGTTCGTCCGGGTACGCCTGCCGCAGGGCCTGGGTCAGCTCGTGCTGCGCGGTGACGTAGCGGTGCAGCAGCCGGGCCTGCAACGCCGGGGCGGTGGCCGCCAGCCGGACCCGTAGCTGCGCCAGCCCGCTCGTCAGGTCGGCGTCCCAGGCGTTGCCGATCATCTCCTCCATGGCCCGCGCGACCACGTCGGCGGGCCTTTCGCCTTCCCCGCGCTCGGCGACCACGCGCAGCCCCAGGTCCACCCGCACGTCCGCGTTGGCGAACAGCACGTCCTCCTTGGCCTGGAAGTGCAGGAAGAACGTCCGCGTCGACACCTCGGCCGCCTCGGCGATCTCCGCGACGGTGACCTGCTCGAAGCCCCGCTCCTCGAAGAGCCGGACGGCCGCCTCGACCAGCGCCTGCCGTGTGCGCTGCTTCTTGAGTTCCCGCAATCCCGTCATGCCCGCAAGTTTAGTACATTTGATGTAGTAATACATCTGATGTAGTCACTTGGAGAGAGGCAGGACCCCATGGGCAGTCTTGACGGGCGCGTCGCCCTCATCACCGGAGCGGGCCGCGGCATCGGCCGCGAGGAGGCGCTGTTCTTCGCCGCGGAAGGCGCCAAGGTCGTCGTCAACGACCCCGGCGTCGAGATCGACGGCAGCGGCGGCGACACCGGCGTCGCCGCCAAGGTGGTCGAGGAGATCGTCGCTCGCGGCGGCCAGGCCGTCGCCAGCACCGACAGCGTCGCCGACTGGGAAGGCGCCCGCCGCATGGTCGCCACCGCCGTCGACACCTTCGGCGACCTGCACGTCGTCGTCAACAACGCCGCCGTCGAACGCAACCTCGGCCTGGCCGACCTGGGCGAGGCCGAGTTCGACGACGTCGTGGCGGTGAAGCTCAAGGGCACGTTCGCCGTCACCCGCTGGGCGGCCCGCCACTGGCGCGAACGGTACGAGGCCGGCGACCGCGCCGACCGCGCCGTGATCAACACCTCGTCCGGCTCCGGGCTGCTCAACCCGCTGCCCACCCAGGCCTCCTACGCCTCCGCGAACGCCGGCGTGGCCGCCCTCACCACCGTCGCCGCCCTCGAACTCGGCAGGTACGGCGTGCGGGTCAACTGCGTCTCGCCGTCCATGGCCCGTACCAGGCTCACCCTGGAGGTGCCCGGGATGGGCGGCGAGCCGCCCGCCGAGGGCTTCGACCCGCTGCACCCCGCCGCCGTCGCCCCCATCGCCGCCTACCTGGCCTCCGCCGCGTGCCCCCGGACCGGGCAGGTGCTGTCCGTCAGAGGCGGCACGGTCACCGTGAACCAGGGGTGGACGGCCGGGCCGGCGGTGCACAGGGACGGGCCGTGGACCGTCGCCGAGCTGGCCGAGGAGCTGGGGGCGGTGCCCATGCAGGACCCGTACGACCGGCTCGCCGAGGCGCTCGGCGGGGCGCTGGGGGTTTCGGGACGGGAGCAGTTGCAGGGGATGATCAACGCGCTGCTCGACCGGCGCTGACCGCCCTACGGCGGTGCCCGCACCGCCGGCGGTCCTTTTCCTGCGAGGGGCCTACCGGCCCCTCGCGCTCCCCGGCCGTTCACCGTACGGCTCGGCCCATCCTGAACGGCGCCACGTTCAGAAGCGGAAGCCGAAAAGGCCACCTGTGACCTGGTCGGTCAGGTGGGGCTCGATGACGTACGGGGCCGCGTCAAGGCCCGCCGAGCCGGCCTTCCGCAGATCGTCGGAGTTGATCGTGACGACGTACTGCATTCCTTCGGCCGCGGTCACCTCCGCGGCGAGCTGCAACGCCCGGACGATCTGCCTCTCATCCACGCCGTCGTACAGATGACTGTCGTGAACCAGGAAGTCAGGACCACGCCCGGCCCTGTGAGCTATCACCGAAGCGGTCAGGTCGAAGCAGAAGATGACCATGTTGTGGATGCCACGGCTGCCGTCATCCTCGATACGGGGCTCGATACGCATGCGCTGCTTCGTGGGGCTGAACGTCAGGTACGGATTCTTGCCGTCGCCGTACAGACGCCTCGCATACTGGTTGAACAGCGCATTGGCCTCCCGGGTCGCCGCGTCCCTGTCTTCGAGGTCGGTGACCATCTCCTGTTCCAGCTCCAGTCGCTTGGCGTCGATCTCGCGCCGGCTGGCCTCCAGGGCCTGCGCCGCCTGGAACCTGTGCCTGAGCGATTCGAGATGTGCCTGCTCGCGTGCGAGGGCGTACTGAAGCGAGGTGAGCGCGTCGAGCGCCCCGCCCGAGTTGAGAGTGCGCAACAGGGCCGCCTGCCTCTCACCGAGGCGCTGCCGGGCCAGGTTGCGCTCCGACAGACGCTCGCGGAGGCGGGAGGCCTCCTCGCTCAGGTGCTTCTCGCGATTTCTCACCACGGTCTCGTGAAACACGCGGACATCGTCGAACCGGCGTCGCACCTCCTGGCCGAGGATGACTCCGAGCTGGCGGTAGGCGGTCTCGAGGTAGCGGTCGTCGGGCTCCACGACGTCGGCCATCGCCCGCTCCATGTCCTGAAGATTGCGGCGTTCGATGGCCTCCTCTGCCCGGAGGTCCCTGATCTGCTGATCGACCTCATCGGCTTCCCGGCGGATGTTCTCGTACTCCGGGACCACCTGAAAATCGGCGATCTGCCTTTCGAGCTCGGCGAGACGCTGCTCGACGGCTCCGATCTCACCGCGGAGCTCTGCGGAACGACCGACGATCTTTCCCCACACCGGATCCTTGGCCGCCTCGACCAGCTTCTTTCTGGTGGCTTCCTGATTGGAGAGCAGCCGGTATCTCGCCGCCAGGCCCACGTCCAGCCCGAACAGGTGGCACAAATTGAGCATGGAATCATGCGGCGACTGCTGGCCGAAGGTTTTCGTGGGCTCCAGGAAGCCGCCGACGTCGACTCTTCTGATGGCGAAGGACAGGAGCGTTCTACCGCTGATGTCGACGTTCTGGGATGTGGCCCCGTAGAGATCCCGCTCGATCACCCACTGCCAGTCCTTGAGCGATATCTCTGCGGGCCGATCGAAAAGACCCCTCGGCGTCCCTCCGGTGACGTCCGGGTCGACCACTATCTTGTTCGGCCTGCCGACGGCGCGCGTGACCACCAGCGGCTCCGACCTGCCCGGCCAGTCCAGCTCCAGCGTGAACACGTGATCACGCAGGCTCGGACTGGTCCACAGCGCCTTGTTCGCGTTCTGCGCGCCCAGGACGAAATGCAGCAGCTCTATCATGCTCGACTTGCCGGAGCCATTACGGCTGTCCGTGTCGGTGGAGGCATCGGTGCGCTCGGCCACGACAATGTTGAGACCGGAGCGGAATTCGACGGCCTTGAATCTCGAGTCGTTCGATCCCAGGCTACGGAGCATCGCTGCGCGCCCGGAAGATCAGGACATCCCGCTCCAGCTCGACGAGCCCCATCGCGAAAAGCAGATCAAGGGACAGCGCGAACCACCAGAACGTCAGTGGGGCGCGATGGTCGTTGGCCTCCCGCCACGCCAGGAGGCGGCGCCATGCCTGATTGATGGTCACCGGCTGCCGCTCAGTGGCGATCACGATCTGCGCGCCGACAGCCAGCAACGCACGCTGGGGAGCGACGCCCTTGGTCGGCACGATCACGCGAGCACCTCCACCCCTGTCTCAGGAGCCCACCCCGCGGGCGGCACCTTGAAGATCTCACACTCCTCGAAGAAGTACATCAGGACGACGAGCGCGTTGAGCTCCATGGGCGACCGTTGCGAGGCGTTGCCGAGGATGTGACGTTCGAGCTGCCAGAGAATTTCGTCCGCGTCAGCACTCGCCCGGGCGATCATCTCGTAGTGCGCCCGGAACCCCGCCGCCACCTCGTCGCGCTCGTTCGGATCCAGGCGTCCCCGGTAGTACTCCTCCACGTGTTTCACGTACGGCAGCGCAAGACAGAGACGATGCCTGACGTCCCAGGAAAATCCGTTGTAGTCCATCTTGGTCAGAGGGGGCCTGGGAATCGCGGGCAGGTCTTCGAACGGACGGCGAAAGGCCGCCAGATGGTCCAGCAATGGGATGAGCTCGTCGAGTACGACGCTGACGGCCACCGGAGCAGCGGGGAAAGGGCCCAGGAAGTCTTCCACCTGCCACCTCTCCATCCGGCAGAGCCGGGTGTAGAAGTGGGTTCTGCCGAAGTTCTCGAAGGTGAGCTCCGGATAGTTCGTGCGCGCCCCTGCCAGCAAGGACGCCACCTCGGGATGGATGCCCCGCCGGTCGCTGTGGACGAAGACGAAGGTGTGAAACTCGTTCTTGCGCTGCTCCAGCGCTTTGAAGAGATCGCTTTCGAACTTGTCGGCGATCTTCGCAGGTGTCACCGTCTGCGGTGCGTAGCAGGCATAAAGCTTGCGGTCGGAGAGCAGCAGTCCATCCGCTCCCTGGTCACCCCTTCGTCCCGCGGTCCGGACATTGAGAAAGCCGGGCTCCGAAACACACATGACCCTGTGGAAGAACTCTTCGAACGCCTCGCCGTGCAGGTCGTCGAGCTTCGCGTGGAGCATGAACCTGACCGACGAGCGCTCCCAGAGCTCCACAACTCCCCCACATAAATCACCGGGCGCGATCGCGCGATCATGTCAAGGGTACGAAGGATAGCCTGGCAGGATTTGAATCGTTGTCGATTTCCACTTGCCCATCCCTTGGGTCGAGTATCAAGGTGCTATTTGTGCGCAGGCGCGGAGTTTGCTCTTGAAATCGGTCGCGCTGGAGAGCTGTCATGGGCCTCGGTGAAGGTGGTGAAATGGCGCCCGGCGCCATCCACGACCCGACGGCGGGCCTACGCCAGCCCAGGCATCAAGGCTTGGGCGGCACCCGCGCCATCGCCACGTTGAAGACCTGGAAGACTCCTGACCCGGCTGTGCCGGCTACTCACGATGACGGCGCTCACGGTTGATCTATTCTTGGCTTCCCACTGTGCGAGTAAGTCGAGGCCATATGAGTTACGCAGCACTGATCCGGCCCGTGGTCGACCGGGTGTACGCGGGGTTCCGGGGCACAGGGCATGAGCGCGTCCAGGCTGTCTACGACGCGTACAAGATTCGGCCGGGCTTCGAAAGGAGCTTCTATTTCGGCCTGCTGGCCCGGCCGATGCCTGCCGAAGCCTTCGCGGCGGTGACCACGTACTCCGGCTCGGACATGACCGACGAGCTGGCGCAGGGTGTGGCGGAGGTCGACGGTGACGGAACGTGGCGGCTGACTCCGCTCGGCCGGGAGTTGGCGCTGGAGGTGCAGCGCACGTACGCCGATTGGGCTGAGGTGTACTGGGACCAGAAGCTGGTCGAGACGATGCCGGGCCTCACCGTGGTGCCACGGCTCGCCGAACTGGTCGGCCGCCTCCTGGAGGCGGGTCAGGCCACCGGTGGTCCGGCGTTCCGGGCGGTGGCTCCGGTGTACGAGCCGGCCGACGCCTCCCCGACGCTCCGCCTGACCAGTCGCCTCGGGGCGCTGCGCCACCACCGGGGCGACGCGCACCGGGCCGCCTGGTCCGCCGCCGGGCTCACGCTCGCTCAGTTGAGGGCACTGCCCGCGGACAGCCCGCAGCGGCGGGAGATCGAGGACGAGACGAACCGGCTGGACGAGCCCATCTACCAGGCGCTGTCACAGGGGGAGCGCGACGAGCTGCTGGCCGGCCTGGGAGCTCTGCCGGGCTGACCAACCAGGAGGGGCTCCCACAGTGCGCGTCGCCCAGCGGTCCAGCCATGAGGAGCTGCCCCGCAACACCTGACCCTGTGGAAGCCGAACTTGCGCAACCGGCCGGGGAGCGCGAGGGGCCAGGCAGGCCCCTCGCCGGGGGGCTTGCCCCCGCTGAACACAGCCCGAGTGCCGGAGGCGCGAAGCGCCTGACAACGAGGACCATGCCGTTGGGCGCGGGACGCGCCCCGCAAAACAGCACAGCCCAAAGCCGACAACGAGGACCGAACGCGCGTCAGCGTCCCTGGTTGGCCACGGCCTCGATGGCCGCCTTGGCCGCGTCCGGGTCCAGGTACTCGCCTCCACGCCGCACCGGCCGGAACTCGGCGTCGAGCTCGTACCGGAGCGGGATCCCCGTGGGGATGTTCAGCCCCGCGATCTCCTCGTCCCCGATGCCGTCGAGGTGCTTGACCAGGGCGCGGAGCGAGTTGCCGTGGGCGGCCACGAGGACGGTCCGCCCGGCGGACAGGTCGGGCACGATCGCGTCGTACCAGTAGGGCAGCATCCGGTCCACGACGTCCTTGAGGCACTCGGTGCGTGGCATCAGCTCGGGCGGGAGCAGGGCGTAGCGCCGGTCGCCGGCCTGGGAGTACTCGTCGTCGTCGGCGATGGGCGGCGGGGGCGTGTCGTAGGAGCGGCGCCACAGCATGAACTGCTCGTCGCCGAACTCCTCGCGCGTCTGGGCCTTGTTCTTGCCCTGGAGGGCGCCGTAGTGGCGTTCGTTGAGCCGCCAGGAGCGCTTGACGGGGAGCCAGAGCAGGTCGGCCTCGCCGAGGGCGTACTGGGCCGTCTGGATGGCCCTGGTCAGCAGGCTCGTGTGGACGACGTCGGGGTAGACGCCGGCTTCGGTGAGGAGTTTGCCGCCGCGGCGGGCCTCGTCCTCGCCCTTCGCCGACAGGGAGACGTCCACCCAGCCGGTGAACAGGCCCTTCGCGTTCCAGTCGCTTTCGCCATGCCGTAGCAGCACCAATGTCGCCATGCGGCCAATCCTATGGTTTGCGGGCGACCCCGCAGAGAAAGTGGGGGGTGGGCGGCCGGACGAGGTCTTCGGGGCGCCATTCGGGCACGGTGACGACGCCGGGTGGCAGCAGGTCGAGGCCGGCGAAGAGGGGGCGCGGGTCGGTGGTGCCGTCGGAGACGTGGGAGAGGACGAGGTGGCTGCCGGGGGCGAGGGGGGCCATGAGCTCGGCGATGAGCGGCTGGGGGTCGTCGGCGACGTAGTGGGCGATGGCGAGCAGGAGGACGGCGACGGGCCGGTCGAGGTCGAGGTGCTGGCCGACGGCCGGGTTGTTCAGGATGTCGGTGGGTTTGCGCAGGTCGCCGCGGACGGCGAGGGCTTCGGGGACGCCGTCGAGGAGGGTGCGGGCGTGGCTGACGACCTGGGCGTCGGAGTCGACGTACACGGTGGTGCGGCCGGGGACGACCTCATGGACGCTGCGGCAGGTGGGCAGGCCGGAGCCGATGTCGAGGAACTGGCCGATGCCGTCGTCGGCGAGTGCCCGTACGGCGCGGCCGAGGAAGGCGCGGTTGGCCCGGGCGTCCTCGCGGATGCCGGGCACGATCTCGAGGACGTGGGCGGCGGCCTCGCGGTCGACGCGGTAGTTGTCGTGGCCGCCGAGGAAGTAGTCGTACATGCGCGCGACGTGCGGAACGTGCGGCTCCATACCTCCTGTGTCACTCACGCCCCAGGATCTTACGCGCGTTCCGGGTCGGCGAACCGGGCGAACGCCTGCAGGTTGGCCAGCGATTCGCCGCGTTTGGCGCGCCATTCCCATTCGCGCCTGATGGAGGAGGCGAAGCCGAGTTCCAGGGCGCGGTCGAACCAGTCGTCGGCGTAGGTGAGCACGCAGCCGAGCAGGCGGTCGATCTCGTCGGCGGTGACGGCGGCGAGGGGGATGCGGCCGACGAGGTAGACGTCGCCGACGGGGTCGACGGAGAAGTGGACGCCGTACATGGCGCCGTTCTTGCCGAGCAGCCATTTGTAGAACTCGGCGTGGTTCTCGTCGGGCTGGCGGCAGAAGAACGCTTCCACGTGGAGGACCCGGTCACCGACGATGAGCCAGGTCATGGTGGCGAGCTTGTGCTGTCCGGGCAGTTTGACCAGGAACGCTCCGGGCCGCGGCTCGTCGTAGGTGACGTCCGCGGCCTTGAGCGCGGCTTCGACAACGTCGCGCATCAGTACACCCTAGGAGACGGCCTACGAGTTGACCGCCACCGGCACCCGGTGCAGGTTGGCGATGGCGGCGGCGTAGACCTCGGTGAGGCGGGAGGCGGTGGCCTGCCAGCCGAAGGCGGCGGCGTGCTCGCGGGCGCCGGCCGACAGCATCTCGCGCCATCGGGGTTCGGTGACGAGGCGGCGCAGGGCGGCGGCCCACTGGTGCGGGTCGTGGCCGTCGACGAGGAGGCCGGAGACGCCGTCGCGGACGGCGGTGCGCAGCCCGCCGACGGCGGCGGCGACGACGGGGGTGCCGCACGCCTGCGATTCGAGGGCGACCAGGCCGAACGACTCGCTGTGCGAGGGCACCACGGTGACGTCGGCGGCGCGGTACCAGTCGGCGAGCTCGTGCTGCGGCGCGGGCGGCACGAGGCGGACGACGTCGGCGATGCCGAGCTCGGCGGCCAGGTCGGTGAGCAGGGACGGGCGGGCCAGGCCGTTGCCGGAGGGGCCGCCGACGCAGGCGACGACGAGCCGGCCGCGCAGGGAGGGGTCGTCGATGAGCATCCGGGAGGCGGCGCGCAGCAGCACGTCGGGGGCCTTCAGCGGCTGGATGCGGCCCACGAACAGCAGCACGTGGGCGTCCTGCGGCAGGCCGAGCCGCTGCCGGGCGGCGCCCTGTGAGGCGGGCTGGAAGACGGTCAGGTTGACGCCGGGGTTCACCACGGCGACGCGTTCGCGGGGCGCCCCGTACAGCTCCATGAGCTCGCCGGCCTCGTCAGCGGTGTTGGCGACGAGGCGGTCGGCGATGCCCACGACCTGTTCCTCGCCGACCTCGCGGGCGGGCGGCTCGGGCTTGTCGTCGGCGGCCAGGAAGCGGTTCTTGACCTTGGCCATGGTGTGCATGGTGTGCACGAGCGGCACGCCCCAGCGTTCCTTGGCAAGCCAGCCGACCTGGCCGGACAGCCAGTAGTGCGAGTGGATGACGTCGTAGCGGCCGGGTTCGTACATGGCCTCGGTGCGCAGCACCTCCGACAGGAACGCGCAGAGCTGGCCGGGCAGGTCGGCCCGGTCCATCTCCTCGTACGGCCCGGCGGTCAGGTGGCGGACCAGGATGCCGGGTTCTAGCTCGGCGACCGGTGGCAGGTCTCGCGCCGTGGCGCGGGTGAAGATCTCCACCTCGACGCCCAGGCGCGCCAGTTTCCTGGCCGACTCCACGATGTACACGTTCATCCCCCCGGCGTCGCCCGTTCCGGGCTGGTCCAGCGGGGACGTGTGCATGCTGATGGTCGCGACCCGGTTGACCCGTCGTCGCCTCACCCGACACCACCTCCAAGCGGATTACAACTGCTCAGATCATCCCGACATTCCCGGCAGAAGGTCACAACCGGGGGGCCTGGCAGGATGTTGGCCATGAAGAGAACGGCTGTGGTGACCGGCGCGAGCAGCGGGATCGGCGAGGCGACCGCCCGCCGGCTGGCCGCCGAGGGGTACGACGTGGTGGCCGGCGCACGCAGGCGGGACCGGCTCGACAAACTGGCCGCCGAGACGCCGGGAATCAGGGCTGTCACGCTCGACGTCACCTCCCAGGAGTCGGTGGACGCGCTGGCGGCCTCCCTCGACCGCTGCGACGTGCTCGTCAACAACGCCGGAGGCGCGCTCGGGCTGGAGCCGGTGGCCGGCGGCCGGCTGGACGACTGGCAGCGGATGTACGACACCAACGTGCTCGGCTCCCTCCGCCTGACCCAGGCGCTGCTGCCCAAACTCGTCGACTCCGGCGACGGCGTGCTGGTCATGCTCACCTCGACGGCCGGACTGGTGTCGTACGAGGGCGGCGGCGGCTATTGCGCGGCCAAGCACGCGCAGACGTCGATGACCGAGACGCTCCGCCTGGAGCTGGTCGGGCAGCCGGTGCGGGTGGTCGAGATCGCGCCGGGCATGGTGAAGAGCGAGGGCTTCGCGGTGACCAGGTTCCGCGGCGACGAGGCGGCGGCGGCCAAGGTGTACGAGGGCGTGCCCGACCCGCTGAGCGCCGACGACGTGGCCGACGCCATCGCCTGGTGCGTCACCCGGCCGGCGCACGTCAACGTGGACCGGCTGGTCATCCGGCCGCGCGCCCAGGCCGCCCAGCACAAGGTGCACCGCGTCAGTGGCTAGGCCGGTCGGCGCGATCACCCGGGGCACGACCGGGCACAACCGGCTGCGCCGCGCCGACCGCTGGACCGCCGCCGTGCACGGCCCGCTGCTGCGCCGCGCCTCCCGCCCGCTCGTGGTGGACCTCGGCTACGGCGCGTCGCACACGACGACGCTGGAGCTGTTCACCCGGCTGCGGCGGGTCGCGCCGGACGTGGAGGTCGTCGGCGTCGAGATCGACCCGGCCCGGGTCGCGCTGGCCAGGCCGTACGAGCGCGAGGGGCTGAGCTTCCGGCTCGGCGGCTTCGAGCTGCCGGTCGAGCGCCCGCCGACGCTCGTGCGGGCCTTCAACGTGCTGCGGCAGTACGGCGAGGCCGACGCCTGGCACTACTGGGAGCTGCTGCGCGGCAAGCTGGCGCCGGGCGGCGTCCTGGTGGAGGGCACCTGCTCGGAGACCGGCCACCGGGCCGTGTGGGTGGGGCTCGACCGCGACGGGCCGCGCACGCTCACGTTCTCGGCCCGGTTCGACGCCTTCGAGCGGCCGTCCGACCTGGCCGACCGGCTGCCGAAGACGCTGATCCACCGCAACGTGCCGGGCGAGCGCGTCCACGCGTTCCTGCGGGACTTCGACCACGCCTGGGCGGTGAGCGCGCCGTACGGGGCGCACGGGCTGCGGCAGCGCTGGCTGGCCGCAGTCGGCGTGCTGGCGGGCTCGTGGCCGATCCCCCGCCACCCGCCGCTGGGCGGCCGGGCGCGATGGCGGCTCGGCGAGGTGACGCTGCCGTGGTCGGCCGTCGGCTGAGCCGGGACTACCGCCCGAGCTCCCGCTCGAAGGCGGCGTACGCTTCGGCGTCGAACAGGACGAACCGCACGTCCTTCACCGGCGCGTCACTCCCCCGCACGGCCGCGACCGCGATGGGGGCGCCGTCGTCGAGCGGCCAGCCGTAGATGCCGGTCGAGATCGCCGGGAACGCCACCGAGGCCGCGCCGAGCTCGCCGGCCACCCGCAGCGACTCGCGGTAGCAGGACGCCAGCAGCTCCGAGCGGTCCTCCGTACGCGAGTGGACCGGGCCGACGGTGTGAATCACCCAGCGCGCGGCCAGGTCGCCGGCCGTGGTCGCGACCGCCTGGCCGGTGGGCAGGCCCCTGCCGTAGCGGGAGGCGCGCAGCTCGCGGCACTCACGCAGGATCGCCGGGCCGCCCCTGCGGTGGACGGCCCCGTCGACGCCGCCGCCGCCCATCAGGGAGGAGTTGGCCGCGTTCACGATCGCGTCGACCGCCTGCTCGGTGATGTCCCCCTGGACCAGGGTGATGTCCATCTCACCATCATCCCGAATTCCAGCTCGACACGTCGTAGAGCTAGTCTGGAGGACGTGAAGGGTCTTGGCGAGCTTGAACGCAGCATCATGGACATCCTCTGGGCGCAGAGCAGCCCGCTGACCGCACGCGAGGTCGGCAGGCTCATCGCCGACCGCGACCTGGCGCCGACCACGGTGATGACCGTGCTCGACCGCCTCACCCGCAAAGGCTTCCTCCAGCGCACCCGTGACGGCCGCGCCTGGCGGTACGAACCGGCCGAAAGCCGTGACGGCTACATCGCTGACCTTATGCTGGAAGCACTCGGCATGACCGGCGACCGTTCGGCCGCCCTGACCCGATTCGCCCAGGCCGTCTCCGGGCCCGAGGCGGAGATCCTGCGCAAAGCCCTTACGGAGCTGGAGGAAGAGTGACCACGGCAGCGGTGCTGGCCGCGCTCGCCACGGCGTGCGCGATCGGCTCCTGGCGTTTCACCACCGCCCGGTGGACCTCGCGCGCGCCGCGGGTCGCCATCATTCTCTGGCAGTCTCTCGGCCTGGCCTGGGGCCTGGCCACGACCGGCGCCATGCTGGCCTACGCCGTCGACCCGTACGGGATCGGCGTGCTTCCCGGCCTGCTGGCCTTCGCCCGCGGGCAGGCGCCGCTGCAGCCGTGGGACGCGCTGCACGTGCTCGCCATGATCGCCGGGCTGACCGCGCTCACCGTGCTCGTCGTGGTGCTGCTCACGGCCGGGGTGCAGGCGTTGCGCGCCCGGCGGCGGCACCGCACGCTGCTGCGGCTCATCTCTCGCGACGACCCGATCGTGCCGGGCGTGCGGGTGCTCGACCATCCGAGCGCGGCCGCCTACTGCGTGCCCGGGCTGCGCTCGCAGGTCGTGGTCAGCGAGGGCGCGCTCAAGCTGCTGTCGCAGGACGAGCTGACGGCCGTGCTCGCCCACGAGGCCGCGCACGTGCGCGAGCGTCACGACCTGGTGCTGCTGCCGTTCGCCGCGCTGCGCCGGGCGCTGCCCTGGTCCAAGATCGTGTGTGACGCGCAGGCCCAGGTCGAGCTGCTGGTCGAGATGGCGGCCGACGACCGGGCCCGCCGCTACTGCTCGCCGCGCCGGCTCGCCACGGCGCTGCTCAGGTTCGGCACCGCGGGGGCCATGCCGACGCCCAGCGGGATGCTGGGCGTGCACGCCCAGCACGTCATGGCCCGGGTGGACCGGCTGATCAAGCCGGCCCCCGAGATCCACCTCGGCCTGCGCTACGGCGTGCTGGCCCTGTCGGTGAGTTTGGTCACAGCCACGCCGTTCCTGTGGGTCATCCAGCTCTGACGCTTGCTGGAGTTAACCATTCCGTTTGCAATTGCAAGCAGGAGTGGGCACACTGGAGACATGGCACTACCGAAGGTCGGCTCGATCGGCGAGTACATCCGCGAGCAGAGGCAGCAGGCGAAGATCTCCCTCCGCCAGCTCGCCGAGCAGGCGGGGGTCTCCAACCCCTACCTGAGCCAGATCGAGCGCGGTCTGCGCAAGCCCAGCGCGGAGATCCTCAACCAGATCGCCAAGGGTCTGCGCATCTCCTCGCAGGCGCTCTACGTGCAGGCGGGCCTCATCGAGGACCGCGAGCCGCCCAGCGACGTGATCAGTGCGATCAGAGCCGACACGCATCTCACCGAGCGGCAACGCCAGGTGTTGATCGACATCTACGAGTCGTTCCGCAAGGAGCGGCCCGGGGACGGGCAGACCTCCCAGAATGCCGACCCCGGGCCCTCCACGGACGACGAGCAGCCGCTGCCGCCGGAGCTTGTCGCCGCACTTGAGCCCTACGCGACGAGCGACGGCAACGGCACCGTCAACCAGGAAACCAAGGAAGGTTAACCCATGACGCTGGCCACCGAGGTCAAGAAGCTCACCGATTCCAAGCCGTTCTACGCCGTCGCCGGTGTCGGCGACTTCGCCGTGGAGAAGCTGCGCGAGCTGCCCGACCAGCTCCAGAAGCTCCAGGCCCGCCGCGCCGAGCTGGCCAAGGACCTGCCCGGCCGCGCCCGCGACTACGCCGGCAAGGCCGAGGGCTTCGCCAAGGAGTTCCCCGAGAAGGCGCGCGAGTACGCCGACCAGCTGAGCCACCGGGCCGTCGAGGTCTACGAGGACTTCGCCACCCGCGGCCGCAAGGTCGTCAGCCGGACCACCGGCGAGGCCGCGCTGGAGCTGGAGGAGGTGTCGGAGGCCGCCGAGCCGGCCGTCGCCACCCCCGTCAAGAAGACCCGCACCACCAACCGCACCACCAAGGCCCAGGCCTGACCGACTTGAAGGCCCGCCCCGTCCTGGGGGCGGGCCTTTTCGCCGCGCGGAGTGCCCGTGGCGGCTATTAGGCTGGGGCCGACTTCATCGCGGCACTGGGCGGAGCCAAACTCATGGAATTCATCAACCTCGGGCTCAACTTCCTCTTCCTGGCGCTTGCCGTGATCATTCTCGGCATGTCGGCCTACGCGCTGATCCACGCGCTACGGGTGCCGACCGGCGCGTTCGTGTCGGCGGGGAAGCTGCAGAAGAACATCTGGCTGATCATCCTGATCCTGGCCACGCTCTTCTCGGCGGCGGGCGCGTGGTCCTACCTGAACGCCTTCCTGTTCCTCGGGGGCGCGCAGTTCATCGGCATCGGTCTCGGCATCTTCTCGATCGCCGCCGTCATCGCCGCCACGATCTACATCGTCGACGTCAAGCCCGCCGTCAAGGGCATGGGCGGGCGCGGCGGCAACAGCGGCCCCTACGGGCCCTGGTGAGGTAGCCGGGTCAGGCTCCTGGCGAGCCACCGGCCCATCAGGGCGTGCCCGGCGCGGGTCGGGTGCACGCCGTCGGGCAGCACCGCCTTCACCTCCGCCTTGCCGCCGCCGGAGGACCACGGCCTGCGCAGCGCGTCGAGAAAGGGCACGGCCTGGCTCGACGCCACCCGCGCCAGCGCGTCGCGCACGCGGTAGGCCTTGGCGGGCGGCGTCGGGTCGAGCCAGATCGGGCCGACCATGACGATCTGCGTCTTGGGCCAGGTCGCGCGGGCGGTGTCGAGCAGCCGGTCGGCCGCCTCGCCCACCCGCTCGGCCGGCCACCGGCCGTCGTTGTGGCCGCCGGAGATCACCAGCACGTCGGGTGCGGGCCGCCACGCCAGCTCCGCCTCGAACGACTCCTGGAACGTACGGCCCACGCGCCCGTCGCTGACGAAGCCGGTGCCGCCCGCTCCGGCGATGACCGGCTGCCAGCCGAGCAGCCGGGCCGCCTCGGCGGCGTAGGTGTGCCAGCGCGGCACCGGCCCCGACCCCACGGTGAAGCTGTCGCCGACGAACATCACGACCGGCGGGCGCCGTTCAAGGGGCGGCTGGGGCGGCGTGGCCACCGCCGCCGCACATCCCGATAAAGTGCAGCAAATCGCCGCCATCGAGGCGGCCGGGCCGGCGAGAGTTCTCCTGAGCGGGCTACGCAGCCTCGCGCGCATCTACCACCTCGAAAGCTCTAGGCTGCCGACATGACCACCGATCTTCACGGGCGAACGCAACGGCTCGAACTGGCGGACCAGAACCTTCGCGACTTCGAAGCCGTGGTCCTCGACGCGACCCCCGAAGGGATCGTGCTCAACAGGTCGGCATTCTATCCAGGAGGCGGCGGCCAGCCGGCCGATCACGGAGTTCTCCTCTGGCAGGGCGTGGAAACCCGCATCGCCGGGGTGCGCAAAGGTGACGATCTCTACCTGATCCCGGCAGAGGGCGACCCGGTCCCCCCTGTTGGCACCGTCGTCCGGGCGGCCGTCGCCGACGAGCGCCGCTCCGCGCTCATGCGCACCCACTCGGGGCTCCACGTCCTGTGCGGGGTGGTCTTCCGCGAGTTCGGCTGCCCGGTCACCGGCGGCAACATGGAAATGCTGACCGCCCGCATGGACTTCAACCTGCCGGAGGTGCCGGCCGGCTTCAAGGAGTCGGTCGAGGACCTGTGCAACGCCGAGATCGTCGCCGACCGGCGCATCGACGTGCGGGTGCTGCCGCGCGCCGAGGCGTTCGCGATCCCCGACATCATCCGCACCGCGACCAACCTGGTCCCGCCGGAGGTCGAGGACGTGCGGATCGTCGACATCGTCGGCCTCGACACCCAGGCCGACGGCGGCACCCACGTGGCCTCGACCAGGCAGATCGGCCGCATCAAGGTGGCCAAGGTCGAGAGCAAGGGCCGCGGCTTCCGCCGGCTGCGCATCACGATCTCCGACTGACCGCGCCCCGCTCCCGCAGCCATCCGGCCAGCTCCGCGAACCCCTGCCGCAGCGCGGCCTCCATCGGCGTCACCGGCTCCCAGGGCGGCTCCCGGTTCACCGCCGCCCCCCGCTCCAGCAGCAGCTCGGCGATCCGCCGCTGCCCGCCGTGGCAGGCGTACCAGAAGGCCGTGTCCAGCTCCTCCTGGCCGGTGACCGTCACCTGGTCGGGCAGGCCGAGCGCGGCGGCGTGGCGGAAGCCGACGGCGGCGCCGCGCGCCACCAGGCGGCGGGCCGCCTCCCACTGCCCGAAGGCCACCGCGTCGTCCAGCGGCGTCCCGCCCGCGATGACCGCGCCCGGCGCGTCGATGCGCGCCCCCGCGTCGAGCAGCGCGTCGAGGGCCGCCATGTCCCCGCTGCTGGCCGCCCAGTGCAGCGGCGTCTCGGCGTGCTCGCCGCGGAAGCGGGCGTCCACGTCGGCGCCCGCCTCGACCAGCGCGGCGATCGTCTCGGCGACCGCCGGGAAGTGCCCCGGCCAGTCGGTGGCGACGTGCAGGAGCGTACGGGCGCCGTCGGGGCGGGCGGTGGCCCGCGCGGGGTCGGCGGCGAGCAGGGCGCGCAGCGCGGCCACGTCGCCCGACCGGATCATCTCTCGGGCATCGGCCATCAGGTCCTCCTCAACCGGGATACCGATACGATTCACGGCCATGACGGGTATCAGGCACACGCTAGCCGCTCTCGGAGCCGTCGCCCTGGCGCTGACCGCGACTCCCGCCCTGGCGGAGGCCGGGATCACCACCGAGGTGACGATGACCCTCGGCAAGGGCGGCACGCTGCACGTGGTCGAGAAGATCAGCGGCGGTTCCGGCGAGCTCCAGCGGACGTTCCTGACCAGGACGCGCTACGACGACACCAGCGACCGCGTCTACCGGATCGCCAACCTCAAGGGCGGCACGCTGGCCGGTGACGTGCTGACGGTCAAGTCGCCCGCCACCGTCGAGTACGACGTCCAGGGCGCCGTCACGCCCACCGGCGGCGTCGAGGAGCTGCGCTGGTTCGCCGTCAACGGCTGGAACACCGCCGTCGACAAGGCCACCGTCAAGGTCAGCGGCCCCGGCCAGGTGCAGAACCTGTCATGTTTCGCCGGCGAGCTGACCTCCGCCATCGGCTGCACCGCCGCCGCGATGGACCACACGGCCACCCACGCCGACTTCGAGCAGGCGGGCATCGCCCCCGGCCAGGCGCTGACCGTGGTGGTCGGCTTCCCGGCGGGCGCGAGCGGCGGCGAGCCGATCCTGGAGAAGCGGTTCTCGCTGGCGGCGGCGTTCACGCTCAGCCCCGTCACCGGCGGCGCGCTGGCCGGCCTGCTCGTGCTGCTGCTCGGCGGCGTCGCGCTGCTCTACTGGACGCGCGGCCGCGACGCCCGCATCGTCGACCACGAGCGCGGCGCGGTCGACCCCGTCCAGAACGGCCACTTCAGCCCGCCCGACGGGGTGCGTCCCGGCCAGATCGGCACGCTCGTGGACGAGCAGGCCGACGTGGTGGACGTGACGGCCACGATCGTGGACCTCGCCGTCCGCGGCTACCTGCGCATCGACGAGCAGCCCCGCCAGACGTACGACGCCCCCGACTGGATGCTGGTACGGCTGCCGAACGCGCCCGTCAACGCGCTGCTGCCCTACGAGCGGGCGCTGTACGAGGCGATCTTCGAGGGCCGGGACGCGGTGCTGCTGTCGCAGTTGTCCGGCTCGTTCGCCACGCATCTGGGCAAGGTGCGCGACGCCCTCTACACCGACGTGGTCACGCAGGGCTGGTTCGCCCGCCGCCCGGACGCCGAGCGGACGCGCTGGACCACGATCGGCGTCGTGCTCATCGGCGTCGGCGTGCTGGCCACGGGCGCGCTGGCCTGGTTCACCACGTACGGGCTGATCGGGCTGGGCGTGATCGTCGCGGGCGGGGCGCTGGCCGTGGGCGGGCAGTACATGCCGGCCAAGACGGCCAAGGGCTCGGCCGCGCTGGCCCACACGCTCGGCTTCCGCGAGTATCTCTTCTCCGGCGACCTGGGCGAGGTGCCGGAGCAGCACCGGGTCGAGCTGTTCTCCCGCTACCTGCCCTATGCGGTGATCTTCGACGGGGTGGAGCACTGGTCGCGGGTCGTCGCCTCGGTCACCGGCAACGGCTCGCCGAGCGACAACCTCTACTGGTATCACGGGCCGGCCGAGTGGGACCTGTCGAAGTTCGCCGGGTCGATGCGCACGTTCACCACGACGACGTCGGGCGCGATCTCGGCCACCCGGCAGTTCCGCACCCTCTAGTCGGGGTGGATCCGCAGCTCGCCGACCGGCCGGCCGCCGCCGTACACCCGCTGCACGCCCAGCTCGTCCAGCTCCGGCGAGGTGAGCCCGAGCGAGCGCAGCGCGGCCACGGTGAGCGTGGTCCGGGCACGCGCCGCGCCGTCCTCGACCTTGATCGCGCCCGCGCGCCCGTCCTCGTACGCGAACGCCTGGAAGCCCTCGGCGCCCACCTTGACCATCAGGCCGGGCAGCGCCCGCATGAGCGCGGTCTCCGGCCGGTGGGTGCCGGACGTCCACTGCGGATGGGCGCGGACGGCGTCGAACACGCCGCCCTCGCCGCTCACCGCGAGCGTGCGGAACGCCCTCGCCACGCCCAGCATCGAGACGAAGAACAGCGGCGCCCCGCACCCGTCGACGCCGGAGGCGGGCATCCGCTCGCCCGTCAGCTCCTCAACCGTGGCGCGGATCGCCCGCTGGAGCGGGTGCGGCGGCTCCAGGTAGGACTCCAGCGGCCAGTCGTTGACCACGCAGGTGGCGAGCATGGCGGCGTGCTTGCCCGAGCAGTTCATGTAGACGCGGCCCCGGTCGGTCACCGCCCGGTCCTCCGGGTAGTCCTCGGGGCAGCGCAGCGCCGACTCGTCCAGCCCGGCCCCGGCCAGGATCTTGCGCACGCCGTCGACGTGGAACGGCTCGCCCGCGTGTGACGCGCACGCCAGCGCCAGCAGCTCGCCGCTCAGCCGCAGCCCGCTGCGCACCATGCCGAGCGCCTGGAGGGGCTTCATCGCCGAACGCGGCGACGCCGGCTCCGCGACCGCGCCGTGCGTCTCGGCCGGGCGGCCCGCCGCGTCCAGGGTCAGCATCCGCGCCAGGTGCCTGGACTCCACGAACCCCGACCGCACGACCTCCACGACCAGCGCCATCGGCTCCTCCTTTTCTCACGAGTGTATTTCTGGGCCACAATGTGGTCCCATGCGAGCTGTAGTGCAGCGGGTGAGCTCCGCGTCCGTGGCCGTCGACGGGCAGCCTGTCGGCGCGATCGACGAGCCGGGGCTGCTCGTGCTGGTCGGCGTCACCCACACCGACACACGCGACCAGGCGGCCAAGCTGGCCGCCAAACTGTGGGGGCTGCGCGTCCTGCACGGCGAGAAGTCGTGCTCGGACGTGGCCGCGCCGCTGCTGGTGATCAGCCAGTTCACGCTCTACGGCGACACCCGCAAGGGCCGCCGCCCCACCTGGCAGGCGGCCGCCCCGGGGCCCGTCGCCGAGCCCCTGGTCGAGGCCGTCGTCGAGGAGCTGCGCGCGCTCGGCGCGCACGTGGAGACCGGCCGGTTCGGCGCCGACATGAAGGTCTCGCTGGTCAACGACGGCCCGATCACCCTGGTGATCGACGTCTAGTCAGCGGATGCGACGGCGCAGGCTCGGGTCGATGCTGACGTTGCGCCCGGCGTCCGGCGGCACGATGACCTCCTGCGAGGCCGCGACGCCGCCGGCGAGCAGCGGCGCGTCGACCGGCACCGTGCGCTTGACCACGGCCAGCGCGATCGGCCCCAGCTCGTGGTGGCGGGCCGCCGAGCCGACGGTGCCCACCTCCTGGCTCTCGAAGATCACCGGAGCGCCGTGCACGGGCAGCGTGTCGACGCTGCCGTCGAGGTGCAGGAACACCAGCCGCCGCGGCGGATGCCCCAGGTTGTGCACCCGCGCCACCGTCTCCTGCCCCCGGTAGCAGCCCTTCGACAGGTGCACGGCCGCACCGATCCAGCCCACCTCGTGCGGGATCGTCTTGTGGTCGGTCTCGAAGCCCATGCGGGGCCGGTGACCCTCGATCCGCAGCGCCTCGTACGCCCACAGCCCCGCCACCGGCCGGCCCAGATGCTCGGCCAGCTCGGCGCGCGGCACCAGCAGGTCCTCCGTCGCCGTCGACAGCACGGCCAGCTCGTCGGCCGCCGAGACCTCCACGCGCAGCATGAACCGCATCCGGTCCAGATAGTCGATCAGGCTCGCCGAGGCGCCGGGCTCGACGTGCGCCAGCACCGCCTCACCGTCGTCGACCAGCGTCAGATGGTGCTCCACCCGGCCCTGAAGGTCGAGCAGGAGCGTCTGGGTCCACTCCCCCGGGGCGAGCGTGTCGAGCTTCTGCGACGTCAGGTCGTTGAGCCATTTCAGCCGGTCGGCCCCCGCGATCCGGACGATCTCACGGTTGCTCCGGTCGACGACCGCCTCGCCCTTGGCCAGGGCGCGCTGCTCGGCGAACAGGTCGCCGTAGTGCGCCGCCACGTCGGCGTCGGGGCCGTCGGCGGGGACGGCGCCGGGCAGGTCAAGCAGAGGGCTACGCATGCCCTCCAGGTTAACGGCACTCCCGGCAGAGCCCGAAGACGGTCAGGTGATGGACGTCGGCCACGAACCCCAGCTCGTCGTCCAGCCCCCTGACCAGGCCCTCCGCCATCTCCGGCCGCACCTCGCCCACGTCGCCGCAGCCCCGGCACACCAGGTGGACGTGGTCGGCGTCGGACGCCAGGTGGTAGGTCGGGGCGCCGTGGCCCAGGTGGGTGTGGGTGACCATGCCGAGCTCCTCGAGAAGCTCCAGCGTGCGGTAGACGGTCGAGATGTTGACCCCGCGAGCCGTCTGCCTGACCTTGACGCAGATCTCGTCAGGAGTGGCGTGCTCCAGCTCCTTGACCGCCTCCAGCACGAGCTGGCGCTGCGGAGTGACCCGGTAACCCTTGGCGCGAAGCTCCTCATGCCACTGCGTCTCCGTCATGCCCCGAGTCTACGACCGGACGTTAATTCACTTGCCCCCTCCGACGGCGACCGCATAACTTCATGAGTACGCGGAAAGGAGGTGGTCCAAACAATGGTGATTCATAGTTGGACTAGCGAGGTGGTTGTCCGCTGACGTCGCGGACTTAGTTGTCTCGTGCTCGTCAGCGAATTCGAGGCAACCACCGGGGCCCCTGGCAGCCGGAGGGCGGGATCCGATCCCGTCTTTGGTCCATCCGGCCCGCCTGCTCGGCAGGCGGAGCGCCGCCCGGGGCCCTCTTTTGCTTTTCAGTGCTCTCCGCGCGCGGGGACGCCGAGCGCCTGGCAGGCGTCGCGGTAGAGGCGGACGACCGCCATCCGCACCTGCGCCCGCTCCGTCAGCGTCTCGCCCCACGGCACCCTGACCCGCTCGCCGCCGTCGATCGTGAACTCGATCGCCTCGCCGTCGACGTCGCTCGTCACCGCCGTGGTCGCCGCCGGCCGGCCGCCCAGCCCGCGCACGATGATCAGCGAGTCGGCCGCGTGGTCGTCGTTCATGTGACGCTTGATCGCCTCGACGGCGTCGTCGGTGAACGGGGCGCCCATCACGCCACCTTCTTCAGCTCGGCCGACATGTGCGAGGTCAGCGGGTGACCGACGGCCGCCATGTCGTAGGCCCACATCAGATTGCCCTTGACCAGCCCGTACAGCCGCCTGCCCGCGGTGTACTCCTTCGCGGACGCGGTGCGCGCCACCACGTCGGTGTGCAGGTCGATCTTGTGGAAGACGACCTCGCCGACGTAGATCTCCACGATGCCGGTCGGATGCGACAGCACCACCTCGAGCTGCCGCTCGGGCTGCACGCGCCAGTAGCCGGACTCGGTGGCCAGCGGCCTGACCCGGCCGCCGTCCTGGTCGAGCAGCCACGTGCGGCTCACGTACGTGAGAAACGGCTTGCCGTTGTGGCCGAACTCGATCTCCTGCCCGAAGTTGAAGCTCTCGATCGTGGGGTAGCCGCCGACCCCGGCACCCTCCCACCGGCCGAGCAGGAAGGCGATCGGCTCCAGGTCGGGGTGCACCTCAGGTTCCTCCATGACCCCCAACCCTAGTCCCGCCCGAGGCGGGCTAGGGTGACTGCATGGCACGATCACTGGTGATCAAGGTGACCGCCGGGGCCGACGCGCCCGAGCGGTGCAACCAGGCGTTCACGGTCGCGGCCGCCGCCGTCGCGAGCGGGGTCCCCGTCTCCCTCTGGCTCACGGGCGAGTCGTCCTGGTTCGCGCTGCCGGGGCGGGCCAAGGAGTTCGAGCTGCCGCACGCCGTCCCGCTGCCCGACCTGCTGGAGGCGATCCTCGCGGGCGGGCGTGTCACGCTGTGCACGCAGTGCGCGGCCCGGCGCGAGATCACCGTCGACGACGTGATCGACGGCGTCCGCATCGCCGGCGCGCCCACGTTCGTCGAGGAGGCCACCGCGGAGGGCGTGCAGGCGCTCGTGTACTGAACCCGTCCACTGAGCTGCTCTACTGGGCTGCTCTACTGGGCCAGGCTCCACAGCCGCACGGTGCCGTCGAACCCGCCCGTGACGGCCACCTGTGTGCCGCCGACCTCGGCCAGGGCGGCCCCCAGCACCGGTGCGCCATGCCCGGCCAGCGGGCCGCCCACCTGCCGGCCCGCCTTCAGGTCCCACACGCGGACCAGACCGTCGTCCTGGGCGGCGACCGCGACGGTCCTGCCACCCGCCTGACCCGCCGCCACTGCCCGGACGAACGCGTCGTGCTCCACCGGGGCGCCGATCGGCGCACCGGTGCGCGCGTCCCACAGCCGGGTGACGGCCTCACCCGCGGTGATCACCGCGGGAGTGTCGCCGAGCGTCACGAACGCGGCCGTCGACAGCTCGTGCCCGGCCCGGAACGACCGCACGCGCTGCCGCGTGTCGAGCCGCCACAGGTGAGCCTCCTCCTCGGCGGTGACCAGCGCGACCGGCACGCCGTCGAGCGTGCCCAGGGCCACCGAGGTCAGCTCCGCGTCGCCGGTGATCGGGGCGCCGAGCTGCCTGCGTGTCCTGAGGTCCCACACGCGCACCGACCGGTCGCCCGCCGTGACGGCCACCGGCGTGCCGCCGAGCGTCCCCGTCGCCACCGAACGGACCACGTCGGTATGACCGGTGAGCGGGTCGCCGGCCTGCCGGCCCGTGTCGAGGTTCCACACCCGTACGGCGCGATCCTCGCCGCCGCTGACGACCACCGGCACGCCGTCGACCGTGGTCAGCGCGACTGCCGACACGCTGCCCGCGTGCCCCGTCAGCGGTCCGCCGCGCGGCCGCCGCGCCGCCAGGTCCCACACCCGCACCGTCCGGTCGTGGCCGCCGGTGACCGCCACCGGCGTGCCGCCGAGCGTGCCCGTCGCCACCGCCAGGACCTTCCCCGGATGCCCCGGGAGCGGGTCGCCGCTCCTCTCCCGCGTGTCGAGGTCCCACACCTGGACGGGCCCGAACGAGGTGGCGGCGACGGCGTACGGCTCGCCGTCCCTCTCCCCGTACGCGACGGCCGTGACCGGGCCCGGAGCCTCCATCGTGCCCATCGGCTTCTGTGAGGCCACGTCCCACATGCGCAGCATGCCCTCCGCGCCCGCCGTCACCGCGACCGGCGAGCCGCCGTCCACGCTGCCGAGCGCCACGGCGTTGACCGAATCGGTGTGCTCCCCGAACACGCCCACCTGCTTGCGCGACTCCAGATCCCAGACGCGCGCCGTGTTGTCGTACGCCGTGGTGACCACCCGCGGGCGGTCGAACGCGGTGAAGGCCACCGAAGTGATCTTGTCGCCGTGGCCCGTCAGAGGGGCGCCGTGCTCGCGGCGGGTCCTGAGGTTCCACACCTGGGCCACGTGCTCCGACCCGGCCGTCACCACCACCGGCACGCCGCCCACCTCCCCCACGGCCACGTCCGTCACGTAGTCGCCGCCCACCTGGAACGCCTCCCCCAGCGGCGCCCTCCTGGCCAGATCCCAGACGCGCACGGTGTTGCCCGTGCCCGCCGTCACCGCCACCGGCACCCCGTCCACCTCGCCCAGGGCCAGCGTCGTGATCGAGTCCTCGTGGTCCAGAGCCGCGCCGAGCTGGCGGTGCGTCCTCAGGTCCCACACCCTGGCCGTGTCGTCATGGCTGCCCGTCACCGCGATCGGCGTGCCGTTCAGCTCGCCCAGCGCCACCGCCGTCACCTCGTTCTCGTGCCCGGCCAGCGGGTCCCCCAGCTGCTTGCCGGCCGCCAGGTCCCATACGCGCGCCGTGCCGTCGTCGCCGCCCGTCACGGCGATCGGCGCACTGTCCAGCGTCCCGGTGGCGACCGCCTTGACGTCGCCCCGGTGACCGGCGATCGGCTCCCCCACCGCCTGCCCGAACGCCACCTTCGAGGGGCTTTCCGGCAGGTTCGCCACCACCAGCGCCACCACCACGACCGCCGCCGCCACCGGCCCCCCGACCTTCCCCCACCACCCGAGCCCCCGCGAGGACGCCCCTCCGGGATTGGACCCACCCACGGGAACGGACGCCCCTCCCGGCTCGGGCGCCGCCTCCAGGACGGGCCTGCCTTGAGGGCTGACCGCGCCTTCGGGGGCGGGCGCCCGTACGCGGGCGCGTGCCTGCACGGGGTTGGGCGCCCCCTCGTGGGCGGCTGTGGCAGCCGGGGCGGGGGCGCTCCCGGGCGGGGACTCCGGTACGGGCCCTTCCCCACCGATGGAGGCGCCTGCTCCGGACGTCCCGCCGACGGCGGCCTCGCTCCTGGAGAAGGGCAACCCTCCAGCGGAGGGCGAGCCTCCGGGAGAGGCCGGGTCCTCGGGGGTGGGCCGGCGTCCGGGAGAGGGCGGGCCCTCGGGGGAAGGCCGGCCCTCGGGAGGGTGTAGGTCCCCACGCGGGGACGGCCCTCCGGAAAAGCGCGAGCCCTCCGGCGAGGACGCACCCCCAAGAGAGCGCGGGCCCCCCGCAGAGGGCGCGTCCCCCGGAGGGGGCGTGTTCCCAGGGGCGTCCCGGAGGAGGGTGGGGGCGGGGTCGGGGGTGGCTGTGACG
>NZ_JBGNUU010000035.1:0-65792 GCF_041950485.1 Nonomuraea sp. ATR24
CGCGATCTCCAAATACAACGCCCGCGGACCCGCCATCGACCGGACCACCTACAAAGCCACCATCAGCATCAACATGCTCCGGGCCAGCCCTTGACGCCACGACCCCAGCCCTAACTGAACGGCGTTGGCACTAGGTGGCGTGGGGTGCGGTGCAGCGCGCGGATCAGGTCGCGGGTGGCAAATGTCGGGTCGCGGGTGGCAAATGTCGGATCGCCGACGGCGCGGTCGCGTACACCGATCGGCAGCCGGATCAACGCCTGGCTGCCGGCGCTGGCATACACGGCCGGCCCATGGCGAGTGGGGCCGTGCCGGGCTTGGCCGAGCAGGGTGTGCAGGCGGCCGATCGCCGGGGTGGCCGCGGCGGACTGCGGTTCGCCGCGCAGCCGCTCCACCGCTTCGGCGGTCAGCGCGTCCAGCCCGAGCGCGTCGGCGCCGGTGAGCTCGGCGACCGGGGGTGGTGCTCAGCAGCAGGGAGATCGCGGGATACTCGCGGACCTGTTGCAGGCCGGCGTAGCGGTCGACCAAGCGCCGGATCGTGGCCAGCGGCAGGGCCGGGGCCAGCGTGGGGGTCGGGCCGGCACGAGTGGGCACAGCCACGATGGTGCGTAGCCAAGCAACCCCGGACGCGGTCAGGATCGGAGTGAGTCGGTCGATCACGGCCAGGCTGTCGGCATCCTGGCGGCGGGCCCGTACCTGGTGCAGGAGCGGGTTGATGCTGAAGCCGGTACTGGTAACCACGGTGACGGCGATCAGCAGGCTGCCCGTGCCGGCCGCCCAGGTGGCGGCGGTGCGGGCCACGGCCAGGTCGGCGGGGCCGCCGGTGAGAACGGCCAGCACCGGTCCGGTGCCCGGCAGGCGGTCGGTGATCTGATGGCAGTACGCGCCGGCAGGGGCACGGGGCCCGCAGTGGGCTGGGCGGTGGCGGGTGGGTTGCGCATGGTGGTGTTGTTCCTTCCTGTCCCCGCGGCGCTCGCGCCCGGGGGCGTTGCGTGGGCGGAGGTTCACGACGGGTCGTTGACGACGGTGCTGCGGTCGGCGGCTGCTGCGTTGCCCGCACCGGCTTGCCGCCCGTTCGTGCCGGAGGTCGCAGGCGGATGTGTGGCGGCGGTGCCGCCGCTGCCGTTTCCGCCACTGCCGGTTGCGGCGGTGGCGCGGGTGGCCAGCAGGCTCCAGCCGATGGAGACGCCAATGGTGACGGCGATCACGCCGAGCGTGATGGGGATGGGCAGCTTCCCGATCGGGGTCTCCGAGGCGATCAGCTTGACGCCGGCGAAGGCCAGCAGCAGCGCCAGGCCGTAGTGCAGGTGCACGAACCGGCGCAGCAGCCCGGCCAGGCAGAAGTACAGGCTGCGCAGCCCGAGGATCGCAAACGCGTTGGCGGTCCAGACGATGAAGGTGCTGGTCGTGATCGCCAGGATCGCGGCGACCGAGTCGATGGCGAAGATCAGGTCGGTCGCCTCCACCGCGATCAGCACCACGAACAGCAGCGTGGCCACCCACCTGCCGTCGATGCGGGCGAAGAAGCGGGCGCCGTGGTAGCGGGGGTCGGTCGGCACCACGCGGCGCATCAGGCGGACCACCGGGTTACGGTCGGGCGGGGGCTGCTGGTTGTGCCGGAAGGCCATCTTGTAGCCGGTGTAGATGAGGAACGCGCCGAACAGGTAGGCGGTCCAGAAGAACGTCTCCAGCAGCTCGGCGCCGACGAAGATGAACACCAGCCGGAAGACCAGCGCGCCGATGACGCCCCAGAACAGCACCTTGTGCTGCAGCGCGGCGGGCACGGCGAAGGCGGTGAAGATCAGCGCGAAGACGAACACGTTGTCGATCGACAATGCCTTTTCGATCAGGTAGCCGGCGAAGTAGGTGCCGGCCACCTGCCCGCCCTGCCAGACCCACAAGATCGCGCCGAAGGCCAGGCCGGCCGTGACCCACACGCCCGACCAAATGGCCGCCTCACGAAAGCCGATGACGTGATTGTCGCGATGCAGCAGCAGGTCGATGGCCAACATGATGGCCACCGCCAGCAGCACCGCGGCCCAGGCCCACCAGGTGACAGACAACGGAGCAGACCTCCTCGACCAGGCCGCCGCGCGCTGCGCGGCGGCGCTCTGTGGCCGACGGTCTCCCCGGGGCCACCGGCTAAGGCGGTGGCTGCCCCGCCGGGGCCCGGATGGCTGGGCCCGTACTGACGGCGGTGCGGTAACGAGTCGGGTACTCCCCCTCGAACTATGCTCTATTATTCACGACACAAATTTCGTGTGTCAAGTGTCGGGTATCTCATCCGAGACCCCGCCGCTCGACGGCAGGGAACTGCAGCGCCGAAGCTGCGCCGCCCTGAAGTGGCAAGCCGCCTCACCTAAGATCACGGGCGCCCCCGTGCTCAGGTCGAGCACCCGGCCCCCCGGCAAGGGCGGTCACGTCCTGCAGTCGACCACAAGCGGCGATCACTTGGGGATCAGCTGGTCTCCTGCATCGCCTGCGGACGGCAGCGGCCACCGTCCAGCTCGGCCGGCTCCGCCTCCACATCCACGGTGATGACCCCGAAGAAGTTGACGTTCTCGCTGTGCGCCGGGGAGATGTGGGCCAGCAGCTTTGGCACGTCCCGGCCGGTGGCGCGCAACTGCCTCACGGCCAGCGAGTACTACTCTGCCGTCCAGGTGATGACGGCGTTGTCAACACGGTCAGACACCACACCTGATCGGCCAGGGCCGGCTAGATGACGGCACCCTGCTGGGCGTAATGCAGGCCCCGGCGCAGCGCGTGCAGGGTGCGGCGCAGCATGTCCCACACCTTCAGCGCGGCCGCCAGGGTGTTCTGCCGGGAGGCGACCGATCACTTGCCCACCACCAGCGAGGCGGTGGCCTGCCCGCATTTCAGCGACCCGGCCATGCGCAGCAGATCCGGCCAGCATTCGGTGATGAGGTCTTCGTTCCAGCTCGCGCTCGAAGCGGCCCTGCATGCGGGTAGCGCTTGACCGTCTCCGTGGGCGTCTCGTCCCGGATCTACGCGATCTTGCCCAGGTCGCGGGTGCGGGGGACAGCAGCTTGCCCACCAGCTCGAACAGACCGCAGTTGGTGAGCATCACGCCATTCGTATCGCTCAGGTGCTCGAACGGCGGAGGTCGGTGGCGTTGCTCAGAAAGTCGTCCAGCACGAAATGCGCCTCGCGGGCTTCGGTGCGATGTCTTGGTGCCGAAGGTGGAGTGCTGGTCGGACACGTGCGTGCAGGATGACAGCACCTGGCCGCCGTGGACGGTCATGTCCAGCGCGGTCATGCTCTTGCCGCCTCCCACCGGTGGTAGTTGACGACGACCTGTTGACCATGTTGGCCTCGCGCAGCGTCTCGGCCCGCACGTACCACTCCTGCGTCCAGCGCAGCACGTCATACGGGATGCCGCAAGCCTCCGCCATCCTGGACAACCCCAGATTCGTGGCGTTGGCGATGAGCACGCTGAGGATATTGCGCTTGAGATCGGCCGGGCGGGCCTGCTTGCGGCCGCCGGCATGGGTGAAGCAGTCCACAAATGCGCGCACACGTTCAACTCGATCAGCAGCGAGGCGATCGGCGCGAACGGCAGCATCCCGGCCAGCTCCCCCTCAGCTCCGTGGCCTCGCCCGGCACGTCCTCGGCCGACAGCGGCGGGATCACCAGCTTGTCGTCCTCATCGAGCCGGACCATGCCGGTGTCGTCAGGCAACGCCTGGGCCAGCACCTGTGGGCCAGTGCGGCGAGCAGTTCCTCCTCACCCTGTTCGATCGCCTCGGCGGCATCGCCGGGCTTGCCGACCAACCTGCAGAAATCGGCACGCCGCGGCGCCCACTGCTCGGGCGTGTACAGGTAGGCGGCCGGATCAGCGTAGCGGCGCGAGCCGGCACAAACACATCCCCCGAGCGCAGCCCGTCGCGCAGCGCCAGCACCACGCGCAACTCCCAATAGTGGCGGTAGGCGGTCTCATCACCGTCTTTGCGCGCCTTGGCCAGGTACTCGGCGTAGCGGGCCGGCACGAAAGCGGTGGGCGCGCCCTCGGGCACCTTGCGGCCGCCGCTCTGGTTCACCCGCTTCAAGAGGGCCACCACCTCCATCAACTCCGCGGCGCCGGTGCCGCCCACGGGTCCCTCGCCACCGGGCCCCTCGCCGCCTCGATTCTTCACCACTCGCACCAGCCGCTGGAACCGGCTCATCGGCAGCCCGGTGTACGTCTCCACCCACAACGGATCAGCCGGTAACACCCCGTCCGTACACGAAGAATGCCCGCTCAGCTACTCTGCAACAATCTTCAGGGCGACTGCGCGGCGACTAGGCTTCCACCTCCCGGGTGCTGACAGACATAGAAGGAGCGCGACGCATGTTCCTGCCCATCCCGTTGTCGTCGCCCCTCCGAGACAACCCCGCGAGGTTGCGTCAACGGGTGCACGCCTTCGCCACGATCGAGGGGCTGTGTCCTTGCCGGGCTGCCGATCTTGTGCTCGCCGTCCACGAGGCAGCCCTCCTCCTCATCAATACCGCACGCCCGGACGCCACACTCAGCCTGTGGGCCGACCAGGCATGCGTAAGCCTCCACCTCTACGACCCGACGAACGCGATCACCGATGACCGGATCACCGCCAGTCTCAGCCCACACTCCGGCCTGACCGGCAGTGACGCATCCCTGGCTGTCGTCCTGTTCCTGTGTGACCTCATCGCCTTTGACTGGGACACCGGAGCATCCCGCGTGCATCTGCGTCTGCGCCCCGCCGACCACCCCGCATTCGCCAACCGCCCGCCCACATCCCCGGCGTGTGTCCACCGGTAGCCCGTTGCGTCAGCTCGATCCGCCCACCAACGCACGCATTGCGTAGTTGTTCAGTCACTGTAGATAATGGCGGCGGCGGGCCACACGCTGTGAGGGGGAGCCCGCTGGACTGCCCGACCCATGCCCAGCGGCCACCGGTCCGGGGCGGGCAGTCACCCTCGACCGCCCGCCCGTGTGACGGTTGCGGGCTCAGAGCCCGCGCTGCGTGATGACGCTCCCCCACAAATCCAACTACCCTCCGCAACAGTCCTTAGAGCAGGATCATTCAAGAGGGTTTCGTCCACGGTTTGGTCACCACACTGCGTGCCGTTGGACCGTCGCACTCTCCGTAGCCGGCACCGGCGAGGGCTCCCCCAGACATCGACGGCGGCAGAGCTGGAAGGCATGACACCAGCTCTTGGGCCGCGGCTCGCAGCCCTCAGACCGGCCGTTCATCGCGCGGTCCGCACCACGGCCAGCGGGCAAGGAGCCCGGTGAAGCAGCTCGTGGCTGACCGAGCCCAGGATCATGCCGGCGAACGTGCTGTGCCCGTGCGAGCCCACCACCAGCAATTCGGCACCGCTCGCGACCTGCCGCAAGAGCTCGGCGGGATGGCCGTGCACGACCTCTTCGACAATCCGGACGTCCGGGTATCGATCGCGAAGGGCGGCGATCGTCTTCTTCAGGACGAGCAGATCGTCGCCGCCGTCCTCTTGCTCCACCAGGCCGAAGGCGCCCGGATTGGGATACGCCCTGACGTGCACGGCCCGCAGCCGTGCTCCAAGCAGCCGCGCCTCGGCGGCGGCGAATTCCAGCACCCTCGACGACGCCGGCGAACCGTCGACCCCGGCAACGACCTCCGCACCGGGCGGCGAGGAAGGCTCGCGAACCACCACGACGTCGCACGGTGCGTGCCCGGCCACGCCGTAGGCGACCGAGCCGACCAGCATCCCGCGCACGCCCCCGAGTCCGTGGCTGCCGACGACCAGCAGCTCGGCGTCCTTCGCCGCCGCGATCAGGGCAACGCGCGCATCATCCGGGAGGAACGTCGTCCTCACCTCGATCTCCGGCTGCTCCCGGCGTGCCCGCTCCTCGGCCGCGGCCAGGACGCTTCTGCCGCCTTCGCACATCCAGCGAGCCACCTCGGCATAGCGGCCGGTCGTGGTCTCGTACGCCCACCGCGGCATGGCGTGAGCCGCGGTGAGTGGCACTCCGCGCAGCGCCGCCTCTCGCGCGGCCCAACCGACGGCTACAAGTCCGGCCTGCGAGCCGTCCACCCCAACCAGGATCATGGTTACTCCCTTGTGTCCTTTCAAGGACACTCCTGAGATCGCCGCAGACCAAGCGCCAAATGGCCCTATACGGAAGGACCTTCGTCCCGGACTGCCCTCAGCAGTCCGTCCCATCAGCCAATAGGCATGGAGATTGAGGACGTTCGCCGCTGTTGTCCGGCGGTGGTGGAGAGCACTCTGAGATCAGGAGCACTCACAGGAGAAGAGATGATCGACATGCTCCCGATCCGTCCCCTCGTCGCCACCGCGATGGTGGCCACGTCCACCGGCCTGCTCGCCGTACCGGCGCAGGCCATCACCCAGCACGCCGGCGCCCCCACCCTGATCGGCATCCGAGCCGCGCACCATGACGGCCTCGACCGGCTGGTCTTCGAGTTCCGCGGCGGCGTGCCCGCCAGGCGCGACGTCCGCTACGTGCCCAAGCTGATCGCCGACGGCTCCGGCCGACACGTGCCCGCAGTCGGCGACGCGCTGCTGCAGATCCGCTTCGGCCACGCCGACGGCCACGACCGCCACGGCCATGTCACCTACGGGCCGACCCGCAGGACCTACGCACTGCCCGGCATCATCCAGGTCGTCAACACCGGCGACTTCGAGGCGACGCTCACGTTCGGCGCCGCGCTGGCCAAGCGCACGCCCTACCGGGTCTACACGCTCAGGTGGCCCAGCCGCGTCGTCGTCGACATCGCCACGCCGTACCGGACCGTGCCGGTACGCGACTACTTCCTCAACACCGCCAATTACAACACCGGACGCAGGCCGTACACGACAGCCGTGCAGCGGCCGGCCATCCCACCGGCGACCGCATACGGCGCCCTTCAGCGTCTGTTCGCCGGCCCCACCCAGGCTGAGAAGGCGCGCGGGTTGCGCTTCGTCGATTCCAAGGCCATCGGCTTCAGCAAGCTCACCATCAAGAACGGGACCGCCCGGGTGCACCTCACCGGCCACATCACCAGTGGAGGATCGACGTTCACCATCGCCGATCAGATCAAGCCCACGCTCAAGCAGTTCCCGTCGATCAAGTGGGTGAAGATCTACGACGCCCGCGGGCACACTCAGCAGCCCTACGGGCCGTCCGACTCCATTCCCCGATCTCTGGAGCCGTGACCACGCTGATGTCATCCTCGGCCAGAACCTCCCGCTGGGGCGATCACCAGCAATGTCGGGGCTTTTGTCCCTACCTGTGCTGGGCCCGAGCGGGAAGGCTGGGAGCATGGAACTCGACTCGTCCGGCCTGCAGGTGCTCTCCCACGCTGAGTGCCTGCGTCTGCTCGCGTCCACGCCGATCGGCCGGATCGTATTCACTGACCGGGCTTTGCCGGCCGTGCAGCCTGTCACCTTCCTTCTTCACGGTGAGAGCATCGTGATCCGCACGGGGTCCGGCTCCAAGCTCGCCGCCGCCACCCGCAACGCGGTGGTCGCCTTCGAGGCGGACGAGTTCGACGCCGAGGCGCGCACCGGCTGGTCGGTGACCGTCGTGGGGCACGCCCGGGCGGTCACCGACCCCGGCGAGATCGCCCAGCTTGCAGCGCTTCCGCTGACACCCTGGGCGCCTGGCAACAGGGACCACTACATCGTGGTCGAAGCCGAGCAGCTCTCCGGCCGGCGTATCTCCGCGTCGCCGCACCGCCTCACGCAGAGGTGACTCCCATACGTCGGTGGTCACGATCATCAAGGCTCTCGTACACACGACAAGCCTGGAAGGCACGAAGCTGCCTTCCAGGCTTGTCTCGTCGGACCGTCAGGCCCACGTCCAATCGCGGATTTCGGCGGCGTCCTCACCGTGTTCGCGGGTGTGGGCGCGGGCCCGCAGCCGCTCGTCGGACATCCGCTGGCGCAGGTGTGCTTGAGTGGCGCCCAGCCCCGGGACGCGGTCGATGACGTCCATGACCAGGTGGAAGCGGTCGATGTCGTTGAGCATGGCCATGTCGAACGGCGTGGTGGTGGTGCCCTCCTCCTTGTAGCCACGCACGTGGATGTTGTGATGGCCGTGGCGGCGGTAGGTGAGGCGGTGGATGAGCCACGGGTAGCCGTGGAAGTTGAAGATGATCGGCTTGTCGGTGGTGAAGAGCGTGTCGAACTCGGCGTCCGGCATGCCGTGCGGGTGCTCCGACGGCGGTTGGAGCCGCATCAGGTCGACGACGTTGATGACGCGCACCTTCAGCTGCGGCAGGTGTTCGCGCAGGATGGCGGCGGCCGCCAGGGTCTCCAGGGTCGGTACGTCGCCGGCGCAGGCGAGCACCACGTCGGGCTCGGCGTCCGCGTCGCTGGAGGCCCACGGCAGGATGCCGAGACCGCGGGTGCAGTGGGCGATGGCCTCGTCCATGGTGAACAGGTCGAGCACCGGCTGCTTGCCGGCCACGATCACGTTCACGTAGTCCCGGGAGCGCAGGCAGTGGTCGCCCACCGACAGCAGGGTGTTGGCGTCCGGGGGCAGGTAGACCCGGACGACCTCGGCCTTCTTGTTGACCACCACGTCGAGGAAGCCCGGGTCCTGGTGGCTGAAGCCGTTGTGGTCCTGCCGCCACACGTGCGAGGACAGCAGATAGTTGAGCGACGCCACCGGCCGTCGCCACGCGATCTTCTTTGACGTCTGCAGCCACTTGGCGTGCTGGTTGAACATCGCGTCGATGATGTGGATGAACGCCTCGTAGCAGTTGAACAGCCCGTGCCGCCCGGTCAGGAGATAGCCCTCCAGCCAGCCCTGACACAGGTGCTCGCTGAGCACCTCCATGACCCGGCCGCCGGCGGCGAGGTTCTCGTCGGTCGGCTCGACTGTGGCGTTCCAGGCGCGGTCGGTGGTGTCGAAGACGGCCTGCAGCCGGTTGGAGGCGGTCTCGTCCGGGCCCATCAGCCGGAAGGTGTGCGAGTTGGCGGAGATCACGTCGCGCAGGAAGGCGCCCAGAGCCCGGGTCGGCTCGCTGGCGGTGGTCGCGGGCGCCTTGACCTCGACGGCATAGTCCCGGAAGTCCGGCAGGGTGAGCGGCCGCAGCAGCTCGCCGCCGTTGGCGTGCGGGTTGGCGCTCATCCGCAGCGATCCCTCGGGGACCGTCTGCAGGAGCGCGGGCACCGGCCGGCCGTCGGCGTCGAACAGTTCCTCCGGCCGGTAGGAGCGCATCCACTCCTCCAGCATCGCCAGGTGCTCCGGGTTGTCGCGGACGCCGGACAGCGGCACCTGGTGGGCGCGCCACGTGCCTTCCACGGGTTTGCCGTCGACCTCACGGGGCCCGGTCCAGCCCTTGGGCGTACGCAGGATGATCATCGGGAGGCGGTTCTCGCGGCCCTCCTTATAGGCGGCGATCTGGTCGAACACCTCGTCCAGCGTTCGCGCCATCTGCTCGTGATCCGGGCCGACGATGTGGGGACGGTATCCGTACCCCTCCATGAGCTTGATCAGCTCATGCTCCGGGATCCTGGCCAGCACGGTCGGATTGGCGATCTTGTAGCCGTTCAGGTGCAGGATCGGCAGCACCACGCCGTCGCGGTAGGGGTCGAGCAGCTTGTTGGAGTGCCAGCTGGCCGCCAGCGGTCCGGTTTCCGCCTCACCGTCGCCTACAACGCAGGCGACCACGAGGCGAGGGTTGTCGAAGGCCGCGCCGAACGCGTGGGCCAGCGAATAGCCGAGTTCGCCGCCCTCGTGGATGGAGCCGGGCGTCTCGGGCGCCACATGGCTGGGGATGCCTCCAGGGAAGGAGAACTGGCGAAACAGCCTCCGCATGCCGGCCGCGTCCTGCGAGACGTCCGGATACTTCTCCGTGTAGGAGCCCTCGAGCCACGCGTGCGCGACCGCCGCAGGTCCGCCGTGACCCGGGCCGGCGATGTAGATCATGTCCTGGGCGCGCTCGGCGATGATCCGGTTGAGGTGGGCGAAGCAGAAGTTGAGCCCGGGGGTGGTGCCCCAGTGGCCGAGCAGGCGCGGCTTGACGTGCTCGGGCCGCAGCGGCTCGGTGAGCAGCGGGTTGTCCAGCAGGTAGATCTGCCCTACGGACAAGTAGTTCGCCGCACGCCAGTACGCGTCGATTCGCTCCATCGCTGTCATGTGCTCGATACTGCCGAGGTGCCGCGACCGCAGCCAGGGTCCTTGGTCCCCGCCGGTCAGGGCAGAAGGTCGGCCGCCCGATCACAGAGGGACATGCCAGCGCAGCCTCGTTCCTCCACTGTCCATGCTGTCCATCTCCGCCGTACCGCCCAACTGGACGGCCCGTTCCTCGATGTTGCGCAGGCCGCTGCGCCGTCCGCTCTCACCGACTCCCACGCCGTTGTCGGTCACCGTAAGTGTGAGGTGGGCGTCCGCGACCTCGACAGTGACCTCCGCCCGAGTGGCATGTGAGTGGCGCACCACGTTCGACAGCGCCTCACGCAGCACGGCCAGCAGGTGTTCGGCGACTGGCTCGGGCACGACGGTGTCGATCTGCCCCTCCATGCGCAGGCCCGGCATGAAGCCGAGATGCCCGCCCGCGCCCTCGACCAGATCGACGATCTTGGCCCGCAGGCTGGGCGCGGAGTCCTCGCGCGTTCCCTGCAACGCGAAGATGGACGAGCGGATCTGCCGGATGGTCTCGTCCAGCTCGTCGATGGCGTGCTGCAGCCGCTTGCCCGCCTCCGGCCGCTCGACCAGCCGGACCGTGCTCATCAACGTCATGGCGGTCGCGAACAACCGCTGGATGACCAGGTCGTGCAGGTCCTTGGCGATCCGGTCGCGGTCCTCCAGCAGGCCGAGCCGTTCGGCGTCGCGGCGGGCCTCGGCCAGCTCCAGCGCGATCGCGGCCTGCCCGGCGAACGACTGCAGCATCTGCCGGTCGGCGTCGCTGAACGGCAGCCGCCCGCTCCGCTTGGCCAGCGCGAGCACCCCGCGTGTCGACGTGGCGGCTCCCAGCGGCACCATGAGCCCAGGCCCGTACCCCAGCCGGCGCAACGGCGACTCAGGGTAGGGGGCCTGCTGCAAGTTCTTCTCCGCGACCGGCTCGCCTCGGGTGAACGCCTCGCCCGCAAGCGTGGCCGAGATTTCGAACTCTGCGTCCAGCAGTTCGTCCGCGCCCTCGCCTTCGATGACATCCACCTTCAGCGAATCTCCCGACGGCCCGGGAAGCAGCACCTGGACCAGGTCCGCGTCGCACATCTCGCGGGCCCGCGCCGCCATCGTGGTGAGCACCTGCCGGGGGTCGGCCCCGGACAGCAGGCTCGTGGTCACCTCGGCCGACGCCTGCAGCCAGGTCTCGCGCCGCCGCGACTCCTCATAAAGCCGGGCATTCTCCACGGCAACACCTGCGGCGGTGGCCAGCGCGATGACGACCGCCTCGTCCTCCTCGTCGAACTCACCGCCGCCGCGCTTCTCCGTCAGATAGAGATTGCCGAACACCTCATCGCGCACCCGTACCGGGACGCCGAGGAAGGTGCCCATCGGCGGATGACCGGGCGGGAACCCGTACGACTCCGGGTGGTCGGAGATCTTGCCCATCCGCAGCGGCCGGGCATCCTTGATCAGCAAGCCGAGCAAGCCGAGCCCGTGCGGCCAGTGCTCGATCCTGGCGATCTCCTCCTCGCTCAGCCCGACCGGGATGAACTGCAGCAGCGTGCTCTCCTCACCCACAACGCCCAGTGCGCCGTAGCTGGCGTCCACCAGCTTGATCGCAGTTTCCACGATCCGGCGCAGCACTGTCTCCAGGTCCAGATCGCTGCCCACGGACACCACGGCTTCGAGCAGCGCATGCACCCGATCCCGCGTGGAAAGCACGGCGTTCAGCCGAGTCTGCAGCTCGGCCAGCAGCTCATCCAGCCGCATCTGGGGCATCAGTGCACGATGCTCGCTATCCGACATGCTGATCAGTCTGCCACCCGGGAATCCCGACGCCCACCCCCCGCCTTCCGGTGGTGGCGGAGCACCGGAACACCTCCTTCAGCGACGTCGCCGAGGTGACGGTGTCGTGGCATCAGCGCTGAACTGGTGGGCACTGATCACGGGATCACGATGCCCAAGCGAGCAGGCCCCGCCTGACTCCATGCCTCCGAATCCGCTCAAGCGATTCCTTCTCCAGCTGGCGCACCCAGAAGGGGGCCAGCCCGAGCATGTCGGCGATCTGCCGAGGCGTGTGCTCCGGGCGCCCGTCCAGGCCGAATCGCAACCGCAAGATCAGCGCCTGCCGGGGCGCCAGCCCGTCCACAAGTGACGTGAGCAATACCTTCAGCGCCTCTCGCTCCACGAGATCGGCAGCCGAAGGGCTTTGGGTGTCCACCATCAGGTCTCCGAGCGTCGTCACGTGACGCCCCTCTCCTACCGCCAGGTCCAGGCTGGCGCATTCCTGAGGCACCTGCCGGAGGAAAGCCAGTCTGGCCGGCTCCTGCCCGGTCTCCTCGGCCAGTTCTCGCTCCGCCGGCATGCGACCGAACCGGTGCGTGAGCGCGGCCTCGGCGAGGCTGACCTTCCTCAGCTGGTCCTGGACCGCCATCGGCAGACGCACCACTTGTGCGTGTTCGAGTCCTCGCTGGATGGCTTTGCGGATCCACCAGGTGGCCACAGTGGAGAACCTGTTGCCCCTGGCGTGATCGAACCGCTCGACGGCCTCGATCAGTCCCAGATTGCCGTCCTGGATCACGTCTGCCAGCGACATGCCGCGGCGTGCGTAGCGCTTGGCGACCGACACCACCAGCCGCAGGTTCGCCTCGATCATGTGCTTCCTGGCGGCCCGGCCGTCCGCGACGACGGCCTGCAGATCGGGGGTTGCGGAGCCTTGTTCGATGAGGCGGGCGGCGTATGTCCCCGCCTCAATCCGTCTGGCCAGCTCGATCTCCTCGTCTGCACTGAGCAGAGCGGTGCCCCCGATTCGGGCCAGGTAGTCGCTCAGGTAGTCACGCCGACTGGATGCGGCTTGTGCGTCGGTCATCACGGTCACTCCCGGTCCTGATCGATAGGCGCGACTCTTACTGTGACGCCGACGGAGCATCAGCGGAGGGGACGAAGGTCCCGAGCCGCGATGACGTTCGCCTGCAGTCCACAGGTGTCCGCAGCGTCGCCGGACGGCGCGACGCCCACCCCCGTGGCGTCGGGGGTGGGCGTCAGGTGGTGCACACTACCGGAGCCAGGCGTTGCGCCGCACGATCGGCAGCTTGCCCAGGCCGAGCGCGGTCCCGGCGTCGGCCAGCGCCAGACCGGCCAGCACGATCGCGTAGACGAGGTGGTCGTCCAGGAACGGGTTGGTGTCCAGTGGCAGCGCCGCCGCCCACATGAGCACCACAGGAGACCACCGGCGATCGCGGCGACCCGCAGGCCGACCCCCAGGACGAGCGCGGCACCGATCCCGAGCAGACCGGCCATGAACAGCCAGTCCACCCACGCCTGACCCGCCAGCCCGGCGAAGAACCCGCCCAACGCGTTCTCGCCGGCGCCCTTCAAGAACCCCGTCGTCGGGCTCCCACCCGCGATCCACGCCTTACCGGCCGGTGTGGCGAACCCCCACCCGAACGTCTTGTCCAGGAACGCCCACAGGAAGATCCAGCCGAGCGCGATCCGGGCGACCGCCCACACGACATCGACCGGACGCCGCGCCTCGGCAGCGATGTGACGGCGCACGACGGGTTGCTGAGTAGTGGCGGCCATGACGGCCCCCTTCCTGAAGTGATGGAGTGTTTCCTTCGCATCTCCATCACATCGGCTCCAGCCCACGTCGGGCAGTGCCGCAAGGCCCGGCCGGAAAGGACCTTGGGCCTCACTCCACGACATCTGGCACGGGGCGCCGTACGGAATCCTTGGCCTCGAAGCTGACCCCGAGCCGCATGATCATCTGTGGGTGCTCGCCAGCGCAGAGCTCATGGCGGAGGAACTCACGCAGCAGGTCCATCTCCAGGGCCTGCGTGTGAAAGGCCGCGCTGACGCCGTGCGCGCTGGCCAGCAGCAACACGTGCTGCAGCGCCTGGCCTGCGGCGATCCACTCCTGGCGGCCGTCACCGGTGGTGGTGAGCAGGGTCACGACGCCGGTCGACGTCGCGGCGCCTTGATCGGTCTGCGCGCCCCAGTCGTGGCGCCAGGCGTAGTCGCGCTGCGCGAAGTGCGGCTCGGTACGTGCCGCTTGGCGCGGGTAGCCCTCGGCGGGCACGCCGTCGGTTCGGCTGCTGCCGGGCGGGCGGGCCCAGCGGATGACTTCCAGGCTGAAGCGCCGGTCCTGGGACTGCACGCCCTGGGCCGCCCGGGTGAGCGCCGCGAGGACGGCCACCGCGTCCGGCGAACGGACGGGCGTCAGCGTGGCGCCCTCGCTCATCGCGGCTCTGACGAGCGAGTCGAGGAGCGAGTCGGGCACCGGCACGTCCGCGAAGCCGGCTCGATGCGTGCGGCGCCGCTCGATCTCGCCGCCGAGCATCCGGGTGGTGTCGTCGGCCTGCGCCTCGCGGCCCGGCCGGACTGTCGCGAGCAGCGACGGCCTGTCGGGGTCGGGCAGAACGCGGACGAGAGGCTGGTAGCCCTCCAGGCGCAGCACGGTGCGCATGGTGAACAGCGCGGCGCCGCAGCTGATCAGCAGTTCGCGGCCGGCTGCGTCGCTGACACGAAGCTTCCTGTCGGTGTCGGCCTTCAGACTCACTTCCTCTCCGGACAGAGCGAAGGTCCAGGGCTGGGTGTTGTGCACCGACGGCGCCCAGCGGGCCGCCTCAACGGCCGCCTCCAGCGCGTTCTTGGCGGTATGGACGGTCATGTGTACACCTCCACGGGTGTTGATTTCAGCACGTCACGACCGAAGGCATCGCCGGTTCCTCTCCCCTCCAGCGCTGGACTCGCACCTCCGCGTCGCTTGCCGGCTCTCAGAACAGCGGCGGAACGGTGAGCAGGTCTTCCTTGTCCCATGCCACCTCGCTGACCACGTCGACGACCCCCTCGACAGCACGAACCGCTTCCACGAGGGCGATGGCCTGGGACTTCCACTCGACCCTGCCGCTGATCCTCACGACACCGGCGTCGAGTTCGATGGAGAACGCTTCCGGGCGCGGGAGCACGGCCCTGATCTCCGTCTCCAGTTCCGCGACCGGACGGGTGAAGACCCTCAGCACGTCGTGTTGGTGCAGAGTGCCGGTTACGCGGCCCGTCACCGGGTCGATCACCGGCAGTTGCTTGATGCGCTTGGCGTGCATGAGGCGTGCCGCGTCACGCACCGGCGTACCTGGCGTGACCGTGATCGCCGGTGAGGTCATCAGCTCGGCTGCTGTCACCGCCGCGGCCTTACGGTGCTCCTGCCGTTGCCGCCTCGACTCGTAGATCGACACAGGGTGACGTACCGGGTCGGTCTCCTTGAGCAGCAGGTCGTCCTCCGACACCACGCCCACCGGGCGCCGGTCGGCGTCGATGACGGTCACGGCGCCGACCGCGTACCGCCTCATCGCGGCGACGATCTCGGCGAACGACGCCCCCTCCGACACGGCGATGGCCACGCGTCCCATGACGTCCTTGACTTCGATCGACATGATGTTCCTCCTCGCTTTCCCACCTTTCACGTTCCTGCGTCGCGAGCGGGATCGGCAGCGGCGAACGGCCCGCGTGAGCAGGGCCAAAGTCCCTCATCCCCGGACGACGGCCACCGGGCAGCGTGAGTGGTGCAGGACGCCACGACTCACCGAGCCGAGCAGCATCGCTCCTACGGCTCCGCGGCCGTGCGAGCCCACCACCAGCAGGTCGGCCTGCTCGGATGCCGAGACGAGCGCGTCCACGGGATGCGCCGACGGGGCCTCGCACACGACCGCCACCTCGGGGTGGTCCCCGGTGATGGCCGCCACCCGGTTCTCGACGACGCGATGCTGTGCGGTGCGGATCTCGTCCAGGTCGTAGGACACCTCCGGTGCGAAGGCGTGCACCGGCAACTGCCAGGAGTGCACCACCCGAAGAGCGGCTCCGCGCAGCCTGGCCTGTTCGAAGGCGTAGGCCAACGCGGGCTCGCACCCGGGCGAGTCGTCCATACCGACGACGATCTCTCCTCTCGCAGGCCGTTGCCCGGCGCGGATCACCACAACGGGACAGTGAGCGTGTCCGGCCACGTGCGTGCTGACCGAACCCATCAGGGCGCCGGCGAACCCGCCGAGCCCTCGACTGCCCAGCACGATCTCGACGGCCTCCTTGTCCAGCTCGCGCAGGACCGCGGCGGGCGTGCCCTCGATGTTCTGCGTGGTCACCTCGACGGTCGGCTGGCGTTCCCGCGCCAGCGCGGCCGCCTCGTGAAGGATCCGCCGGCCCTCGCGCAGCAGCGCGTCGGAGAGCCCGGCCTCAGGGAATCGGGCAATCTGATACGGCCCGCGGTCCACGGCGTGCACGATCCGCAGCGGCAATCGCATGCGAAACGCGTCATTGACGGCCCATTCGACGGCGGCGCGCGCGGTCACCGAGCCGTCGACACCAACAACGATCATGATGCTTCCTCCTCTGTCCTCCTCTCCATCGCAACCTGCCCACCTGTCGCCATTGCAGGGCCGGAGGTCGCCGGTGCAAGGGGCGAAGGGCCCTGTCTGACACCAGGACACGTGGGTAGCGTGACCGCCATGGCCTTCCTCGACCTGACGACGCTGCGTGGCGTCGTGTTCGACACCGACGGCGTGGTGACCGACACCGCTCGGGTGCATGCCGCTGCCTGGAAGCAGGTGTTCGACCGGTTCCTGCGCGGCCGGTCCGCGCCGTTCGACATCCGCGCCGACTACCTGCGCCACGTCGATGGGCGCTCTCGCCTGGACGGGGTGCGCACGTTCCTGGCTTCTCGCGGCATCACGCTGCCGGAGGGCGGGCCGGGCGACGATCCCGGAGCGCCGACCGTGCATGGGCTCGGGCAGGCCAAGGACGCACTGTTCGTCCGGCGGGTGGCCGAGCACGGGGTCGCCGCGTTCGGCTCGACCGTCACCCTGCTGCACGAGTTGCGCCGGCGCGGCTGCCGCACCGCGGTGGTGTCGGCCAGCAGGCACTGCCGGGCGGTCGTCACCTCCGCGGGCCTCATCCACCTGTTCGACGTGCTGGTCGACGGCAACGACGCGGCCCGGCTCGGGCTGCCGGGCAAGCCCGACCCGGCGTTGTTCCTGGAAGCCGCAGGCCGCATGGAACTGACCGCCGCAGAAGCCGCGGTGGTGGAGGACGCCCTGCCCGGCGTCGAAGCCGGCCGCAGGGGCCGCTTCGCCATGGTCGTCGGAGTGGATCGCTCCGGGTCCCAGGAGGTCGCGATGCGCGCGGCCGGAGCGGACGCCGTCGTGGCCGACCTGGCCGAGCTGACAGTCACCGGCCGCGTTCCCCTGGAGCGTCGATGAACGCGTGGCTGCTCACCTACGATGGCTACGACCCGGCCTCCGAAGGACTGCGTGAAGCACTCTGCACGCTGGGCAACGGCCGCTTCGCCACCCGTGGCGCCACCCCGGACGGCGATGAGCGCACGCCCGGCACCTACGCTGCCGGCTGCTACGACCGCCTGGCCTCGACGGTCGCCGGGCGGACGGTCACCAACGAGGACATGGTCAACCTGCCGGACTGGCTGCCGCTGACGTTCGCCACCCCCGGCGCCGGCTGGTTCCGTCCCGAGCGGGCCGAGCTGCTCGACTACCGCCAAGAACTCGATCTACGGCGCGGAATCCTGCTGCGCCGGCTGCGCTGCCGTGACGAGCACGGCCGCATCACTCGCGTACGGCAGCGCCGCCTGGTCTCCATGGCCGACCCCTGGCTGGCCGCGCTGGAGACCACCTTCACCGCCGAGAACTGGTCCGGCCCGCTGCGCGTGCGCGCCACGCTCGACGGCCGCGTGACCAACTGCGGCGTCGCCCGATACCGCGACCTGCGGGGCGACCACCTGGCCGGGCACGCCGCCGGCGAGGACGACGGCCTGGCCTGGCTGTCCGCTGTCACCCGTTCCTCCCGTATCACCGTCGCCCTGGTGGCGCGGATGGACGCGCCCGCCCCGGGCGAGGTCATCGGCGAGTCCGATCACATCGCCAGCCATCATGTGATTGACCTGGCCGAAGGCGAGCCCCGCACGGTGACCAAGATCGTGTCACTGGTGACGTCTCGCGACGTGGCCGTCCACGACCCTCTGTCGGCAGCCCTGCGGCGGACACGGCAGGCCCCCGGCTTCGACGAGCTGCTGTCCCGGCACACGGCGGCCTGGGAACGGCTGTGGGAGCACGCGGAGCTGGACGTGGACGGGCCCGAGCTGTCGCAGATCGTTCACCTGCACGTCTTCCACCTTCTGCAGACCTTGTCGCCGCACACCGCCGACCTGGACGTCGGCGTCCCCGCCCGCGGCCTGCACGGAGAGGCATATCGGGGCCACGTGTTCTGGGACGAGCTGTTCGTGCTCCCCTGGCTGAACCTGCGCCTCCCCGACATCTCCCTGGCCCTGCTGCGCTACAGGTGGCGGCGGCTCCCGGAGGCAAGGGCCGCGGCTCGTGCCGCCGGCTTCGACGGCGCGATGTTCCCGTGGCAGAGCGGCAGCGACGGGCGTGAGGAGACCCAGACCTGGCACCTCAACCCCGCCTCCGGACGCTGGCTGCCCGACGTCTCCCACCTGCAACGGCACGTCGGCCTGGCGATCGCCTACAACGTCTGGCAGTACTACCTCGCCACCGGCTCGATGCCGTCGTGGTGCACCGAGCTGATCGTGGAGATCGCCCGGTTCTTCGCCTCCCTGGCCGTACGCGTCGGTGACCGCTACGAGGTTCGTGGGGTGATGGGGCCGGACGAGTATCACACCGCCTATCCGGGCGCCGCCTCCGTCGGGCTGGACAACAACGCCTACACCAACATCATGACCGTGTGGCTGCTGCGACGGGCGCTCGAACTCGGCGAAGCCGGCCCCGAGGAAGCCGAACGCTGGGAGGACATCACCCGCCACATGCGCGTCGACTTCCACGACGGCGTGATCAGCCAGTTCACCGGCTACGCCGACCTGGCCGAGCTCGACTGGGCCCGCTACCGCGGCGTGCGGCGGCTGGACCGGGCACTGGAGGCTGACGGTGACGACGTCAACCGCTACCGGGCTTCCAAGCAGGCCGACACGCTCATGCTGTTCTACCTGCTCACCGCGGACGAGCTGCTGGACATCCTGCACCAGCTCGGCTACCCGGCCGAACCCGGCCTCATCCCGCGCACGATCGCCTACTACCTCGGACGCACCAGCCACGGCTCCACCCTCAGCGCCGTCGTGCACGCCTGGGTGCTGGCCCGCTCCGACCGGGCACGCTCCTGGCAGTTCTTCACCGAAGCCCTGTTCAGTGACGTCCAAGACGTGCAGGGCGGCACCACCGCGGAAGGCATCCACCTCGGCGCCATGGCCGGCACGCTCGACCTGCTCCAGCGCTGCTATCTCGGCCTGGAGCCCCGCCGCGAGGGCCTGCGCCTCAACCCGTTGCTGCCCGAGCGGCTCGGCACACTGTCACTGACGATCGCATTCCGGGGCAGGCGGCTCGCCATCGACACCGACCACGACCGCACCCGCATCGACGGCGTCACCCTGCCCCGCGGCGCCGCCCGCACCATCATCATGGAGGAGATACGCATGCCTGGAGCCGGCGACTTCGGACACCGCCTCACCTATCACCGCGAGCGCCTGGGCCTCACCCTTGAGCAACTCGCTGACCGCGCGGACCTGTCCGCCGGCTACCTCCAGTACCTGGAGAGCCACCCGGACGTCCCGGAAAGGGGCACGATGACCCGCCTGGCCGGCGCCTTGGAGACCACGGTCGAGGACCTGCTGGGTGGCGGCCACGACCGGGCGCCAGGCGGCGGCCGTACCATGGCCAACCCGGAGCTGAAGGTGTTGGAGCCCGAGGAATGTCTGCGCCTGATCGCGTCCGGCGGCATCGGCCGGGTGGCGTTCAACGGCTCCCACGGGCCCACGGTCCTGCCCGTCAACTACAAGATGCACGACGGCGCCGTCATCTTCCGTACGGCCTACGGCGGTCCGATGGACCAGGATCTGCGCACAGGGCTGACGGGCGTGGAAATCAAGATCGCCTTCGAGATCGACAGGATCGACGAGGCCCGGCGGCAGGGCTGGAGCGTCCTCGTCCAAGGCCCGGCACACCACGTGCCCGAGGACGAGGCTGACAAGATCGCCGCAGCTGACGTCACCCCGTGGGCAGGCGGCGACCGCCAGCTCTACATCCGGATCATCCCGCATCGGGTCACCGGTCGCCGTATTCACGGCTTGTGACGCCGGGTAGGGAGGGCCCGCACTCCACCCCGAAGGGATGCAGGCCGTATCCGTCCTTGCCCGGATTGCCTCACCGCTCCACCGTGACCCTGGCGAAAACGCCGAGAGGATCGACGTTCAGCGTCACGTCATAGTCCTCGTCCCCGGCAGGCAGGCTGGCGATCACCCGCGGTCGTCGACAGCCGTCCACCGGACGCGCAGATCGAGCGCCGCGGCAGGCGCCAGGACGAACTCGTACGCCAACCGCCCAGCCGCGCTCCCGGTGATGTCCGGCCCCGAACCGGACATCACCGGGACGGTTTCGAGCACCTGCCTCCGCATCTCCCCCGCTCCCCCGCGGTTGCGGCCGAAGCCCCGTACTGGCACCGGTCCCAGCCAAGTTCTGGCCTCCCAGACGAAATCCCCGCATCGGGGACAGCACCTGCACCGCGTCGAACCGCCGCCGCGGCCGAGCCTGATCTGTCCACGCGTCACCAGGACCACCGAGCGCAGCAACGGCGTACCCGGCTCGATGGCGTGCAGCACCCAGCGCCGCGCCGGCCAGGGCAGCCGGTCCGCCTGCCCTGGCTCGAACGCGGGAGCGTCTGCCGTCTCGGCCTGCAGCTCCTGCCAATCTTCGTTGGCTTGGCCGGTAACCTGAGGTGGCGCGACGATCACCGTCATGACCGCGTCCCCGATGGTGGAATCACAGCGACCGGGCAGTGGGCTCGAAGCAGAAGGCCGTGGCTCACCGAGCCGAGGACGACGGAAGCCAACGCGCCGAGTCCCCGAGACCCGACCACGACCAGATCTGCCTGGCGCGAGGCTCGAGCGAGAATCACCGGCGGAGCGCCCGCCACCACCGTCTCAGTCAGCTCGACGTCCGGGTATTTCTGACGCCACGGCGCCAGCCGCTCCGCGACCTCCTGCGCGATGGGGCCCGCCGGTGTGGACCTGTGGCCCCCGGGGTGGGGCGCCTGCACGGCGTAGATCACCCGCAGGCGCGCGCCCCGGATCTGTGCCTGCGCCAGGGCGTACGCGAGGGCGGCTTCGGCACCGGCCGACCCGTCGAATCCCGCGACGACCTCGTCGAACGCCACTGGGGCCACCTCCCGCACGATGACGACCGGGCCCGAGACGCGACCGGCCAGTGCCAGCCCGACCGAGCCGAGCGCCCGCCCGGCGAGCCTGCCCAGGCCGCGGCTGCCCAGAACCACGGTGTCAGCGTCGCGTGAGGCGTCCCTCAGCCTCTCTGCCACCGCACCCGTGACCACCGACGTGGCCACCGCCAGACCTGGCTGCCGGACCTGAACCCGTTCCGCCGCCACCCGTACCAGAGCTTCGCACCACTCGGTCAGCGTCTGTTGATCGCTGGCCGCGTTCAGCGGGTGCTCAACCGCCCACGGCTCGCGTACGTGCACGATCCGCACGCCCAGCCCGCGCCGAGCGGCGTCATCTGCCGCCCAATCGAGGGCGGCGTACGACGATTTCCACCCGTCGACTCCTACGACGATCATATTGCTCATGGCCCTGTCCTCTCTGTGCGCGATCGGACGGCATGGTTTCGATGCCGCCTACAGCACACGTCCGGCCGACTTCCGGCCCCAGAGGAGAAGGTCCCTTCGCTCGAGGGCGAACGGATGGATCAAGGGCCGCGAGTGCCTTTGGTCCCCGCGTCCGAGGACGTTCGCCGCTTCTCGTCGCCTCGTGCAGCATCCACCCTGTGATTGGCCCAACGGAAAGGTGGAGTGTCATGATCGGCGGACGGATGCTCATGGAATCACCGCAAGTCGACGCTGAACTGCTGGCGCTGAAGAAGCGGCTCGACCACCTGGAGGAGCAGGTGCGTACGCTGACGGCCGCGAACCTCGCTCTCGCCAGCAGCCTGGAGAAGCTCTACCGCGCCTCGGCCAGCTCCCCCCTGACCGGCTGAGGAGATCCGAGCCGGGTCGCGGGCACCACGACCACCGGGCACGGCGGCCAACGCAGGCACGACAGCAGCACCGCGCCCAGCCTGCCGTCCCCAGGTGCGCGGAGAGCTCGAACTCGGTCACCTGCCCCGGCCCCATCTATGAGCCAGCGCGTCCAGCGGCCGACCGCGGCGGCGCTTTTCCGAGGATGGCGATACGCATGACGTTCCTCCAAGTTCGTCCGAAAGGTCGTTTGAGCCCCGTGGATTGCCTGACGCCGCTCCATCCCTCCTGGAGGAAGATCGGCGGGAGGCGACCCCTCAAATGGTGGGATTGGCGGACGTCGGAAACGGGCAAGCTGACTCGGGTCCTCCCGCCCGTTGCAGCGCTCGAGGCGCGGGCGGCCTCCCGAGGACACGATCGCGGCAGTGCCACGTCCGCATCCGAACCCTCGGCCGGCGCTGGCTGACCTGCCGCGCCTCAGGCCTGGGCGGCCCCGGCCGACGGCCAGTCCCGACAACGCTCGTCATCGAGCCCCCGCCGCCGACCTGGCGGTCATCGTCGCACAGGCGTACGGGCTGACACCCGGGAGTTCCAGGTCGCTCATCTGGTGACGCGGGGCCTGTCCACCGCCGAGATCGCTACGGACCTGCTCATCTCTCCCAACACCGTTCGCGGCCACCTCAAGGCCGCATTCGGCAAGGCGGAGACCTTCAGCCGTGGTGAACTCGTCGCACGCCTGTTCGCCAAGCCCCACGAGCCGTGAACACCCCGCTCGGCGGGTTTGGACCCTTGCTGCCCCGCCGAATGCGGCGGGGCGCAGAAGGGGCGTGAGGCCGATCTTGTTGGTACGGGGAGGGCGCAAATGGTGGTTCCGCTGCGCACAGAGCCGCCCCAGGCGCCCACAATGATGCCGAGAGCCGAGCGTGGGGGCATTGCCCTTGGCAACGTCCGTGTTCCTCGAAAAAGCTCTGTTGCGTAAGCGGTCGAAGCTGTCCTGGAGTGCGGTCAAGCAACCGGTGCCGCAACTCCCTCAGTGAGCCTGCCATCGGTCATGGTCAGAACGCTGTCCGCCATGGCCAGGGTAGCCAGGTCGTGCGTGACCATCACCGTGGCCAGGTTGTTGTTCCTGGTGAGGTCGGCCAGCAAGGACACGACTTGGTTGCCCCGGTGGTGATCGAGTGCGCTGGTGGGCTCGTCGACCAGCAGGATTTCGGGTGCGTTCATCAGTGCGCGGGCAATGTTGACCCGCTGGCGTTCGCCTCCGGACAGTTGGTGCGGGCGCTTGTGCTCCTTGCCGGCGAGATCTACGGCGTGCAGCAATTCCCTTGCCCGCTTGGTCGCGCCACGGGGGGATTGCCCCGCCAGGTGAGCCATCGTCAAGAGCTGGTCGAGCGCGCTGAGCGATGGCAGCAGGTTCGGCTGCTGGAACACGATGCCGATGTGGTCGCGACGGACCTTGGTGCGCTTGCCCTGGCCGGTCCGAGAGACGTCCTGTCCGACGATGCTGACGGTGCCCGAATCGGGCGTGATGAGGGTGGCAGCGACGGCGAGCAGGCTCGACTTGCCCGAGCCCGATGGGCCGACGACGATGGTGAACTCTGCCGGTTCAACGGACAAACTGACCCGGTCGAGCGCGGTCAGGACGCGCCCACCGTCGGGGTAGGTGAGGACGACGTCGGTGAGCTTGAGTGTCATCGGGAGGCTCCGAGCGCGATCAGAGGGTCGACAGAGGTGATCTTGCGGATGGCCAGCGCGGCACCGGCGGCGCCGAGCAGGATCATCACCGCAGCCGGCACCACAGTCGTGGTCACCGAGAGCACGAACGGGACGGTGCCTTCGGCGAGCGCGCCGAGCGCCGCGCCGACCGCCCCACCGGCACCGGCACCGAGCAGCAGCACGATGACGGCCTGGGCAAGCGCGTCAGCCAGCAGGTAGCCCGCGCTCGCGCCCAGCGCCTTGAGCACAGCGACGTCGCCACGCCGCTGAATCGTCCAGACGGTGAAGAACGCGCCGATGACCAGGGCGGAGATCGCGAACAGGAAACCGCGCATGAGCTGCAGCGAACCGTTCTCGGATGAGAAGGAGCCAATTGCGGCAGGAGCGTCGGGCAACGGGACGGTCGTGGTACCGAGCTTGGTGTCGGCCACCGACAGTTCTGTGGCCTCGCTGGTGCGCAGAGTCAAGACGGTGGCCACCGTGTCAGCGCCGGCCTGCCGGCCCATCCACTCCCAATCGTCAATGCCGATCCAGGCAACCGGGGTGTGACTGTAGGAGGCATCGCCCCCGATTCCAGCGACGATGAAGTCCTTGCCGGAGATTCGTACAGTGTTTCCGGCTTTCAGCCCGCTGTCTGTTGCCAGCGCGGCGGATAGGACGACCTTCCCAGTGCTGACCGGTCGCCCCTGCGCGAGTTCGCCTCCCGGCTGGACGCCAAAGAGGGCCGCTCCCGTGCTCTGATCGTTACCAAAGGTAAGCCTCGACATGGAGACGCCCAGTCTTTCTGCGGTGACTCCGCTTACCTTCTGCCAGTTCTTCCAGGTTCGATCGGTGATGCGGCTGTCGGCGAAGGCAGGCTTGTCGCCGCTGGCGAAAACGATGTGGTCGGCGGGCAGGTTCTCCACCGCCGAGATATTCTCCTGCGCCAGGCCGGCGGTCAGACCGGACAACATCGTTACCAGCAGAGTGATGAGGAAGACGACGGCGCCCATCAGTGCGAACCGTCCCTTGGCGAAGCGTAGATCTCTGAGCGCCACAAACACGGCGCGTCCCCCGTTGCAAGCGAAGCCAACATGACTGCTTCAGCTTCCGCCCTCTCGACGTCTGCGTACATCGTGCACTCGGTCGGGCCGCAATCGTTCTTTTGCATGATGTGGCGGGGAGCGCTGTTGCATACGCTGAGCGAGACATGGCTGACTACCCGTTCCCACCCGCTCTCCGGCTGCTTCGGTGGGCCATCCACGGCACCTTCGCGACCCTCCTGATGATCGCGGTTGCTGGAGTCGCCCGGCAGGGACAGTCCCTGCCTGCGCTGGGTGGAGCATCGCTCGGAGCCCTGTACGCGACAGGCCTGGTGATCGAGGGGCGATTGCCGCACTTCGGCGGGCCGGTTCACCTGCGGTTAGGGCGACTGTGGCTGGTGCTGATCACGGCCGGGTGGGCGGCTCTCGCATTGACCGCCCAGCAGTTCGTCTGGCTGGCCTTCCCGCTCTTTTTCGCCTACCTCCACCTGCTGTCCCTGGCCGTCGCGTTGCCCGGAGTAGCGGTGCTGACCGTGGCGGCGATCCTGGCTGCGGCCTGGCACGAGGACCGGTTGACCGCCGCACAGGTCATCGGGCCCACGATCGGTGCCGTCGTGGCGACCCTCATGGCGATGGTCTACAAGGCGCTTCACGCCGAGAGCGAGGAGCGCCGCCTGCTGATCGACGACTTGATCCGTACCCGTGGCAAGCTCGTCGAAGCGGAAAGCGACGCCGCCAGGCTGGCCGAGCGCGAACGCCTCGCCCGGGAGATTCACGACACCCTGGCGCAGGGCATGTCCAGCATCATCCTGCTGTTGCGCGCCGCCCGCCGCGACCTCGCCGAACAACCAGCGGAAGCGGAGCGCCGCATTGTCGAGGCGACCGACGCGGCGAAGGAGAATCTGGAGGAGGCAAGGAACTTCGTGCGAGCTCTGGCCCCGCCGGCGCTGCAGCAATCATCGCTGATTGCGGCATTGCGCAGGATCGGCGACTCGGCCCTGGCCGGGACCTCCATCCAGGCGCGTTTCGCAATCTCTGGCATCCCGTTCCCGCTACCCGCCGACTACGACGCGACGCTGCTTCGTGTCGCGCAGGGCGCCCTGGGCAACGTTGGCCGGCATTCCGGCGCCGCACATGCCGGCGTGACCCTCACCTATATGGGCGACGCCGTCATGCTGGACGTCTACGACGACGGCCGCGGATTCGACCCGCGTAGGCCCCTCGGACAGGCGCCGGGAATTGGATACGGCCTGCGGGCTATGCGCGAACGAGTAGCTACTCTCGGGGGCGCGCTCGCAGTGGAATCGTCTCCTGGAGAAGGAACGGCCATCGTGGCCACGCTGCCACTACCGCGAGGGGAGGCGGTGTGATCCGGCTCATCCTGGTCGACGATCACCCTGTGGTCCGTTCCGGCCTTCGCGCCATGCTGGCCGGGCAGCCCGACTTCGAACTGGTCGGCGAGGCCGCCACTGCCGAGGAGGGTGTGAACCTGGCAAAGACGCTCGGACCGGACGTCGTGCTGATGGATCTTCAGCTGGGTCCGGATATGCACGGCAGCGAGGCGACCCGGCGGATTGTCGAGCTGAACGGTCCCCGGGTCCTGGTCCTGACGACCTTCGACACCGACGCGGACATCGTGGCTGCCGTGGAAGCGGGCGCGATCGGCTACTTGCTCAAGGACGCGCCCTCGGACGATTTGCACGCCGCCATCCGCTCGGCCGCCGCGGGAGCCAGCGCCCTGGCTCCCAGCGTGGCTTCACGTCTGCTGGGTCGCGTCCGCGCTCCCGATACCGTGCTCAGCCCCCGTGAGCTGGAGGTCCTGAGCCATGTGGCTGCCGGCTTGTCCAACCGGCAGATCAGCAAGGCGATGTTCCTCAGCGAGACCACGGTCAAGACCCACCTGGCGCACATCTACGCCAAGCTCGGCGTGGATTCCCGCACCTCAGCCGTGGCTGTGGCCTCGAAGAAGGGTCTCATCCGTCCGCCGTGACCCGCTGGCAACGCGACGTTTCTGGCTTGCGAGCCAGCGGCAGAGCTGGGCCTGAAGGCTCCCCCGGCCGAGTCGGTGTCTGCTTCACGTCCACCGCGACAGCCGCGACCCTCAACGCTTGGCCGTGCTGGGCTTGGCGTGTGCCTGGTGACGGGATCAGCACCGGCCGACAGGCGCGTCAGATACGGTGCCGCACCTGAACCGCGACTCGCCTCTGGACGCTAGCCCCGCGTTCGGCGCCTCACGACCTCGCTACGGCCTCCACTGACGAAGCTGACCTCTGCCCGCGGCAGGTTTCGATCTTGGGCGCAGTATTGGCTGGCGTGCTCAGAAACTACAAACTGATCTAAGAAGGGGTGTGCCCGCAATTCGATGGCATACGGGCGAGTAGGCCGGATCGCCGCTACGGTGAGCGTGGTGCGGAGGTGAGACCCGCCTGCCCGCCCAGCGCGGTGCAGGCCGCCGCCCGCGCCGCAGTCAGCGGGCCAGAGGGATGATCCTGCGGAACCTGCCGTCGGCCGACTGCCCGGCGGCTTGTCTGCGCGTTCCAGTCCGACGCGCTCGGCCAGCAGGGCCGAGTTTGTGATGCCCAGGTCGATCATGTCGCCAGGTACGGCGCGCTCATAGCGACGGGCGCGGATCGCGGCGCCGGTGAGGGAGCCGCAGTCGGCCAGAATGGGCACGCCGTGGCGGCGTAGGACGCGGGTGATGGTCCAGGCCGACACTCCCATGGCCGGGGCGATGCAGGCGGGCCGAGTCCCGCAGGTGGGCGCGGGCGGTCAGCACCTTGGTGGCGTCGGGGGTGCGGTGCCGGCAGGAGCGGGGCCGCTGCGCCGTTCGCGCAGGCCGTTCCAGCCCTCTGCGCGGAACCGGCGCATCCACCGATGCCCGCACCGGCGGCAGGCCCCGAGCTCAGCCCACACGCGCGACCGGGCGACCGCCGTACACGACACGGCGAATCAGCAGGTATCCGCCATGAAACGTCAGCCAGGCGTCAGCGTGACCCATCAAGATCTCCGAGTGGTGGTGAAGTAGGCAACTCCACTACGCCCGGAGACTTCCAGTTGATCAATGGCCCGAGACCGCGTGTCACCAAGATCTTGGCCACGTACACCTAAGGGGGGCCAGTGTAGAAACCGCCTCCTTGAAGTACGTGGCGTCGCTGGTGAAGGTCGCAGCAGACCTACCCTGCCCAGGTCGAGCCGCGCGAGTTCCGGTGCCTGCACCTGTCCAAGGGTGGACGCAAAGTGGATCGCTTCGGCCGACTCCGTCCGAGGCCCTGTTGGACACGACTCCCGCCCGGCTTGGCTGGTGCCACACAGCGGTGATCGTAGACACCCACCGCAAGTGCGATAAGGAGAAGTCCCATGCACGCTCAGCTCAAGGCTGCCCTGCTGACCGCAGTCACCGTCCTGGCCCTTGGCCCGGCAGCCGTCACGCTTCCCGCCGCCGCCAGTGTCGGCACGCCGACCGCTGCACAGCCGACCAGCATGCGACCCACCGCACTCACGGACGACACGTGCGGCCATTACACCAAGGGCTCAACGGAGTACTACCGCAACTGCAAGGACATCAGCGAGAGGATCTGGGTCACCTACAGGAGGTCTTCCGACAACCAGCATTTCTGCGTCCCGGCGAACAAGCAGGTCGAACTCGGCTACTACCTGAATGTCTACGGCGTCTATCACGACAGCTGGGGCTGCTGAGGCTCAGGTCGCCCGGGCTGAGCCAGGTCTGACGCTCGGTTCAGCCCGGAGCGGCCATCGCATCGTCGCGTCGCTTTGGGTCGGGCCTTCTACTCCGGCTAGTTCCCGAGATTCACAACGGACGTGCCCGATCGTGCCGGCAAGCACAGCCCGCAAACGACTTGCGTGTGAAGACCGAAACAAGCGACCTCACCGTAAGCGGTCCCGTTGCATGGCGCGCAGCAAGAAGATCGGAATGACATGGCTGTCGGGTCTGTCCAGAAGACGGAGAAAAGGAGCAGTTGTCAATGCCTGTGGATCGGGTGGGGTGGTCACCCGGGTAGCAGGGATATCCACCAAGCTCAGCAAGTTCGTCTTCGTAGTCGCAGGCAGCGACTGCGTCATGGCCTGCCTGCCAGGCGTGTTCAGGATCTTGGACACCGTATCGATGATCTGGTGGCTGGTAGCGTTCCCTCTTTCGATCTCCATCTTGATCGGTCAGGTGGGGAAGTCGGCCCCATCGTGGGTGCAGTTGTCATTGCGCCGGATCTCGATCTCCATGGTGCCGACGCGCAGCAGGCGGCCATCGCGTGTGGCGCCGGTGGCGCGGGCGGTCAGTTCGATCGCGGCCTCGTGGCTGGCGCCGCGTAGGAAGAGCGCGCAGTAGTCGTAGCGGTCGAGGTTGGTCATACGGCATCTTTCTCCTCGTGACGTTCCAAGCAGCACCCCGCGTTCGAAGCGGGCTCCCGCACGGACGAGGGCGACCAGGTGAGGGGCGTTCACCGCGCGCCAGCGAGCCTGGGCCGATTCGATGAGCTTGAAGGCCATCGCCAGACCGGCAGTGCGTGAGTCCGGCCCTTTGGTGACCTTGGTGCGGTGCCGGACGGTGGCGAAGGTGGACTCGATCGGGTTGGTGGTGCGCAGATGCACCCAATGCTCCAGCGGGTAGTCGTAGAAGGCAAGCAGTTCATCCAGGTCGTCGACGACCTTGGCGACGGCCTTGGGTACTTGGCGCCGTAGGCGGCTTGGAAGTCGGTCACCGCGGACTGGGCGTGCTCTTTGTCCTCGGCGTTCCAGATCTCAGCCAGGTGCTTCTTGGCTGACGGGTGGGCCGACTTCGGCAGCGCCCCCAGCACGTTTGCGATTTTGTGAAACCGGCACCTCTGCTCCCTGGCCTGCGGAAACACCTCTCGAAGCGCCGACCAGAAGCCGAGCGCGCCATCGCCGATCGCCAGCACCGGGGCGCGCATCCCGCGCCGGGCGCAATCGCGCAGCAGGTCAGCCCATGACTCGGTGGACTCGCGGTAGCCATCGGTCAGCGCGACGATTTCCTTGCGGCCGTCGGCGCGCACGCCGATCATCACCAGCAGGCACAGCTTGTGTTCCTCCAGTCGGATGTTGACGTGGATGCCGTCCACCCACAGGTAGACGTAGTCCACGCCGGACAAAGTCACGGGCGGCGAACGCGCGCTGCTCGCCCTTCCACTGCTCGGTGAGTCTGGTGATGACCGAGGCCGACAGGCCGCTGGCCGAGCCGAGGAACTGCACCGGCGCGGGGACGAAATCGCCTGACCACAGCCCATGCAGATACAGCAGCGGCTGCACCTCGGTGATCTGCGGGGTCTTGCGCGCCCAGGCCGGCAGGATCGCTGAGGAGAACCGTCGGCGCTCACCGCTCTCCTCGTCGGTGCGCTTGTCGTTGACCCTGGGACCGTGACCTCTACCGCACCAGCCGCGGTGAGGATCTCACACGGGGCGTGGCAACCGTTACGCATAACCAGGCTGCGACCGGCTTCATCGCGCTCACCGGCGAAGGCGGCAATGCTGCCTCCACCTCGGCCTGCAACGCAGCGGCGAGCATCTTGCGGGCACCCTCGCGGACGATCTGATCGATCGGCGAAGCCGAGTTCGGGTTGCGTCAGCGGGCGGCTCGGGCACTACGGTAAGCGGCACGGGTGTGCCGTGCCCTCCCGACCGACGCTGCAACGTCGGCCTTATCTCGGAACCATCATCGGATGATCCGGGAAGATACGCCCCTTCCTGGCAGATCCACAGGTTTCAATCATTGCTTCGACGGAAACCCGCGGGGTCGATGCGATCATCGCGCCCGCCCGGTCTTGTACATGGCGTCTGCAACAAGCACTGCCGGTATGGCGAGTGCGGCCATGGCCCAGCCGACGGCTGGTGGAAAGCTGCCACCCAGCAAACCGGCCAGCGGAGGGAAACCCACGAAAGCAAGCAGCATAAGTGCTTCGACAGCCACCGCCCAAAGCAGGAGAGGGTTGGCCAGTAGAGGCACACCCCACGCCCGATCTGTTTCGCTCCGGCAAGCGAAGGCGTTGGCGAACTGCCCCAAGACCGCTGCGGCGAAGGCGCTCCCGGAGGCCGCGGCCAATACTTCGGCGGAGGGCTCGACCCCGAGCGTCCAGCCACCCACGGCCAGCACCGTGAAGAAGGCAACCATCACGGCCAGCGCCTCGGTCGGGCCAAGCACCACGAAAACTCGGCGGAGCAGCCGCCGCTCGATCAACGCACCAGTGCGGGCGGCTCCACGCATTGCGCGCGGACTGGGCGGCTCCGCTCCGAGCGCGAGAGCGGGCAACAAGTCCGTCCCGATGTCCAGGGCGAGAACCTGCAGCACAGTCAGTGCTGGCGGAAGCGTGCCCCCGGACAAGGCCCACACCAGGAACGGTGTGAGCTCTGCGACATTGTCGGTCAGGTGATATGTGAGGAAGCGTCGAATGTTGGCGTAGGTGGAACGCCCCAATTCGATGGCGGTGACGATGGTGGCGAAGTGATCGTCCAGCAGCACCAGATCAGCGGCCTCACGAGCGACATCGGTGCCTGAAGCGCCCATGGCCACGCCGATATCGGCTTCCCGCAGTGCCGGCCCGTCGTTGACGCCGTCGCCGGTCATCGCGACCACGTGACCACGGCCGCGGAGGGCACGAGCGATGCGCAGCTTGTCCTCCGGGGTCACTCGGGCTACGACCACGCCATCTTGGTCAAGGACTTCACCCAGAGTGGCATCGTCTGCCGGCAGTTCCCGCCCGGTGAGTACGAGCGGCTTCCGCGCCAGCAAGCCGACCTCTTGTGCGATCGCTCGCGCAGTGCTGGGGTGATCGCCGGTGATCATGGCCAGCCTGATACCGGCCCTGCGGCACGTGACGATAGCCTCGGCAACCCCGTCCCTGGGTGGGTCCTCCAGCCCGACCAGTCCGAGGAGCGTCAGATCCTGCTCGGCCTGCTCAGCACTGCCGGTAGCAGGGTCATCAGCACGGGCCACCGCCAGAACTCTCAGACCGCTCGCGCTCATCGCCTCCAGAACCACCGCGGCCTCCGGCACGTCCCCGCATAGCGGCAGGACCGCATCCGGAGCCCCTTTGAGATGAAGCTTGCCGTCGACAACCGCCGAGGAGCGGCGGCGAACCGGATCGAACGGGTAGCGCCGGGTGACGACCTCCTCCTCGCAATACCCGGCGCGCAGGGCCAGCGCATGCAGCGCGACCTCCATGGGATCGCCGATGGCCTGGTGGCCGCCATTTGCGCGCACCAGCCGCCCAGTAGAGCACAGGACAGCCGAACGCATGATCTCGATGGCCACTTCAGGACGAGTCAGGTCAAGCGGTCCATTCGGTGTCCAAACCTGAACGACACTCATTTCGTTGCGAGTGATCGTGCCGGTTTTGTCGGTACAGATGAACGTGGCGGACCCGAGCGTTTCCACTGCTTCGAGATGGCGAACCAAAGCCTTGCGACGCGCCATCTGACGGGCGGCACGGGCCAATGACAGAGTGACGGTAGGAAGCAGCCCTTCAGGGACCAAGGCCACGGTGACGCCCAGCGCCAGCAGGAAGCCGTTGGAAGGGGACATGCCCAACAGCAGTGTGAGCCCGAAGAATGCGACTCCGACGCCGAGTGCGATAGCGGCGACAACTTTGATCACTTTGCTGAGCTCACGAGCCAGCGGGCTGGGAGGACGGCTCGCCGCTCTGGTCAGCTTCGCGAGGGCGCCCAGCTTGGTGTGCGCCCCTGTAGCCGTCACCACGGCCTCGGCCTGTCCTTCGACCACATAGGTGCCCGCGAACAGAGCTTCCGACTCCACCGGCCGTACGGGGACGCTCTCCCCTGTCAGCATGGACTGGTTGACCGCTAGGGAATGCGCCTGCACGATCTTGAGATCCGCCGAGATTCGGTCTCCTGACTCGAGCAGCACCAGATCCCCTCTGACCAGATCGGCAGCGCGCACCACAACACGGCGACCGTCGCGGCGGACCGTGGAATCAGCGGGGATGAGCTCGCGAAGCCGCTGGCCGGCCCGATCGGCCCGGTATTCCTGAGCAAAGGCGAAAGCGCCGTTGAACAGCACCACCACGATGATGGCGACCGCCAATTCCGGCAGTCCTGCCAGTAGCGCCAGCCCGGCGGCTACCCACAGCATGAGCGCGAAGAAGTGCACCAGTTCGCGTAGGAGGAGGAGCGCTGCTGAATTCCCTTCGCCCTCGGGCAGCAGGTTGGGGCCATCTGCGGCCAAGCGATAGCGAGCTTCGTCCGAGCTGAGTCCCTGGTATCCCTGAACAGGCACAGAGCCGTCCGAGGCATGGCTGGTCATCGCACACCTCGTTCTCCTACCACAGGGGGACCGCGCCCCACGCGACCCACTCTGCCTTCAGCTCTCCCCGCGCTGCTTCGGTCGACGCTCACGTTCTCGGCAGTGATCTGGTAAAGAGGCATATATCGGCCGCGACAAGGCGACTCGCCCCGCCACATGACCACGACGGAAGTCGTTCATCGCAACTCCTCACCGCGGGCAGGCGTTATTACAAAATTACTCAACCTTGGCAGGATCGCCTTGGTGCAACACCGCGTGGCTGGCTGACCGAGCACGCCGAGGCCTATCTCATCCTCGCACGGGACCGCTTCTTCACCCCGAGTCCTTCATCGGCTGACGCCCTCGCTGCGGGGCCGGGGCGGCAGTCTCACCCCCGCACGCCGCCCCTGGTGCGAGGTTCCTCGTTGGTGACGTGGCCGGTACACACCAGAACGGAACTAAGAGATCTCGGGGGTTGAGCAGCATGCGAACGAACAGTCGCGTTTAGCCGCCCCCAGAGCCCCGCTTACCGTTGATGGCTGTTCCGATGCCGTTGACCTGCGCGGAATCGTACTGCTCAGGGGTCGTCGAAGCTGTTTCCTCGTAACAGTTCGATCTTGAGCCTGGCCCGCGCTGATGGATGAGTCCTACCTTCTGGGCCCATGCCAGTTGAGTTCTTAAGCGATGAAGAGGCGGCCGCTTACGGCCGCTACGTAGGGGCACCGACGCGGGCCGAGCTGGAGAAGATGTTCTTCCTCGACGACGCGGACCGGAAGCTGATCGGGCGCCGCCGTGGCGATCAGCATCGGCTCGGGTTCGCCCTGCAGCTGACCACGGCCCGGTTCGTGGGCCGGTTCCTGCCGGACCCGCTGGAGGTCCCGGCTGAGGTGATCGACTATCTGGCCGGCCAGCTCGGGGTGACGGACGTCTCGCAGATCCAGCAGTACACCGAGCGGCGCCAGACGCAGCTCGACCACCAGGACGAGATCAAGAAGGCGTACGGGCTGCGGGAGTTCTCCCCGGTCGAGGCGGAGTTCACCGCGCGGGTGGATGCGCGGGCGTGGAACACCGGTGACGGCAAGAAGAACATCTTCATCGACGGGGTGAGCTGGCTGCGCACCAACAAGGTGCTGCTGCCGGGGGTGACCACGCTGACCCGGCTGATCGCCCGGGTGCGCGATGAGGCGATCGAGCGGCTACATCAAACGCTGTACGGCATCTTGTCGCCGCGACAGCAGGCGATCCTGGCCCGGCTGCTGGAGGTGCCGGAAGGGGCGCGCTCGTCGGATCTGGAGCGCTGGCGCAAGGGCCCGTCGGTGCCCTCGGGCCGGAACATGGAAAAGGCGCTGGAGCGGGCCGGGGAGATTCTCAGCGTCGGGCTTGGGGCGATGGAGCTGCCGCCGGGGGTGCCGCACCGGCGGATGGTGGATCTGGCCCGGTACGGGATGACCGCCACGGCGACCACGCTGCGCCGGCACGGCCCCTCGCGGCAGCTGGCCACGTTGCTGGCCACGGTCATCTACCTTGAGGGCAAGTCGGTCGACGACTGCCTGGACCTGCTCGATCTGCTGATGACGACCGAGCTGATCGGCAAGGCCGAGACCGCCACCGACAAGGAGCGCGCCCGCCAGCACCCCAAGCTCGCCCGGCATTCGGCCACCCTCGCGGTGGCGGTGGAGACGCTGCTGGAGGTCACCGAGTACGGCGAGGAGCTGCGGCTGGAGCAGGTGTGGGAGGCGATCGATGCGATCGTGCCGCGCCGGGAGCTGAAGGAGGCGGTGGCCGCGGTGACCGGGATGGTGCCGCCGCCGGACGCCGACGCCAATGGGCAGATGCGCGCCCTGCTGGCCGAACGGATCGCGACCGTGTCGGGGTTCCTCAAGACGCTGACCACGGTGATCGAGTTTGGCGCGAACGCCGAGGCGCAGCGGGTGCTGACGGCAATGAAGACGCTGCCGCGGCTGCTGGACGGCCGTAAGAAGAAGGTGACCGAGGACGACATCGACGTCGCACTGGTGACCGGGTCGTGGAAGCGGCTGGTGTTCCGGGCCGGCTCGCACGGCAGCACGGTGGACAAGAACGCCTACACCATGTGCGTACTGACCCAGTTCCACCGCCATCTCAAGCGGCGTGATGTCTACACCGAGGCCTCGGCCCGCTGGCGGGACCCGCGCGGCCAGCTGCTGGACGGCGCGGACTGGGCGGCGGCCAAGGGGCCGGCGCTGACGGACCTGCAGCTGCCGGAGCATCCGGAGACGCTGCTGGCCGAGCACGCGCTGGTGCTGCATCTGGCGCTGCGGGACGTGGCCGCCCGGCTCGGCACCGACGGCGTCGACGTCACCGTCGATGAGGAGGGGCGGCTGCACGTGGCGCCTGCAGGCGATGCCCGAGCCGCCGTCGCTGGTGGATCTGCGCAAGCGGGTGGCCAGCATGCTGCCCCGGGTGGACCTGCCCGAGTTGCTGCTGGAGGTGCCGGGCCGCGTCCCGGGGTTCGAGGCGGCGTTCACCTCGGTGGCGGGCGGGGTGAGCAAGCTGGCCGACTTCGGTGTCTCGGTGGTGGCCTGCCTGACCGCCAGCGCGCTGAACATCGGCTACGCGCCGGTCATCAAGGCCGGCACCGCGGCGCTGGAGCGGGACCGGCTCAGCCACGTGGCGCAGAACTACCTGTCGGCGGAGACGTTCTCGCTGGCCAATGCGCCGCTGATCGAGGAGCAGGCGAAGATCGGTTTCGCCCGGCAGCTCGGCGGCGGCTTGGTCGCCGCGATCGACGGCCTGCGGTTCGTGGTCCCGGTGCCGTCCATCTACACCCGGCCCAACCGGAAGTTTTTCGGCGGCAAGAGGGGCCTGACCTGGCTCAATATGGTCAATGACCAGGGTGCGGGGCTGGGCGCGAAGGTGGTCACGGGCACCGTCCGGGACTCGCTGCACATGATCGATGTGCTGTTTCGGCGCGACGGCGGGCAGCGGCCGGACATCATCGTGACCGACACCGGATCTTACAGTGACGTGGTCTTCGGGCTGGTGCATCTGCTGGGCATGCAGTATCGGCCGGCGCTGGCCGACCTGCCGGATCAGAAGGGCTGGCGGATCCAGGACGCCGACTACGGGCCGCTGGCGCGTTTTGCCCGCGGCAAGATCGACCTGGGCAAGGTGAAACGGCACTGGGACGACATCCTGCGGGTGGTGGTGTCGATCTACACCGGCCGGATCCGCGCCTACGACGTGATGAGGATGCTGCAGCGCGACGGCAACCCCACTCCGCTCGGGGACGCGATCGCCGCCTACGGCCGCATTTTCAAGACGCTGCACATCCTCACCTACGTGGTGGAGGAGCCGTATCGGCGTGACATCAAGGGCATCCGCAACCTGCAGGAATCTCGCCACGCCCTGGCAGGGAAGATCTTCCACGGCCGCAAGGGCGAGATCTACCAGCGCTACTACAAGGGCATGGAGGATCAGCTAGGCGCGCTCGGGTTGGTGCTCAACTGCGTCACGCTGTGGAATACCTTCTACATCGATCAGGTCCTGGCCCGTCTGCGGGCCTCGGGCTACTCGCTGGCTGAGGAGGATGTCGCCCGCTTGTCGCCGTTCGGCCGCCGGCACATCAACGTGATCGGCACCTACACCTTGTGCCCGACCTCGGCCCCGCGGGCGTGCGGGACCTGCGCGACCCGGATCGCCCCGACTGGGATGACTGACGCCGGCGGCGATGCCCGCGCGGAGTTGTTTCGTGGAAGCGGGAGCTGCGGGCGGCGGTGCACCAGCCGGTGCTGCGCGGCTGCGCAGATACCGAGCGGCGCTGCGGGTGGCCCTGCTGACGTGCGGGGCCACCCGCCTCGATGGGAAGCGCCGAGCGTTTTCGGGGCGTGGGCGGTTTATCCGGCCAGGGCGGCGAGTTTGAGGGCGGCGGCCGGGTCGATGCCCAGTTCGTGGGCTGCGGCCATGACCGCGTCGGCGGCGTTGGCCTGCTGGGCGAGGTGGCGGGTGGTGGCGGCCATGAGCTTGGCGGGGGTGTCGGTCGGCAGGCCGAAGTCGTCGGTGATGGCGCGCACGGCCAGGGTGACTGAGCAGACGCCGGTCTCGGGCAGGTCGAGCTGGACGTCGCGGGCAGCTGTCCAGTCGCCGGCCAGGGCGGCGATGACGGATCGGGCCTGCTCGTAGCCGGTGGCCAGGAGGAAGGTGGGGGCGCGGCCGTAGCTCTTCATCCCGATGGCGTAGTAGCCGGGCTCGGGATGGGCCAGCTCGTCCACGCCGTGCGGGCGGACGGTGCCGCAGGAGTGGTCGTTGGGGTCGATCAGCGGGGCGAGCAGGCGGGTGGTGCGGAGGATGGGGTCGAGGTCGAGCCGTAGTTCGGCGGCGATGGAGTGGTCCGGCCGGTAGCCGGTGGCGGCCACGACCTGATCGGCCTTGAGGATGCGGTCGGGGCTTGCGGGCTGCCGGGAGCGCAGCTCGACGGTGCCGTCGGTCAGGACGTGGACGGCGCCGACCTTGAAACCTGCGGCCAGGTCGATGAGGCCCTTGTCGACGAGCAGGCGCAGCCCGGAGCCGAGGGAGCCGCGGGCGGGCAGGGCGTCGGCCTCGCCGCCGCCGTAGGCGCGCTCCGGCGCATCCGCGCGGATGGCCCAGGTGACGCGGGTGCCCGGCACCTGCTCGGCCAGGTCGGTGAGCGCGAGGAGTGTGGTGGCGGCCGAGTGTCCGGCGCCGACCACGACCGTGTGCCGGCCGGCGAACCGGTCCCGGTCGGAGCCGAGCACGTCGGGCAGGGCGTGGTCGATCCAGTCGGCCGCCTGGCGTTCGCCGTGGGCGGGAAGCCCGTTGGCGCCGAGCACGTTCGGCGTCGCCCAGGTGCCGGAGGCGTCGATCACCGCCCGCGCGTGGATCTCGCTGCCGTCGGCCAGCCGGACGACGAACGGCGCGCTGTCGCGGCCTGCCGTGCGGAGCCGGTCGACGTCCAGGCGGCTGATCGCCGCCACGCGCGCCCCATAGCGGACGTGCGGAGCGATCGCGGGGTGACCGGCCAGCGGCTCCAAGTAGGCGTCGACGAGCTGCTGCCCGGTGGGCAGCGCCTCGGGGTCGGGTGCCGTCCAGCCGTAGGCGCACAGCAGGCGCACCGCGGTGGCGTCGGTGTTGTAGCGCCACGGGCTGAACATGCGCACATGGCCCCACTGGCGCACGGAGGAGCTGGCGACGGGCCCGGCTTCGACGACGACGAAGGGCAGGTGTCGTTCGGCCAGGTGAGCTGCGGCGGCCAGGCCCACGGGGCCGGCGCCGATGACGGCCACGGGCAAAGCGGTGTTCATCGGGCGAAGTCCTTTCCAAGGCGAGCGGTTCTGCGGAGCGGCGCCAGGGCCAGGCCGGAGACGGCGTACATCACCAGGCCGTAGGCCAGCACGGTGAGGCTGACGAGGGCCGCGTCGGCGGACAGGCCGGCGACCAGGAGGGCGAGGGACAGGTTGCGGATGGTGGTGGTCATGGCGACCGCCCGCCGGGCCGCCGGGCTGTCGAGGCCGGGAGTGGCATAGGCGGCCAGGCTGAGGAGCGTCAGCAGGGCGAAGGCGGCCCAGCCGGAGGCCGGGATGGCGGTCAACCGGTCGGCGGTGGTGAAGACGATGTAGAGGGTCGAGGTCACCAGCAGCACGTCGGCCACCCGCCTGCTGACCTTCTGTACCCGATCGGCGGCGCCGGGCGATCGGGCGCGCAGCCACATCCCGGCGGCGATCGGGATGAGCTGGGCCAGCAGCATCGCCATCACCTGGAGGTCCGCGTCACCTCCGACGGGTGCGCCCTCGTACGGTGCGGCCAGGCTCCAGGCGGGCACGGAGAGCAGGCCTGCGGCGGCGAGGGCGCCTTGCAGGCTCACTCCCAGGGCCAGGTCGCCGCGGGCGTGGTAGGTGAGCAGTGCTCCGGTGCCGCCGCCGGGCGCGGCGGCGGCCAGGATCACCCCGTAGGCGATCGCGCCGTCCAGGCTCAGCAAGCCGACGAGCAGGACCGCGATCGCCGGCACCACCACGACATTTACCAGCACGGCCGCCGCCAGGGCGAGCGGACGGCGCAGCAGTGCCGCGAAGCCGGCCGGCGTCAGCGAGGTGCCGACGGTCAACATGGTCGCCAGCAGCAGCACGACCAGCGCCAGGGTGATCAGCGGAGCATCCATGTCACAGGCCGTAGGCAGCCAGAACGCCTCCGGCGTAGGCGGCGATCGGCGCCGCCACGTGTTCGGCGTCGCGGTGCACGCCGCGCAGGGTGTTGGAGGCGAAGGAACGCTGGAACTCCAGGCCGACGTAGCCGAGCCCGAGGTGGGTGGTGGACAGGCCCCCTGTGTGCAGGGGCAACCCCGCCTCGTCAAGGGCGCCGAGCGGAGCCAGGTAGTCCAGATGCGGCAGGTAACCGGTCGCGTAGATCACCGCATCGACGCGCTCGCGCTCGTCGTCGGCCCAAATGAGGTGCTCGCCATCGAAGGCGGTGAACATGGGGCGGCGCTGCAGGCGGCCGTCGGCCAGGGCGGCGGCGTAGTCACCGGTGTCCATGACCAGGGTGCCGCTGGCGACGCGGGCCAGCCAGGCGGGCGGGAGCTGGTCGAAGCCAGTGGTGGTGTGCCAGTAGTGCACGTCCTTGCCGCCGACGATCTGCGGCATGAGCTGCAGCGGCTGCCGGGAGGCGATCGTGACGTCGGCCACCTCGGCCAGCTCGTAGGCGACCTGGACGGCGGAGTTACCGCCGCCGACCACCACGACGCGCTGGTCGGCGTAGTGCTTGGGGTTGCGGTAGTCGGCCACGTGCAGGGCTTGCCCAGGGTAGCCGTCCTGGCCCGGCAGGGCGGGGATGTAGGGGTTGCCGAAGGAGCCGCTGGCCGCGATCACGCCCATGGCGCGCAGGGTCTCCCCGGCGGCGGTGTGGACGAGGAAGCCGCCCGCGCCGTCGGCTTCCACCGCGGTGACGCGGGTGCCGGTGCGGATCTCGACGTCCAGGCTGTCGGCGTAGCGCTGCAGGTAGGTGACGACTTCGTCGCGGGTGGGGTAGTGGTCGCCGTCGCCGGGGAATTCATGGCCGGGCATGGTGCTGTAGCGGGCGGGCGAGAACAGGGTGAGGCTGTCGTAGTAGCTGCTCCACGAGCCGGTGGGTGCCGGGCCGGCTTCGAGGATGACGGGCGTGCGGCCGGCGGCGCGCAGGGCTCGGGCGGCGGCCAGGCCGGACTGGCCGGCGCCGATGACGATGGTGTCCATGCCGCCGGATCATATCCTTAATTCTCGAAGTGACAATATGAAAAATGTGGAGTCATCCTATGGAGATGGCGAGCGACATCGAGTTGACCGACGCCGCGCGCGGCTTCCTGAAGGCGATGGCCAGCGAGACGCGCCAGCAGATCATGATGCTGTTCGCCGGCGGCATCGAGCTGACCGTCGGCGAAGTGGCCGAGCGCATGTCGCTGGCCCAGTCGGCCACCTCCACCCACCTGGCGACCCTGCGCACCGGCGGCGTGCTGACCTCGCGACGCGAGTGGAAGACGGTCTACTACCGCGCCGACCCCACCCGGATCGGCAAGGCGCTGACCGACCTGTATTCCACCCTCAACGCCTGCTGCCCTCCCCCGGAGCAAGAGCCTGCCGGTGGATGTGGCTAGCGATCCACGGGCGGGCATGGCCGATCGCCCGGCAGCTCGGGCAGCCCCGCCGCGAGCACGACTGGACTCGCGACGCCATCGCCGGCGCCGCGACGTCGCGGCGCTGAGCAGCTTCCGGCCCGAGCCGTCGCTGGATTCGCTGATTAGGTAAGCATCTAATTTGACAAGCCTCTAAATTGTGTTGCACACTCAAGCCTACTTCGACGACTTTCAAAGCAGGAGGTGCGCATCATGCGCGCTCTGTTCCGCCGGTCCCGCCAGGCCCAGCACATCTCGTTCAACGAGGTCACCGGTGAGGTGTGCGACCCCACGTGCAACGAGGTCACCGGTGAGGTGTGCGACCCCACGTGCCGATCGCAGGCCGTCCTGGAGCGCGCCCGCGTCCAGGCCGCCACCCTGCTGTTCCGCTGACACCCGAAACCTGAGAGGAATCACCATGAGCGACAGCTGCTGTGGCACCACCGCCTCCCTCGAATCCGAGCAGGTCCTCACCACGGGCGACGCCGGCGCGCTGCCCGTGGTGGTGATCGGCGCCGGTCCGGCCGGCCTGGCCGCCGCCGCGCATCTGGCCGAACGTGGCCTGGACTTTCTGGTCGTGGAGGCCGGAACGCAGGTCGGCGCGTCGATCGCGCAGTGGGGCCACGTGCGGGTGTTCAGCCCGTGGAAGTACAACATCGACGCCGCCGCCCGCCGCCTCCTGGAGGCCGACGGCTGGAGCGCCCCGGACCCCGGCTGGCTGCCGACCGGCGGCGAGCTCATCGACGACTACCTCGCCCCGCTGGCCAAGCTGTTGGGCGACAAGGTACGGCTCGGCGCGAAGGTGAGCGCGATCAGCCGCCTCGGCTACGACCGGGTCCGCACGGCCGGCCGCGACGACGCCCCATTCCTGATCCGGCTGGCGGACGGCAGCGAACTGCAGGCCCGTGCGATCATCGACGCCTCCGGCACCTACACCAGCCCGAACGTGCTCGGTGCGAGCGGCCTGCCCGCCCACGGCGAGGAGAGCATCGCCGCCGACCACCTGATCGATCACGCGCTGCCCGACGTGCTCGGCACGGACCGCGACCGCTTCGAGGGCCAGCGGGTGCTGGTCGCCGGTGCCGGGCACTCGGCCGCCACCACGCTGCTCGCGCTGGCCGAACTGGAGCACACGCCGATCACCTGGGCGATCCGGGCCGGTGACGCCGCCCGCACCTACGGCGGTGGCGCGGCCGACGCGCTGCCGGCCCGGGGTGCGCTCGGCACCCGGCTGCGCGCCCACGTGGACTCCGGCCGCATCCGGCTGCTGACCGGCTTCTTCACCCACCGCGTCCACGCCACCGGCCAGGGCGTCGAGGTGGTCAGCCGCGACCCGTCCGGCCGCGAGCAGAGCGTCACCGCCGACCGGATCGTGGCCGCCACCGGCTACCGCCCCGACCACTCCATCGCCGCCGAGCTCAGGCTCGATCTGGACCCGGTGCTCGGCTCCACCCGCGCCCTGGCCCCGCTGATCGACCCCAACCAGCACTCCTGCGGCACCGTCCCCGCCCATGGCGTGGATGAGCTCACGCACCCCGAGCCCGGCTTCTACACGATCGGCGTCAAGAGCTACGGCCGCGCACCGACGTTCCTCATGGCCACCGGGTATGAGCAGGCCCGCTCGGTCGTGGCGGCGCTGGCCGGGGACTGGGAGGCGGCCCGCGACGTGCAGCTCGACCTGCCCGAGACCGGCGTGTGCTCCTCCGGCCTGGCCGAGGCCCAGGAACAGCGGGTTGGCCTGGCCACCGGCATCAGCGGCGGCCTGCTGTCCACGCCCCTCCCGCTGGCCACCGCCGGCGCGAACACTGAATCCGGCGGCGGCTGCTGCGGCTGAAAGGAACACCGCTGATGTCCGACGGCTACCCGACCGCCGCCCAGAAGGAGGCCTTGCGCCTCATCTGCGACCACGAGCCGATGCCCGCTCACCGGCTGGCTGAGGCCCTGGTCACCGCCCGCAGGCCCAGCCCCAACGCCGGCTACGCGAAGGCGATCGCCCGGATGGCGGGCACTCTCGCCTGGCGGCTGCAGGCCCAGGGCTTCATCGCCGACACCCGCGCGGGCGGGTTGGCGACCACGGCCGAGGGCCGAGCGCTGATCGCCTGTCCGGCATGACTTCCCCCACCGAGACCGCCGCCCTCCACCAGCAGGGCGGCGGTCCGCCACGTCCCGGATACGGCTGGCGGGTCGTCGCCGCGCTGGCCGTCACCCAGACCATCGGCTACGGCGTGCTCTACTACGCCTTCTCCGTCTTCCTCGCCCCGATGGCCCGCGACCTGCACGCCACGCCTGCGCAGATCGCCGCGGCGCTCACCCTGTCCGTCTTGATCGCCGCGGTGTGCGCGCCGCGGGTCGGCCGCCTGCTAGACGCCCGCGGCGGGCGCGTCCTGATGACCGCCGGGTCGCTGCTGGGCACCGTGGCGGTGCTGGCCTGGTCGCGGGTGGAGAGCCTGCCGCAGTTGTATACGGTGTTTGTGCTCGTCGGCGTCGCCTGCTCCATGGTGCTGTACGAGGCGGCGTTCGCGGTCATCGTTTCCCTGTTCGCCGGCAACGAGCGCGGCCGGGCGAACGGGCTGCTGGCGCTGACCATCGTGGCCGGGTTCGCCTCCTCGATCTTCCTGCCGCTGACCGGGCTGCTGGTCGACCGGTACGGCTGGCGTACGGCACTGGTGGTCCTGGCTCTGATCTACGGGCTGGCGGCGATCCCGGTGCATGCCCTCGTGCTGCGCCGCGCCCGTACAGCGAGAACGCAGGCACCGGCCGCGGCGCAGGAGCGAGCCGCCATCGTCAAGGCGGCCACCCGCGCCCGGCCGTTCTGGCTGCTGGTGATCGCCTTCACCGCCAACGGCGGCGCGGTCGCCACCGTGGCGGTCCTGCTCATCACCTACCTGATCCACCTCGGCCACCCGCCCGTGCTGGCCGCCACGCTGGCCGGGCTGCTGGGCGTGCTGTCGGTGACCGGACGGCTGATCACCACCGGCCTGCAGACCCGGCTGCCCGTCGCCCTCATCGCCGCCGCCATCTTCGCCCTGCAAGGCGTGGCCGCCCTCCTCCTGCCGCTGATCGGCCGCAGCGTCGCCGGCGCGATCGGCGCGGTGCTGCTGTTCGGGCTCGGCTTCGGCATCGCCTCGATCACACTGCCGCACCTGCTGGTCGGACGCTACGGCACCGCCGCCTACGCCAGCCTGGCAGGCCGCATCGCCATCTTCTCCGTCGCCGACAAGGCGCTGGCCCCGCTCGGCGCGGTCGCGCTCGCCGAGGCCGCCGGCTACGGCTGGGTGATGGGCGCGGTGGCCGCCGCGTGCTCGGTGGCTGCGTTCGCGCTGCTCGCCTACCATCGCCTACAATTTAGATCGGCATCAAATTAAGGAGTCGCGTCATGGCCGCCCCCGTCACCATCCAGTGCTGCGCGCCGATCGCTCGCGAGCCGTTGGCCGAGGCCGAGGCGGCCGAGCTGGCGACCCTGCTCAAGGCCGTCGCCGACCCCGTACGGCTGCGGCTGCTGTCGATGATCGGCTCCCACGCCGGCGGCGAGGCGTGCGTGTGCGACCTGACCGACTCCTTCGACCTGACCGCCCCCACCATCAGCCACCACCTCAAGGTGCTGCGCACCGCCGGGCTCATCGACGGCGAGCGGCGCGGCACCTGGGTCTACTACCGGATCATCCCCGAAGTGGTGAACAAGCTCGGCGCCCTTTTCGCCCCGCTCGCCGCACCCGCTCCAGCGGGCCGCCCGGTGGACGTGGAGCTCATCACCGTATGACCGGCGCGGCACGCCTGGCCGATGTCGTGGTCATCGGCGCCGGGCAGGCCGGGCTGGCGGTCGGGTACTACCTGCGGCGGGCAGGCGTCGACTTCGTCATCCTGGACGCGCAAGAGGCCCCCGGTGGCGCCTGGCAGCATGCCTGGCCGTCGCTGCGGCTCTTCTCGCCCGCGCAGTACAGCTCGCTGCCCGGCCGGATGATGCCGATCCCGGCCGACGGCGGCTATCCAGACGCCACCCATGTCGTCGCCTACCTCACCGACTACGAGCAGCGCTACCGGCTGCCGATCATCCGCCCCGCTCCGGTGCGGGCCGTGCGACGCGTGGCTGACCGCCTCGCCGTGGACAGCAGCACCGGAACCTGGCACGCCCGCATCGTCGTCAGCGCCACCGGAACCTGGTGGCGCCCGTACGTGCCGCACTACCCCGGCATCCGCGACTCCGCGGCGAGCAACTGCACACCGCCGGCTACCGCGGCCCCAACTTCTTCCACGGCCGCCGGGTGCTGGTCGTGGGCGGCGGGAACTCCGCCGCGCAGATCCTGGCCGAGCTCTCCCAGGTCGCCCAGACCACCTGGGCAACACTGCGCCCGCCCCGGTTGCTTCCCGACGAAGTGGACGGCCGCGCCCTGTTCGACCTGGCCACCCGCCGCCATCGGGCCGCCCTGGCAGGGGTTGAGGCCGACGGTATCGGGGACCTGGGCGACATCGTGGCCGTCGCGCCCGTACGCGAGGCCCGCGACCGGGGCGTGCTCAAGGCAGAGCCCATGTTCTCCCGCATCACCCCTGGCGGAGTGGCGTGGGCCGACGGCAGCACTGCGGCCTTCGACGCGATCGTGTGGTGCACGGGATTCCGGCCCGCCTTGGCCCACCTGGCCCCGCTGCGTCTGCGCGGCCCCGGCGGCGCGATCCCCACCGGCGGCACCCGCGTCCTGGCCGAGCCGCGCCTTCACCTGCTCGGCTACGGCGACTGGACCGGCCCCGCCTCGGCCACCCTCGTCGGCTCGGCCCGCACGGCCCGGCAACTTGCCGGTGAGCTCACCACCCAGTTGTAGGACGCCGCACTGAGGCATGTCGCCATCTCACTGATTCGATTTACGTCTATCTTGACGCACATCGAAATAACGTGAGATCGTATCTCTTGATTAGACATCCATCTAAGCGTCTGGGTGGCGGCCACTGCTGTCCACGCCAGCGAAGGAGACCATGATGACGAATCAGACCAGCGGCGGCTTCACCGGCGACCTGGCGGAGGCATTCGCCCCGGCTGCCGACGGAGGCTGTTGCGGAGCCGCCGCCGCTACCGGCGCGAGTGATGCGGATCAGGCGGCCGCGGCCACGGGCTGCTGCGGCAGTCCGGCCGCGGCGCAGGAGGCCGCACAGGCCAGCTGCTGCGGCCAGGCCCCGGCCCCCGCCGCCCAGGCCAAGAACGCCACGGACGCCACGTCCGCCGGATGCTGCGGATGAGCTCCACGCTCCCAGGCACGGAGCGGCCCGCGGCCGGCCTGGCGACCCTGCTCGAAGCAGTGTCGGCGCAGCGGATGCAGTCCACGGTGCGTGAACTGGCCGACGACCGCTACACCGGGCGGCGGGTAGGTACGCCCGGCGGCCTGGCCGCCGCCACCTGGCTCGCCGAGCGGCTCGGCGAGCTGGGCGCCGCAACAGACCTGTCTGGCTTCGACGTGGCGAACGTCCGCGAACTGTACGCCACGCCCGTCCTCGAATGGAGCACCGGCGGGCAGGCGCAGCGCCTGGAGCACCGCCGCGACTTCGTCGAACACCTCGCCTCCGCCGACCTGCCGCACCCGAACTCCGCGCCACTGGCCCATCACTCCGACGCCGACCTGCGCGACCGGTGGGTGCTGGCCGAAGCCGGCAACTGGGCGCAGGCGTGCGAGCGAGCCGAGGCCCACGGCGCCGCCGGGGTGCTGACCGTGCGCGGCGCCGATGCCGAGGGCTGGATGCCCAAAATGATCGCCGGACCGCCAACCCGGCAGGTGCCCGTCATCGCCCTGCACACCGAGGTCCACGCCCATCTGGCCGAAGCCCTGGCCGACGGCCCGGTCCAGGTGACCGGCTCGATGCCGCTGCGACAGATCACCACTCGCGGCCACAACGTCCACGCCCGCTTCCCCCACCCTGCTCAGGGCGATGCGAGCCGGGTACGGGTTCTGCTGAGCGCGCACTACGACGGCGTCGGCGACGACCCCGACCGGCGCCTGCCCGCGGCAGCGGACAACGCCTCCGGAGTGGCCGCGGTCCTGGAGGCCGCCCGCGTGCTGGCCGCCGCTCCGCCGCCCGGGGCGCTGGAGCTGATGGTGGCCTTCCTGGACGCAGAGGAGGCGGGCGCATGGGGCTCGGCCCACCACGCCCCCACCCTGCCGCCGGACACGCTCGTGATCAACCTCGACGGCGCCGCGCACCTGCACCAGGCCGCCGCCGTCGAAGCGGGCGGACCCGCCCACGCCCTGCTCGCCACCCTGGACCAGGCCGCCCGCCTGACCGGCGTGCCCTTGCGGGCCGGTGCGATGGCCTCCGACAACCGCCGCTACGCCGCCGCCGGCCTGGCCGCGATCGGCATCGGCATGGGCATGCCCGGCTACCAGACCCCCGCCGAAACCCCCAACCGCGTCCAGGCGGACACCCTGCCGGCAGCAGCCCGGTTGCTGGTGGCCACCGTGTGGCACCTGGCGCCCTCGGCCGCCTCAGCACCGTGACGGGCGTGCGCCGCGCCATGGTGAGAGCGGGATCGTCATGAACGCGCGTCGGCCTCCGGCGGTGAGGGCGACGCCTCCACCGGCACTCCTGGCGTCCGCTGCGGGACGGACGAAGGCTGGGTGGACGGGGGCGTCGTCGCCGGCAGCGTCACGACAGGCGGCTCGGCGGGCTCGCCTTCTACGCGACGGGCAAGCTGGCGGCGCGCCAGTGTGATGGCGGCGTACAGACCGGCCGCGGCGGAGGCCACCTGCAGGATGCTGGTGAGCAGGTCGAGAATCTGCATGACGTTCTTTCTCATGAAGGCGAGCACGCCGTCAGGCGGCCCGCAGCGGTACAGCTGCTCCCAGCACAGCGGCAACCGAGGGTGACCAGCCAGATCAGGGGCCAGGCGCAGACCGAAGTGATGCCAAGGCCGATCGTCCGGGGCCGCCTCGGGCGGGCCGGCCCCGGATCGGCGGCCATTCGGGGCCGTTTGGGCCAGGGGCGTCTACGCTGTGATCCCCGGGCGGACGTCGGCGCCGCCGACGAGGTCAAGGAGCGTACGCTCGTGAAGGATGCCGCATCGGCCGGCGCCTTAGCCAAGCCTGACCGGCCACTGGCCGATCCCGGACAGGTGCAGACCCTTCAACAGCTCGCTCAAGCACTGAGCCTGCTACTCGCCGGTTCGGGACTGTCGATGCGGCAAGTGGCGAGCCGCACCAGGCACGATCCTGTGCCGGTGGCACGCGAGACCGCAGGCAAGATGCTGCGGGGGGAACGTCTGGCCAGCAAGGCCGTCACCCTGGCGCTGGTGACTCACCTAGGCGTTGCGGCACCAGACCTCGCGGCCTGGGAACGCGCCTGGCAGCAGGCGTTCTTGGACGAGGGCGGAGTACGCACCGCGCCACCGCGCGGTCAGATGGCCGAGCTGCGCGAGCTCGTCACCGAGCTCCGCGAAACCGTCCAGGCTCAGCAGGACAAGCTGAGCAGGCTGAGTGACCAACTGGCCGACCTTCAACGCTCCCCGGCCGGCGCCGCGCCTGCTTCTGCGAGTGCGGCGAGGTTCTCGCAGTTGTCACTGACGCTTCAGATGCAGATGGAACAGGCCGCGGCCCAGGTGGCGCGGCAAACCGTCGCCGAACTGGCGGCTGACCTGGTGCGCCGCCATCCGAAGCTGGAGGTGGATCTGCTGGTCTTCATGCAGGAGATCGCCCGGGTTGCGGCGCGGGACTACCTCAAGGAACTGGCTGCCGAGGTGGCGCGGCGCAACCCGAACCTTGAGATGGATCTGCTGCTTGTGATGCAGGAGGCGGTTGCCCCGACGGGGCGTGAGGTGGTCGGGGAGATCGCCCGAGGCATCACCTGACGGCATCCATCCGGCGGCGCGGGACCAGACGCCACGCGCCGCCCCTGGCCTGATGCGGCTACAGCTGCGTGATCAGCCTCTCGATCCGGGCACGGATGTCGTCACGGATCTTGCGGACGGCCTCGATGTCCTGCCCGGCGGGGTCGTCGAGCTTCCAGTCCTCATACCGCTTGCCCGGGAAGATCGGGCAGGCGTCGCCGCAGCCCATGGTGATGACCACGTCGCTGGCCTTGACCACGTCGACGGTGAGGACCTTCGGCTGGGCGGCGATGTCGATGCCCACCTCGCGCATCGCCTCGATGGCGACGGGGTTGACCTGATCGGCCGGGGCCGACCCGGCGGAGCGGACCTCGACGCGGCCTGCGGCCAGGTGGGTGAGCCAGCCGGCGGCCATCTGGGACCGGCCGGCGTTGTGCACGCAGACGAACAGGACCGACGGCTTACCGGTGGTGGTCTCGGCGCTCTCAGGCACGGGTGGGCTCCTCTGTGGCGCGGAACAGGCGGCGGCCGGCCAGGCTGACGTAGACCAGGGCGACCAGGACGGGGACCTCGATGAGCGGGCCGACCACGCCCGCCAGGGCCTGGCCGGAGGTGACGCCGAAGACGCCGACCGCGACCGCGATGGCCAGCTCGAAGTTGTTGCCGGCGGCGGTGAAGGCGAGCGTGGTCGTCTTGTCATACGGCAGGCCGATCGCCCGGCCGGCCGCGAAGCCGCCGCCCCACATGAGCGCGAAGTAGGCCAGCAGCGGCAGCGCGATGCGGGCCACGTCCGCCGGCTGGGAGGTGATGGTGTGGCCTTGGAGGGCGAACAGGATGACGATGGTGAACAGCAGCCCGTACAGCGCGACCGGGCCGACGCGCGGCAGGAAGCGCTGCTCGTACCAGGCCCTGCCCTTGGCGCGTTCGCCGAGCTTGCGCGAGGCGTAGCCCGCGAGCAGCGGGATGCCGAGGAAGACCAGCACGTAGAAGGCGATGTCCCAGGCCGAGATGTCGAGCGCGGACTGCGGCAGGCCGAGGCAGCCGGGCAGCACCTGTAGGTAGAACCAGCCCAGCGCGCCGAAGGCGATCACCTGAAAGATGGAGTTGAGCGCGACCAGGACGGCGGCGGCCTCGCGGTTGCCGCAGGCCAGGTCGTTCCAGATGAGCACCATGGCGATGCATCGGGCCAGCCCGACGATGATCAGGCCGGTGCGGTACTCGGGCAGGTCCGGCAGCAGGGCCCAGGCCAGGGCGAACATCAGGGCCGGGCCGAGCACCCAGTTGAGCACCAGCGAGGAGATCAGCAGGCGGCGGTCGCCGGTGACGGTGCCGAGCCGGTCGTAGCGGACCTTGGCCAGCACCGGGTACATCATCAGCAGCAGGCCGAGCCCGATCGGCAGCGAGATCTCCCCGATCTTGACGGCGTCCAGCGCGACATCCAGGCCGGGCACCAGACGCCCGAGCAGCAGCCCGGCGCCCATGGCCGCGATGATCCACACCGGCAGGAACCGATCCAGTACCGACAGAGCGCCGATCACGCCGGTCGGCGGCGCGGTGGCCTGTGCGGGCTGAGCCGACATCACCGCGACACCGCCGCCGCAGCGGCCGGCAGGCTGGCGGGCCCGCTGGTGGGCAGGGTGAGCAGCGCCGACAGCTCGCCCAGCGTCTCGGGCACCAGCCGGTAGTACACCCAGGAGGCGCGCCGCTCGGAGGTCAGCAGCCCGACCTCCTTGAGCACCTTCAGGTGGTGGCTGATGGTGGGCTGGGACAGCTCGAAGGCGTCGGTGATGTCGCACACGCACACCTCGCCGCCGGCGCGGCTGGCCACGATCGACAGGATGCGCAGCCGTACCGGGTCGCCCAGCGCCTTGAACACGCGCGCCACCCCGGCCGCCTGCCCGGCGTCCAGCGGCTCGCGGGTCAGTGGCGGGCTGCACTCCAAGATCTCCAGCAGTTCCATCCACGGCCCTTCCGTATAGACATTCATCGAAATAGGTGTACGTCTATATTGACATGCGCCTCTGCCTGCCGGGTACGTGAGCCTGCTCTCAGCCGGCCGGGACGCCGAGGTCGGCCAGCAGGGCGCGGACCCGGCGCTCGATGTCGTCGGGGATCGGGCGGATCTGCTCCGACGTCTTACCTTCCGGGTCGTCCAGGCCCCAGTCCAGGTAGCGCCTGCCCGGGTAGACCGGGCAGGCGTCGCCGCAGCCCATGGTGACCACCACGTCGGCGGCCTGGACGATCTCGCTGGTCCACGGCTTGGGGAACTCGCCGGTGATGTCGATGCCGCGCTCGTGCATCACCTCCACGACGGCCGGGTTGATCAGCTCTCCCGGCTCGGTGCCGCCGGACCAGCCGAGCGCGCGCCTCCCGGCCAGGTGGGTGAAGAAGCCGAGTGCCATCTGCGAGCGGCCGGCGTTGTGCACGCACAAGAACAGCACGATCGGCACGCCGCTGGCATCCTTGCCCTCGACGCGGGCCAGCGCGCGCAGCCGCTGGCGGGCGAACCGCTCGGCCAGCAGCGGCAGGTAGTTGGCGATGACGGCCCGGCCGGCGAACTGGTCGTAGCTGGTGTGCAGGAACCGCTCGATGGTCTCGGTGCCGAAGGTGCCGGCGAACTCGGTGGCGAGGGTGCGGGCTGCGGTGAGCAGCGCATGCTGCTGATCGACGGTCAGATCAACGTGGCGGTAGGTGCTGTCCATGAAGGTCTCCGGCGGGCGTCGCTCATATCGGCGGCTGTCGATATCGATACAGCTCGATATTGACAGCCGTCGATGTCGTGCGAGTGAACGGCGGGCCAACAGCAGCCCTCGCGGTCGCTCAGGCGCCGACCGCGGTGCTGCGGCGTTCGATCAGCATCACGTCACGCCAGACGCCGTGGTGGCGCCCGATGCGCTCGCGCGTGCCCACCACCCGGAAGCCGAGCGCCTGGTGCAGGGACAAGCTGGCGGCATTGTCGGGGAAGACGCCCGACTGGATCGTCCACACGCCGGCGTCCTCGGCGGCGGCGATGAACGCCGACAGCAGCGCCCGGCCGATGCCGTGGGCCTGGCAGCCGGGGTGGACGTAGATGCTGTGCTCGACCACGCCCGCATACACCGGACGGGACGACACCGCCGAGGCCGCCACCCAGCCGAGCACCTCGCCGGAGTCACCATCCACGGCGACGTACCGCAGGTGCGGCAACCGGCTCGCGGTGAAGCCCTCCCAACTGGGCGCGGTGGTCTCGAAGCTGGCCTGGCCGGTCTCCAGCCCGGCCTGATAAATGGCCAGCACCTGCTCGGCGTCGCTCTCGCGCATCGGCCGGATCTCCAGGCCGGGCCCGATGGCGGGCTTGACGGCCTGGACGATGGCCGAGTGCACCCCGTCGCCGTGATCGGCACTCAACGTGATGGCGATCTGGACGAATCCGGCCGCGGCCAGCAGGCCCCGGTACTCCTGCACGGTGAGTGATCCGGCTGCGCAGCCGATGCGCTGCTCGGCCCGCTGCCGCGCCTGCTCGTCGAGCGCCTGCGTGGTGACGACGTCGCTGACGCCGAACCGGCCGCCGGGCCGCAGCACCCGAAACGCCTCGGCCAGCACGGCCGCCTTGTCATCGGACAAGTTGATCACGCAGTTGGAGATGACCACGTCAACCGCGTGGCCGGGCAGCGGGATCGCCTCGATCGTGCCGTGCAGGAACCGCGCGTTGACCGTGCCCGCCTGCTCGGCGTTGCGGCGGGCCAGCTCCACCATGGCCGGGCTGGCGTCCAGACCGAAGACGGTGCCGTGTGGGCCGACCCGGCGGGCCGACAGCAGTACGTCGATGCCGCCACCGGAGCCGAGGTCGAGGACCGTCTCCCCGGCGCGGAGTTCGGCGACGGCGACGGGGTTGCCGCACCCCAGGCTGGCCCGGACCGCCCCGTCGGGTAGCGCCGTGGTGTCGTGGTAGCTGGCCGGGCCGAAGCCGCCGTCGGTGAAGGCGGCGGGGTCGCAGTCGGTGATGCGCTGCCCGGTCAGCGCGGTGCGAGCCAGGGCGGAGTAGTGGCCGACGATCCCGTCGTGGGCCATGAGATCTCCTCAGTCGCAGACCGGCGCGGCCGGCACGGGGTTGCCCATCACCACGTCCGCAGCGGTGGGGAAGCAGCTCACACAGTTCTCGTTGATCCGGTACAGGCTGGAGGTGCCCCGCTTCTCGACGAGCACGAACCGCACCTCGGCCAGGATCTTCAGGTGGTGGGAGACGGTGGACTGACCGACGCCGGAGGCGGTCACGATCTCACCGACGCTCATCGGTGCGCGCCGCCGGGCCAGCAGCGACACGAGCTGGATGCGGGTGGCGTCGGCCAGAGCCTTGAACCAGCTGGCGTACTCTTCGGCCTCCGCGCGCGGCAAGGGCCCCTTGTTCTCGTTCATCATCGTCCATCGACGATATTCGATTAAACAGGAATGCGGAAGCTCGACGCGTCCCTCTCCGGAGAGAACTTGATGTACGTGATAATGATCGATTATCACGTACATAAGCGATCATGACGGCGCTGCGACCAGGACAACCCTCCACCGGGACGGTGCGCGACTCCGGCACGTTATCCGGTACATCGCCGAAGGCGTCGCACGGCGGGCGGCATGAGCGCCGCCCCGAAGATCACCGCCCCTCCGCGGCGGGCACGTCACGCTCGCCGCGGCCGCCGACGCCTTCCTCGCCACCCCGCGCACGGCCAACCCCAACACCCACCGCGCCTACGCCTCGGCCATCGACCGCGTCACTACTCTGCTCGGCCGCGACCGGCCGCTCGCCGGAGTCACAGAAACCGAGATCGGCGTCGCGCTCACCGAACTATGGGGCCGATGCGCGCCGGCGACCTGGAACCGCAACCGCGCCGCCGTCACCTCCTGGCTGCTCTGGTGCCAGACCAAGAAGCACTGGGCCGCCCCCTCGGTCCCGGCCGATGCCGAACGCCGCAAGGAGAACGTCGACAAGACCCGCGCGGTCGCCAAGACCACCATCCACCGACTGCTGTCACGCCGCGACATCCCGCTGCGCGAAAAGACCCTGTGGCGGATGCTCTATGAAACGGCGGCCCGGGCTGCAGAGGTCCTGGCGCTCAACGTCGAGGACCTGGACCTGGAGCATCGGCGGGCGCCGGTCCGGTCCAAGGGCGGCGCGATCGAATGGGTGTACTGGGACAGCGGCACCGCCCACCTGCTGCCCCGCCTCCTCCGACTCCCGGACGGCACCACGCGTACGCACGGCCCGCTGTTCCTGACCGAACGCCGCCCCGTCCCCGCCCGCCAACCGGCGGCCGGCGACATCTGCCCGCACACCGGCCGCGCCCGCCTCGGCTACGACCGCGCCCGCGTCCTGCTGGACAAATACGCCGGCCTCGACCTGCACCAGCTACGCCACAGCGCCGCCACCCACCTCGGCGAGGCCGAGGTCCCGCTGCAGCTCATCATGGGCAAGACCCGGCACAAGAACCCCCGCACCGCCATGCGCTACGTCAAGCCTGGAGCAGAGGCCATCGCCGCCGTCACCGAGCACCTTGCTCCGCCCCGGCGCCGACACTGATCCGGGCTGTTCCGAGGTATTGGCTTGGACGCATCGTAGCGCCGTGATCCTTCGGACGCCCCGATCCGGAACGGAATGTCACGCCAAGCCGCTTCCGCCCGACCCGCTAACGCGACTTTTCGTTCGCATGCTGCTCACCCCCCGATCTCCACCATGATCTGGTCCCCGGTGCCAGCGAAAGTCGGGTCCCACGTCATCCGCCAACTCCTGGAGGAGTGTGAAAAGGTCCGCGTCGTCACCCGCAACCCCGCGTCGGGCGATTCCGGACCAGGTCGAAATCACGACCGGCGACCTGACCCAGCCGGAGGACCCTTGGCCAGCACGTTGCGGGCGCCATGAAGGAGACGCCTTGAGCTGAGCGAGAGCTAGAGACCTGCCCGGCGGCGTGAATCAGGCCAACGTGGTGTTCGTAGCGGTGGTGTAGGCGTCGAGGGTCATGACGTCGTTGATGTGGCTTCGGTCAGCGGCTTGTGGGGGTAGGCGCGCAGCACGAGGGACGTGGTGACAGGGCCGTATCGGGCAAGTGCATCGACGACTTTTTCGAGTCGTCCTGCCTGCGGACAGTAGACCTGGAAGATGAGGCAGTCCTCCCCCGTAACCCTGAGGCTGGAGACGATCTCGGGGGTCTGCGAGGCGAAGTCCAGGGCGCGTGCGAGCCGGGCGTGTGTGGTGCGGAGCCGGATGACCGCGTGGATGTTCAACCCGAGGGCTACCGGGTCGACCACGGCCCGGTAGCCGGTGATGACACCACTTTTCTCCAATCGTTGGATGCGCGCGCTGGCCGCGGGCTGCGAGAGCCCGACCCGGCGCCCCACCTCCGCGCCGCTCAGTCGGCCGTCAGCCTGGAGCAGGGCGAGGATGTCCTGGTCTATGCGGTCGAGTGATTCCATCGTTGTCAGCACCATTCTCCTTGAGATCGCTCGTGAGACCGTCGCTGTCCTGATGGATTCAACAGAATCTGCACCAGGCGCTCCCAGGATGGCAGGGAGCGACGAGTGGAATGGTGGTGGGCAGTGGTCGCATACGTCGTCATCCCGGGTATCGAGGGTTCAGACCGACAGCACTGGCAGACCTCGTGGGAGCGGCAGTGGGGCACCTCGGCGGTGCGGATCTCCCCGGCCTCGTGGTCGGCTCCCAATCTGGACGACTGGGTCAAGGCTGTCCAAAAGGCTTATGACTATGCTCGCCGGCAAGACAGCCGCGTGGTGCTGGTCGCCCATAGCCTGGGTTGCTGGGCGGCGTCCACCTGGCTGAACAGCAATCCCTCAAGTCCGATCGGCGGCGCATTCCTGGTCGCGCCCCCCGACCCGCACGGGCCGGCCTTTCCTCGCCGGGCAGCCGCCACGTTCATGGAGGTGTCGGCACGGCCGTTGCCGTGCCCGGCCCTGGTGGTGGGCAGCGCCGACGACCCGTACTGCACCCCCCAGGCGGGCGCCGGCTTCGCGAGGCGGTGGGATGCGCAGTGGCATCTGGCGGGCGCGCGCGGACACCTCAACTCCGCCAGCGGCCTGGGCTCGTGGCGGGATGGCCGTGAACTCCTGGACTCGCTGACCCTGCAATGAGTGACCACCACAAGGGATGCATCAGCATCTGAAGCGCCCTCGCGTTACGCCGCGCTCTCTCGCGGGAGAAAGATGGCAGGCTCTGGCCGTGCCCCGCGGCCTCGATGCCAGCCATGGTGGTCCTGGACCAGAGCGATATAGAGCTCGATTGGCCTGGTGGTGAAGGCCGCAGCCTGCCCTCGGCCTCCATGCGAACACCCCGCAGCACGCCGCCAGACGGCGTGTACGGCTCTCGCTCGATGCCAGGCATCATCCGTACGCGCTGGGTGAAGATGCGTGGGGCGGGCGGGGAACCGGTGCCGGGGGCGCGAATCGGCCACGAGCGCTCCCGATGTTGTGGTTGAGGAGGGTAAGGAAGACCGTAGTCCATCACATCTCCTTCTCGCGGCCTGCCGCATAGGCCGTGAGCGGCCTTGACGGAACGCGCCGTCCACGGCACGGAACTGGCCCTATCGTGGACGGTGAGGCCGGATGGTGCAGGCGTCCCGCTCTGGGCCGGGTGCGCCCGCGCCAGAACGCGCGACCGGCCGTGAGCTCATCAGGCCCGGCCTCCATCCACTTCTCGCCTCGTCACCCGTCCACGCTGCTCAGCACGGCGGGGAACTGGCTGCTTAAACTGCAGGCACCGTCGGACCTCGTTCGGGATCGCCCAGCGGTGGCTCTCCTCCTGAGTGTCACGGATGCCCGCCCACAACGGCTCAAGGTCGTAGCAGTTCTTCACGTGGTGGACGCCGCGCTCCGCGCCGCCATCGCGCGACCCCACTGGCGCTGACAGCCATTTGCTGCCGGGGAAATTGTGGGCCGCCGTTCTGATATGAACCGCTTTCGTTCGTAGATTCGCGCGGAGGTGCCGAAGCGCGTTTCTGCGAAGTCGTGGCCCAGCGAAGCAGCAGGCTCCCGGACGTCCTGGATCTGCCCGGCACCGGAAAGGTGACCGGCGATCTGAGCGCACTTCCTACCGCCGCACACCGTGTGCCACCCGTGTCGCAAGCTTGAGGAGAGCGGAGTCACGCTGGCCGAAGGCACCGGCAAGCCCGGCGGCCTGATAGACGTCCGCGGATCACGGCATGGCCAAGGATTTTCAATGATGAGGATGATGTATGTAGGGCTTCACTTGTGTCCCTCGCTCTGCACCTAACCTGACAGGGGGCAGACGGGCCCCGTGCGGGAGGTTGCCGTGCGAATCCCAACTGTGAGGCGGATGCCATGACAATGCCCATCATCGTTGGTATGGACGGATCAGCACCCTCGTTGCGGGCCGCGATATGGGCTGCACGAGAGTCAGCGATCCGGGGCACCTCACTGCGGATGCTCCACGTGGTGTCCGAGTGGAGCTACGACGTGCCTCTGGTGCCTCAGCCGCGAACCTGGGGCGCGGAGGCCGAGGTGGCGGCCAGGGAGATGCTCAGCCACGCAACCGATCATGTCAGGGCGAACAAGCCGGATCTCCGAGTAACTGCCGATATCATCTTCGGCCGAACGGCCGATATGCTGGTCGGCGCGGCTGAGGAGGCGCAGCTTCTGGTTGTGGGAAGCCGTGGCCGTGGCGGGTTCGCCGAACTGCTGCTGGGCTCGGTGAGCCGTGAGGTGGCGGCCAGAGCGCCATGTCCTGTCGCTGTCGTTCGTGAGCAGCACACCGGCGATCGCGGTGAGATCGTCGTCGGGATCAGCGGAAAGCCTGGGCAGGAATCTCTTCTGGATTTCGCCTTTCGTGAGGCGGTGCTGCGCAATGCCACCTTGCGAATGGTTCACACCTGGGTTCACCCCGTTACGAGATGGCTGGGGGACCTGCAGCCCATTGTCTATGACGTGGACGAGATGAATCAGGAAGAGGCCCTCCGCCTCAATGAGGCCGTGGCAGGTTGGCGCGAGCAGTTTCCGGATGTCGTTGTCGTCCCACACGTCGTGCACGGACATGCAGCCCAGGTGCTGATCGAGACTTCGGCCGATGCCGACATCCTTGTCATCGGAGGGCGCAGTGGAGCTTCAGCCCTTTTCGGTCAGGGCGGTACGGCCCATGCGGTGCTCCATCATTCACGCGTGCCAGTCGTCGTTGTACGACCTTGATCGCCACCGCCACCAGCGGCGGGCGCCTTGATGGAACCGGCCTTGCCTGGCCGGCTACGAGCAGGCCGGGCAGTAGCCGCGGCCACGAGTCTTTGGGAACCGGGTCACACCACAGCGAGGACAGCACCGCACATGGCGTCCTTAACGGCAAGGACTGTCGCCCCCGCAACTGCCCAGCAAGCAACGTCGGCGAACTCAGCCCAGGCGACAGCATTCCTGCCGAGTGGTGCACGGTGACCAGTTCTACTGCCGATCGTGCACAGGACAGCGGGCACGTCCATCCGATGACGAACATGTCGGGCGAAGGTGCGCGGCAGGAAGTGGGCAAGGTGATCGTTCCGCGCCCATAACGCCAGCCCATGAGCCGTCGGGCGCCGCCAGCCAGCCCGTCAGCGTCCGCCTCTCGTCCTTGGATAACACCACGGCGTGCAACTCGCTGTCTGCCATGCGTCAGCACACCTCAAGCCGCCAGCTACCGTCACCACCGCACAGTCAATCTGACGCGAAAGCGCGCCGCATATGGTGTCCCGAATCCTGGCGGCCAACTCACGGGGAGATCGGTCAGGCCAGCGATCGGCGGTTCCCCGGCCCGCGGGAGCAGGGCGGGGAGCGCTGCACTGAGCGTCGCCCACGCCTTGGGTGGGCCCCGGACAGCGCAAGTTCCTCCAGTGCAGGCGTCACCCAGTCGAGGGAGGTCGGCAGCATTTGTGACGGCGAAGCGTGCTTGTGGCGCGGTTCGGGGCGGACAGCGAGTGACACGAACATGGGCACGAAGCAGAAGCTCGACATCGTCCAGAACCTCTCTCGTGCCGGTGCCCTCGCGAGGGCTGGCGAATGGGCAAAACGACGGCCCCGCCCTGCGACGTGCCGAACATCGGCATGGCGAACGTGTTCGTCCTGCGGCGGGCGACCCTGTATCTGCTGCCGCTGTGCCACTTCCTTGGCACCCAGCCACTCGACGCCGGTGACCTGCTGACGCCGCCGCCCGCCTCGACCGGATCCTGCACCCCTCACCCGATGCCCGCCGCATATGACAAGGCGCCCGGCGGTGTGGACCGCCGGGCGCCTGAGTGCTGGTCAAGGAGCGGGCACGGGGAACGACGCGGCCAGGCTCTCCCCCCATCGCCTGGCTCGATCTAGCTCGCCCTCCACCAGAGGACCCTGCGTACCGGTGACGTAGAAGCTCTGCACCGGAGCGACGGACCTGATGCCGAGACGCCGCAGCCGCCGGGCCACCGCCTGCGCGGCCGAGCCCGGAAGGCGAGGCTTGGCGACGCGGGTGTCGAAAGCAGCCGAGCCGAGGGCGGCCGACGACGTGCTCAGCGCGGCCAGCCATTCCCGCACGCCCCTCCCCTGGGAGACCAGTGGCCCGGCCGCCTGCTCGGCTGCCGACCGGCGGGTGGAGGCGCGGCTCATGGAAAAGGCGTGCGTCGGCCCGCCCACCACGAGCAGCGCGATTTCCGGTCCCACGTGGGAGGGCGCGGTGCCGACCTCCGTCACCTCGGCCCGCATCCGGGTGGCCAGTCCCTCCGCCACCGCCTCAGCGATCTTCCGGGTGTTGCCGAACATGGACTCGTAGACCACGAGTGCGTCCATGTCACGCCTCCCTCCAGCTCCGTGTCGGCGGAACCGGTACGTCTCGCGACGGCAGGACCGGTTCGAGATGGAACATGCCGGTCAGTACATCGCCCGGCTCGTCCGTGGTTTCGGTGCGGCCGGCGACCGCGGACACCACGTCGCGGGCGGTGATCAAACCGATCAGGCCGTCGCCGGTCAGGACGGGCACGGCATCGGCGCCGGCGTCGAGCATGACGGCCGCGACCCGTACCAGCGGCGCGTCCGGGCCTACCCATGGCCTGCGCCCCTTGTCCAGCAATTCGCGCACCGAACGGGTGGACTGCTCCTGCGGTCCGCCGGACCAGGACGCGGCCAGCTTCTCGCGGGTCAGGATGCCCAGGACCTGTCGCCCGTCGACGACCGGCAGGTGATGCACGCCGGCCCGGCGCATCAGTTCCCAGGCGATCAGCGGCGACTCCGCCGGTTTGACGGCCACCAGGATGCGGCTCATCACCTGCCCCGCCGTCATCGACTCGACGCTCATGACTCCTCCCCCGCGCGGTGCCGGACCACGGCGACCGGACAGGTCACGTGGTGCAGCACGCCGTGGCTGACCGAGCCGAGCACCGCCGAGGCGAAGCCGCCCCGCCCGCGCGATCCCACCACCAGCAGGTCGGCCGACTCCGCCGCGTGGATCAGAGCGGCGACCGGGTGAGAGTGTGACTGTTCGTCGGTGATGACCACGTCGGGATTGCCGAGCCGCCACGGGGTGACACGTTCGCGCGCCGCCCGTCTCTCCTCCTTCATCGCCTGCTCGATCAGGCTGTTGTAGGAGACGGCGTACGGGGAGAAGAAGGTCGGCGCCTGCCAGGACGTGACCACGTGCAGCTGCGCCCGGCGGGCCCGCGCCTGCCCGAGGGCGTACTCCATGGCGGCGCGCGAGTGCTCCGAGCCGTCGTAGCCGACCACGACCCTGCCGTGCTCGACCACGCGCGGGGCGCGGACGACGACGACCGGACCGGCGGCGTGCCCCGCCACGGCGATACTCACCGAGCCGACCAGCAGCCGGGTGAACCCGCCAAGGCCGCGGCTGCCCAGCACCAGGCTGTCGGCCGACGCGGACTCGGCGATCAACTGATCGACCGCATGTCCGGGCAGCAGTTCGGTGGTCACCTTGACGCCGCTGCCCAGAGCGCGCGCCCGATCGGCGGCGGCCTCCAGCGTGCCTGTGCAGTACTCGGCGCCTTCGGCGTAGGGCCATTGCTCGCACACGTGCACGATCCGTAGGTCCAGCCGGCGCCGCTGAGCGTCGGCGGCGGCCCATTCCACCGCCGCGGTCGCCGGTGCGGACCCGTCCACACCGACCACGATCTGACCGGTCATCGCACAGCTCCTTCATGCTGGGGGATCTCTTGCCGCCAGCCTCGCCGCGGCGGCGACGCGGCACCGGAGGAGGAAGTCCCGGAAGCCGCCGCCATTGGTCCCGATCAGGAAGACGGCACACATCACCTGGCCGTCCGGCTCCCCGGGCAAGGACCAAAGGCTCTGCCTCCGCGGTGGCTCCTGGAGCTGTCATGAGAGTGGAACCCCAGCACAGGAGGTCGTCATGCGCATGACAGTCAGCGACGTCATGACCACGCCAACGCCGTCGGTCGGCGTCGACACGCCGTTCAAGGAGGTGGCTGAGATCCTCGTCGAACACGGGGTGGGTGCCGTCCCTGTGGTCGACGGCGAGCACCGGGTGATCGGTGTCGTCTCCGAGACGGATCTGCTGCCGAAGGAGGAGTACAAGGAGCAGTTCCGGCGCGAGGGTTACCGGCCCTCGCTACGTGCACGCCTGCGCCGGTATCTGTCGCCCGGCCGTGGCCGGGGCAGGGCGAAGGCCTGCGCGGACACCGCGGCGGGGATCATGACGGCCCCTGCTGTCACCGTGCGCGGGCAGGTCGCGGCCGTCTACGCGATGAGGCTGCTGGACGAACACGGCGTGCGGAGCCTGCCGGTCGTCGACGAGCAAGGGCGCCTGGCCGGGGCGGTCAGCCGGCATGACCTGGTCAAGGTGCTCATCCGCCGGGATGAGGAGATCGCTCGCGAGATCCGGCGGGACATCCTCGATCACGCCGCCACGTTGGACACCTCCGGAGTGCGGATCAGCGTGACACGAGGTGTCGTGATCCTGAGCGGGCGGGCCAGGACGCGGACCGACACCGTGCTGCTCGCCACCTCGAGCAGGCGGGTCAACGGGGTCGTGGACGTCCTGAACGAGCTGCTGTGGGACGAGGACGACACCTGACCTCCCCACGGCGGGACCTTTGACCCTGGCCGCCGACCATGTGCTGGACAAGCGTGGAGACGAGACCACGAGCGAGAACACCGAGGAGGCGCCATGAAAGCGCTGATCTACCAGGGGCCTGGACAACATGTCTGGAAGGAGGCTCCCGACCCGCAACTCGTCGAGCCGACCGATGCGGTCGTGAGGGTGGACGCGGTCACCATCTGCGGCACCGACCTGCACATCCTCAAGGGCGATGTGCCCGCGGTGCGGCCGGGCACCATCCTCGGGCACGAGGCAGTCGGCACGGTCGTGGCGACCGGCGCGGCCGTCGGCACGGTCAAGCAGGGTGACCGCGTGCTGGTGTCGTGCATCTCGGCCTGCGGGCGCTGCCGTTACTGCCGCACCGGCATGTACGGTCAGTGCCTGGGTGGCGGCGGCTGGATCCTGGGCCACCGCGTCGACGGGACCCAGGCCGAGTATGTCCGGGTGCCGTTCGCCGACACCTCCACCCATCTGCTGCCCGACGGCGTCACGGACGAGGCGGCGCTGATGCTCGCCGACATCCTGCCCACCGCATACGAGGTGGGCGTGCTCAACGGCCACGTCCAACCGGGCAGCACGGTCGTCGTCGTCGGCGCCGGCCCGATCGGCCTGGCGGCGATCACCACCGCGCAATTGTTCACGCCCGGTCACATCGTCGCCGTCGACCCCGCCCCCGCACGGCTGGAGGCGGCCAAGCAACTGGGCGCCGACCTGCTCGTCGGGGCCGGTGACGACGCGGCCGCCGCGGTCAGCGAGCTGACCCACGGCCTGGGCGCGGACGTCGCCATCGAGGCCGTCGGCATCCCGGAGACGTTCGAGCTGTGCACCCGCCTGGTGCGCCCCGGCGGCCACGTCGCCAACGTCGGCGTCCACGGCGCGCCTGCGACGCTGCACCTCGAGGATCTGTGGATCCGCAACGTGACCATCACCACCGGCCTGGTAGACACCTACTCGACCCCGGCGCTGCTGGACATGATCGCCGCCGGACGGCTGGATCCCACTCGGTTCATCACCCACCGCTTCGCCCTGGACGAGATGCCCGCGGCCTACGAGACGTTCTCCGACCCGCGGTCGACCGGAGCGCTCAAGGTCGTCCTGTCGCGCAGATGACGGCAGGACCTTGGTCCCGCTCGCGGATGCCTTTGGGCCGCGGCGAGCGGGCCCTCGTCCGAGCAGAGTGGAGGCGGACATCCGATCCGAAGGGGGAACGATGGCGACCACGGCGATCGAGTTCGGGGCATGGCGCGGCTTTCACGGCACTGCCTGGCGGAACCAGGTGGACGTCCGCGCCTTCATCCAGGCCAACGTCACGCCGTACACCGGCGACGAAAGCTTTCTGTCCGGCCCCACCCAACGGACGCGAGCCGTGTGGGCGAGGATGACGGCGCTTTTCCCCGAGGAGCGGCGGCGAGGCGTCCACGACGTCGACACGGCCACCCCGTCCTCCATCACAGCTCACCGCCCCGGGTACATCGACCCCGACCGTGAGCTGATCGTGGGGCTGCAGACCGACGCGCCGCTGAAGCGTGCCATCATGCCCGCCGGCGGGTTGCGCATGGTCGAGTCCGGGCTGGCCGCCTACGGGTACAAGCTCGATCCGGTGGTGAAGGAAATCTTCAGCAAGTACCGGAAGACTCACAACGACGGCGTGTTCGACGCCTACACTCCCGAGATCCTGCGCGCTCGCAAGGCGGGCCTGATCACCGGCCTGCCGGACGCATACGGCCGCGGCCGCATCATCGGCGACTACCGGCGCGTCGCGCTCCACGGTGTGGACCGCCTGATCGAGGCCAAGCGGGCGGAGCTGCATTCGCTGGACGACTCGGACGCCACCGACGCGGTGATCCGCGACCGGGAAGAGCTGGCTGAGCAGATCCGCGCCCTTGACGAACTGAAGCAGATGGCAGCCGCCTACGGCCACGACATCTCCCGCCCGGCTGCCACCGCGCACGAGGCGATCCAGTGGCTGTACTTCGCCTACCTGGCCGCCGTCAAGGAGCAGAACGGCGCCGCCATGTCGCTCGGCCGCACCTCCACGTTCGTAGACATCTACCTGGAACGAGACCTCGCCGAGGGCTGGATCAGCGAGGAGCGGGCGCAGGAACTCGTCGACGATTTCGTCATCAAGCTGCGCATCGTCCGCTTCCTGCGCACCCCGGAGTACGACCAGCTCTTCTCCGGCGACCCCACCTGGGTGACCGAGTCGATCGGCGGCCTCGGGCAGGACGGACGTCCCCTGGTCACCCGGACGAGCTTCCGCTATCTGCAGACGCTGCGGAACCTCGGCCCAGCGCCCGAACCCAACCTGACCGTGTTCTGGTCGAGGCGGCTGCCCGAGCCGTTCAAACGGTTCTGCGCCGCACTGTCGATCGAGACCAGCGCCCTGCAGTACGAGAGCGACGAGCTGATGCGGCCCCGCACCGGCGACGACACCGCCATCGCCTGCTGCGTGTCGGCCGCCCCGGTCGGCAAGCAGATGCAGTTCTTCGGTGCCCGCGTCAACCTGGCCAAGACGCTCCTGTACGCGATCAACGGCGGCCGCGACGAGATCACCGGCGCGCAGGTCGGCCCCATCCATCCGCCGGTGACCGGCGAGGTCCTCGACTACGAGCAGGTCACCGCCGCCTTCGACCGGATGATGGACTGGCTGGCGCGCACCTACGTCAACGCCCTCAACATCATTCACTACATGCACGACAAGTACGCCTACGAGCGTATCGAGATGGCGCTGCACGACTACCCGGTCAAGCGCACCTTGGCCTGCGGCATCGCCGGGCTGTCCGTCGCCGCCGACAGCCTGTCGGCCATCAAGCACGCCCGCGTCAGGGTGATCCGCGACGCCACCGGCCTCGCCGTCGACTACGAAGTCGAGGGCGCCTATCCGGCCTACGGCAACAACGACGACCGCGCCGACGCCATCGCCGTCGACCTGGTCCGCTCGTTCATGGCCAAGATTCGCAAGCACCCCGCGTACCGGGACGCCGAACACACTCAGTCCGTGCTCACCATCACCTCCAACGTCGTGTACGGCAGGCACACCGGCAACACCCCCGACGGCCGCCGCACCGGCGAGCCGTTCGCGCCCGGAGCCAATCCGATGAACGGCCGCGACCGCCACGGCATGATCGCCTCTGCCCTGTCGGTTGCCAAGGTCCCCTATGACCAGGCCCTCGACGGCATCTCGCTGACCAACACCGCCACCCCGGACAGCCTCGGCCGCACACCGGTCGAACGCGTGGACAACCTGGTCGGCGTGCTCGACGGGTACTTCGACGCAGGCGGCTTCCACATGAACGTCAATGTGCTCAGCCGCGCGGTCCTGCTGGACGCCATGGACCACCCCGACCGCTACCCGCAGCTGACCATCCGCGTCTCCGGCTACGCGGTCAACTTCGTCCGCCTCACCCCCGACCAGCAGCGCGACGTCATCAACCGCACCTTCCACGGCTCGCTGTGACCGGTCAGAGATGAACGGTTCCGTCAGCTCCTGGGACCTGTCAGTCGGCGTGGACGGCCCCGGCACCCGCTTCGTCGTGTTCACCGCGGGCTGTCCATTGCGCTGCCAGTACTGCCAGAACCCCGAGACCTGGCGGATGCGTGACGGCCGCCAGGTCACGGTCAACGAGCTCATGGATGAGATCGGCAAGTACGGGCGCTTCATCTCGGTAGCCGGCGGTGGGGTGACGGTCAGCGGCGGTGAACCGCTGCTCCAGCCCGGCTTCACCGCCGAGCTGCTGAGCCGCTGCCACGCCGGCGGCCTGCACACCGCGCTGGACACCTCCGGCCTCCTCGGCGTGCGCGCCACCGATTCCATGCTGGCCGACACCGATCTGGTCCTGCTCGACATCAAGTCCTACGACCCGGCCACCTACAGGCGGGTCACCGGCGGGCCGGTCGCACCAACGCTGCGCTTCGCTCACCGGCTGGCGGAGCTCGGCCGCCCGACGTGGATACGGTTCGTGCTTGTCCCCGGGCTCACCGACGCACCCGAGAACGTGGACGGCCTGGCGCGCTTCGTGGCCGGCCTGGGCAACGTCGAGCGGGTCGATGTCCTGCCCTTCCACCGCTGAGCTTGCTCCGCTCCGACGGACACCATCGTTGTGGTGGTCAGGCCGCTGCGACTGCCTCGTAGTCGGCGGGGCTACGGTAGCCCAGGCTGCTGTGCAGGCGGTGCAGGTTGTACCAGCCCTCGA
>NZ_JBGNUU010000036.1:0-50667 GCF_041950485.1 Nonomuraea sp. ATR24
GCACGCATCAGCCAGCGCATCCTCGCCCTCAACGCTGTCATCTGGCACAACTGGAACATCGGCGCACCCGTGAAACGATCCCTGATCGCCTACGATCACTAACCCAAATTTCACATCAGCGATCTAGTCCGGCGGGGCATCACTGTCGCATGGTTCAGCTCGGTCGGCAGCGCTCATGTGGGGGACGTCCTTGATGGGATGGTCGCGGCGGCTGGGGGAGGGAGCCGGCGGCGGCGCACCCGCTGGGCCGCCGGTCAGGGGCGTGCAGCGGAGGCGGCCAGGATCGCGGCGGCCAGGGTTCGCCCACGAGCTGGAACGTGCTGCGGGTCGCCGAGCCGGATCTCCTGATCTTGGAAGTGCAGTATCACGGCGCCGTCCGGGTCCCGGGCAACGTCGATACCGGCGTCGGGCAGGGTGACGCCGCGAACCCCGACACCGTGGTCGCTGCTGAGGTCGGTCAGTTCCGGCAGCACCAGCCCGGCGGCGGCCTGGGCGGTGGTCAGCCGGTCGCGCAGCTGATGCGTCTGCTCGGTGGCGCGCTCGCGTTCGGCTTCGGCGGCGCGGGCTCGCTGCTCTGCGATGGCGGCGCGCTCGCGTTGGGTGTCGTGCTCGGTGCGGGCCTGGCGGAGCTCGTCCTCGGCGCGGGCCCGGAGCTGTGCGGCGGCAGCCGCTTCGCCCTGGGCGGCGACCAGCGCGAGTCGGGCCTCAGCGGCTTCGGCGCGGGCGGCGTCAGCGTGTGCCGTGGCGGTCTCGGCGCGGGCGTGGGCCTGAAGGGTTTCGTGCTCGGCGCGTTCGCGGGCGGTCTCGGCGTCGCGGGCGCGCTGCTCGGCGTCGGCGGCCGCAGCGCGGAGGGCGTCGCCTGGCGGGCCTGCTCCTCGACAGCCGCGCGTAGCCGGTCGAGCTCGCGGCGGGCCTCCTCCAGTTCGGCCGTCTTCGCCTGGAGCTGCGCCGTGGCGCGGTCGCGCTCGTTCAGGGCGTTGTCGCGGGCCTGTTCGGCGGCGCCGCGGGAGCGTTCATGCTCGGCGGTCTGGGCCCAGGCGGCGCGGGCGTCCTCCTTGGCCTCGTCGACCTTGCTGCCGGCCTCCTGTCTGATCTGGTGGGCGGCCTGTTCGGCGGCCTGCTGTGCTTCGCGGGCGGTTTGGGCGCGGCGTTCGGCCAGCTCGGCACGAGTGCCGGCTTCGGCCTGCTCGCGGCGGGCGCGGTCGGCGTCGGCGCGTGCGGCGCGGGCCTCGTTCAGCGCGTCGGTGACGGCTTCGTCCAAGGCTGCGCGCAGGGCGGCCTGAGACTGGTCACGAATTTGTCACCTCCAGTTGGTCAGCAGGTGTCCCTCCGCAGTTCAGCCTGCAAATACTAACTCCCGTGAAGATCTAGAAAGGAGAATCGCGAACAATGTTCACCTGTCTTTGGTGACAGAGTAGCGACCAGGCGCAGGACAGATGATGACGAATTTCCAGGTGGATGGCGGTTGGCGCTGTGAACGCTACTCTGATTGGTCATCGTGTGCCAATGTGCAGGTCGAACGCCTTGTGATGAGATCATCCATTGCGGATCTTCCAAAGTTGAGACAGGGGTTTGACGAAGTGGCAGTCCGGAGGTGCTTTGGTCGTTAGTTTGTCATTTTGCTAGACGAGCGATCGTCGCGGGGGTAATCTCACGATGATTGTGCGTTACGGCGATGGTCGTGCAGTGATTTGATGTGTGCATCCTTCTAATGTGAATGCCCTTCGGTTTCGATCGCGAGGTGTCGTGTGGCGAGTGGATCGAATGGTCGCGAAGCAAACTCGCTCGGAGATTCGCTTAATGATCTCCGCAAGCTGGCAGTGCAAAGGCTTCTCACTTTAGATCAAAACGACGAGTTGACCACTGAGCACCTCCGGGTTGTCGCCGAGTGCTTGGGAAGAGACCTTCGCACCGTGCGCCGCTACGTGGCGCAGGCTCGCAAGGATGGACGCTGCGAGGGATTGGCACGACCGCGCTTTGAAATCACAGATGAGTTGCGAGGTCTGCTCGCCCATTTCCGAGGAAACGCATCCGCGCTCCATCGAGACCTGGTCAAGCGGGCGGCCGCTGGAGGACCGGCGGCCCCCAGCCTGCCGACGCTGCTGCGCGCACTTCGGCGAGACCTCTCCTCTGGAGAGCGCGCCGCATATCGCTTCGGCGAGAAGGCGTTGCGGGAGCATTGGGTGCATTTTCGGCGTCCTCGAGAGCATCGCAATGCCGTGTGGGAGGCCGATCATGTTGAGGTGCCCGTCCGCGTCGAAATCGAGGGTAAGCCGCGTAAACCGTGGGTGACCTGGTTCATCGACACGGGACCGAATGTGATCTGCGGATTAGCGGTGTCCCCTGGTTACCCCAGCAGGGAGAGCATTCTGGTCGCCTTGCGCAGCGCGTTGCTGTGCGATGATGATCCGGACATGCCCTTCGGTGGCGTTCCGGCCCGGGTGAGGATCGATCGAGGTAAAGACTTCTTGTCGAAGGCGGTCACAACTGCGCTCGCCCGGTTCGCAGTCGTCGTCGAGGATCTGCCTGGGTACCACGGCCATCTGAAGGGAACCGTGGAAAACCTGAACGGCAGCGCCGAGCAGATGTTCTTCAAGATGTTGCCTTGCTACACTCATCAGCCCAAACGGCTCAATGGCAAGCCGATGGAATCCGGTCAGACTCCTCTGGCGTTCCCGGAGTTTGTGTCCCTGCTGCGCGCGTGGGTACACGAATGGAATTTCGAGCATCAAGTGGGCGGCTGCGATAAGACGCCCGCGCAGATGTGGGCCGAAGATCCGACTCCCATACATGAGGTGTCCGCGCAGGACCTGCGGATGTTCACCCTGGAGGATGAGGGCCGTATCCGGAAGATCACGAAGAAGGGGGTACGCCGGGGGCGTAATCGTTACTACGTGGCGGACTGGATGCAGGGCAAGGTCGGCCTGGAGGTGTGCCTGCGCTTGATGCCTCATCACGATCGCGAGGTAGAGGTGTTCGAAGCCGCGACGGAACGCTATCTGGGGGCCGCCTACCTGTCCGATCAGGCCAGCCCGGAGCAGGTAGCCGCCATGGAGAAAGCGCGAGCGAGCGAGCGGCGGCGTGTCAACGCGGCTTTTAAAGAAGGTGGGCGGGAACGGCGAGCTCGGCTGGCGGCGGTCAGCAAGCCGGAGGAGCCGCGCCGGGTGGACGCGGCGACGTCCTCGGAGGCTCGAGCCGTCATCAGACGCGCCGCCGATAACCGTATGGCGGAATTGGCGATCGCTGCACCCTTCCTTGATCGCGATTTTCCCGAGGAATGGGTGCGGCCGGGGACGGCCAGAGCCGCCCGCAAGAACCGAGCGCGCCGTGAGCAGGATTCGTGAGCACGAGCACGGAAGGCGCTACGGGCTGATGAACGAGGACAACGCAGAACGGGAGAAGCCAGGATGAGTTTGCGCCCCAGAAGCAGCCCGTTGCCGGAGATGCGTCAAGATCACTACCTTGCGCTGCCTCAGGCCAACGTCGTGGCCACGCTCGCGTTGCAGCAGACCAAAACCAACATCCGCAGGGCGGTCGCCAAGAAGGCGATGATATGCGTGTACGGGGACTCGGGCACCGGCAAGTCGTTCTGCGTGAACGAATCGCTGCGGCGCCTGGCACGTGACCGGACCTTCCGGATCGAGTTTCGCGGCCGTCCGACTCCGCTCTACATACGCGAGACCCTCTTCGGGGCGCTGGGCATCACCGGAAAACCTCCGCAGCGGCCCGCTCCCTTTGATCGGCTGCTCAAGGAGGTTCTGGCCGAAGAGTCCCGGGTCTTCATCTGTGACGAGGCGCAGTGGCTGGGGCAGGAGTGTTTCGAGTACTGGCGGCACCTGTGGGATGACAAGACCACCGATATGACGGTCATCTTTGTCGGTGGCGATGGCTGCTATGAGGTGCTCTCGAACGAGCGGATGCTCGCCTCGCGCATCTATATCTGGCAGGAGTTTCGCACGATGGAGCTCAAGCAGGTGCTCGAGGCGATCCCCGACTTCCATCCGATCTGGGGGGAGGTCACCGACGAGGTCATCAGCTTCGCCGACGACACCGCCGCGCATGGCAATTTCCGCGACTGGGCCAAGATCACCAACCATGTTCTGGACAGGTTCGAGGACGACCCCGGAGAAAAGGTGATCAGTGAGGAGCTGCTGCTGCAGGTCTTCGGCGATCTCGGCGGACGGCCCAATAAGCGAGCGGCCTGACCATGGCCAGTTCCAGTCCCCGGCCGGTGACGATTGTTGTGGATGCCGGCGACGACATCGCCTGCGTGAATATCGCGTGGGGAGCGCATGACCCGGCCGCCGGCGTGATCACTGTTCATCCCACGCCGAGCACGACCAGCGTCGGTGATACTTGCCTGGACGTGCTGAGCGCGCTGGGGAAACCCATCGACCAGGCCGACACCCTGGCTGGGCCGGGCGGCAGGCAGATGCGTATCTCTCATGCCGTCACTGCGTGGACGCTCGCCGAGCGCATCTGGCACATCATTGTCTTACGCGCGCACCTGCTCACCCGTCCTCAGCGGGCCCGCCTGATCGACCTCGCCCATGATGCGGACGCTGCCATGACCATCGTCTGGCACGCGGCTGAGCCGCCGGACTGGTCTGCGGAATTGCCCGGCCACCACGGTTGGAAGATCATGCCGGGCCTGGCGCAGGCGATTGTCGCGGCCAAGTTCGCGCACAAACCATGGCGTATGGCCGCCCCGGCCCGCCGGGTGCTGCACTGCACCTCCTCGGGGCGAGAGCCCAGCCCGTATGCCGACGATGAGGCGCAACGACAGGCGCTGCCGCCGCTGCCGGCCAGCGACTTTCCGTATTTCCGGGCCGATGCCTACCGCAGGCTCGGACCGTTCGCGCATTACGACGACACGCTGTATGCGGCCTTCGGCTACCGCGGGTTCGAGATCGTGGACGCCGTCTACGGCTACGGCATGGATTTGGCCTGTACCTGGATCCTTGACCAGGACGAGCTACACCATCCGCCGCCGGTCGCGGTGCCGGATCGGCTGGCCCTGGACGCGAGCGGCCTGGCCGGCAACGTGCATATGGAGCGCTCATCGCTGAGCACCCCGACGCCGTTGCCTGCCGCCATGGCACGGCACGTGCCCGACACCGCCGCCGCGCACCTGGAGCCCTATCCCTATCGCGCGGGCAATACACGCGCCTTACGCCTGTTCTTGGCCGCTCTGGTCGCCGATTGCCCCACCCGTGAGCACGCCATCGTCCGCATTCGCGGTGCACAGGCCGGCTTCTTCCTGCACGGGCTGATGCTGGCGGTGCCCGCGTTGCTCGATCGCGCCACCGGACGCGGGTTGATGGCTCGGCTGGACCTGGAGCAGGCAGAGCGTATCCGCTCTCGCGTCGTGCATCCCGTCCACGCCGCCGCGCTGGCGGCGGCGCTGTGCACCGGTGCCGACCCCGCCGACCTGGCCGCCGCTCCCTTGTCGGCACTGAGTGAGGATGGCGCCACGGTCGACCTGGTCGAATCACCCGTACAAGGCTTTCGGCTGCTGGGTGAAAGGCTCACCTATGGAGTACCGGTCTATGCCAGGTCGCTGCTGCTAGCCGCCCGGCACTTTCAGCAATTGTGCGGCAGCGATAGCGCCGAGCCGCTACTGGAGCCGGGCATCGGGCGCAACCAGCAGCAGCTGATCGCGACCAGCCGGCTGGCCGCGGTGACCGTTACGGCGGTGGCGGATGGACCAGCAGGGCAGCTGCCGTGGGACCTGCGCACGGTCTGCTGGCGGGTGGGTCAAGCGCTGCACCGCGGCGACGAGTCACCGTCGTGGGCCAAGCCAGCCGTGGGGGACAGCAATGATTGACCTCGATGTGATCAATCGCAGGGTGGCCGAGCTGCGCATCGGCGACGTTGAGTTCCGTACGCGTACAGGGATCTCCCTGGAGGTGTTGCGCAAGGCCCCCGCGCCGGCGACGATCAGCGTGGAAGTGCTCGTGCGCATCAGCGAGGTGCTGGACATCGAGGTGGCCGAACTCCTGGGCCGTCGACCTTCTGACCGGATCCAGCACGCTGATGAGGATGATCTCGTGGTGGAGGCCGCGCTGGCTCAGCATGGGGAGTTGACCGACGCGGACCTGGCCGAGGCCTTGCGCTGGCCCTTGCAGCGGGTGGACAAGGCGATCCGCGAGCTGACGCTGCGCCTACTCGGCACCGCCATACAGGTCGTGCGGATGGGCGGCCACGTGCATCTGGAACCACGCCCTGGGGTGCTGCCGACGCAGGCCGAGGACACCCTGCGCCTGGTGCGGCAGGCCCGGATCCCGCTGTCGGTACGGGAGGCCGCCGTGCTGCTGCACCTGCTGCACCAGTGCCATGACCCCCTCCTGGAGCAGCTGCCGCTGGATTGGGATACCACGCAGGTCCTGCTCCAGCGCGGCATCGCAGAGCAGGACGAAAAGGGGCTGCATTCCCATGACGACCTGTCGTTCGCCATGGCGTTGCGGGCGGTGCCCAAACTTCCCAACGAGACACGCATCAACACGCCGTTCTATCGCTCGATGCCCAGGCGGGCGAAACGCCGTTAGCTGCCGAGGGCAATCCGATTTTCGCACTCAGCGGGCACACGAACCGGATTCCCTCGATTATTCCAGGTCAATAGCTGGTCACTGGCGTGGACCATGCTGGGTGCGGGCCCCACCATGGCCAGCGCCAGCGGCAGCCGTGCACAGGCTGTGACGATCTCCTGTGTGGTATCGGATGCCGCAGCCGCGCGGTCCGCTCCGAGGCGCGGGGCCAGCAGCTCTCACGATGCCTCCGACGTGAGCACGTCCAGCGTGATGCGGCGAGCAGGCCGGCAAGCCGGTTGGGGTTGGTGACCAGGACGAGGAGGTTCGGGTCACCGGCCGGCAGCGGGCGCACCGACAGGCGTTACGGGCGTTATCCAGTACCACCAGCATCCGACGGCTGGCCAGTAGCTCCGGTGCAGGGCGGCCCGCGCGTCCAGGCCAGCCCAGACGCGCGGCAACGCCACCTTCAACGCGTCCAGAAAACCTGCGGACAGCCGTGGCCAGCGCGGTCGGCGCGTCCGCCGGATCGAATTCACGCAGGTTGACGCTGAGCCGTTCATCCGGAAACTTTGCCAGCCACCCGGTGCGACTCATGCACGGCAAGCACCGTCTGGTCCACGCCTGCCGTCTCGTCGACAGCGGAGATCAGGTCGCGGCCTGCAAGGGGTTGAATGCGACGATGTCGCCGAGACTTATGTACGCAGAGCAGCGCATGCGGCCGGTAGGCCGTGATCGGTTGCCTCCTCGACTATGGATCCGCTGTGGTCGAGCGGCGTAACCGCCCGGTCGGCGGGATGCGCCGACGGGCGATTTCCGTGGCGAGGCGCTGGCACAGGCGGATCTCGCCGGAGTGATAAACCGGGTGCGGGAAAGTGGGAATAGCGGGTGTGGCCCGCCGCCTGCGGCGGTTGCCAGGATGGGCTGCGTCCGCGCTTCGGCGAATAAGCTCAAGCGTCAGTGGCGCGGCGTGCTTGATGCCGGCAGTCCGAGCCACCCGCCGGATCTGCCGGTTGGCGTCGTTGACCACCAGTGGTGCGCCGGTGCGGGTGAGGAACAGCGGTCCCGGGTGGGTGCCGCGCGTGATCAGGTAGGCGTCCAGCACCTGCGCTGCCAAGGGTGGCAGCAGCACCGCGTACGGGCCGCCGGCGGCCGGCAGGTCAACGATGCGATCTCGACCGGCTCGAACGAGGTCGCGCAAGCTCAGCGAGGCCGCATGGGCCGGATCGCAGTCGGCGGTGATCACCACGAGCAAGATCGCCTGAAGGCGGGAGCTCTCGTGGAGTACGGCATGGGCCAGCAGGTCGATCAATTGCTCGGGGGACAGGAGCGGGATTCGTGCTGAAGGACTGGCAGGCCTCCGCACACCGGCGAAGGGATTGTGGGAAGTCAGCCCGAGCCGGCACAGGTAGCCGTACCAGGATGACAGCGCTGTAAGGTGTTGCCGCCTGGCGTTGTCACTCCATTGGGCGGCACGCATGGCCGCGGCGAACAGATCGGCGTCAAGCACGGTGCCTTCCTCGGGCCGCAGGCGCCGCCGATTCGACCACCACAGCCACCAGCTGATCAACCGCAGATATCGTCGTCGGGTGGCGGCTGAGAGGGGTCCGTCTGACAGCCACTGGACCGTCGCCTCCCGGACCGGCAATCGGGTCCGCCAGAGCAGATGGGACAGCTCGTCAAGGGTTTGCGCCGGCGCATCAGCGCCGGACTCGGGCAGCGGCGCGCTCAAGTACGGGTGGGCCAGGGCGTGAAGCTGTTCCTGCCCATGGTGATCCAGCGGGATCGGAGCTCGCAGGTGTTGCTGTTGGTTGACGTCGTCGGCGGCCATCATCACCTTCCTTACAAGTCTCGGGTCGGGCGCCCGCGTCGATGCGCACGTACCACCAGTGAGGGCTCCGAGGCGCTTAGCGGGGAGCAGCAGGGACGGCGTTCGGTTCGGCTTGTCGGGCGTGATCGCCGTCGCTGATCGGTGCCTGGGGGCGGGTGCGCGATCCGTGGTTGTCACGCCGAAGCGGAGGCCTGACTGAGGTGAGCGTGGGCGGTGGCGTCACACGCCACGATCTCCCGCTCGTGGTGCGGCATAGAGTGAATGTGGACACGAAGGCCGTGTCTGCCGGCTATCCACGGTGCGGTGTACCGGCGTCCGCGGCAGGTGATCCTGTCGGCTTCGATCGTCTCGATGGCGTGGCTTTTCATGGTAAAGATCCAGAGGTTGTCCGGGCGATGCCGACGATGGGGGTGGGGTCGTCGTGCCAGACCTGCAGCGGGGTGCGGCCGCCGAGCGCCGGTTGGGCCAGGCGGTGTTCCAGTGTGCCGTCCAGGTCAGCGGCCCGCGCACGAACCGATCGAAGGGCAGCGCTGGGGCGTCGGCGGGCGGAGCCAGGCCGACACGGAACAGCCGGGTCCGGGTGTAGCGCGGCATCGAGGCCAGGAGTGTCTCCTCCATGGCCATATCGATGAACTCCGCTGGGCCCGCAGCCCTCGGTCTGTCGGCGAACGGGTCGACCGGCACGTTCAACGTGCTCAGCCCGTCGGTAACCGCAACGCTCATGAGGTCATGCCCCCGGCCGATCTGAACGCGCCGGGGGAGACCTCCCATCGGCCAGTATGGATCATGCTGGAGCAGCGCCGCATGTAACGTCGCAAGAACGTCCGCACGCCCTGACGGGTCGGGTGTGGTGACGGTTGCGACGATGCCCCACGTCGCCGCGTCCACGATGCGAACGATCCATGGCCGAACCGATGGGCCGCCAACGCTGGCCTCAGCCTCGGACCTCATCTCGACGGGAGCTTGCACTGATCGACATGCCAGATGCTGTTGCGGTGCAAGCCGGCCAGCGCGGCTGCATGCGGAGAGGGTTTGCCCATCGATGCTCCTTTGGGACATGGTCATGGAGCCTCGCGAGCGCACCACTAATTTGCGGCTCCGGTGACTACGCTGGTCTCGTCGGCAGTCACCTCACCACGCGGTTTCTCACAAGGGAATCTTCGGCTCGCTTTGTAATCTGGAGTAACTCAATGGAAGTGAACACCCCCGGGTGACGATCACGCTACCGTTTCTGGTAAATCGCCTCCATCGGCTGGCCCTTTGATCGTGCCCGCCGCTACCGCCGACGCGATCGAACTGCTCAGCTGCCGCTGGATGCTCCAGGTGCTCTACGTCCTGTGCCAGGGTGGGGCCCGCTTCAGCGAGCTGTCCCGTGCGGTGCCTGGGCTGTCTCGCCGGGTGCTGACCGATCGGCTTCGCGAACTGGCCGAGCAAGGGCTGGTTCAGCGTCTGGTGGGGGGAGGGCCACCGACGCGTATCAGCTACCGCCTGACCGACCAGGGAGCGGCTTTGCGTTCCGTCCTGGAACACATTGGCTCATGGGCGGCCACCTATCGACCGACCCGCGCCTGCTGAGCGGATGCCGACGCGCCATCCCTGTCGCCCGGCTGTGCACGGCATTTCCCTGACCAGGCTCCGCTGGCGTTGCGCTCAGCCGGGTTGCGGGTATCGTCGGGGCATCGCCGCGGTCCGGTGCCAAACCCGCCGGCGGTCGGCCGCATGACCAATCCTTGCCGGTCCGGTGCTCCCGTCAGCAAGACGGTGCTGTCGCAACAACCGGGAGATCGCGCTATGGCGCCTCAGATGTAGTGCCGCCCCGGGCGTACGACCCGCCATGTTGAGTGAGGCGGAAAGACAGAATCTCCACTCACCATTCCGACGAAATGTGAATGTAATTCGATCTCATGTCCCAGTCAGTTTGGCGCTCGATATGCTTGCATCTGGACAGAGCCAGAAGGAATTAAGAGGAAACGCTGAAAGGCTCACCGAGCGGTATATGCTGCGCACACGGAACGCGAACTTCTGCAACATGCGTTGCGACTGGATGACGCGTACGGCGGTCGACGGCGTATCTGCCGCCTCTACGCATTCGTTCCCAAGGCGATCCAGAATGAAGAGCACACGCACGGCAGTATGGCCCGCAGTGGGTGAAGCGCTAGTACCCTCGACGTCCCCCATCGCGAACTCCGCGCACCCCCGCGTTGATTTACGCGTGCCTGGATCCTAGTGACCATCACGGTACAGCGGAACGTGCCCAAGATTCACGCTGCTGTAGCGGCGCAGGTCACGGCTTTCGCTCATGAACCCGACGGGACGTACTGGTGAACACGCGAGAACCGGTTCGGACCGCAATTGTTCGCGACAGCAACTGGCCCGCCATGGCCAAGCGCGTCTACGACGGATTCCTCAACGCCAGAAGCCCGCGCGGCCAGTCTGAAGGACGACCGTGTCGACCGCCCCTACAGGTTGATCATCGCTGACAACGACATCCACGAGGACGTGGAAATGTGCGTCCTGGTGCACCGTTTCGAGGGGTGAGGCGTTCATCCGGGGCTTGCGGAAACCGGGCGGTCCCCATGGGCAGGGCGAGCTGGACCTCGATACCTCAAACAGAGCACCCGCACGTCCGGGCCCGGCGGCGGCCACCTCGTCAGCGCATGCCCCCCGGGGCGATCGCCGCAGGCTTGCTGTCTGCGCTCCTGCGGCCGTGCTCCTGGCCGTCGCGGCGCTCACGGCTGCGGCGGATCGCCGCTTCGGGCCTCCGCTCCGAGAGGGCGCCGCGCAGCCCAGGCCGATCAGATCAAAGGGGTCAGCTGGCGACGCCGTGAACAGTGATCGTGCTGGAGGAGTGGCCGCCGGCGGAGGGCGAGATGAGGGCGAAGACCTCGCACGGCAGGAGGTCGGCGTCTTCCGGTGTGTCGCTGTCGAGCAGCCAGTCCAGCGCGGCGGCCAGCCGCTGGGGTGGGACGAGGTGGCCTCGGGTGTGCACGACCCGCCACGGGGTCGGCGGCTCAGCCGCCAGTTTCCACACGGGTGCGTCTGCCTCATTGCCGTCGGCGACGAGCAGGCCGATGTCGTGCCAGAAGGCCAACAGGTCGGCCATGGTGTCCAGGGGCGGATCGTCGCAGGCCTCCACCAGGGTGGCGAAGCCGGCGTGCCAGAGTTCCCACTCACGCCGGCGCGCAGTCAGCGCGTCGCGCAGAACCTGGACGCTGGGGTGCTCGTCCAGTTCGGGGTCCTCGCCGAGGGCGGGCAGTACGAGGTTAGGAGGCCGGATGCCGTCCCAGATGTCGGATTCGAGCCACTGTTCGCCGCTGGCCCAGCGCTCCGGCGCCGCGGAGGCGGCGAGGCCGGCCAGGTCGGCGGTGGTGGCGCGCGGGCATTGCAACAAGGCACCGACGACTTCGGCCGAGCGAGGGCACAGCTTGAGCCAGCCGGTGTCGAACAGGGCGAGCATGGCCTGCTCGTTCCTGTCGGCGGTTAGGCCGGGATGCCCGTCCAGGGGCACCACGTGGAGGGGACGGCTGGGCGCGGCGGGCAGTTCGACGCGGTGGGGGCGGTGCCCGTAGCGCTCGATCCAGGTGGTGGCCAGCCGTGCGCGGTACTCCTCCAGCGCGTCCTGGATGGCTTGCATGCGGCGGTCCTGAGCGGCACGCAGGGTGTCGCGGCGCTGGCGTTCGGCGGGGGTCAGGTGTGAGGCGCAGTGCTGGGAGCCGATTCCGGTGACGATGGTTTTCGCGCAGCGGTCCCCTTTCAGGGTGGTGCCGGCGCATTGCGCATCGGGGTCGGGGTCCTCATGGTGGGCGGCCGCAATGTCGCGCTTGATCTGCGGGTCGATGGGCGGCCGTGTCAGGTCCACGTCCGGACGGGCCTCGGCGGGTTCGGTGCCGGCCTCGCGGGCCTGGGCGAAGATGGAGCGGGCGCGGAGCGGGCCGTTGCCCCAGGCGGGGGCCAGTGGGAGCCGGGCTTCCATGATGGCGGTGGCGTGGGCGGCGTTGAGCAGCATGTCGCTGGCCTCGCTGTGGACCTGGAGCTCCTCGGTGAGGTTGAGCCGCATGCCGTTGATCAGTTGCAGCACGTTGCGGATCTCCCAGGACAGCTGGGCGGCCTGCATGAGCAGCCAGGCGGGTGACATGCCGCCGTGGCGGTCGCGGCGGGGCGGGGTGATGGTGCGGGCCGGGAGGGAGCGGGCCTGGCGGAAGCGGGTCATGCCTTCTCCAAGAGAGCGCGGCGGGAACGACTGCACGCGTAAGGGGTGCGGCTGCATGCTCGCACGTCACAGAGGCACGATCGGCGGCACCTCTCATCATTTGTACCAACGTTGGTACAGACCTTTGCGGATCATGCCCGCCACCGTGGTTGAGTGCCCGATCCGATCACGCCACGCCTGGCTGAGCTGCGCAGACAGTTCGGCCAGCGGCTGCGTGAGCTGCGCGAAGGGCGCGGCCTGACCCAGGAGCAACTGGGCGAGCTGGCCGAGGTCGACCGTAAGACGATCAATCGGATCGAGAACGGCATGTACAGCCCGCATCTGGACAAGCTGTTTCAGATCGCTGACGCGCTGAGCATCCCGCCCAGGGACTTGTTCGAGTGGGACGGCGTCTCACGCCCTGCTGACTACCACATCGGTTCAGGTCATGCTCGGTTCCCGCGAGAACACCAGCGCGGGAAGGCAGCCGTCGGACCGCGCAGAACAACGGACGCCGCATCTGCCACCGAGGACCTGCCAACGACCGCAAGCCGAGACCCGGCACGGGCGCTCAGACACCAGCACAGTCATCCCTCCGATCGTCGTCAGGCGTGCGGCTGGGCTACCGGGTGATGTTTTCCCCCGGAGCGGATGTCGGCGCGTCGATGCCTGAGGGCGTGCGGGAGCGGATGTGTTGGCGTTCTTCTTCCAGAAGGCCGTCGAGGTCGGGCTCATGGTCGATGAGGAGACGGGCCCTGATGGTGTCGGCCAGGTCGCTGGGGCGTGCCACCCGGTTGAAAATGTCGGCCTTGACGTGCCCCCGTTGCACGAGCCGTTCCTCCGGCGTGTCCACGGCGATGAGCCGGTAGACCGTCACGGGGCGCGTCTGGCCGATGCGATGAGCGCGACCGGTGGCCTGCCATTCGGTGCTGGGCTTGTTCTGCGGTTCGAGAATGACCACCACCGATGCTCTGGAAAGGTTCAAGCCCTGACCGCCGACGATGATCTGCGCGATGAGAGCGGCGAAGCCGGGAGCGCGTTCGAAGTCGTCGATCTGCTGGGGCCTTCGGCTGTGCAGGATGTCTCCATGCATGACGGAGCAGTCAGTACCCAGCACCGCTTCGGCCAGGGTGAGCGCGTCACGGAAGTAACTGAAGACAAGAAGTTTCTGCTCATTGGCGCGGCATTCTTGGGCGATCTCCCGCAGGCGCTGCATCCTTCCTGAGGTGACGCCGCCGAGGATGGTGAGCTTCTTGCGGACGGTCGTCACGTGGTCGGTGAGGGCGATCTGCTCGTAGCTGTGGCGTTCGGTCGTGGTCAAGGGGATGAGTTCGTCGTGGAAGGTGAGCGGTGGCAGTTCCTGCATCACCTCGTCCTTGTTGCGCCGTAGGTAGACATCGGCGATGGCGCGCCGGAACCGGTCGGGCTCACGGGAAGCGCGATCTCCACCGTCGAACGCGTGACGCAGATCCCGGCTCTTGGCCTGGTTGATCAAATCGATCACGTTGAGGAACTCGCCGGCGTGGTTCTCCATGGGGGTGCCGCCCATGAGCAGGCACCGTCGCGCCGGAGCGACCAGCGCGGCGGTGGCTTGCGTGCGCTGGCTGCCGGGGTTCTTGACCAGATGAACCTCGTCGACGACGACGAAGCCCAGATGCGGCAGGCGGTGGTGCACCAGGGCCTTGGCGCGTTCATAGGAGACGACCATGAGGCCGCGGCCTCTCATCCAGCGTCGCAGGTCGGCGTCGGCGCTCCGGCCGCGGCTGGTGAAGGCGGCAACGTCCGGCAGCGTCTCGGTGATCTCCTGCAGCCAGGTGTCGATCAGTGAGGCCGGGCAGATGATGAGATGGTGCTGCTGTCGTTCGCGCGTGATGACGTGTCCGATCGCGGCCAGCGCCTGAACGCTCTTGCCGAGTCCCATCTCGTCACCCAGGACGGCCCGGCCGACGACGAGCGCGAAGGCGGCGCCCAGTTCCTGGTAGTGACGAAGCTCCTTTCGCAACAGCGAGCGGTCGAGTTGGACGGCGGCGATCCGGCCGGCGAGGTCAGCCGGAAGCGACCCGCGTCGCGCGCCGGTCCGGATGACTTCTGCCTCGCCAGGGTCGCCCTCGTGCAGAGTGAGCTGTTCCAGCAGGGCCATCAGCGCGGCGTTGTGTTTGCTCCAGACGGTTCTGACCGCTGCGTCGGCCAGCGGTGTCCGGGTGAGCGTCTCGACCTGGTCGTGGTGCTGTTGCAAATCGGCCAGAAGCACGCCGATGGAGGGAGCATGCGCGCGCTCCCGCAGTGCCTGGTGCTCGACGAGCAGCTGCTGCTGGCGGTCGTCGCTCGTCACGAACCAGGACAGTCTTCGCGTCGCACGGGCCAGTTCACGTAGGTCGTCCAGGAGGGGCTGGAGAACGGGCCAGGCCGACGCGTGGGACAGGTTCTTGGCAACGTGCAGGGTGTAGAGGGCTCCGACGAGGTCCAGCTCATGGCTGTGCCAGAATCGGTCATCCAGCGTGGGCCGCAGGTCGTCGCTGCGCAGCCGGCGAGCGTTGGCGAGGCCTTGACGGAGCTTGTCGGCGTGTTTGGGCCCGATCTTGTCGAAGCGCGTCAGGTGATGCCGATGGTGATGGACGTCGGCCGCGGTGCGCAGGCCGGCGGCCTGCAGTACCCCGGCCGGCACCCGGGGGCCGTCATAGTCCAGCTTGTCCACCGGGAGCTGGGCGAGCCGACTCCTGATCTTGTGGTCGCGCATCGCGCGCCGACGTCGATGCACCTCGGCGGTGGCGTGCTCGAGGAGACGATGGCCTGCCTGCCGGTCGTGCTCGAGCGAGGCCGACAGGTCGCCTGCCCAACGATGGATGTCGGTACGCTGGCGCCACCTGGAGAACAGCACGTTGTCCCCTCGCCGTCAGGGCCTGAGCGGATGCCATGGTGAGGATCGTTCGCCGAAGCATCATCTGGCTATTGAGCTGGATGCTTGATTGTTCTGCCGAGAGGTGCAGAGAAATGTCACGTTCAGGATCCCGGCCGGGGTGCCGGCAGGGTGACGGGCGAAACTAGCGCGGGCGTCTTTTCGCGCCGCTCCCGCTCAGAGCGGCTTCACGTCACTGCAGGCATGCAGGGCAGGTCGGTGGTCGGCCGAGCTCGTCGGCCCCGTTGGCGCCGGAGAAGATGCGCCGCGTAGCGCCAGCCGTGCCGCACGATCATGACTGCGCGTCGTCGGCCGATCCGCTGGTGAGAGGGCCTGTTCATGCTGCCGATGAATGAGACCTTGCGGTCGATCATGGCGAGCTTTGATGCTCATCCTGCAGGAACACCACATGCTTGATCACTTGACGTAGCACCTCGACATAGGGTTCATGGCGCGCCTCCTCGCGGTGGCGAGACGACGGCTCTGATGTCGATGCCTCGACCGGCGGCGGCCTGTAGGGCGGGCAGGATGTCGGCCATTGGCTTGCCGACCCAGGGTCTCCACACCCAAACGCTGTGCTCGGCCGCATCGATGGCCGCGAGCAACTCGTTGGGCGGTAATTTTCGTAGTAGGGGCGGCGACCTTGACGTTGCCGCGTAGGGCCTCTTGCAGGATGCTCCCGGCCCTCATAGGTTCGGGTGGCTGTTCGATGCCGAGAAGGTTCGCCGCCGCTACGACAGTGACGCCCCCTTTCCCGCATAGATGGCCAAGCATGCGCAGCGGTCCCTTTGACACCAGCCACGACATTGGAGGACGCAAGGATGTCCGAGCGGTCCCAATCGCGGGTCACAGCCACGCTGAAGTTGTTGCGGGCTGCGGGCGAGCTCCTGGCGATTCTGCTACCGCCGTTCTCGGCCAGATCCACGATCACCGTGGTGAACTCCCGGCCTTGAAGTCGGTACACGTGCCTGCTTGGGTCTCGGCACTGACGTCGGAGTCAGTGAACACGCCGATGATCAGGTTGAGCTCTTGCCGATCTGGGGTGATCACACCGACGGATGTCTCACCGCTGTGAGGTGGTGTGAGGGCCAGTGCACTGGCCCTCACACGCTGACCCCCGCCGCGGTCGAGCAAGCTCTTGTCCCCGCCGTGCCGCCCCGTGACCTGGCCGCGACGGGAGGCTTCCGACTGCGGCCGGGCGACCTTGTCGTATTCACCGGCGACATGACCGGCGGTCGCGAGACGTGGGAGGATCGAGCCCGTCAGGCTGGCCACCTCCCGCACTCCACCGTCACCGAGCGGGTCCGGCTGCTGGTCGCCGCCGACCCTGACAGTATGTCGGGCAAAGCACGCAAGTCCCGCGCTTACGACATTCCGATCGTCACACCCGACGCCTTTGCCCGCATGGTTGCCACAGGCGAACAACGGTAGCGAGCCCGTGTTTCCGAGCGGGTACGCCCACGTGTCTGCCCAGCCTGCTGCGCGACGACCGGTCCCCCAGGTGTCCGATAACGGGAAATGGGGCATGACAAAATTCGTGAAGCAGCCCTTTCGATGCCTTCCGCGCCCTCGCTGAGCGGCGTGGCCGGCCAGGTACTCGCCTGATCGACGCGCTCACTGCCGGCGCAGAGGAGCACCGGGAATGGCCCGAGAGGTGGGCGCCAGAGGTCGCCAGGCGGTTCGGGCTTCCTGCTGCGGCAGGGTTGGGTCCGGCGACCTACTACGCGGACCTCGCGGTCCCGCACGGACGGCGCCATGTGCGGATCTGTGAGGCAACGGCCTGCTTCGCCGCCCAGGCGGGCCGGCATCTGCCCGCGATCGAACGGCTGTTCGGCGTCGCGGTCGACGAGGATCACGATGCGGACCCCGAGGTGACAGTACAGATGGTCCGCTGTCTCGGCTACTGCTACGCGGGGCCGGCCGCGCTGGACGGCGAGACGCCCTGCGCGGGGCCGGACGTTGCCGACCAGCTGGCAGGACGTGTGCGGCCGCACGCGCCGCCCATTCCCGCAGCCGACGCCACGGGGGATCCGGTGGTGCTCGCCGGCATCTCAGCCGGTGAGCGCCCCTGGCTAACGTGGACGGAGACCGTCAGCAGGCGGACGCCGGAGTTGGTCCGGTCAGAGGTCGCGGCCTCCGGGCTGCGCGGCCGAGGCGGCGCAGGGTTCCCGGTGGCGGCCAAGTGGGCGGCGACGGGCGGCTCACCGGAGACCGTGGTGATCGCCAACGGTGACGAGGGCGATCCGGGCTCGTACGCCGACCGGCTGCTGATGGAGGTCGACCCGGCCCGGGTGCTGGAAGGGCTGGCTCTGGCCTGCTTCGCCTGCGAGGCGAGCCGCGGCGTGGTGCTGGTGCGGTCGGAGTACCCGCGGGCGCTGGCATCCATGCGGCAGGCGGTGGAGCGGGCGCGTGCGGAAGGCCATCTCGGCCGCCGCGTGCATGGCAGCGAGGTCGACCTGGACGTCGAGGTCGTGGCAGGTGCCGGTTCGTACGTGACAGGTGAGGAGACGGCTCTGATCGCTGGGCTCGAAGGCCGTCGCGGCTGCGCCCGGGCGCGCCCGCCATATCCGGCAGACCGGGGGTTGTGGGGTGCCCCGACCGTGGTCAACAACGTCGAGACGCTGGCCGCGCTGCCGTGGATCATCAGCCGCGGTGGCCAGGACTACGCCCGCCGCGGTGCGCCCGGGGAGACCGGCACGAAACTGGTCTGCTTGTCGGAGCGGTTCGCCCGTCCCGGATGTTACGAGGTCGAGCTCGGCACTCCGGTACGGCAGATCGTCACCGAACTGGGCGGCGGATTGCGGGACGGCGCGGAACTCGGTGTCCTGCAAGTCGGCGGCCCGCTGGGCGGGTTCCTGAGGGAGGGGGAGCTGGACGTGCCCCTCACCGAGGCCGCACTGGCCGGCCACGGCGCGGCACTCGGCCATGCCGGTATGGTTGCCGTCGACGAGCGGATCGAGCCGCTGGACATGCTGAGACACGTCTGGGCGTTCGCCGCCGCCGAGAGCTGCGGTGCCTGCTCGCCCTGCCGGGTCGGCTCCCGCCGCGGCCTGGAGCAGGCCAGGCTCGGCGTCCCGCCCGGCGACGCGTACGCCCGCATGCTGGGCGTCATGAGCGAGGCCAGCCTGTGCGCGTTCGGTCGACGGCTGCCGTACGCCGTCCGCAGCCTCGCCCGCGCCTACGGTGATCGCCTCCGAGGATGGGGCGGATGAGAGTCACCGTGGACGGCGTCTCCGTCGAGCTCACGCAGGAAGCGACGCTCCTCGCGGCCGTGCGCGCCGCCGGTGCCGAGGTGCCTGCGCTCTGTCACGACGAGCGGCTGACGCCCGCCGGCTCCTGTCGGACCTGCCTGGTAGGAGTCGGCGGGCACTACCTCGCGGCCTGCGTAACCCCGGCGACGGACGGCGCCGAGATCCTGGTCGAGCAGGACGACCTGCGACGCCTGCGCCGCGACGCGGTCGAGCTGATCGTCTCGGCGCTTCCCGCGTACGCGCTCCAAGGCGACGGTGAACTGGCGCGAACCTGCCGCGAGCTCGGCATCACCTCCGGCAACAACCAGCACGGCGCAGGAAGAGGTCACGACCACAGCCATCCGTTCGTGCGTCTCGATCGAGATCTGTGCATCGCCTGCGGTCGCTGCGTGCGCATGTGCGCCGAGGTGCAGGGCACGTTCGCGCTCACGCTGACCGGCAGGGGCGCCGAGACCGTGGTTGCGCCGGGCACCGGCGGCCTCTGGGCGGAGTCCGACTGCGTCGCATGCGGCGGCTGTGTGGACACCTGCCCCACTGGCGCTCTGACCGAGCCTGGTCTGCCCGCCGGGACACAGCTGGCCGCCCTCACCCGAACGCGTACCACCTGCGGGTACTGCGGCGTCGGCTGTGCCCTGGACGTGCTCACCCGTGATGGTGCGGTCACGGCAGTGAGGCCGGCGAGAGATGGACCGGTCAACCGGGGTCACGCCTGCGTCAAGGGTCGCTTCGCGCATGGTTTCCTGCGTTCCCCGGAGCGACTCACAGAGCCGCTGCTGCGCCGCGGTTCCGAGCTACGGCCAGCCAGCTGGGACGAAGCGTTCGATCACATCGCTCGCGCGATCCAGGACGCCATCGCCGAGTCGGGCCCGGACAGCGTGGCGGCGATCTCCTCGGCCCGGGCCACCAACGAGGAGAACTACCTGATCCAGAAGTTCATGAGAGTCGTCGTCGGCACCAACAACGTCGACAACTGCTCGCGCCTGTGCCACTCGCCATCGGCCGCGGGGCTCACCGCCGCCTTCGGCCTGGCGGGCGGCACCGACAGCTTGGAGCACGTGGAGCAGGCCGACTGCCTGCTCGTGGTGGGCGCCAATCCGGTCGAGGCGCATCCGGTCGTCGGCGCGCGCCTGCTCCAGCGGGTGCTGCGCGGCGTGCGACTGATCGTCGCCGATCCGCGCGCCGTCGGGCTCGCCGGGCTCGCCGACGTGCATCTGCGACCGAGACCGGGAACCAACGTGGCCCTGTTCAACGGGCTCGCCCGGGTGCTGCTCACCGAGGGGCTGATCGACGAGGAGTTCCTGCGGCTGCGCGCCACGGGGCTCCCGGAACTCACCGAGGTTCTCGGCGGCTACGCGCCGGAACGGGTCGCCATGATCACCGGCGTCCCCGCAGCAGATCTGATCGCCGCCGCACGGCTCTACGGGCAGGCGGAACGTCCCGCGATCGTGTATGGGCTGGGCGTGACCGAGCACCTGCACGGCACCGACGGCGTAAGGACGCTGGCCAACCTGGCGATTTTGCGGGGCGCAGTCGGCACCACCCGTGGCTACGGTGTGAACCCGCTGCGCGGCCAGAACAACGTTCAGGGCGCCTCCGACATGGGCGCCCTGCCCGACCTGCTGCCCGGCTACGGGAAGGTCCGCGACCCGGTGGCGCGCGGCCGCGCCGAACACGTATGGGGCGCAAGCCTGCCGCACCACGAGGGCCTGCGCATCCCGCAGATGTTCGCAGCGGCCCGCTCGGGTGACCTGCGAGTGTTGTGGATCATCGGGGAGGACGTGGCCACCACAGACCCCGACGCCAACGAGGTGATATCCGCTCTGGACGCATGCCCCCTGGTCATCAGCCAGGAGCTTTTCCTCTCCGAGACCGCCCGCAACGCCGACGTGGTCCTGCCGGCCGCCTCCTGGCTGGAAAAGGACGGCACCTTCGTCAACTTCGACCGGCGCTTCCAGCGAGTGCGCCCCGCGCTCGTCCCGCCCGGCCAGGCCAGGACCGACTTCGCCATCGTCCAGGCCCTTGCCGCGGCCTGCGGAACTGACCTCGGCTGTCCGACACCCGCCGAAGCACTCGCCGAATGCGGGCAGGTCGCTCCCGCCTACGCCGGAATCTCCCATGAGAGGCTGGATCGGGAAGGAGCGATCCCCTGGCCGTGCACCGACCCCTGCCGCCCTGGCGTGAGCAGGCTCTACCAGGCCCGGTTCGCGACCGCGGACGGTAAGGCGCACCTCGCCGCCACCCCCTACCTGCCGCCGGGCGAAAGCGCAGACGACGACTACCCGCTGATCCTCATCACGGGCCGCCGCTGGGCGCATTACAACTCCGGCAACATGACCAGGAGAAGCGGCATCCTGGAGCTTGAAGGCGAGGCTCGGCTGGACGTACACCCCGCCGACGCCGCCCGGCTGGCCCTGCGCGACGGCGCCCCGGTGGTCGTTGAAAGCAGGCACGGGCAGGCCGCGCTGCTCGTACGCCTCACCGAGGAGGTCACGCGGGGCCAGGTCTTCTGCGCCTTCCATTTCCCGTCCAGCCGGGTCAATGCCCTGACCTCCGGCCACGCGGACGCCGTCACCGCATGCCCTGAGTACAAGGTCACCGCCGTCCGCCTGCGCCGGCAAGAGAGTCCATGACGCCTACACCGAGCTGCGGACAGATAGCACACAGCGTGCAGGACCTGCAGACGTCCCGGCGGGCAGCGGCCTGCCTCGCGTCCGTACTCCAGAGCGCGGTCCGCCGCGGAAGAGCTGTAATAGCCCAGCACGATCTCACCGCTGGGCGCACGAGGAGGCACCTGAGCACGACTTTGCCGCCGCTCGGTCACCGCTCCCATTACCAGGGCAGTCGAAAATCGACTTCGACCACAGCGCCCTGCACCGGGGTCACTGCCCGGTGGTCTCGGCGCGCCCGCTCCGTGGCCGGACCACCGCGACGGGGCACACGGCGTGATGCAGCAGGCCATGGCTCACCGAGCCCAGCGCGGCGGAGGTGAAGCCGCCCCGTCCCCGTGATCCCACCACGACCAGATCGGCCGCGGCGGAGGCGTCGGCGAGCGCCGCAACCGGATGCTCGTTGACCTGACGCCCCGTGATCTCCACCCCGGCGAACTCGTTCCGCCAGGCATCGACCCGCTCACGCGCGGCACGGCATTCCTCCCCGAAGGAGTCGGTGAAGAGGTCGGCGTAATCCCGTCCATAAGCTGAGAGCACCGGCTGCCGCCAGGCGTAAACGGCGAGAACGCGAGCACTGCGGGCACGGGCCTGTTCGATGGCGTAGAGCATGGCTTCCCGGGCGGCGCCGGATCCATCGTCGCCTACCACGATCAGTGAATGCACGGGGACGGTGGTCGCCGCGCGGACGACGACGACCGGGCCTTCGGCGCGTCCCGCGACCGCGAGGCTCACCGAGCCGATCACCAGTCCGGCGAACCCGCCCAGGCCTCGGCTGCCCAGTACCACAGACTGGCTGGAAACCGATTGGCCGACCAGCCTCTCCACCACGTTCCCATCGAGGAACTCAGTGTTCACCTCCAGGTCATCACCGGTGGCCCGGGCCCGATCGGCAGCGGCCTGCAGCATTCCCGCGCAGTACTTCATGCCGTTGACATTGTCCTGCCACTGCTCGCACACATGCACGATCCGCAGGGGCAGCCGTCTGCGCCGGGCGTCGGCGGCAGCCCATTCCACTGCCGCATGGGCCGGGGTGGAGCCGTCCACCCCCACCACGATCGGTCTCACCATCGTGATCCACCTCCACAGTGCTCGTTTGCCCCTTTGCCCCGGCGACCTGGGATCAACTTGGCGGGATTCGTGGCTTCAAAACTGCCGCAGGGGACACCGCGACCGGAAAACAGGCATTGAGCAGCGCCGCCTAGGTGACTGACCCCGGCAGCAGACAGGGCTGGGATTCGTTGCCCCGGTTGGCGATCACAAGGCGAGTGGCGTCCAGTTCTTCGTCTAGTAGGGCCCGCTACGGCCGTTCGGTCTGCAACTACTCGGTGATCACCGGCATGTCGAAATGCCTTTGCGCCAGGTGCGTGGCCACTTCGCGGAAGCAGGTCGCGGCCCTTCGCGCAGTGCGCGGCCATCTGCGAACGGAAGGGGCGCCGGCCAGGACGACGATCCGCAGTCGGCCCAGCAGCACAGGACCGTCCCTGTCCCGAGACGCAGCGCGACCTCCTCCACGGCGAGATGGAGTGCTGCGGGGTTGGCGGGTGAGCCGCCGTCCAGTCTGACCACGATCCGGCGGCCGGGTCGGCCCATCGCTGCGGGTCCAGGCATTCGACCGGTCTGTCGCAAGCGGGCCTCTGGACGGCCGTTGACCCTACCTGCAGGCCGTCGAACCCTCCATGCCCGCGAGATCCCAGCACCGTCAGCCCCGCTTCATTCCCGAACTCCAGGAGCACCACAGAGCAGGTGCCCAGCGAACGGAGCCGCCGGACGTCCACGGCGAGTTCCCGGGCACAGCCGGTGCCTTCCTCCACGACCGTTTGGGTGACCTGGTCGATCTGCACCATGGCCTCGTCGGACAGAGGCGTGAGGGTGTAGCGCCAGCGCAGGAGACGGCCGACCAGCGCCGGCAGACTGCGCAGCCGCGCTTCCTCGAGCGCACAGGTCAGCGCGTGTCGGCTCTCCGGCACGTCGTAGTAGCCGACCGGGATGGGCCGGCCGGCATGGTCGTCGCGCATTGTCGCCCCCTGAGAGGAGCCGTTCGGTCCTGACCGGATAGGCCTTCCCCGGGCCGCACGGGCAAGCCTCGCTGGGAAGCAAAGACATGGCCATGTATGCCTTGCCTCATCTGAAGTTTGCCGGGAGAGCCTCCAGCGAAAGGCTCGGGCACAGGAGGCTACCGTGATCGTTCTCGTAGCCGTGGGCGCTGGTGGTGGCAGTGCACGCCGTGCCCGGTGATCGTGGTGCGTGCCGGACCCGCGAGCCAGCCGGCGAGGTCGAGGTCGGCATCGACGACTCCGACAGCTGCGAAGCGGCGACCGCCTACGCCTTCTGGCAGGCCAGCTTGCGAGGCCCCACACGACGTCTCGTTCACGCCGCCAGACAAGATGGCCGGCGGGCGCGCCCGCACTTCGACGGCTCCAGCCACAGCGCTGGTGTCGCTCGGAGGCTTCATTCGCCGGCCTGGCCCTGGGGCTGGCTCCGTGAAGTCAGGTCAGTTGCCCGACGCGCCGGGCCGGGGCACTCCCACCCTGAGGATGACGATGAAGTGGTCACGGCCTGGCGCCCACGGCAGTCGTTCCAGCCGGGCGATCTCTGCGGGGTCGTCGGCTACACGCGCATAACCGACGACGGCGACCGAGCAGCCGCTGCGCGCGTAGCTGTCGAAGTTGTCGACCTCGGACGCTACGACCGAGCGGCGGGTAGCGGCGGCCAGCTTGGAGCCGGCCGCCGTACGGATGGCGATGTCCCGGCTGTTCAGGCAGAAGCTGACCGGCTGCATGGCCGGCAGCGCGCGACCGGTGAAGACGATGCGCCCGACCGGGCGTGAAGCCGGCAGGTGCATGCACTCCTCATGAGTGAGCACCTGTAAACCGGCCGAGTCGAGTTCATGTCTTCAGCCTGCCCGGGTTCCTGCCGGGAGCTTAGGGACGAAAGGCCCGTGACGACCGCCGATCGCCCTCGGTAGCGGTGACCTGAAGCTGAGATACTTGCGGGCGGGGGGAGGGGTGCAGGATCCGGTCGAGGCGGGCGGCGGCGTAGCCGAGTACGGACAGCGCGGTGACGATCAGCAGGTCGACGGCGTTGAGTGGCTGGGTGCCGAGGAGCTGGCGCAGCGGCGGCAGGTACAGGGCCGCCAGTTGCAGGACGAACGCGCCGGCGACGGCGAGCAGCAGCATGGGGTTGGCCAGGGTTCCTGGCCGGGTGCGGGAGCCGAGTGCGACGCCGAGCTGAGTCGCGCCGAGGGCGAAGAAGGCCATGCTCTGCCAGGGCCGTCCGGTCGCTGCTGCCCAGACGGCGACGCCGAGGGTGACGGAGGTGAGGACGACGGCGATCCGGACGACGCGTTGCCACAGGCCCGCGCCGAGGATGCTCTGACTGGGCGGCCGGGGCGGATCGGCCATGGCTCCCGGCACGGTCGGCTCGCCGCCCAAGGCCACGCCGGGCAGCCCGTGGGTGAGCAGGTTGATCCACAGGATCTGGGCGGGGAGCAGGGGGAGCGGGAGCCCGACGAACGGGCCCAGCAACATCACGGCGATCTCGGCCGCGCCGCCGGACAGGCCGTAGACCAGGAAGCGCCGGATGTTGGCATAGACGCGGCGTCCCTCCTCGACGGCAGCGACGACGGTATCCAGATTGTCGTCGGCGAGTACCAGGTCGGCTGCCTGCCGCGCGACTTCGGTGCCGCGCTTGCCCATGGCCACGCCGATGTCGGCACGCCGCAGGGCGGGGCCGTCGTTGACCCCGTCGCCCGTCATCGCCAGGACACCGCCACGAGACTGGAGGCTCTGGATGATGTCGAGCTTCTGCTCCGGTGTGGCGCGGGCGTAGACGCCGGCCTGGCCGTGGTCGAAGGCGCCGGGTTCGCGGCAGTCGACGACCCGGTCACCGTCGGCGATGATGCCCAGCTCGGTGGCGATGGCGCGGGCGGTGCCGGGGTGGTCTCCGGTGATGAGGATGGGTTTGATGCCGGCTCGCTTGCAGTCGGCGACGGCGGTGGCGGCGGCCGGGCGTGGTGGGTCCAAGATCGCGATCAGGCCGAGCAGTGACAGGCCGTTCTCCTGGATCGTGGCCGGTGCGGCGTCGAGATCGGTGCTTGCCACCGCGAGGACCCGGTATCCGGCTCGGGCGAACTGGTCGGCCTGTGCGGCGGCGCGGGCGAGCAGATCCGGCTGGTCGATCAGGACGGGGTGGTGGAGCAGGGCTTCGGGCGCGCCTTTGCAGATCAGGCGTGCGCCGCCGCCGGGCAGTTGGTGCACGGTGCTCATGCGCTTGCGGTCGCTGTCGAAGGGCAGCTCGGCCAGGCGGGGAAGGCGGGTCTGCACGTCCTTGCGGTCCAGGCCGAGCTTGGCGGCGGCGGCGAGCAGGGCCGCCTCGGTGGGGTCGCCCAGCGCCGTCCACTCGCCGTGCTCGTCGTGCGGGAGCAACAGCCGGGCGTCGTTGCAGAGCACCGCCGCTGTCAGCAGCGCCTCGAAAGCGCCGGAATCATGGTCGCCAGTGATCTGCCCTTCGGGGGCGTAGCCGGTGCCACCCATCGTGGCCTGTGCCGTCGGCGTCCACAGCCGGCGGGCGACCATGCGGCCCTCGGTGAGGGTGCCGGTCTTGTCGGTGGCCAGGGCGGTCACCGAGCCGAGGGTCTCCACCGCGGGCAGTTTGCGGACGAGGGCGTTGCGCGCGGCCATCCGGCGTGCGCCCAGCGCGAGGCTCAACGTCACGACGGCAGGAAGGGACTCGGGGACAGCGGCGACGACCAGGCTGATGGCGGTGATCACCATCAGTTCCACCGGCTGGCCGCGCACCAGTCCCAGGGCCAGGACCATCGCCGACAGCAGCACGGCGACGCCGGCCAGGAGCCGGCCGACTCCCACCAGGCGACGTTGCAGCGGGGTGAGCCGAGCCCCCTTGACCATCAGGGAGGCGATGCGGCCGCTCGCGCTGGCCGCCCCGACGGCGGTGACCTCCGCCCGCCCGCGCCCACGCAGCACTACGGTGCCGGACGAGACCGGGGCATCGATTCCCTTGTCCACCGGCACCGACTCGCCTGTCAGCGCCGACTCGTCGACGAGCAGCGCCGCCGACTCGTGCACCTTGGCGTCGGCGGGGACGATGTCGCCCTCGGCCAGGATCAGCAGGTCTCCCACCACCACGTCGCTGGAGGGAATCTGCTGCTGGCGGCCGTCGCGCACCACGCGCGCCTCCGGGCTCGCGAGCTGTGCCAGGGCCGTGATGGCTCGGTCGGCCCGGACCTCCTGCACCACCCCGACAGTGGTATTGACCACGATCACCAGTATGATCACGGCCGCGTCGGCCCAGTCACCTGTCGTGATGGTCAGCACTGCCGCGATGAGCAGGACGATGATGAGCGGGTCGCGCAGTTGGGATGCGATGCGTCGCCACAAGGGCACGGGCGGCTTCTGCGGAAGCAGGTTGGCGCCGTCGCGTGCCAGCCGCGAGGCCGCCTCCGCCGACGTCAGCCCAGACAAAGGCATCACTGTCATGTCCTCCGTGCTCGCCGTGATCTCCCGGCCGATGAACGATCGTTCGAATGTGTCCGTGTACTACTGTTCGCGAACCTGCGTGCCGCGAACAGGGACGTTGGTCCTTTCCCGGATGGCCGGAAGCACACATTGCGGAAGACACCGTGGGGTTCGGCGCGGGCCGGTTCGAAGGCCAAGACTTCACCGGCCGACGTCTGCGACTCGGCAGGGCCGGAGCATCGAACATCATGCTCTGCCGAACCGGCTGAGCCTCGCACTGGAAGTCGGGCAGTGTGCTGTCTGGAGAGACTTGGAGGGCTTTCGGCTCCCCTCGTACCCAACCTTCGCCTCTGCCCTCCTGTCGGGCTGAGTGCATAGTGTGACGGTGGGTCAGTAACTCTCCTGAGGGCCATTGGAGATTCAGGATGGAAGGCCACGCGCCGACACGCCGTCCGGCCGTCGCTCGTCGCACCGGCTACTCGATCGCCGCTGTCGTCGACGGGGCCCTGCTGTACGCCATCAACGCTCACCCCGGCTGGCGATCCGCGCCATTCCTCACCTCCGACACCTTGCGGGTGCTGCCGTTGGTCAACCTCTCACTGATCGCGGCTCTCATCGCCAACGTGGTCTTCCTCGGCCGCGACCCGCACTGGATGAGGGCGACAGGAGACCTGGCGACCACGCTGATCAGCCTCCCGGCGCTGGTTCAGATCCTGCGGGTCTTCCCGTTCGCATTCGACGACCCCACCGTCGACTGGGCGCTCCTCGTCCGAACGGTGGTGATCGTCGCCATCGCACTTACGGCCATCGCGGCGGTCGTGCATCTCGTGAACCTGTTGAGGCACGCGGCCCAGCGGCCATAGGGGACAGAGCGGATGGTGGTGGCGCTGACAGCTTTATGGACACGGCCACCGCTCCCCTGCCCACCGTCACGCCCTCCGAGGGCGAGAACAGGCCCGACCGGCCTGCGGAGAGAGCGGGTCTTCGCCGACGCTGAACCTGCCGCAGCCTGGCCCCCTGCGGAGCCCGAGACTCACTTGAGTTCTTGGGCCGGCCCGGGGCACGACCATGACTGGTCGGTGGGCGTGGATGCAAGGCGGCCATTGCAACGCCGCTCATGCGGATCCCGCGTGCCGCTGAACGCCCCGTGACCCGGCGGCCACGACGGGCGCGCCCCGGCCGCGACCGCGCTGAGCGCCCCGGCCACAGCGCGCCCAGGCGTGCAGGAGCCGCTGGCGACGTCCAGCCGATCCAGAGTGATGCCGCCGATCTGCGGCAGGCCGCCCGAGGACGAGCGGATGTCAGCGCCGTCCAGCAAACGATCGCAAGGTCCCTTCTGACGCGGCCCCTGCGTCACCGTGAGGGCGGCTTCTGCGCCGGGTGATCCATCCCAGCAGATGAGCGCCGGCCCGTTCTCCAGGTCGCCTGCTAAGCGGGCAGCAAAGGATGCGGCACGACGAGGACGGGGTGGGCTTGCTGCATGCAGTGCACCACCATGTCCGAAACCCTGCCCAGGACCGCTTGGGCGGCGCCGAGGCCGCGATCCGACGAGAAACCAGGGCGGCGTCCAGTTCCTGCACCAACTGGGTGAGATGCCAGACCTTCGCTGCCGTTGGTGCGGCGCACCAGAGGCTTGGAGTTCCAGCCGGGGTGCGCGAATCGGGCTCCCCGATCGGAAGTGAGCGGGCTCGGCTTTCTCCCGCGCTCGATTGCCGCGATGAAGGCGTTGCTCTCGGCAGCGGCCGCTGGAGACCTGTCAAAACCGACGATCACGCACATTGATCGCCATCATGTACCCTCCTGGGACCGCCAGACACGTCTGCCCCACGTTCATCACCTCGCCCTCAGCTGCACGGTGGCCGACATCGTCGATGAAGGCTGTGGGCCTGTCTCGCCTGCCGTCCATCGCGACCGGCGACCGCATCGGCGGCTGGAGACGCGCCGGCCCGCACCGACCGGGAGGTTCACGGTGCGCCATCCGGCAGGAGGTGCCGGCCTGCCGGGATGATGGCTTCATGGACGTGAACGAAGTGCTGTTGCCAGGTGTCGGTCTGCGGTATGAGTTCACCACCCAGGCGGGGGAGCGGATCGCTGTGGTGGCGCGGCGCACGGGTGATTTCGAGGTGGTCGGCTACGCAGGCGATGACCGCGATGAGGGCTGGCCGCTGTTTCGGCTGACCGAGGAGGAGGCCGAGGCGCTGGCGCAGATCCTCGGTGCGCCGCGGATCGCCGAGCGTTTCGCCGACCTGACCCGGGAGATTCCAGGGCTGAGTGCTGAACCGGTGACAGTGGCCCCGATCTCGCCTTACGTGGATCGCCCGCTGGGGCACACGCGCGCACGCACCCGTACGGGGGTGTCGGTGGTGGCGATCATCCGCGGTGCGGATGTGATCGCCTCGCCCGGCCCGGACGAGGTGTTGCGAGCCGATGACGTGCTTGTGGTGATAGGCACCCAGGAAGGCATCGACGGCGTGAAGGGCATCATCCAGGGCTGAACGCGTGCACATCTCGATCGCGCTGCTGCTGGAGCTCGGCCTCATCCTGGCCGCCCTCGGGCTCCTGGGCACCCTGGCCCGCCGGATGACGCTGTCGCCCATCCCGCTCTACCTGCTGGCCGGACTGGTGCTCGGCGAGCGCGGCATGCTGCCCGCCCCGGCCGCAAGCGAGTTCGTACAGGCCGCAGCCTCGATCGGGATCGTGTTGTTGCTGCTGGCGCTCGGACTGGAGTTCTCCATCGCGGAGTTCTCCACGAGCATGCGCCATCATCTGCCGTCGGCAGGGGTGGACTTGGTGGCCAACGCCGTCCCGGGCGCGCTGGCCGGCTGGATGCTGGGACTGGACGGCGTGGGCATGCTGGCGCTGGCCGGCGCCACCTACAGCTCCTCTTCGGGCATCATCGCCCGGCTGCTCGGGGATTTGCGGCGCCTGGGCAACCGGGAGACACCGTCGGTGCTGGCGGTTCTGGTGCTGGAAGATTTTGCGATGGCAGCCTACCTGCCTGTACTGGCAGTACTGGCTTCCGGAGGCGCCTGGTGGCAGGCAGCGCTGGGCGCGCTGGTCGCGGTCGGCGCCGTGATGTGCGCCTTCGCTGCCTCCTCCCGCTGGGGACATCACATTGGCCGGCTCGTGGCGCATCCGGACAACGAGCAGCTGATGCTGCGCATGCTGGGGCTCACCATGGTGGTGGCTGCGCTGGCCGAGTTCGTGCACGCGTCGGCGGCGGTGGGTGCCTTCCTGGTCGGACTGACGCTGACCGGGCAGACTGCCGAGCGTGCACGAGCCGTCATCATGCCCTTGCGTGACCTGTTCGCCGCGATGTTCTTCGTGGCCATCGGCTTGTCGGTGGCTCCCGCCGACCTGCTGCCCGTCCTGCCGCCCGCGCTGGCGCTGGCCATGGTCACCGGGCTGACCAAGGTGCTCACCGGGGGCTACGCTGCTGCCCGCGACGGGGTGGGCCGGCGAGGCAGGCGGCGCGCGGGCGCCGCGCTCATCGCGCGAGGGGAGTTCTCCATCGTGATCGTCGGCCTGGCGGGGCCCCAGTTGCCCACTCTGGCGCCGCTGGTAGCCGCCTATGTGCTCGTGCTGGCCATCGCAGGGCCGCTCATCACCCGCTTCGTCGGAGCCCCGCCTGCGGCGGGATCCTCCACGAGCCGTGCCGGACCTCGGCCTCCAGGGTGATCCTCTCATTCCCGCCGGTCAGCTTCGCCGGCGGGCGCCCAATCTGTGGCCGGGTGGTGCCGAACTGGCGATCTCGTCGGGCAGAGCGTGTGTTGATCGCATCCGTCTGTTCAATGTGCTGTGGTTCGGCAATCTCTCGTCATCGAATCGCTGGAGATGCACGAGAAGGAGCATCCGCGGGTGACGATTGCCGAGCACACAAGGATTGACACTTCGGCCGGCACGGCGGGCTCGGTGCCGCTCAGTTCGGTCAGCGAAGCGTCCTGCTCCACGCGAACTGCGGCCGTTCTACACGCGGCCTGGCAGCTCCTGCAGCCTGGTGGGGGTTATGGGGCTATGTACTGTTTTCTCCCGCCGCTGGCGGGATAGGGGAAAGGACTGATGCTGCTGATCTGGCGCCGCCAAGCCAGGCTGAGAGGGGAACGGGCCCATGACCGCAGTTTCGGATGAGCAGGTCCGCCAGGCCGTCGGTGGTGAGACGCTGCGGAGACTAGCCTCACCGGTTGCCGAAGAGATTGATCAATTGGACGCCTGGTGGCGGGCCAACAATTACCTCACGATCGGGCAGATCTACCTGCAGGGCAATCCGCTCCTGCGTGAGCCGCTGACGCCGCGGCACATCAAGCCGCGATTGCTGGGGCACTGGGGTACCAGCCCCGGGCTGTCGTTGATCTACGCGCATGTCTCACGGCTCGTTCGGCACACCGGGCAGCAGGCGATCTATCTGGCCGGTCCCGGGCACGGCGGACCGGCGCTGGTGGCTGCGGGATACCTGGAGGGTACCTACAGCGAGATCTACCCGGCGGTCAGCCAGGACGAGGCCGGGATGTTGCGGCTGTTCCGGCAGTTCTCCAGCCCCGGCGGCATCCCCAGCCACGTCTCGGTGACCACCCCGGGCTCGATCCACGAGGGCGGCGAGCTGGGATACGTGCTGGTGCACGCCTTCGGCGCCGTCATGGACAACCCCGACCTGCTGGCCGTGGCGGTAGTGGGTGACGGCGAGGCCGAGACCGGCCCGCTGGAGGGGTCGTGGAAGGGCGTGTCGTTCCTCAACCCGGAGCGGGACGGCGCCGTGCTGCCGATCCTGCACCTCAATGGTGCGAAGATCGCCGGCCCCACGGTGCTGTCCCGCAAGGACCCCGCCGAGGTGCGCCGGCTGCTGGAGGGCCACGGCTACGAGGTGCTGGAGGTGGAGGGCTCGGACCTGCCGGGCATGCACCACCGCTTCGCGGCGACGCTGGCCGAGGCCTGGAGCAAGATCCGCGCCGTTCAGCATCTGGCCCGTACCGGCGCGTGGGACGGGACCCGGCCGCGGTGGCCGCTGATCGTGCTGCGCTCGCCCAAGGGGTGGACGGGCCCGGACAAGGTGGACGGCGTGCAGATGGAGGGTACGTGGCGCTCGCACCAGGTGCCGCTGTCCGGGGTACGCGACAACCCGGAGCACCTGGCGATCCTGGAGAGCTGGCTGCGCTCGTACCGGCCGGAGGAACTGTTCGACGCCACCGGCGCGCCCAGTGAGCTGGTGCGCGGCCTGGCGCCGGAGGGCGCCCTGCGGATGAGCGCCAGCCCGCACGCCAACGGTGGCCTGCTGACGCGCGACCTCGCCCTGCCCGACTTCCGCGACTACGCCGTCGAGGTGCCGCATCCGGCGCGACTGCGTGCCGAGTCGACCCGCCGGCTCGGCGAGCTGCTGCGCGACGTCTACCGCGACAACCCCGACACCTTCCGCCTGTTCTGCCCGGACGAGACCAACAGCAACCGGCTCGGCGCCGTGTTCGAGGTCTCCGACCGCGCCTTCGCCGAACGCGTGACGGCCGACGACGTGGCGATCAGCCGGAACGGGCGGGTCATGGAGGTGCTGTCGGAGCACAACTGCCACGGCTGGCTGGAGGGCTACACGCTGACCGGGCGGCACGGCATGTTCGCCACCTACGAGGCGTTCGCCATGGTCAGCGCCTCCCAGACGGTGCAGCACGGCAAGTGGCTGCAGGAGGCCAGCCGGCTGCCGTGGCGGGCCAAGGTGCCCAGCCTCAACGTGCTGCTGACCTCGACCGCCTGGCGCAACGACCACAACGGCTTCTCCCACCAAGGGCCCGGCCTGATCCAGGTCGTGCTGACCCAGCGCGGCGACGTCGCCCGCGTCTACCTGCCGCCGGACGCCAACTGCCTGCTGTCGGTGGCCGACCACTGCCTGAGGTCGCGGTCGTACATCAACCTCATCGTCATCGACAAGCAGCCGCAGCTGCAGTGGCTGAACATCGACCAGGCCATCGAGCACTGCGCCCGCGGCGCCGGAATCTGGGACTGGGCCGGCACCGACGACGGCACCAGCGACCCCGACATCGTGCTCGCCTGCGCCGGCGACGTGGTGACCATGGAGACGGTCGCGGCGGCGCAGATCCTCAAGGAGCGGCTGCCCGGCTTCAAGGTGCGTGTGGTCAACGTCGTGGACCTGATGACGCTGCCGCGCCCGAAGGACCATCCGCACGGCATGAGCGGCACCTTGTTCACCGAGCTGTTCACCGACACCGTCGATGTCGTGTTCGCCTTTCACGGCTACCCGGGCGCCATCCACCAGCTCGTGCACGGTCGCCCGGACGCTGACCGGTTCCGGGTGCGCGGCTTCATCGAGGAAGGCACCACCACCACACCCTTCGACATGACCGTGCTCAACCGCGCCTCCCGCTACCACCTGGTCATGGACGCACTCAACAACGCCAGGCGGCTGCCGCGCGGCGCCAGCGACCTGATGGCCTGGTGCGAGCGGAAACTGGCCGAGCATCAGGCGTACGTGGTCGAACACCTCGAAGACATGCCCGAGGTGCGTGACTGGTCGCTGGGCGACTGGGCTCAGAAGGGCTGAGCGGAACGAGCGCCGCCGACCCCTGGCAGTGACCATCAGCGTGGCTCGGCGGCGTTGCCCAGTGCCCCACCCCATGACCTTGTCCGCGATCATCGTCACGCTGGCGGATGGCCTGACGGCCGGGGATTCCCTGGGCGTGCTGCCGTTGGAGCCGGATGTGCTTGAGAGGAGGACCAAGGTCCTCTGGTCGGGTACGGCGTCTTGTCCTGGAGAGGTCACAGCTCGAAGACCAGGCGGGCGGGCACGGTGCCGGCCAGGACGTCGTCGAAGGACTGGTTGATCTCCTCCAGCTTGCGCGTCTCGTAGACGACCTTGGTGCGTCCCGCGGCGTGCAGTTCGAAGACCTCGGCCAGGTCGGCGCGGGTGCCGACGATGGAGCCGATGACGCTGATGCCACCGAGGACGGTCTGGAAGACGGGCAGGCTCATGGTGTTGTCCTTGGGCAGCGACACCAGCACCAGGCGGCCACCACGGCGTAGCGAAGCGTGCGCCTGCTCCAGCACGCGCGGGCTGGCGGCCAGCACGATAGCCACGTCCGCCCCGCCCAGGGCATTGATCTCGGCGACCGGGTCGCTGACGGCGGCGTTGACCGTGTGGGAGGCGCCCAGTTCCCGGGCCAGGCGCAGCTTCTCGTCGGTGACATCTACCGCGATGGTCTCGCCGCCGAAGATCTGCGCGTACTGCTGCGCCAGGTGGCCGAGCCCGCCGATGCCGAAGATCGCGGCACGTTCGGAAGGCCGCAGGCCTGAGACCTTGACCGCCTTGTACGTGGTCACGCCCGCGCAGGTCAAGGGCGCGGCCTCAGCCGAGGCGATGCCGTCGGGCACCGGGACCACGTAGGCGGCGTGCGCGACCGCGTACTCGGCGTGGCCGCCGTTGATCGCGTACCCGCTGTTCAGCTGGGACTCGCACAGGGTCTCACGGCCGCTGACGCAGTATTCGCAAGTGCCGCAGGCGTAGCCGAGCCAGGGGATGGCCACCCGCTCGCCGACCGCCCTGCCGGTCACGGCGGAGCCGGCCTCCACGATGACGCCGACGCCTTCGTGGCCGGGGGTGAACGGCAGCGCAGGTTTGACCGGCCAGTCGCCGTGGGCGGCGTGGATGTCGGTGTGGCACAAGCCGCTGGCCTCGATGCGGACGAGGACCTGGGACGGCCCCGGCTCGGGTACGGGCACCTCCTGAAGTTCGACGGGCTTGTCGAAGGCGGTGACGACGGCAGCGCGCATGACGGTTCTCTTTCTGTATCGGGTCTCGACTTCAGCCTCCCGGTTACAGCGGCGCCCACATCAGGGCCGAAGGTCCCGCACTCGCGGAGTCCCGAGTCACCCCTGGCAGGGCCTTGTGCCATCCATACCCGCAACGAAATCGATGGTCGTGCGCATACGTCAGGAAGGGATTACGTCGCGACTCGCGGCAGTACCTGGCTGGTGAGATCCCCGGGATGAGGCGACGTCGATGAGACGGTTGAAGGCAGGCGATCGAGGCGCTGGCCAGGCCGCCTGGTGATGGCTACGGTAGGCTTCACCTATGGTCGGCCTGGGCCACACGGCTCGTCCTGGCCTCGCTGGCCGTGACCGCTGCGCTTGCCGTTCTCCTGACCGCGACTGCGGTACGTGCCCTGACCGCCGATGAGCACGCGATGACTCATGCGCGGGCGACGCACTGCCTCTAACCTGCCGCTCATGGGCAACGGGCTGACCGAGACCGCCCCGCACGTCGGAGTCGGCAGATCCGCCTGCGGCACGAGCTGGGCCGGCCGATAGCCGTCACCGGTGCGGTGGACGACGCTGTCCTGGCCCGTCGCGTCCTCGGTGAACAGTAGGGAGTCGTAGTCGTACGAACTGCCGCTCCCTGCCGGTCAGTCCGGTTGGTCGCCGGCCGTGGTGGCGCCCCCGCCGGTTCTCCCAGTCTCTGGCGCTCTCCAGCAGCCGCGTCCGCAGCCGGTCACCGAGCAGCTGGACGGCTCCACGAGCGGAGGCTGCGCTGGCCCGGGCCCTGAAGGGTCTCCCTTGGGCATCCCGTACAGCCTCCGCCCGTCCGTCGCCTCGCGCCGAACTCGGGCGCGGTGCCGAGCTTGACCCTCGCCGAGCACCGGCTCGTGGGCAAGCCGCGCCAGATGGGCCACGGTCTCCTGGGCGTGCCGGACGTCGGCGGACCGGAACCTGCCACGGATCTTGACCTGCACGTCGGCGGGACCAAGAGCGATGGGCCTGTGCCTCATGCCTGAGCACCTACTTCGTGTCCGTTGCTGATGACGCCACCCTCTGGCTGATCGGAGGCCGCTGCCAGGTATTTCGTCCCCGCCCGGCAAGGACGTCGGGCCCCTGCGGCGGAAGGGGTCGTGCTGAGGCCTGAGCGATCCCACGAAGGTCTCTCGCCCGCCGCTGGACGGACTTTGGTCCCTGCCCGGAGGTGACGTCCGGCGACAGGGTGGTCCCATGCGGATCCTGATGACGGAGTCGGACCCTTCCGGCGGTGCGGTGGCCGGGGCGTTGCTCGCCCTCGAAGGACACGAGATGGCCTACTGCCACCCTCCAGGCGCGGCCCCCTCCCCGGCGCCGTGTGCCGGGATGGCTCCTGGCCATCGCTGCCCGCTGGCGGGCGGGGATGTGGACCTGCTCGTCGACGTCAGGCTGGCGCCGGGCCCCTTCACCCTGCGAGAGGCCGGGGTCATGTGCGCCCTGCGCGCCCGGGTCCCGGTGCTGGTCGCGGGGCCTACACCGTCGGGGACCGGACTGGAGGAGATCGTATCCAGATGCGAGCCCGTCGAGCTGGTCGAGACCTGCGCGACAGCGGTGTCACCGACAGGCCCCGCAGCTCTGCGGGCCGTCGCTGACGCGGTCCGGCCCCTGCTGAGCCGCGCGGGCATGCGTCCGCAGATACGACTCGTGGAGGTGGACGACACGGTGCACGTGTACCTGTCGTTCCTGAGCGAGATCAGCACAGCGCTCGCCGAAGACATCCGCCAGGCGGCCGCGCAGGCCTACACGCAGGTTACCCGCGACCGCTTCCACATCGTGGCGCACGTGGCGCTGCTGGCCGCCACATAGATCCCGCACCTGCTCACGACGGGAAGCAGGTGGTGGCCGTCACGCCTGATACCACGTCGGCTCGATGGCCCTCGCGCCGGGCGCATCCGCACAGTTCGGTGGACCGGCACGCCCGGCTGGAAGACGTCCAACCGATCACGGCCCAGGTCCCAGTCTTCCGCATCACGGCCCAGGAGAAGGCCTTTCGGCCCTGCCCGGCCCAGCTTGGGCGAATCAATCTAGAAATTGGATGGAGGGACCGACATGTCAGCGGTGATCGTAAAGGGACTGTGCAAACAGTACGGGACGGTGAAAGCTGTCGACGAGGTGAGCTTCACCGTCGAACGCGGAGAGGTGTTCGCACTGCTGGGGCCGAACGGCGCGGGCAAGACCACCACCGTGGAGATCCTGGAAGGGCATCGGGGGCGCGATGCCGGCCATGTGTCGGTGCTTGGCTTCGACCCGGCCACCGGCGAGCGGGCCTACCGCGAGCACATCGGGATCGTGCTGCAGGAGGCCGGGTTCGAGGAGGAGTTCTCCGTCTTCGAGCTGGTCCGCCTGTACGCCGGCTTCTACCCGCACCCTCGCGACCCGGGCGAGGTCATCGAACAGACAGGTCTCAAGGACAAGTGCGACGCCCGCGTGCGGACGCTCTCCGGTGGGCAGCGGCGTCGCTTGGACCTGGCGCTCGGTCTCGTCGGGCGTCCTGAGGTGTTGTTCCTGGACGAGCCCACCACCGGTTTCGATCCCTCGGCCCGGCATCACGCCTGGGAGCTGATCGACGGGCTGCGCTCGTCCGGCACCACGATCCTGCTCACCACCCACTACATGGACGAGGCCCAGTACCTGGCCGACCGGGTCGCGGTGCTGCGCGCGGGCCGCGTGATCGCTTCCGGCACGCCGGACACGCTCATCGCGGCCGAGCACACCAGCGTGCTGACCTTCCGCCTGCCCAAGGGCACGACGGCGGCCGACCTGCCGCCCCTCACCGGCCACATCGAGGCGCGCGGCCCGGCGGTAACGGTCGAGACCAAGCAGCCCGCCCGCGACATGCACGAGCTGACCGGCTGGGCCCTGGAACGCGGCACCGACTTGACCTCCCTCACCTTGGCCCGGCCGTCGCTCGAGGACGTCTACCTCGACCTGGTGAGCGAGGAGACATCATGATCGCGCGGCTGGCCTGGCACGAGACCCTCTCCTTCGCCCGCAATCCCATGGCGGCCGTCTTCACTGTTGCGATGCCCCTGCTGATGACGGTGATCGTCGGTGCCGCGGTGGGCAACCAGGCCGTCCAGCCCGGCTCGGACGTGCGGGTGATGCAGTTCGTCATCCCGGTCATGGCGGTGTTCGGCGTCGCCCAGGGCTGCTTCGGCGCGCTGGCCATCCGCCTGGCCGACCTGCGCGACCGCGGCTGGCTCAAGCGGCTGCGTGGCACGCCGGTGCCCGCCTCGGCGGTGCTCGCAGGGCTGGCCGGGGCGTCGCTGGCCATCGCCACGGTCACGGTGGCCGCGCTGCTGGCCGTGGGCGTCGTCTTCTACGACACCCAGATCGTATGGCGTACGCTGCCCGCGCTGCTGCTCACCCTGCTGATCGGGGCGGCGTGCTTCACCGCGCTCGGCTTCGCGGCGGTCGCGCTCGTGCGCAACGCCGCGGCGGTGCAACTGCTCGGCACCGGCCTGCTGCTGGCGCTGGCGTTCGTCTCCGACGTCATCCTCATCGGCGCCCGGCTGCCCGCCTGGCTGGACGCCGTGGGCTGGGTCTTCCCGATGCGGCATCTGGCCCATGCCGTACGCGACGCGATGAACCCGTTCCTCGCCGGAGCCGGCTTCTATGCCGACCACCTGGCGGTGCTGGCGGCCTGGGGGATCGGCGGTGCGGCACTGGCGGTGTGGCGCTTCCGCTGGGAACGCGCTCCGGCGCGGACGGCGAAAGCTTCCGCGTCGATCACGTGGCGGCCTCGCCGGCAGGGCCGTCCTTCGCCGGTGTCGCTGCTGGCCGGTCAGGTCGCGCACGCGCTCTCCGGGCTGCGCCGGGATCTGTCCACCGCGTTCTTCACCATCATCCTGCCGGTGCTGCTCCTGGCGCTGATCTCACTGATCTTCACCGACGCCCGAGTCTCAGGGGTGCGGCTGGCGGTGTTCATGCTGGCCGCGATGATCACATATACGGTGGGCGTGGCGTCCTACGTGAACATCGCCGAAGCCACTTCCGGTGACCGTGAGCGCGGCGTGCTGAAACGGCTCGCCGGCACTCCGCTGCCGCATTGGGCCTACCATGCGGGCAACCTCACCACCGCGCTGCTGGTCAGCATCGCCACCGCCATGGTGCTGGCGCTGGTGGCGGCGCTCGGCTACGGCGTCAGGATCGAGCCCGGCATGATCCCCTGGATGCTCGCCGCGATCGTTGCCGGAGCGTCGTGTTTCACCGTCCTCGCAGCGCTTGTGGTGGCGCTCGCGAGCAAGCAGCAGACGGTCAACGCGATCACCCTCGGCACCTTCCTGCCCTTGGCCTTCGTCTCCGACGTCTTCGTCATCGGAGGCGAACTGCCCGGCGCGCTCCGCATCATCGGTGATGTCTTCCCGCTCAGGCACGTCTCCTACACGGTTCTCGCCGCACTGGATCCGGCGGGACGGCCGCGGCCGTGGACCGACCTCGCCGTGGTGACGGCGTGGACACTGGGCGGGATGGTGGTCCTCGCCGTGGTGAACGCCCGGCGAAGGGCCGCTTGATTCCCGCTTTCCCGCCGCATGGACGTTGACGGGCGGCTCCAGCCGGCTGGAACCTTCAGAAGGCCGTTCTCACGCCAGGTGAGAGTTTCCTGGACGTCCCCGAGTGCCAGGTGCGGCGGGGAGTGCCGGACGACCCCGGCACCAAGGTCAAAAGTCCCTGCCGGAGGCGGCCGTGGATGGGCACGCTGGTGGCACGCCCACCCTGGTGTCGCAGCGGCCCCTGAGGGGCGGGAGAGCATAGCATCCATGTCGAGACAGGAGGCCATGGTTATGAACCAGATCGTGCTCGGCTACGACGGCTCTGACTTCTCCATGCAGGCACTGGACTGGGCCATGGACGAGGCCGAGCTCAGGGAACTGCCCCTCACCGTCTCCCACGCCTGGCAGTGGCCCTACGGCGAGGCGGAGGAGGAGGCCAAGGCCCACCTGCGCAAGGCTGCCGAACACGTGCTGTGGCACGGTGCTGAATGCGCCCGCCAGACCAGCTCCGGCGTCCGCGTCGAGACGGACCTCCACGAGGGACCCGCCGCCGAACGCCTCGTCGAGCTCTCCCAGGACGCCACGCTCGTCGTGGTCGGTTCAAGAGGACTCAGCGCACTGCCCAGAGCCGTCGTGGGCTCGGTGGCCGGATATGTCGCCACCCACGCACGCTGCCCCGTCATCGTCGTGCAAGGGCCAGGTCCGTTGCCCGCCGCCACGCATCCGGGCCCCATCGTCGTACCCGAGCGCGAACCCGACGCCTCCGTGCTGGAATTCGCCTTCGACGAGGCAACTCTGCGCCAGTTGCCGCTCGCCCACACGACGGACCTTGCCGAGTGGGTGGCGCGCCATCCGCAGGTACGGGTCCAGCCCGCCACCGACCACCAATCCGCGACCCTCCTGGTCGTCAGCCGCAAGCATGCCGCACATGCCGGCTCCCTCCTCCAGCACGCTCCCTGCCCGGTCGCTGCGGTGGGATGAGCCGTCACTGCGCCATGAGTTCGGTCACCGGCCAGCGCGGACGCGTGCCGTAGCCGAGTCTGATGATCATCTGAGGGCGTTCCCGCCGGTGGCGCCGACGCATATCCCGCAGGTCGGGCAGCTGGCTCAGGCACAATGCCGACATGTCGTACCGGGCGGCCAGCAGCAGGACCCGCTCCAACGCCTGGCTGACCCGCAATCAATCGGGGTGATCGTCCATGGTGGTCAGCACCGCCAGCCGTGGCCGCTTCTCGAAGCCTGCCTCGTACTCCTGTCGCCCGAAGTCCCTGACCGGGGACTGGTCCCAAGACGTGCGATCCGCGCACGTGGTCGATCGGTCCGTCGTAGTCGCGCCCGGGGTCGTCCTGGCTGCCACCTCGGCCCGGTAGACGTGACTTCATTCTTCCTGGGGTCAGATGACGAGGCCAGGGACTACAGCAACGGGGCCAGGGGCGTATTCGACCGCTGCCCTGACGACGGAGCCCAGATGGCCGTGGTGCCGGGTTCGGTCAGCGCCGACGACCAGAAGACTGGCCTGGGGAGATGCTGCACGAAGCACTTCTTTGGCTGGGGCTACAACGGCACGGGTCTCCAGATGAGTCTCCGGATGACAAGCACGCCAGGGCGCCAAGCGCTCCTCCATCCGTTCCTGGCCGGCTCGGGCGAGGGCTTCGATGTCAGGCACGGGTGCCATCGCCACGCCCCAGGCCATGTGCTGCAGGTGGACGGCGTGCACGGCCAAGAGCGGAAGCTGCCTCAACCCCGCCTCGTCGAAGGCGAACTGGACTGTCTCGTCGGGCGTGGTCGGGCTCAGGGCCAGGACCATGGGGCCGGAAGGTGCGGGGCCGGCGGGCAACGGTCCGGAACCGCGCACGATCACCACGGGAGCCTGGGCATGGGCTGCCACGTAGCTGGCTACCGACCCCACGACCGACCTCGTCAGAGCCCCCAGCCCCCGGGAACCGACCACCACGAGTTCCGCGTCGGCTGACAGGTCGACGAGGCGCTCGGCCGCCGAGCCCTCGTACAGATCTGCTTTGACGTCGGTCAGCGTGCTGGAGGATCGTGCGCAATCGGCGCCATGGAATAGCACGTGCTCCGCCGCGTTGCGCAGGTCAAGTCGGGCCTCCTGCTGCGCCTCGCGGTAAGGCCAGCGCCACGCGTGGGTGACCGTGAGCGGCAATCTCCTCAGCTCGCACTCGCCGAGTGCCCACTCCAACGCTTGCATCGAAAAGTCCGAGCCGTCGTAGCCCACAACCACCCGGTGGAGACCAGACATCGTTCTCACCTCGCATCCGTTGCCCGAGACGGGCCCTCACCCCTCGATTCCCGAGTCCCAGCGTGAGAACCAGCATTCCGATGTCTCCGAGTACCTACGTGCCATTCCCCTGTCAGAGCCCGGTATGGCGAACTCCGGCATGGATGTCCATCTCCGATGGTGAGCGAACCTTCCTATGCCTCGGTTCCGGTACCGATCGCCAGTCACCTGCATCTGCCAGGCTCGTTCGCCTGCCGTGAGAACGGTTACAGCGGATCTCCCGGCTAGATGTACTGCCCATAGAGGTTGAGTACGGGGACGACACAGACTAGCGGGGTCCGGTCGATGCGCTCCCAGCTACACCAGCCCCGGCGACGGTATGGCGTCCGGACCACGGGGTGAGTAGGCAAACTGCTCATAGCCAGCTGCCACACTCCGCGAGGTGCCGGACATTTACCAGGTGTCAGGCACCTTTCGGCAAGGAGACTCTGTGACACACCGAGATCGCTTCGAAGCGGTCTATGACGCGTATTACCCGGCGATACACCAGTACGCCGCCCGCCGTACCGGTTCGCCCGACGACACGGCCGACGTCATCTCCGAGACGTTCCTCACCGCCTGGCGGCGCATCGGCGACGTGCCCGAGGGTGAGGAGGCGCTGCTGTGGCTGTACGGGGTAGCCCGCCGCGTACTGGCCAACCAGCAGCGCGGCGAATCCCGCAGGGCCGTGCTCACTGAGCGGCTACGTGCGGAACTGGCAGCCGACCGGCCGGTCAGACCGGTTGATCTGGACCATGTTCGCGCCGCCTTCGACGGGTTACCCGAACGCGACCGCGAGGTCCTGGCACTGGCCTGCTGGGAGGGCCTGACCAGCCAGCGGATCGCCAAAGTTTTGGGTTGTACGGCTATTGCCGCCCGGACCCGGCTGCATCGGGCGCGCAAACGGATGGCGGCGGCGCTGGAGCGGCAGGCGTCCTTGACAATCGCGATGGGGGAAGCATGAGCGACATCGACAACCTGGTAAGGGCCATCGACCCGGCACCACACGCGCCGGATCAGGGGCCCGGCGCGCGCGAACTGCGTGCGGCGATCATGGCCACTCAGACGCGCCCGCACCGGACGGTCCGGCGTCTGCCGTGGCGGGCCGGTGCTATCGGACTCGCAGCGGCCGCGGCCGCGGCCGCGACGGCGGTCTTCCTTGGCCAGGTCACCCTCACCGCATCGCCCTCTCCCACGGTCACACCCGGCGGCACCGTCCTGTCGGGCACGTCGATCCTGCTGGCCGCCGCTGCCAAGGCCCAAGCCGCCCCAGAAGGCGCCTACTGGCATCTCAAGCAGCTGTACGTGGGCTCGGCGGGACCGTACGGCCAGAACGGCACCACCTATCGTCTGGAAACCTCGTACCTCTCGGAGACGTGGGTGGCCAAGGACGGTCGAGGCTGGATCGGACGCAGGCAGTTGGCCGCACGCCCCCTGGATGTGGAGGCATGGCGCCGGGACGGCTCGCCGACCGAATGGGAGATGGGGAAGGACGGCGGCGTCTACTCCACCGCGCCCGGCGAGGGCATGCTCACCCGGCTAAAGGGGGAGCAGAGGCTCTACTGGAGTGCCATGCCCCTGACCCTGAAGGAGATCGAGGCGCTGCCCGTCGACCCCGAAGCGCTGAAAAGGCGGGCCGCTGAGGCGATCCGTAGCGATCAGGATTTCGCCGGTTCGGTGGAGGACGGCCTGCCGCCCACCTTGGCATCACTCCTGTACGAGCTGCCCGCCTCCCCGCAGGTGCGCAGCGCCGCCTACCAGGCGCTGGCGACGCTGCCCGCAGTGCGGGTCGAAGGCCGGACCACCGATCCGCAGGGGCGGCCGGGCGTCTCCGTGACCTTCCCGATCCAGATGGGCCAAGCCACCCAGGGCAGACTGATCATCGACCCCGACACCTCCAAAGTGCTGACTTTCCAAATCACCGGTGGCATGCCGCAGGTAAAAGACCGGGTCACCATGGTGCTGGAGTCAGGCTGGACTGACACCCGGCCATCCCCGCCCTCCGCCGACTGAAGGCCGCGGGGACTGTAAAAAATAACGGCGGATCTGATGATCAAGGAAGAGAAGCTTGATGTCCAAGACCGCCGTGGAGTCGCTGCCCATGAACGAACTGCCTGTCGAGCCGGACCGCTCGATGACGGACGAGCAGCTGATCTCGATGCTCGTCAATCGGGCCCGTAGTGAGGGGCTGCGGCTGATCGGCGAGGGTGGCCTGCTGCAGCAGCTGACCAAGCGGGTGCGCAGCGGCAACAGCCGCAACGGCAGCCGCACCAAGACCGTGGTGACCGACGGTCAGCCCGGTGGAGGTTCGGATGCCGCGGCATGTGGCGGGCACCTTCGAGCCCCAGCTGGTGCGCAAGCGGCAGCGCCGGCTGTCCGGCGTGGACGAGATGGTCTTGTCCCTGTCGGCCAAGGGGCTGGCCCATGGGGAGATCTCCGCCCATCTGGCCGAGGCCTACGGGGCGAACGTGTCCAAGCAGACCATCTCCACCATCACCGGACAAGGTCATGGACGGCATGGCCGAATGGCAGAACCGGCCGCTCGATCGCGCGTACCCCGTCCTGTTCGTGGACGCGATCAACGTCAAGATCCAAGACGGTCACGTCGCCAACCGGCCCATCTGCCTCGTCATGGCTGTCACCGTCGAAGGGCACCGCGACATCCTGGCATCTGGGCCGGCGACGGCGGCGAGAACGCCAAGCACTGGCCGATCACGTTGAAGGAGCTGAATCAAGTGAAGGCCAGAGCAATGAGCAGGTAGACCGTGATGGAAATCAGGTCCTGGGCGACGGTCGCCAGGGGCCCGGAGCCGAAAGCAGGGTCATGGCCCAGCCGGTTGAGCAGCCAAGGCAGGCCCATGGCCAGCATGGAGGCCACGGAACAGGCGGCAAACAACGCGATGGCCGCCGTCATGGCCACGCCCGTATCGCCATACAGCAGGGCAAAGGGCAGGAAAGCTGCTGCCATCGCGAGGCCGATGATCAGCCCGGTGATCGCTTCTCCTCGGGCCAGCCGGCGGACGGAGACTCCCACCGACAGGCCCCGCACGACCACCGCCTCCGTCTGGGTGCCCACGGCATCAGCGAGGTAGACCACGCCCGGCAGGAAGAATGCCAGCGTCACGTTGGCCGAAAGGCGCTCTTCGAAGGACCCGACGATGCCCGCCGATACCATCGCACCGGCCAGCCCGATCATCAGCCAGGGAATACGGTGCAGGAAGCGGCGCCGCACCGACTCCTCAGCGGCGCTCCTGGCCTTGAGGCTCCCGCTCAGCCTGGCAAGGTCCTCATCGTGCTCCTCCAGCAGGACACGCAGTAGCCGGCGCCGGGGGATGAGCCCTTGGAATCGGCCATCTTCAGCCACGACGGCCAGACTGCTCTCTCCGTGCTGCACAGCTCGCCAGGCTGCCACCTCCTGATCCACGCCGGGCAGCACGATAGGCGGATCAAGATCGGCCAGTTCCGCCAGCGGAGTGTCGTGCGGTGCGGCAAGCAGATGCTCGATAGGGATCATCCCCGTGAGACGTCCTGCCGCATCCAGGACGACGATGTCAGAGGCACTGTCGAACCTCTCGCCCAGCAGTCGCTCGCGTGCCTGGCCTGCGGGCACATCCGGGGCGAACACAGGGACATGGGTGACGACATGCTCAACGGCTGTGGCCATGCCGCCATGATGCCGGGAACGGACTGGCCGGTCAGCAACACCGATGACTGAACGGCAGGATCGCAGAGTCAAGCTCCGCCCCACATGGGGAAGTTGATGATGTCGTCGTGCCTCCAGTGCAGCTCGTCGTGCACGGCCACCACACCGTCGATGCTCTCGGCCATGCGGACGGCGGTGATGGCCTTGCTGTGCTCGTCGAACGTTCCCGACAGCGTGACGACACCGCCGGTCACCGTGACCTCGAGCCCGGTGACGCCGCCTCGTCCGGCGTGGATCGCCTGCCTGACCTGACGCTCGATGTCCTTGTCGGGACGGAGGAAGACCTTGATCAGATCGCGTCGGGTGATGATCCCGACAAGCTTGCCGTCGGTGTCGACGACGGGCAGACGTTTGACGCCGTGCTGGTCCATGATCCGGGCGGCCACGACTACGGAAGTGCCGGGGGTGGTGACGTGGGCGGGGGACGTCATCAGTTCGCCGGCGGTCTCGCCTAATGCCTTGTAGAAGCCGCTGCCTTCGCTGCTGACGGCGTGGCGGATGCGGGCGCGCAGTGGTGGACGGTAGGCGTCGCCGTAGTACCGCGTCTTGAACTCCTGCTTGGCCAGGAGGTCAGCTTCGGAGACGACACCCTTGACGTGGTAGGCCTCGTCGACGACGGGCAGGCCGCTGACGCCATGCTCGACGAGCTGCTCGGCGACGGTGTGGAAGGAGGCGTTCTGCTCGACTGCTGTCACGTCGGTCGTCATCACGTCCTGGACGGTGGTTCTCATGGCTGCTCCTTGACATGTCTCACCCGGGTGATTCCGGGCACGGTGTGGGCGAGGAGGTCGGCGATGTGGTCGTCATACTCATGTGGCGGGCCGCTCAGCTCCGCAACGCCGTCGCGCACGGTGACGTCCCAGCTCGGGCCCGAGGGGTAGTGTTCGCGCAGCGCCGTCACGACGGCTTCACGCAGCTCGGAGTCCGGACGGGCAAGCATGGAGATCAGGTCGCGGCGGCTGAACATGCCGACGATCGCGTCACCTCGGACGACAGGCAGGCTCTTGATCCGCCGGCTGACCATGAGGTCGATGGCGGCGGTGACATCGGTGGTCTCGGCGACCGTCGTGACGCGCTCCGTCATGACCTCCGTCACGAGGCGCGGCGGGGGTTCGGGCGAGGCTCCGGCGGGCCGGATGGTGGCCCGCGGATCGGGCTCGAACTCGCCGCGCAGCAGGTCCAGCTCGTTGACCACGCCGACCAGGCGGCCGGTGTGATCGACGACGGGGGCGGCGGTGATGTCGTGTTCGTGCAGCACCCGGATGGCCTGCCGCACGCGGTCGGTGCGGCGGACCGTGATGACCGGGCTGCTCATGACTTCGCGTACGAGCATCGCTACTTGGCCTCCCACTTGCTGTCGTCGGTCTTCCACATCACCTTGTCCACCACGTCCACGACACCGTTGACGCGGGTGGCCAGGCGGGCGGCGAGGCCGGCCTCGGTGCGGCGCTCCATCCATCCGGACAGCGTCACCACACCGTCGGTCACCTCGACGCGTACGCCTGAGGTATCTACCCACAGGGCTCGGTCGAGGATGTCGTCGCGAATCTCGGCGGCGATGGCGTCGTCGCTGCGCAGGAACAGCTTGACCAGGTCGCGTCGGCTGACGATCCCGGCCAGGCGACCCTCGGCGTCGAGAACCACGAGGCGCTTGACATCGCGGGCGTCCATGAGGCGCGCGGCGGCCGCGACCGGCGCATCAGCGGTGATGCTGATCGGCGGACTGGTCATCAGTTCGGCGGCGGTGTCGCCTTCCGCCTTCTGTCGGCCCTTGGGGTGGCGCAACCGTGCGCGCAGCGGCGGCCGGTAGCCCTCGCGATAGAACTGCTCGCGGAACTCTTCCTTGCGCAGCAGGTCGGCCTCCGACACCATGCCGATTACCTGCTTGTCGTCCACTACCGGTACGGCGCTGATGGCGTGCTCGATCAGAGTCTCGGCGATGTCCTTGAACGGCGTGTCAGCGGTGACGGACACGACGCCGGTCGTCATCACGTCTGCGACGGTCTTGCGCATGGTGGGTCAGCTCCTTCTGTTGGTCTTCCATCGCTTTCATCACAGCTCCGGGAGCGAGTGCGATGTAGGGCCGGAAGTCCCGGACGGCTGCAGTCGTTGGTCAGCGCAGGCGCCGGAGCAGTGGTGAGGGCGGGGGATCACAGGCGGCCAGTCTGTGCGCGCGTCCACCGTGGTCGCGCCTTCCGGTGTGACGACGACCGGGTTGAGGTCGAGCTCGGCTACCTGGGGGAGGTCCTCCAGCAGCCGGCCGACGCGTTCGAGTTGCCCGGCCAGGGCCGGTATGTCGACGGGTGGCGAGCCGCGGTAGCCATGCAGCAACGGGGCACAGCGCAGTTCTTCGATCATGGCTGCCGCGTCCGCGACGGGCGGTACGCGGAAGGCGCGGTCAGCCAGGAGATCGGCCATCACCCCGCCCATCCCGACCATGACGAGCGGTCCGAAGGCGGGGTAGTTGACGCCGCCGATGTCGCTCTTGTGCACCGGGCCCTTGGCCTTGAGCACGATGGGAAAGCCGATCCGCGCGCCTGCCGCCGCGGCCGCCTCGGCGTCTTCCACCTCCGAGGATCGCACCGGTCTCGGCGAATCTCAACGTCAGCACCACCAGTCCGGCCACTCCGGCGCTCGCGCAGTCTCGTGCCACCTCCAGTACGTGCCGGGCGGGGACGGCCACGACTGCCAGATCCACGCCATCGGGGACCTTGGCCTGGCACGGCTGCCCGGCCACCTCGGAGGCCTTCGGGTTCACCGCGTGGATCGGCCCGGGGAAGCCGCCGTCGAGCAGATTGCGCAGCACCTTGTGTCCGACGGCGGCCTCGTTTCGGCTTGCGCCGATCACCGCGACGGAACGGGGGGTGAGCACCCGCGCCAGGGACGCCATTTCGGCCTCGTGATCGCGAGCGGCGATGCTCGCACGGAGCCGCAAGGTGGTCTTGACGGCGATGCATCGCGTGGTTCTCGGCCAGCACGTCGGCCACCAGTTCCCGCACGCCGTGCTCGGCAGCGTCCAAGGCGGCGTGCTCGAGCAGCAGCGTACCGAGGCCGTGTCCGTGGACGGCGTCGTCCAGGAGAATGGCCAGATCGGCGGTGCGACTGTCGACGGGAATGTACTCGGCGAGTGCGACCAGCCGCCCCCGGAAGCCGGCCACCAGCGCGCGGCCACGATATTTGACGCTCGTCAGACGGTCCATGTAGGCGTGTGCCGTGTTGCGGCCACCGGTGAAGAATCGCACGTACGCCGAGCGCTCCGACGAGCGGTTCACCAGCTCGTGCAGAGCCTGGCGGTCAGCGGGCAGCAGTGGACGGACGTGGGCGATGCCACCGTCGCGTAGCAGTACGTCGTATCCCTCGGACATGGCAGATCTCCTCTTGTCCCGGTCTCAGGCGGCGCCGAGCTCGGTCGCGGGGCGGCGTGGGCTGCGGGCCACGGGCGGTCCGTAGCCGAGGCGGATGATCATCTGGGGATGGCCGCGCCGGTGGTGGGGGTCGCGGCGGTTACGCATGTCCCGCAGGTCGAGTGGCTGATTCAGGAACGACGCCGACACGTTGTGCTTGGTGGCGACCAGGAGCACCCGCTGCAGAGCTTGACCCGCCCGCAGCCAGTCGACGGGCCGATCGCCCATGGTGGTCAGCACCGCGAGTTGTGGCCGTGCCTCGAACCGTGCCTCGCCGTACTGCCGCCCGAAGTCCCGCACAGGCGCCGGGTCCCGCAGCGCGTGTGGCCCGTGTGCGTAGCCTGGAACGCCGTCGTAACGTGCGCCCGGCATCGTCCACGCGGCCAGTTCGGCGCGGTAATCGTGGTCGCGGGTCAGCTCGTCCTCGGCGATGGCGGCATAGTCCAGCATGTCGGCCGTGGCGTGGCGGTCGAGGAGCACCAGACCTGCGCCCTCCCGTGAGGCGGCCTGGCGAAGCTCGGCCAGCACCGCACGTGGCAGAGCACGATCGGCGAAGGGCCGGCGGCTGGTGCGGCGTGCCGGAATGAGGTCGAACAGCTCGCGACACCTTTCCGGTACGGGCGACGCCGGGCCTACGCGCACGGCCGCCAGCAACTCGGGCTCTTCCTCGGTTGACGGCAGCAGCCACACCATCGGCCGCTGCCCCGCCGTTCGCATGGCCAGGCGGAGGTTGAACAGGGCCGCGCCGCAGCTCACGTACTGGTTGCGGCCACGCGGATCGCTGATGCGCAACCGCCGTTGGGGATCGGCGAGCACCTCGATGAACTCCCGGCCGACCACGCGGAAGCGCCAGGGCTGGGTGTTGAGTACCGACGGCGCTTGACCCGCCGCCACCAGCAGCCGCCGGACGCCGAGCTCGTGAGCGAGTGAAACGGACATCACGCACCTCCTACGCCGACGCTTCCGTATCGGATCGGCGCCAGGTGAGTGCCTGACGGCCCACACCCGCCTGCCGAAGGTCCCTGCTAGGCAACCAGCGGGGAGAGGACCAAGGTCCTCTCCCCGAGAGGCGTACGGCACTCAACGCGAGCGGCTCGGAACGATGAGATGTAAGCGAGACAAGGCCGCACAGCACAACGGAAAGGGAGGCCCGCCATGGCCACCACCATGCACAAGCCCGTGATGGAAACCAGCGCCGGCAAGGCGGCGCGGACCCCCGTCGACTATGTCTGGGCGGCTGCCCGGATCGCGATCGGGTGGGTGTTCCTGTGGGCGTTCCTGGACAAGACCTTCGGATGGGGATTCGCCACTCCGGCCGAGCGGGCCTGGCTGGCGGGCGGCAGCCCGACGACCGGGTTCCTGAAGGGCACGGGCGAGAACGCGCTCGGCGGCTTCTTCTCCGGCCTGGCCGGTCAGGCGTGGGTGGACTGGCTGTTCATGACCGGTCTGCTCGGCATCGGCCTGGCGCTGATCCTGGGCGTCGGCACCCGGATCGCCGCAGGCGCCGGCACCGCCATGCTGGTCCTGATGTGGGCGGCCGAGCTGCCCCTGGCCAACAATCCCTTCATGGACGACCACATCATCTACTCGATCGTCCTCATCGGCCTCGCCCTCACCGGCGCCGGGACAACGTTAGGGCTCGGCAAGCTGCCCATCGTCCAGCGCACCCCCTGGCTCAAGTAGCCGATCGACTCACCCGCCCGCCCCGCACCCGGGGGCGGGCGGGTTGTCGTTTGCGCCGGTAGTCCTCGCGGTAGCTGCCCTTGGTGGTCCCGTCAGTACCGTCCTCCGCGCCGGGAGGGAAACCGCGCACGATGCCCGCGCGTGGCGGGGAGCGGCTCCGGCCTGCTGCGGTGCGCCGGCCGTCCCTGTGCGTCTCCGATGCACTCGATGGGGCCACCGCGCGAGTGGTCAGACGCTGGTCACGCCGTGGGCGCGGAACTGGGCGTGGACCCGGCTGAGCAGAGCCTGATCGGGGGGTGCGACGTGCGCCAGGGGGAAGCGCAAGCCGAGGCGTTCGTACTTGGCTGTGGCCATGCGGTGGGCTTGATCCGGTTTGACGGACATCCGAGATCAGGGGTTCGTCCCCGGAAGGATGTCCATGATGGAGAGCATGGGGAAGAAGAAGCCGCGTCCTCGCCGCTCGTTCACGCCGGAGTTCAAGGCC
>NZ_JBGNUU010000037.1:0-48977 GCF_041950485.1 Nonomuraea sp. ATR24
ACGGCGGTTATGGCGGGAAGGAAACACCCGGTTACATTCCGAACCCGGAAGTTAAGCTTCCCTGCGCCGATGGTACTGCACTCGGGAGGGTGTGGGAGAGTAGGTCACCGCCGGACAATCTTTCAGAAGAAGGCCCCGACAAGCTGATTGTCGGGGCCTTCTTCGCGTTCCAAACTTTTTGCGTTCCAAAAGGGCCTCCGGCACTGCCGGGGGCCCTTTTGGCGTTGTGGAGGACTGCTCTGTCAGACGTTCTTCTGGCGGAGCACGAACACGCCCCAGCCCAGATACTGCCGGCCGTACTCGAGATGGGACCGCCTGGCACGGTTCAGGAAGTCGCGCACGGCGGCGTGATCGGGATCGGCGGGGTTGTCGCGCAGCCAATCGCTCAGCGTCCACCACTGGCTGGCCATGTATCGGTCCCAGTCGTCCTGATTGGAGAGAACCATGTCCAGCAGCTCGAACCCGGCGGCGTCGAACACCTCCTCCGTTTCCGCGAGTGAAGCGAAGCTGCCCATCGGCACCTGCAGGGACTCGTACGCCTTCTCCGGCGGCGGGGAGATCCAGTAGCACTCGCCCACCAGGGCGAGGCCGTCGCGGCGCAGCGGGCGGCGCATGAGGTCCAGCGTGCCGGCCAGGCCGCCGCCGATCCAGGTGGCCCCAACGCAGGACACGATGTCGTACGTTTCTGGAGTGTCCTCATAGGTCCCGGCGTCGGCTTCGACGAAGCGGACGCGGTCGGCCACGTCCAGTTCGTTCACACGGGCTCTGGCGGCGTCCAGGAAGACCTTGCTGATGTCGACGCCCACGCCGTGCAGGCCGTACGTGGCGGACCAGGTGGCGAGCAGCTCGCCCTTGCCGCACGCCAGGTCGAGCTGGCGCGTACCGGGAGTGATGCGGCACATCTCGCCGAGCTGTTGAAGTTTGAGCTCGTTGAGTGGGTTAAGGATGTTGTGGCGGGATTCGGCGATCTCGTGGAAGCGCAAGGACATGCGGAGAGTCTGCCCGGGGGGGCCGCCTGCGTGCGATCGAATATGTGTCGGCCAAGGGACACGGTGTGGCTTGCTACGCTTGAGGGTACCGGGCCACCCCCCACGGGTGGCCTTCGTCGCGTAAGGCCTTCGACAGGCGGCGACCAGCCACGGCGGACCGCCGTACAGGTAGCAAGGGTCCGCTGAGTGAGCCAACGAAATGGACCAGAAGTGAACAGAGATAGCGGATCGGACGGCGGACAGCGCGAGCGCGGCGACTACGGGGAGAGGCGCTCAGACGGAGGCGACAGGAGCGGCGGGCAGGGTTCCCGCGAACGTGACTCCCGGGGCGACCGTCCGTTCCGCGCCGATGCCGATAGATCGCGGTCGTATAGCCGGGACAACCGGGATGACCGTGGCGGCCGTCGTGACGACGGCAGCAGGGGACCGCGCAGTGAGGACCGGCGGCCCTACCAGGACCGCAACTCGGGCGACCGCAGGTCGTGGGACGACCGCGGCCCCCGCCGCCCGTTCAGGGAGGGCGACGACCGGGGTCCGCGGCGTGAGGGCGGGTTCCGCGATGATCGTGGGCCGCGTAGCGACAGTGGTGGTTACCGAGGTTCGCGTGACGCCGGCGAGCGTCGGCCCTACCGCGACCGTGACGATCGCGGTCCGCGTAGCGACAGTGGTGAGCGTCGCCCCTTCCGTGACCGGGATGACCGTGGGCCGCGCAGTGACAGTGGTGAGCGTCGTCCGTTCCGGGATCGGGATGACCGGGGTCCGCGGCGTGAGGGCGGGTTCCGCGACGATCGTGGGCCGCGTAGCGACAGTGGTGGTTACCGGGGTCCGCGTGACGCCGGCGAGCGCCGTCCGTTCCGCGACCGCGATGACCGTGGCCCGCGCAGTGACAGCGGTGAGCGTCGCCCGTTCCGCGATCGGGATGACCGGGGTCCGCGGAGCGACAGTGGCGAGCGTCGTCCCTTCCGGGATCGCGATGACCGTGGTCCCCGTCGCGAGGGTGGATACCAGCGGGATGACCGGGGTCCGCGTCGTGAGGGCGGGTTCCGCGATGACCGTGGGCCGCGTTCCGACAGCGGTGGTTACCGGGGTTCGCGCGATGGCGGCGAGCGCCGTCCGTTCCGCGACCGCGATGACCGTGGCCCGCGCAGTGACAGTGGCGAGCGTCGCCCGTTCCGTGACCGGGATGACCGGGGTCCGCGGAGCGACAGTGGCGAGCGTCGCCCGTTCCGGGATCGCGATGACCGGGGTCCGCGCCGCGAGGGCGGATACCGTGACGATCGTGGGCCGCGTAGCGACAGCGGTGGTTACCGGGGTCCGCGTGACGCCGGCGAGCGCCGTCCGTTCCGCGACCGTGACGACCGTGGCCCGCGTAGCGACAGCGGCGAGCGTCGCCCCTTCCGTGACCGCGATGACCGCGGCCCGCGCAGTGATGCCGGCGAGCGTCGTCCGTTCCGGGACAGGGATGACCGGGGTCCGCGTCGCGAGGGCGGGTTCCGCGACGATCGTGGGCCGCGCAGCGACGGTGGCGGTTACCGGGGCTCGCGCGATGGCGGCGAGCGCCGTCCGTTCCGCGACCGTGACGACCGAGGCCCCCGAAGCGGTGGATACCGGGACGACCGTTCGCGGCCGTTCTCGCGTGACGAGCGGCCGGGCGGCACCCGGGCGCGGTTCGGCAGGCCGGAGGACGAGGCCGGCGCTCCGCAGCGCGAGAGGCTGCCCGAGGTCGAGCCCGACATCACCGCCGACGAGCTCGAGAAGGAAGTACGCGAGGAGCTGCGTTCCCTGCCTGGCGACCTGGCCGAGCTGGTGGGCAGGCACCTCGTCGCCGCCGAGCGGGCGCTCGAGGCGGACGACCCGGACAAGGCTCACGAACACACCAAGGTGGCCCGCCGTTTCGCGGCCCGCATCGGTGTCGTACGGGAGGCCGCCGGCATCGTCGCCTACCGTGCCGGGCACTTCTCGGAGGCGCTGAGCGATCTGCGCGCCGCGAGAAGGATGACCGGTTCGGAGGCGTACCTGCCGGTCATGGCCGACTGCGAACGCGGGATGGGTCGGCCTGAGCGGGCGCTCGACCTCGTACGTTCGCCCGAGGCCGAACGCCTCGACAGGGCCGGGAAGATCGAGCTGAGCATCGTGGAGTCCGGCGCCCGCCGGGACCTCGGCCAGCACGACGCCGCGGTCATCACGCTCCAGCGCCTGCCCGAGCTGCGCGACCCGCAGCCCCGGCCGTGGTCGGCGCGGCTCGCGTTCGCGTACGCCGACGCGCTGGCCGAGGCCGGGCACCAGGAGGCGGCCACCGACTGGTTCGGCCGGGCGATGGCCTTCGACGAGGACGGTGAGACGGACGCCGCCGAGCGGTACGCCGAGCTGACCGGAGCCGTCATCGAGGACGTCGAGGAGGAGTTCGACTACGAGGACGACTTCGACGACGCCGGCGCGGCCTCGGACCAGCCCGAGGAGGACGACTCGCCTGACGACGCCGAGGCGCTCGCCGAGGCCGGCGACCTGCTCGCCACCCCGGAGGCGGAGACGGTCGATGCCGAGCTTGAGCACCTGAGCGAGGCGCCGGACGAGGACGCCGATGCCGGGCAGTCCTCGGCGGAGACGGCCGCCGTCGGCTCTGTCCTGGATGATGCCGATTCCAGGGACGCCGATGAGGCGGCTGACGGGTCGGCCGGTGCCGACCGCGAGACGTCCGAGGAGGCGGCTGCGGCTGCGAGCGCCGAGTCTGCCGACGTGGTCCCGGACGCCGAGCCGTCGCCGGAGCCCCGGGCAGCCGAGGATGACGCGGACTCCCAGGAGCCCGAGTCGAAGCCCGAGGCCCAGGCCCCGAAGCAGGAGGCCCCGAAGGCGGGAACTCGTCAGGCGGAAACCCGCTCGGCGGAGGCTCCGAAGGCGGACGCCGGCTCCGAGCCGGTGAAGTCCGGTGATTCGGCCGCCGTGGCCGGTATCAACCCTGCCTTCATCGAGCCGGACTTCGGTGACGACCTCGACGAGGGCGACGAGGCCGACGAAGCGGCCAAGCGCGACGAGTAACACCTTGTGCGGGTACGGGTCCCGTACCCGCACAAACAATTACGGCGAGACGCGGTCGAGCCAGTGGAGGATGCCCGCGACGTTCGACGGGGCGCCGCTGAGGAGCTCGAAGTGCTCGGCCGTCTCGTCGTCGGCGGCGAGCGCCGTGTAACGCTCCTTGGTGCGGTCGCGGACCATGGCGACGGCGTGGTCGAGGTCCATGCCCTCCGCGTGCGCCTGCCGGGTGAGATCAACCCAGATGCGCAGTTCCTCCGCCGACCTTTCGAGCGTTTCCTGTACCGCGCCGACGGGCCCGTAGTGGCTGAACAGCAGCCGCTGCGGCCCGAGTGCCTCGAACAGCGCGATCGAGTCGAGCGCGGTCTGCAGGTCGAAGTCCGGCGGCGGGGTCGCCGGGCGCAGGTCGCCGGTCTGGGGCAGGTAGACGCCGGCCGCGTCGCCGACATACAGGTCCCCGGTGTACGAGTCGATCAGGCCGACGTGGTGCTTGGCGTGGCCGGGGGAGTAGTGGCTGCTCAGCGTCCTGCCGTTGCCGAGATCGATGGCGCCGGTGTCGCCCAGCGCGACGATGCGCTCGGCCTCGGTGGGGGACAATTCACCGAACAGCGTGTCGAGACGGTCTCCCCACACCATCCGGGCGCTGGCCATCAACCGTGACGGTTCGGCCAGGTGCCGCGCCCCCTTCTCGTGGACGACCACCTGGGCGGACGGGAAGAACCTCGCGATGTCTCCCACTCCGCCCGCGTGATCCAGGTGGATGTGCGTGACCACGACCGTCGCGAGGTCGCCCGGCCCGACGCCGAGCGAGGCCAGCGCGTCACGCACCACGGGCGCGGACGTGGACGTACCGGTCTCCACCAGGCATGGGCGATCGCCCAGGATCAGATAACCGGCCGTGATGCCCGAGTAGCCGGCCATTTTCGTGTCGATCTCATAGACGTCGCCGCCGAGGGCGGTGATGTTGTCCACAGGCAACTCCTGAACCGCGTCCGCTATCCCCAGAACGGCGTTCCAGCCGAACCGGCCTCGTCCTCATCGTAGAGAGTGATCCTCACCCGAACACCAATGGGAGGACGACTGTGGACCGTAACGAGGTCTTGCTGGCGGGCCGGCTGTCGGCGGGTGTCGAGGACCGCGAGCTGCCCAGTGGCGACACGATGACGAAGTGGCGGCTGCTGGTGCGCCGTCGCAGGCACCGGCGCCACGGCACGATGACCGACAGCATCCCGTGCGTCACGTTCGACACCGAGGTGGCCGACCTGGTCCGGAGCCTCAAGCCGCGAGACACGCTGGAGCTCACCGGCGCCTTCCGCTGCCGCATCTTCGGACCGGCGCAGGCCAAGGTCTGGAGCTACGAGGTGGAGGTGTCGTCGGCCAGGGTCATCGAAGCCGACCCCCTGCCCCAGGAGCCTCCCGAGCCGCCGCCACCGACCACTCCGCGCCCCGTGGCGGTCCTCGCCGAGACCGGCTGACCCCGCCACCCGGGTAGGCGGTCGCGGAGCCCATGCGAGCTGGGGGCGCGCATGGGCCACTCGCTCCGTCGTGGACGGCGTGCGAGCACCTCGGGAATGGCGCGACTGCCGGAGGTCAATCGATGGCGAAAGTCCTCAGGACGAGGCCCGTACGGGGCTTGGGGCCGAAGGAGGTGGATTTCCGGGGCACTCGTTCTCCACCGGCCGCGACCGCCAGCACATCATCCACGGCCAGCGGCTTGAGGAGCACGGCGGTGCCACCGGTCTCGACAGCCAGGCGCAGTGCCGCGTACGGGTCATGGTGCACGATCCGCACGGTCTTCTCGTCGTCCTGCAGCCCCCACACCTTGGGCAGCACGAACTGGGTGAGGATGGAGGTGTTCAGAGAGTTCCAGCGGTCCGAGCGGTCGGCGGGCATGGCCAGCGCGAGCTGCACCGGATCGGGATGGGTCAGCAGGTGGACGCCCTCCGCTCCGGCCAGCAGGAAGGCCGGGTTCTCGGCGGCGTCGAGGGCGGCCATGCCCTCTGCCAGATTCCCCTGGTCCTGAACCCGCCACGCGCCCTTGGCACGCGCGGCTGCCTCAGGCAAGGGGAGCCCGGGGATGACGCGGTGGATGGCCTTCAGGTCGGGCGGATACGCACGTGAGTCGACGAGCAGAGCCAGCCCGAAGTCCCACGGCCCGCCGCCGGCCCGACGGCTCAGCGGGGACGCACCGGAGGGAACCTGACTTCCTGCGGGCTGGGGGCGGGTTGCGTGTTCCTGGCGCTGGAGCATGCGGTAGGTGGCGTATCTGTGGTGGCCGTCGGCGATCAGGGCCTGGCGCGCGTGGAGGTCGGCGTTGACGGCATCGATCTCGGCCTCGTCCGTGATGGCCCAGAGGCGGTGCGTCAGGCCGTCTTCCGTATGGGCGGTCACCAGGGGCGGGCGGGTCGCGGCGACCTCGTCCACCAGGGTCGTCGCCGTGCCGGTGGCGCCGTCGTAGAGGAGGAAGATGGGCTCAAGGTTGGCCTGGGTGGTGCTCATCAGGGCGAGGCGGTCCGCGATGGGGCCGGGCATGACGTCCTCGTGGGGCAGGACGATGCCCTGCGCGGGGTCCGCCAGGCAAACGTCCCCGATGAGGCCGCGCTGCACGACGTGTTCGCCGCGCTGCTCGTACACGTAGAGAGCGGGACGGTCGTCGACCATCAGGACACCCGAGGCCAGCCACGCCTGCAACGTGTCGCGCGCCTGGCCATAGCGGGCCGGCGGCGCTTCGCTGCTGCGGGCCTCCGGGGTGACAGCGGCACGTCCGGGCTGTTCCGCGGTTGCGGGACGTCCAGATGGTGGCGCTGCTGCGAGGCGTCCAGGCTGCGGCGCGGCTGCAGGGCGTCCAGATGGTGGCGCTTCTGCGGGGCCTCCGGGCGTGGAGGCGGGCTTTGCGGGCGCATGGCCGTGCGGCTGGGAATGCGCGGGTGGTGTGCGTGGGTTTGCCGGGGTACCGGGGGCGGGAGTGCTCTCGCCGGAGTGGTCAGCGGGAGCCGGCTGGTTGGCGTCTCCCGGGGGCGAGATGGGAAGGATGAGACGGACGACGTTGTAGGGATGGGAGTCCAGCAGCGCGTGGACATCACCGTCCGAGATCAGGTCGTACGGCGGGGAGGTCACCTTGGCGGGATCGTCGACGGCGAATCGTACGCCCCGGAAGGGGCGCAGTTCGAGACCATCCGGTATCGGCAGTTCGGAATTCCCCATACCGGGCATGCTGTCATAGACGTCCGTGTCTTTCCGTGGTCGCCCCGACGCTCCGCCGGTGCCCGATTCCCCAGCGAACCCGTCGATTGCCGATGAAGGAGAGCTCACGCAATGGTCCAAGGTGAAAACCCTCACGAAGATTCCCCGACGGGCGCTCCGAGGGGTGACGTTTACGACTGGTACCAGCGTGGAGTGAAGTTGCTCAAGGAAGGCAGCCCGGCGGCCGCGGCCGCGCTGCTGGAACGGGCGGCCGGCGCCGAGCCGGACTCCCGCAGCATCAGGGAGGCGCTGGCCAGGGCCCAGTTCAACTCGCGGCAGTACGCGGAGGCGGCCGACAGCTTCCGGCGGATCGTCGACGCCAACCCCGCGGAGGACTACGCGTACTTCGGGCTCGGCCTGTCGTTGTGGCGCACCGGTGACATCGAGGGAGCGCAGGAGCCGCTCGCGATCGCCGTGGCGATGCGGCCCGATGAGGGGCACTACGTGTCGGCGTTGAAGAGCGTACGGGCGACCCTCCGCGCCCGACGGGAGATGTGACCCCGCCGCCAAGGCGGCCCATACGTCTGCGTCCCACCTCACCCTGCCTACTGCCACCGACGCCAACGAGCAGATGGACGTACGTGGACAGGGCGGGGCGACCAGTGAGCGGCGAGGGGCGACGTCGCTGAGAGAACGGCGCATGTTGCAAGGACGCCTACCCCGGCGGTGCTGAGCGGCGGCGAATGACGCTGGGGGCCCGGTGACCGGGGGGCGCGCGTGAGCCCACGATGGGCTGGCGTGTGCGGGCGAGCCTGCGTGAGGGTCGCGCTCGCAGTCGGGGGAGGACGCGTAGCCGGGAGGGACGCGTAGCCGGGAGGAGGGCGTGGCCGGGGAACGGGGTGTCGGCTGTCGTGGGCCGTGTGGCGGCCTGCTGAGCCCGGGGCAGAGGGGCGGCCGGTCGGGCGAGGGCAGGCCGATGGCCGGGGGCTACGCGAGCGCACGCGGTCACGCCCCCGGTGGCCGGTTGTTCAAGGGGCAGGCTCGGGGCTGGTAAGCCCGTCGAGGGCGGACCGGGCGGACCGGGCGATGGGGCGAGTCGAGCGGATCGGGTGGACCCGGGTGGACCGGGCGATGGGGGAGAGTCGGGCGGATGGGGCGGTCAGGCGGGGATGGGCCAGCCGGTCGGGCAGTGGTAGTCGGTGGGGCCCGGGGGCGGTCTTGGGGCAGACGGGGCGATCGGGCATGGGGGAGGGCCGGGCTTCGGCAGCGGGGAGGTCGGGCACCGGGGTGGTCCGGCTTCGGCAGCGTGGGGGGCGGGGGTGGGGCATCAGGGCGGGAGTTGGGGCGCGGTTAGAGTCTCACGGGATGTGGGTGGGCTAGGGGAATGAGGCATTGTGCTGATCGACGGCTATGACACCCTGCTGCTTGACCTTGACGGCGTTGTCTATCTGGGGCGGTACGCGGTGCCCGGGGCGCCGGAGGCGTTGGAGCAGGCTCGGCGGCGCGGGGCGCGGCTGGCGTACGTGACGAACAACGCCTCGCGGACGCCCGCCGCCATCGCGACGCATCTGCGGGAGCTGGGGGTGCCCGCTGAGGCGACGGACGTCGTCACGTCGGCGCAGGCGGCGGCGCGGGTGGTGGCCGAGCGGGTGCCCGCCGGGTCGAACGTGCTCGTGGTGGGCGGGTCGGGGCTGCGGCTGGCCGTACGGGATCGGGGGCTGAGGCCGGTGACCACGGCGGCGTCGGAGCCTGCGGCGGTGGTGCAGGGGATCGCGCCCGGGTTGTCGTACGAGCTGCTGTCGGAGGGGGCGCTGGCGGTGCGGCGGGGGGCGTTGTTCGTGGCGTCCAACGGGGACGCCACCATGCCGACCGGGCGAGGGGAGCAGCCGGGGAACGGGGCGATGGTACGGGTGATCGCGCATGCGACCGGGGTTGAGCCGGTCTATGCGGGTAAGCCTGATCCGCCGTTGCATCGGGAGTCGGTGATCCGTACAGGGGCGCGGCGGCCGCTGGTCGTGGGGGACCGGCTCGACACCGACATTGAGGGCGCGGTGAACGCGGGCGTGGACGGGCTGCTGGTGCTGACGGGGGTGGCAAGGCCGGTCGACCTGCTCACGGCAGCGCCGCGGCATCGGCCGACCTACGTGGGCGAGGACCTGGGGGCGTTGCTGGAGCCGTATCCGCCGGTGCGCGACGGGGAGTGCGGCGGGTGGCGGGCGCGATGGGCCGGAGGGGCGCTGCGGCTCGACGGTGGCGGGAGCCGGATCGACGGGCTGCGGGCGGCGTGCGACGCCGTGTGGGCGGCCGTCGGCGACGGCCGCGCCGAGGAGGATGCGGTCAAGGAGGCTCTCGACCGCATCGGCTGACGCAGGGGCACACGAACCGCGGGCACGCCAGGGCGGGTCAACCAGCGTGGGCGCTCTGAGCCGGCTCACCAGAGGGTGCTCAGAGCGCCCACCAGGGCGGGGGCTCAGAGCGGGCCTACCAGGGCGGGCCTACCAGGGCGGGTGGGTCTGAGCGCGCGCGGTCGGCGCAGGACCGGGTCGGCGCAGGACCGGGTCGGCGCAGGCCGGGCCAGGTCCTGCGGGACGGGTCCTGCGGGGCGGGGCGAGGGCCAGGTCCTGCGGGACCTGCGGGTCTGGGCCGGCGGGTCAGGTCCTGCGGGACAGAGCCTGGCGGTCAAGGCGGGGGCAAGTGGGGGTGGCGGGGTCAGAGGAGGCGGCGGAGGCGCAGGAGGTCGCCGAAGCTGGCGTCGATCTTGACGCGGCCGCCCAGCAGCGCGCGGGCCAGGTCGAGCTCCCCGTCGACCAGCGCGATGAGGTCGTCGGACACGATCGTCAGCTTGACCTCGGCCGGTTTGCCGTTCGCGGGCGGCTCCTCGGTGAACGGGTCGAGGCCGCCGTGGTGGAGCCGGCCGTGGAAGGTGACGTCGAGGTCGGACACCCGGCAGCTGACCGTGCGCTCGACCACGTGCTTGGCCCGGTCCTGCTCGTCGATCTCGTCGAACTGGGCGACGAGCTTGACCAGCGCCTCCCGGCACTCCTCGACGCTTGCCATGATCCGCCTTCCTTTCCTTGTCTTCAGGGTCCGTAGCGTTCCACATCGGAGCACCCGTATGACCCTCCAACGTGTGACACGCCCGCCAAGGTGCCGGGCGCTCGCCCGAGGCGTTACCGTCGAGTCATGAGTGAGCTGCCAGAGGCAACCGGCGACGAGCGGGTCGACGCGGTCCTCGCGGATCTGGGCCGCCTGGCCGGGCTGCCGGTGGGCGAGCACGTGGCGGTGTTCGAGGAGGCGTTCTCCGGGCTGGAGGCCGCCCTCGGCGCCGTGGAGGCGCGGTGAGCCGCAGGGTCCGGCTCGACACCGAGCTGGTGCGGCGCGGGCTGGCGCGTTCGCGGGAGCAGGCGGCCCAGCTGATCGAGGCGGGCCGAGTCGCCGTCGGAGGCCAGCGGGCCGGCAAGCCCGCCACCCAGGTCGACACCGCCTCGGCCATCGTCGTCGCCGAGTCGCCCGGCGGGCCTGATTACGTCTCGCGCGGCGCGCACAAGCTGCTCGGGGCGCTGGAGGCGTTCCCCGAGCTGGACGTGACGGGGCGGCGCTGCCTGGACGCGGGCGCGTCCACGGGCGGGTTCACCGACGTGCTGCTGCGCCGCGGCGCCGCGCACGTGGTCGCCGTCGACGTCGGCTACGGGCAGCTCGCCTGGTCGCTGCGCAGCGACGAGCGGGTCACGGTGATGGAGCGGCTCAACGTGCGCGACCTCACGCCGGGCATGGTCGGTGAGGCGCCCACGCTGGTCGTCGGCGACCTGTCGTTCATCTCGCTGCGGCTCGTGCTGCCCGCGCTGGCCGAGGTCGCCGCGCCGCGCGCCGACTTCGTCATGCTGGTCAAGCCGCAGTTCGAGGTGGGCAAGGAGCTCGTGGGGGCCGGTGGCGTGGTGCGTGACCCGGAGCTGCGGGCGGGAGCGGTGCGGCAGGCCGCCGCGAAGGCCGGTGAGCTGGGGCTGGCGGTGCGCGGCGTGACCGCGAGCCCGCTGCCGGGCCCGTCGGGCAATGTCGAATACCTGCTGTGGCTGGGCAAGGGCGAAGGGGCGCCGCCGGTCGCCGACCTGGAGTCCGAGATCCGGCGCGCCGTGGCGGAGGGGCCCCAATGAGCCGGGCAGCGAGCCGGACCGTCCTGGTCACCGCGCACACCGGGCGGGAGGCCGCCGTGGAGAGCGCCAGGCTGGTCATCGGGCGGCTGGTGGCGGCCGGGCTGAGCGTCCGGGTGCTCGACGGCGAGGCCGCCGACATCGGCTGCGGCGGCGTCGACGTCGTGCCCGCCGAGCCGGGCGCGGCCAAGGACGCCGAGGTGATGATCGTGCTCGGCGGCGACGGGTCGCTGCTGCGCTCGGCCGAGCTGGCCAGGCCCGCCGGCACCCCGCTGCTCGGCGTCAACCTGGGCCACGTCGGCTTCCTGGCGGAGGCCGAGGTCGCCGACCTGGCCGCCGCCGTCGACAGCGTGGTCGCGGGCCGCTACGACGTCGAGGAGCGCATGACGATCGACGTGCTGGCCCGGCAGAACGGCCGCGTCATCGCCGACACGTGGGCGCTCAACGAGGTCACCGTCGAGAAGCGGGAGCGGATGCTGGAGGTGGTCGCCGAGATCGACGGGCGGCCGCTGTCGCGCTGGGGCTGCGACGGCGTGATCTGCGCCACGCCGACCGGCTCCACCGCCTACGCCTTCTCCGCCGGCGGCCCGGTGGTGTGGCCGGAGGTGGAGGCGCTGCTCATGGTGCCGATCAGCGCGCACGCCCTGTTCGCGCGCCCGCTGGTGGTCTCGCCGCGCTCGACGCTCGCCGTCGAGATCCTGCCCGACACACCCGTCGGGGTCCTGTGGTGCGACGGGCGCCGCCATTTCGACCTTCCCGCCGGCACCCGCGTGGAGGTGCGGCGCGGCAGCGAGCCGGTACGGCTGGCCCGGCTGCACGGTGTGGAGAGCACCGGGGCGCCGTTCACCGACAGGCTGGTCGCCAAGTTCGAACTACCCGTCCAGGGGTGGCGCGGAAGGGTGCGACCCTGAGTGAATGGGGACGCGAACGCGTAGGATCGCATCCGCACGAGTGTTCGGAAAGCACGTAAGTGACGGGAGTGGGCAGTGCGACCAAGGGTCGAGGAGGTCCGCATCCAGGGGCTCGGCGTCATCGACGAGGCCGTGCTGGAGCTTTCGCCGGGCTTCAACGTGGTCACCGGCGAGACCGGCGCGGGCAAGACGATGGTCGTCACGGGTCTCGGGCTGCTGTTCGGCGGCCGGGCCGACCCCTCCCGGATCCGCCCCGGCGCCGACAAGGCCAGCGTCGAGGGCACGCTCGTCATCGACCCGGGCGGCCGGGTCGCCCAGCAGGTCGAGGACATCGGCGGCCAGGTCGACGACGGCGAGCTGATCATCTCCCGCACCGTCTCGGCCGAGGGCAGGTCGCGCGCCTGGCTCGGCGGCCGCACGGTGCCCGTCGGCACCCTGACCTACCTGGCCGACGACCTGGTGGCGGTGCACGGTCAGATGGACCAGCAGCGGCTGCTGCAGCCCGCCAGGCAGCGCGCCGCGCTCGACCGCTATGCCGGCAACGACCTGGTCAAGCCGCTGCGCGCGTACGCGCAGGCGTACAAGAGGCACAAGCAGGTGGCGGCGCTGCTGGAGGAGCTGACCACGCGCGCCCGGGAGCGGGCGCAGGAGGCCGACCTGCTCAGGTTCGGGCTGGAGGAGATCGAGAAGGTCGACCCGAAGGCCGGTGAGGACGCCGACCTGCGCGGCGAGGAGGAGCGGCTGTCGCACGCCGACGCGCTGCGCGGCGCGGCGACCACCGCGCACTCGGCGCTGCTCGGCGACCCGATGGAGGCCGCGGGCGGCGCGCGTGACGTGATCTCGCTGCTGGGCGAGGCGCGGGCGGCCGTCGACGCGGTGCGCGACTTCGACAGCCAGCTCGCCGGGATGGCCGACCGGCTGGCCGAGGCGGGCTACCTGATCTCCGACGTGGCCACCGACCTGGCCGCCTACGCCGAGTCGATCGAGGCCGACCCGGCCCGGCTGGCGGCCGTCCAGGAGCGGCGCTCCGCGCTGACCGGGCTGATCCGCAAGTACGGCGAGGACAGCGCCGGCGTGCTGGCCTGGGCGCAGCGCTCGGCCGCCCGGCTGGCCGAGCTGGAGGGCGACGACGAGCGCATCGGGGAGCTCACCCGCGAGCTGGAGGAGCTCACCGCGCGCCTCACCGACCTGGCCGCCGAGCTGACCAAGGTGCGCCAGGCCGCCGCCGAGCGGTTCGGCGCGGCCGTCACCGAGGAGCTGACCGCGCTGGCCATGCCGCACGCCCGGGTCGTCGTCCAGCTCTCCCGGGCCGCCGAGTTCGGCCCTGAGGGCGTCGACGAGGTCGAGCTGCGCATGGCCGCCCACCCGGCCGCGCCGCCGCTGCCGCTCAACAAGGGCGCCTCCGGCGGTGAGCTGAGCCGGGTCATGCTCGCCATCGAGGTGGTGTTCGCCGGCGCCGACCCGGTGCCGACGTTCGTCTTCGACGAGGTCGACGCGGGCGTGGGCGGCAAGGCCGCCGTCGAGATCGGCCGCCGCCTGGCCCGGCTGGCGCGCACCGCGCAGGTGATTGTGGTCACACATCTGCCCCAGGTCGCGGCCTTCGCCGACCAGCATCTGGTGGTCGAGAAGGCCAGCGACGGCAGTGTCGTGCGCAGCGGCGTGGTCACCCTCAACCACGAGGGCAGGGTGCGCGAGCTGTCGCGGATGCTCGCCGGACTGGAGGATTCCGAGCTGGGCAGGGCACACGCGGAGGAGCTGCTGGGACTGGCCGCCGCCGACAGGTGATCCTGGGTGACATAGCGGACACGCCCCGCAGTGCGTGACCTCCCACGTGTTTCCCTCTGGCAGGATGGTCACTGATGAAGGTTCCGGGGAACAAGATGCCGGGCCTCCGCGGAAGGAAGGTCAACGACCTTCCCGGTGTCACGGGTGTGGCGAGGATCGACCGGCGGACCAAGAGGCTCACCAAGCGCCTCAAGCCAGGCGAGATCGCCATCATCGACCATGTCGACGTGGACCGGGTCAGCGCGGAGGCACTGGTGGCGTGCGAAGCCGCGGCCGTGGTCAACGTGGCCGCGGGCATCAGCGGGCGCTACCCCAACCTCGGACCGAAGATCATCCTTGAGGCCGGCATCCCGTTCGTCGACAACGCCAGCCACGAGCTGTTCGAGCGCGTCAAGGACGGCGACGTCGTCCGGCTGCACGAGGGCGTCATCCACCTCGACGACGAGGTCGTCGGCAAGGGCGACGAGCAGCACATGGAGGCCGTCGAGGCGGCCATGGCCGAGGCCCGCGCCGGGCTGGCCGTGCAGATCGAGGCGTTCGCCGTCAACACGATGGAGTACGTGCGCGGCGAGGGCAAGCTGCTCATCGAGGGCGTCGGCGTGCCCGAGATCCGCACCCCCATCGAGGGCAGGCACGCCCTCATCGTGGTGCGCGGCTACCACTACAAGGAAGACATCGCCACCCTGCGCCCCTACCTGCGCGAATACCGCCCGGTGCTGATCGGCGTCGACGGCGGCGCCGACGCGCTGCTGGAGGCCGGCTACCTGCCCGACATCATCGTGGGCGACTTCGACTCCGTCTCGGCCAAGGCCCTCACCTGCGGCGCCGAGCTCGTCGTGCACGCCTACCGCGACGGCCGCGCGCCCGGCCTGGAACGGGTCCGCCAGCTCGGCCGCGACGCGGTGATCTTCCCGTCGACGGGCACCAGCGAGGACATCGCCATGCTCATGGCCGACGACAAGGGCGCCTCGCTCATCGTCGCTGTCGGAACCCACGGCACGCTGGAGGAGTTCCTCGACAAGGGGCGCTCCGGCATGGCCAGCACCTTCCTTACCCGGTTGCGCGTCGGCAGCAAGCTCGTCGACGCCAAGGGCGTCAGCCGCCTCTACCGCAGCCGCATCTCCACCCCGCAGCTGCTGCTGCTGGCGATCACCGCGCTGATCACGATGGGTGTCGCCCTGTCGTTCTCCCCGCTCGGCCAGACCTGGCTGAACGGGCTGCAAGACTTCTGGAACGCGTTCATCTTCTGGTTGGTCGGGCTCTTCTCGTGATCGATTTCCGTTATCACCTCGTCTCCATCGTCGCCATCTTCCTGGCGCTGGCCGTGGGCATCGTCATGGGCACCACGCTGCTCCAGGACCCCGCGATCAGATCGGCCGAGGAGCTCACCCGCCAGCTCACCGCCGACAAGCAGGAGCAGCGCGGCCAGATCGACGACCTGCGCAGCCGGGAGCAGGCGGGCGACGCGTTCGTCACCACGCTCACGCCCAAGCTCGTCGCCGGTGAGCTCACCGGCGAGGAGGTGCTGCTCGTGGAGGCGCCCGGAGCGGGCGCGGCGCAGCGCGAGGCCACCCAGGAGGTGCTGACCGACGCGGGCGCGACCATCACCGGCAGGCTCTCGCTGACGGAGAAGTTCTTCGACCCCAAGAGCGGCGGCGTCCTCGACGGCCTGGCCGGGCAGCTCAAGCCGGCCGAGATGACCTTCCCCACGCCCGCCACCGCCTACGAGAAGGCCGCCACCCTGCTGGCCGCCACCGTGACCACCACCGACCCGGCCGTCGCTGGCACCCCCAACGCGGCCACCGCCTCGGTGCTCGGCGGGCTGGAGACCGGCGGGTTCGTCAACCTCGACGGCGACCCGGCCAAGCGGGCCACGCTCGTCGTCATGTTCGCCCCGGACGTCCCGTACGAGGGCGAGAACGCCGAGACGCAGGCCGCCGCGTTCGTGGCGCTGGCCTCCGGGCTCGACGCGGGCGGCCGAGGCCTGGTCGTGGCGGGCACCGTCCCCGCCACCGGGCCCGGCGGCGCCGTCACCGCCGTGCGCGACAGCACCGAGGTGGCCAAGCGCGTCTCCACCGTCGACAGCGCCGATATCCCGGCGGGCCGCGTCGTGATCGTCTACGCTCTGCGGGAGCAACTGGCCGGGGCCGCCGGGCAGTACGGCATCGGCACCGGGATCACCGCGTTCCAGCCGGTGGTGCCGAGCCCGGCGCCGACCACGCCCCAGCCGACCCCGTCGTCCTCCGACTCAGGGAGCTGACATGGCCCGCAGCCTGCTCTACGCCGTCGCCGGCGCCGCGATCGGCGCCGCCGCCGCCCGCGCCGCCTACACCGCGTTCACCCGGGCGCGCGGCGTCGACCCGGGCAGCCGCTGGACCCGTAAGAACCACCGGGGCGAGGCTGTCACGCTGCTCGAAGGGCCCGCGTTCGTGGCCGGCGCGGGAGCTGCCGCCGCGCTCGCGCCCGGCCTGCCGCCCCGGGTACGGGCGGCCGCGCTGCTCGCCGGGGCGGGCAGCGGCGCGCTCGGCGCCTACGACGATCTCTACGGCACCACCTCCTCCAAGGGCTTCAAGGGCCACCTGACCGCGCTGGCCCGCGGCGAGGTCACCAGCGGCGCCGTCAAGATCCTCGGCATCGGCGCGACCGGGCTCGGCGCCGCCGCGCTCGTCTCCCGCGGCCCGGCCGACACGCTCGTCAACGGCGCCGCCATCGCGGGCGCCGCCAACCTGGCCAACCTGTTCGACCTGCGGCCCGGCCGCGCCATCAAGGTCGGCCTGCTCACCGGCGGCCCTCTCCTGGTCAGCGCGGTCGCGGGCGGCTCACCGGCGACCGCCGCGCTGGCCGCCGTGCCGCTGGGCGCCGCCGCCGCGCTGCTGCCCGACGACCTCGGAGAGCGCGCCATGCTCGGCGACGCCGGGGCCAACGCGCTCGGCGCGCTGCTCGGCCTGGCCGCCGTCACCCGGCTCGGCCGCCCCGGCAGGCTCGTCCTGCTCGGCACCGTCGCCGCGCTCACCGCCGCCTCCGAGAAGATCAGCTTCACCAAGGTCATCGCGGGCAACCCGGTGCTCAACCGGCTCGACCTGCTCGGCCGCCGCCCCGCCGACGCCGTCTGAGAGACCGCGTGACGCGCCTGTCCGTACGGCCTGCCATGATGTCCGGAATGACCGGAGAGGCGGGCAGGGCGTGACCCCACGGCTGGCGCGCGGCGTGGCCGGAGGCGCGCTGCTCATCGCGGTGATCACCGTGCTGGCGCGCGTCGCGGGCTTCGCCAAGCAGTACGCCCTGGCCCAGACCGTCGGCACCAACTGCCTGACCAGCGCCTACTTCACCGCCAACCAGATCCCCAACATCGTCTTCGAGGTGGTCGTCGGCGGCGCCCTGGCCGGGGCGGTCGTGCCGGTGCTCGCCGAACCCGCCGCCACGGGCGACCGCGAGCGGGCCGGGCGGATCGGCTCGGCGCTGCTGACGTGGAGCCTGGTCGTGCTCGTCCCCGTGGCGGTGCTGACCGCGCTGCTGGCGGGGCCGATCATGGGGCTGTTCGGCGGCGGCGACTGCGAGATGCACGCGGTCGCCACCCGGATGCTGGTCGTCTTCGCGCCGCAGATCCCGCTCTACGGCGTGGTCGTCGTGCTCTACGGCGTGCTGCAGGCGCACCACCGCTTCACCGGGCCCGCCGTGGCGCCGCTCGTGTCGAGCCTCGTGGTCATCGTGGCGTACCTGCTGTTCGTGCCGCTCAGCGACGGCCGGGCCGGAAGCGCCGAGGTGCCGCTCGCGGCGGAGCTCGCGCTGTCCGTCGGCACCAGCCTCGGTGTGCTGGCGCTCGTGCTCACCGTCGCCGGGCCGGTGGCGGGGCTCGGGCTGCGGTGGCGGCCCGCGTTCCGCTTCCCCGGCGGGGTGGCCGTGCGGGTGCGGCGGCTGGCGCTGGCGGGCATCGCGGCGCTGCTCGCCCAGCAGGCGGCCATGGCCGGGGTGCTGGCGCTGTCCAACAACGTGATCGGCGGCGGGGCGCTGGCCGTCTACAACTACGCGTGGGCGATCTACCTGGTGCCGTACGCGGTGCTCGCCGTGCCCATCGCCACCAGCGCCTTCCCCCTGCTGTCGGCCGTGGAGGGGGACCGGGCGGCGTTCGCGGAGCTCGCCGCCCGCACGACCCGGGCCGTCGTGCTCGTGTCCGGGGTGGCGGCCGGGGTGCTCGCGGCGGCGTCCGGGCCGGGGGCCGTGGTGTTCCTGGGGGACAAGTCGACCGTGTCGTCGCCGGTGGAGCTGGCGCGGGCCGTCGCGCTGTTCGCGCCGGGGCTGATCGGCTACGGGCTGATCGCGCACCTCAGCCGGGTGCTGTACGCCGCCGGGCGCGGGCGGGCGGTCGCGGCCGGGACGGTGGCCGGGTGGGGCGTGGTGATCGTGGCCCAGACCGTGTTCGCGCTGGCGTTCCCGCGCGAGTGGCAGGTGGCGGGGCTGGCGCTGGGGATGAGCGCGGGCATGACCGCCGGCGGGGCGCTGCTGCTGGCGTCCGTCGTACGGGCGCGGGGGGCCGCGGCGATCGCCGGGCTGGGCCGGGCCGGGGCGGCGGCGCTCGCCGGGGGTGGGGCTGGGTTCGTGGCGGGCGGCTGGCTCGCCGGGCTGTTCAGCGGGGCCGGGACGTGGGGGAGCGTGGCGGGCACGCTGCTGGCGGCCGTGGTGGCGCTGGCGGCGGGCGTGGGCGTCGTGGCGCTCGTGGACCGCGCCGACGCCGCCGCCGTGGCCGCGCTGCTGCGCCGCCGAGGCGGGCCGGCGGGTGGATGAGGTGGATGGTCCGGGTGGATGAGGTGGGCGGGCGAGTGAGCGGAGGAGCGGCTGTGCGGGTGGCGTTCGTGCTGGGGACCACGTCCGGCGGGACCGGGCGGCACGTGGCGATGCTGGCCCGGGGCCTGGTGCGGCGCGGGCACCGGGTGCTGGTGGTGGCGCCGCGCGAGGTCGGGGAGGGGTTCGCGTTCCGGGAGGCGGGGGCGCGGCTCGCGGAGGTGGAGGTCACCGACCGGCCCAGGCCGCTCGCCGACGCGCGGGCGGTGCTCGCCGCCGGGCGGCTGACCCGGGGCGCGGACGTCGTGCACGCCCACGGCCTGCGCGCCGGGGCCCTGGCCGGGCTCGGGCTCACCCTGGCCGGGCTCGGGCTCACCCTGGCCGGGCTCGGGCGCGTCCCGTCCCGGGGCCGGACGCGGCCACGGCTGGTGGTGACGCTGCACAACGCGCTCACCGCGGGCGGGACGGTCGGCCTGGTGTACGGGGTGCTGGAGCGGATCGTGGCGCGGCTGGCCGACCGCGTGCTGGTCGTCTCGCCCGACCTCGGGGAACGGATGCGGGCCCTGGGCGCGCGTGACGTGCGGGCCGCGGTGGTGCCCGCGCCGGTGCCACGCCCCGCCGGGCGGCCCGCCGCCGAGGTTCGCGCCGAGCTGGGGGCCGGGGAGCGGCCCGTCGTGCTCACCATCGCCAGGCTCGCCCAGCAGAAGGGGCTGGAGACCCTGCTCGACGCCGCCGCCGGGCCGTGGCCGGGGCCGGAGCCGCTGTTCGCGATCGCCGGGGAGGGCCCGCTGCGCGAGACGCTGCAGCGCCGGATCGACCGCGACGGGCTGCCCGTGGTGCTGCTGGGCAACCGGGACGACGTGCCCGACCTGCTGGCCGCCGCCGCCGTGGCCGTGTGGCCCAGCCGGTGGGAGGGGCAGCCGCTCAGCCTCAGCGAGACCCTCATGGCCGGCCGCCCGGTGGTCGCCACGGCCGTCGGCGGCATCCCCGAGCTCGTCGGCGACGCCGGTGCGCTCGTGCCCTACGGTGACGTGCCCGCCCTGCGCGCGGCCGTACAGGAAGTGATCGCCGATCCTGAGAAGGCGGCCGGACGGGCCGCGGCGGCGGCCCGGCGTGGCGCCGAGCTGCCGGACGAGGACGACGCCGTGCGGGCGGTGCTGGACGCCTACGGTTCGTCAACATCATCCGGATGATTAGGTGAGGCTTTCGCGTTCTCGTATACTGCGTGCGTTAAGGGAGGGGAGTATCCCTTCGCGGCAGCCTCGTCATCACGGTGCAGTCCCGCTCCATGGGGCCCCCGGGGCTGCCGGTCCGCCATGCCCAGCGGGCGGGAGAGACCTCCGGCGTTCTGACGTGTATGCCGGAGGTAATACAACGTGAGCGAACCATTGTGGGCCTGGATCGTCGTGATCGGCGGGCTCCTGCTCGTCCTGGCCGTCGACCTGTGGATCGTCGACCGCGGTGAAGCCCGCGAGTTCTCGATGCGCCAGGCGGGATTCTGGGTCACCTTCTACATCACGCTGGCCGTGATCTTCGGGGTGATCCTCTGGGTGACGACGGGGCCGGAGAAGGCGGGCGAGTTCTTCGCCGGCTACATCACCGAATACAGCCTCAGCGTCGACAACCTGTTCGTCTTCTTCATCATCATGAGCCGGTTCGCCGTGCCGAAGGCGTACCAGCACAAGGTGCTGCTCGTCGGCATCCTGCTCGCCCTGGTCATGCGGGGCATCTTCATCGCGCTCGGCGCCGCGGCGCTGGAGCGGTTCGGCTGGTTGTTCTACGTCTTCGGCGCGTTCCTCGTCTACACCGCGATCAACATCGTCCGCCAGCACGTCAAGGGCGAAGAGGAGCAGGTCCCCGAGAACGTCCTGCTCCGCTGGGTGCGGCGGGCCTTCCCCACCACGGACGGCTACGTCGGGTCCAAGGTCACCGTCAAGATCGACGGCAAGCGCATGGTCACTCCGATGCTGATCGTCATGATCGCCATCGGCAGCACCGACCTGCTGTTCGCTCTCGACTCGATTCCGGCGATCTTCGGGCTCACCACGGACCCGTTCATCGTCTTCACCGCCAACGCCTTTGCCCTGATGGGACTGCGTCAGCTCTACTTCCTGCTCGGTGGGCTGCTGCAGCGCCTGGTCTACCTCAGTTATGGTTTGGCGTTCATTCTGGGCTTCATCGGGGTTAAGCTGATTTTGGAGGCTCTGCACCACAGCGGGTTCTCCTGGGCCCCGGCGATCCCGATCTGGGTTTCGCTGTCGGTCATCGGCGCCACGATGGTCATCACCACCGTGGCGAGCCTGGTCAAGGCCCGCAGGGACACCCGCAAGAGCGAGGAAACCCACTCGGAGCAGGTCTAGAAAAACGGCTTTCGAGGCGCTTTGCTGGTGTAGTTGCGTCGTGTCATAGTTGTGCGTTCTGTAGCATCACGGCAAAGCGCTTCCGTTCCAGTCACCATCCAAAGGTTGTACGTGTCAGTCGATTCTGCCAAGCCGGGCCGTGTCAGGCTCGCACGCGGGGTCTCCCCGTGGCTCCTCCCGACGGCGGCCGCGGCGGCCGCCACCGCGTTCCTGACGCGACGGGACCGTCGCTGGGCGCTCGCGGCCGTGCCGCTGGGCGCCCTCACCGGTGGGATGCTCTGGTTCTTCCGCGACCCCGACCGCAGGCCGGGCGAGGGGCGGATCCTGTCACCGGCCGATGGGGTCGTCCAGAGCGTCGACCCGTGGCCGGACGGCCGCACCCGGGTCGCGATCTTCATGAGCCCGCTGAACGTCCACGTCAATCGGGCGCCACTTGCGGGAAATGTCACCTCCGTGCAGCATGTGCCAGGTGGGTTCCTGCCGGCTTTCAACAAGGACAGCGACCAGAACGAGCGCGTGGTGTGGCATTTCGAGACCACGCTCGGCGACATCGAGATGGTGCAGATCGCGGGCGCGGTCGCGCGCCGGATCGTGCCGTACCTGACCGCTGGGGCGAAGGTCGCGCAGGGCGAGCGGATCGGGCTCATCAGGCTCGGATCCAGGGTCGACATCTACCTTCCCGAAGGGATCTCACCCGCGGTGTCCGTGGGCGAGAAGACGGTTGCGGGGGTGACCAGAATTGACCACAGCTGACGCCGGCGGCTGGCCGGCCGAAGAGGAAGAACCTCGCGGCCCGGTCGGCAAGGCGTTCCGCCTGTCCGCCGCTGACTCTCTGTCCCTGGGCAACGCGCTGTGCGGCTTCCTGGCCGTGTGCGTGCTGGCCGCCTCGGCCATCGAGGCGCTGCGCACCGACGGCAGCTTCACCCCGGCGCCCAGCTACTTCGCGACGGCCGTGGTGCTGCTGCTCATCGGCGCCACCTGCGACCTGTTCGACGGGCTCGTCGCGCGGCGCTTCCGCGCCTCCGCGATGGGCGCCGAGCTCGACAACCTGGCCGACGTCATCAGCTTCGGCTTCGCGCCCGCGTTCATGGTCGTGATCTGGGGCGGGTTCACCCACCAGGTGCCGTTCTTCGCCGTGGTGGGCGCCGCCGCGGCCGTGCTCGTCGCCGGTGTCGTACGGCTGGCGCGGTTCGCCTGCGTCAAGACCAAGAGCGGCGACTTCATGGGGCTGCCGATCCCCATGGGCGCGATGACCGTGATCTCGATCGTGCTGCTGTTCGAGCCGGGGATCTGGTCGCTGCTGGCCGTGCTGGGCGTGGCCTGGCTCATGGTCAGCCGGATCGAGTACCCCAAGCCCAAGGGGCAGCTCGCCGCCGTGGTCCTCGGATGGATCATGGTGAACGTCGCGTTCCTCACCTTCTGGGTCGCCTGGCCCGAGGGCGGTGACCTGCCGATCAAGATCGGCGCCACCATGCAGATCGCGCTCGTCGCGGCCATCCCGCTGCGGATGCTCTTCTACAAGCGCGAACTGCGCCGTGAGGCCTCCCGCATCGGGCAGTGACCATTCGAGCAAGCGGCGCCGGAAGAAGCGGGACTTCTCCGGCGCCTTCGGCTTTGATGGAGCCATGCCGGTCGAGCACACGCGCACGTACTTCCTCGGCAAGCTCGCCGCCGAGCTGGAGCGGCGCGGGCTGACCGCCACGCTGAGAGCCGACCCGCCCGTGCTGCGGGTCAGCGATCCCGGCACCGCGCTGCTGGCCGAGACCGTCGACTGCGTGCCGCTCCAGGACGGATGGTTCTATCGCTGGTCGTGGGGCGAGCTGGTCGGGCAGGCCGACCAGCCGGGGCCGGCGGCCGAGCGCATCGTGCGCGTCCTGGCCCGCCGCTGACCCCCTTCCGCCGGCTACCAGCCCCGGGCCTTCCACTCGGGTAGGGACGGGCGCTCGGCGCCCAGGGTCGTGTCCTTGCCGTGGCCCGGGTAGACCCACGTGTCGTCGGGCAGCCGGTCGAAGACGCGCTCCACCACGTCGGTGTAGAGCTGCTCGAAGCGCTCGGGGTCCTTCCACGTGTTGCCCACGCCGCCGGGGAACAGCGAGTCGCCGGTAAACAGGTGCTTGTTGCCCTCGCCGCCGTCGTACAGCAGGGCGATCGAACCCGGGGTGTGGCCGCGCAGGTGGATCGCCTCCAGGGTGACGACGCCGACGGCGATGCGGTCGCCGTGCTCGACCAGGCGGTCGGCCGGGACCGGCAGGCCGGGCGCGTCCAGCGGATGGGCCAGCACCTTGGCGCCCGTCACCTTGCGCACCTGCTCCAGCGCCTGCCAGTGGTCGCCGTGCTGGTGGGTGGTGACGATCGCGCTGATCGGCTGGTCGGCGATCAGGGCCAGCAGCCGGTCCGGCTCGGCCGCCGCGTCGATGAGCAGGCCGTCGCCCGTCTCGGTGCAGCGCAGCAGGTAGGCGTTGTTCTCGTACGGGCCGACGGCGAGCTTGCAGATCGTCAGATCGGGCAGCTCCCGCACGTCGGCGGGGCCGCCTACCTGGACGTCGCCGGTGTAGGTCATGGGTAGTCCTTCGGGGGCGTCGCGGGCAGGTCAGCGGGCGCGGTCGTGGTCAGCCACGGCGGTGGCGGCGGGCACGGCCGTCCCTCGGGCACCACTTTAACTCCCTCACCTGCCGAGCGGCCGGTCAGCCAGGCCAGCACGTCGGCCGGCGCGCCCTCCACCACGGGCCCGTCGCCGAGCCCCTCCCACCCGGCGGCGACCGGGCCGTTCGCGGGGGTGACGAACCGCACCGCGCTCACCGTGCTGCGGTCGTGCGGCCAGGTGCGCAGGCAGTCGTGCAGCTCGCGGCGGACGAACGTCTCGGGCCAGTCGGCCGGGCCGTAGCCGGCGCCCAGGTCGGCATGGTGCAGCCCCACCTCACGGAGGCGGCGTACCAGGACGTACCAGGCGGGGTGGTGCGGCGGGCGCAGGCCGCCGACCGGGGTGGCCCAGGCGGGCTCGGGGACGGCGTCGGCGGCGGCGTCCAGGCGGCCGGCGCTCTCGCGCAGGTCGGCGAGCTGCTCGGCGGCGGGCCGGTGGCAGCCGGCCTCGATGCCCGCCTCGCGCGCCCGCGCGTCCGGGTACTGCGGCGTCGAGACGCCGGTCCGCGCCCAGGTGAGGAGGTTGACGAGGCTGTCGGCGTTCCTGGCGAGGTGCGTGAGGACGTGGCCGCGCGACCAGCCGGGCAGCCGGGAGGCGGAGGCGACGTCGGCGTCGGACAGGGAGGCGGCCGTGGCGAGCAGCCCGGACGTCGCCTCGGTCAGCTCGGCACGCAAGCTCTGAAGGACGGTCATAAGGGGATATTTCATCATCTGGAGGCCGGGTGCCGGCGGCGGACGGGCATAAAGCCGCAGGTCGCGGCGTTGATATGGCGTTGACAGGGAAAGGCCTCCTGCCCGGGTGGGCGCAGGCCGTAACCTGGGAGGGACGGATTTTCGCCAGGGCGGTATGCGGCCCTGCCGAAATTGTCGGAGCCCCCGTCTACCATCCCCCGTGGACCTATCCGCCTTTTCGACATCGGGATCGCCGTGGCTGACCGCCTGATCGTGCGTGGCGCACGTGAACACAACCTCAAGGACGTCTCGCTCGACCTGCCGCGAGACGCGATGATCGTCTTCACCGGCCTGTCCGGCTCCGGAAAGTCGAGCCTGGCCTTCGACACGATCTTCGCCGAGGGGCAGCGGCGTTACGTCGAGTCCCTGTCGGCCTACGCCCGGCAGTTCCTCGGGCAGATGGACAAGCCCGACGTCGACTTCATCGAGGGCCTGTCGCCCGCGGTGTCGATCGACCAGAAGGCCACCAGCAAGAACCCGCGCTCCACGGTCGGCACGATCACCGAGGTCTACGACTACCTGCGGCTGCTGTGGGCGCGCATCGGCAAGCCGCACTGCCCGGTGTGCGAGCGCCCGATCGCCAGGCAGACGCCGGAGCAGATCGTCGACCGGGTGATGGACCTGGAGGAGGGCACCCGCTTCCAGGTGCTGGCCCCGGTCATCAGGGGCCGCAAGGGCGAATACGCCGAGCTGTTCCGCGAGCTGCAGACCAAGGGCTTCGCCCGTGCCCGGGTCGACGGCACCGTCGTGCGGCTGGAGGAGCCGCCGGTGCTGAAGAAGTACGAGAAGCACGACATCGAGGTCATCGTCGACCGGCTCTCGGTCAAGGAGTCGTCGCGGCGCAGGCTCAACGACTCGGTCGAGACGGCGCTGCAGCTGTCCGGCGGCACGATCACGCTGGAGTTCGTCGACCTGCCCGAGGACGACCCGGGCCGCGAGCGCTTCTACTCCGAGCACCTCTACTGCCCCTACGACGACCTGTCGTTCGAGGAGCTGGAGCCGCGCTCGTTCTCCTTCAACTCGCCCTTCGGCGCCTGTCCGGAGTGCACCGGTCTCGGCACCAAGATGGAGGTCGACCCCGACCTCGTCGTGCCCGACCCCGAGCGCACGCTGCGCGACGGCGCGCTGCACCCCTGGTCCGGCGGCCACACCAGCGAATACTTCGTCCGGCTCGTCGAGGCGCTCGGCCACACCATGGGCTTCACTCTCGACACGCCGTGGGACAAGCTCCCGAAGAAGGCGCAGAAGTCGCTGCTGTTCGGCCACGACGAGCAGGTCCACGTCCGCTACGCCAACCGCTACGGCCGCCAGCGCTCCTACTACACCACCTACGAGGGCGTCATCCCGTGGGTGCAGCGCCGTCACGCCGAGGCGGAGAGCGACTCGACGCGCGAGCGCTTCGAGGGCTACATGCGCGAGATCCCCTGCCCGGCGTGCAAGGGGGCCAGGCTCAAGCCGGTCACGCTGGCCGTCACGGTCGCGGGCAAGTCGATCGCCGAGGTCGCGTCCATGTCGATCGGCGAGTGCGCCAAGTTCCTGGCCGCGCTCAAGCTGTCCGACCGCGACATGCACATCGCCGAGCGGGTGGTCAAGGAGATCAACGCGCGGATGGGCTTCCTGCTCGACGTCGGCCTCGACTACCTGAGCATGGACCGCGCCGCCGCCACCCTGGCGGGCGGCGAGGCGCAGCGCATCCGGCTGGCCACGCAGATCGGCTCCGGCCTCGTCGGCGTCCTGTACGTGCTCGACGAGCCGTCCATCGGGCTGCACCAGCGCGACAACATGCGGCTGCTCGACACCCTGATCCGGCTGCGCGACATGGGCAACACGCTCATCGTGGTCGAGCACGACGAGGACACCATCGCCGCCGCCGACTGGGTGGTCGACATCGGCCCGGGCGCGGGCGAGCACGGCGGCCAGGTCGTCGTCTCCGGCACCGTCCAGGACCTGCTCAACAGCGAGGAGTCGCTGACCGGGCAGTATCTGTCGGGCCGCCGGAGCATCCACGTGCCCGCCAAGCGCCGCAAGCGCGACAAGAAGCGGCAGATCACCGTCAAGGGCGCCCGCGAGCACAACCTCAAGGGCGTCGACATCGACTTCCCGCTCGGGCTGTTCACCGCCGTGACCGGCGTGTCCGGGTCCGGCAAGTCGACGCTGGTCAACGACATCCTCTACAACGCGCTGGCCAAGGAGCTCAACGGCGCCCGCACGGTGCCGGGCCGCCACTCCCGGGTCAACGGCATGGACCAGGTCGACAAGGTCGTGCACGTCGACCAGTCGCCGATCGGGCGCACCCCGCGCTCCAACCCGGCCACCTACACCGGCGTGTTCGACCACGTGCGCAAGCTGTTCGCGGCCACGACCGAGGCCAAGGTGCGCGGCTACCAGCCGGGCCGCTTCAGCTTCAACGTCAAGGGCGGGCGCTGCGAGGCGTGCGCGGGCGACGGCACCATCAAGATCGAGATGAACTTCCTGCCCGACGTGTACGTCCCGTGCGAGGTCTGCCACGGCGCCCGCTACAACCGGGAGACGCTGGAGGTCCACTACAAGGGCAAGACGATCTCCGAGGTGCTCGACATGCCGATCGAGGAGGCGCTCGCCTTCTTCGACGCGATCCCGGCGATCAAGCGCCACCTGCAGACCCTCAACGACGTGGGCCTCGGCTACGTGCGGCTCGGCCAGCCGGCCACGACGCTGTCCGGCGGCGAGGCGCAGCGCGTCAAGCTGGCCTCCGAGCTGCAGCGCAGGCAGACGGGCCGGACGGTCTACGTCCTGGACGAGCCGACGACCGGGCTGCACTTCGAGGACATCCGGCGGCTGCTGGGCGTGCTGGGGAGGCTCGTCGACGGCGGCAACACGGTCATCGTCATCGAGCACAACCTCGACGTCATCAAGACCGCCGACTGGATCATCGACATGGGCCCGGAGGGCGGCTCCCGCGGCGGCACGCTGGTCGCGGCCGGCACGCCGGAGGAGGTGGCCCAGGTGGACGAGAGTCACACCGGCCGCTTCCTGCGCAAGCTCCTGGGGTCCTGACGACGCGGGAACGCGGATGCGATAGCGCCACGGTTGGGTGCCTTGTTTACCGACGGGGGATTTGACAGGGTCTGACCGTGGCGGATCATGCGCTCCGGGCGCTCACGCTGGGCGGGTGCCCGGTGCACGAGCTCCTGGAGCGTCAGGCGGTGCGGCTGGCCAGGGAGCTGGTCGCCGCGTTCGCCGAGGAGATCCCGCTCTACCGGCGGCTGCCCCGCGAGGAGCTCGACGGCGACATCACCGGCATCACCGTGCACAATCTGCGCATGATCTGCGGGATGTTCCGGGAGCGGCGCCCGCCGACCCGCGCCGAGCTGGCGCCGCTGCGGGCGTCGGCGGCGCGGCGGGCGCAGGAGGGGGTGCCGCTGGACGCGCTGCTGTCGGCCTACCACCTGGGGGTGACCCGGGTGTGGGAGCACCTGTTCGCGCTCGCCGGGCCCGGCGACCTGGACGACGTGCTGGCCGCCAACCGCCTCATCCTCTCCTACACGGGCACCGTCACGTCCGCCGTGTGCGGCGCGTACCTGGGGGAGCGGGAGGCGATGCTCAGCCAGGAGCAGCACGCCATGCACGCCACCGTCTCGGCGCTGCTGGCGGGCGACCGGGCGGCGCTGGCCGGGGTGCGGCTGGCGCCCGGCTACCTGGTGGTGGCCACGGCGCTGGGCGCGCACCCCGACGAGGCCGGCGACCGGGTGAGCCGCGCCATCGCCGGGCGGCGCAAGCTGCACCGGGTCCGCACGGCCGTCCAGCGGCACGCCGCCGAGCAGGTGCTGTCGGCGCTCGACGCCACCGGCGGGCTGGTGCTCGTGCCGCTCGCCGAGGAGCCGGCCTGGTGCGAGGTCGGCGAGATGGTCGCGGAGGCCGCGCGGGCCGCCGGGGCGCCGGTGTGGGCGGCGGCGGAGTGGGCCGAGCCGGCGGGCGTGCCCGAGGCGGCCAAGCTGGCCGAGGAGGTGCTGGAGGTCGCGCGCGGGGCCGGGCTGCCGCCGGGGGCGCACCGGCTGGCCGACGTGCTGCTGGAGTATCAGCTGACCCGGCCCAGCGCCGCCGTGGCCGGGCTCGCCGGGCTGCTCGACCCGCTGGGCGCCCATCCCGACCTGCTGCGGACGCTGACCGCGTACCTGGACACGGGGCTGGACCGGCGGCGGACCGCCGAGTTGCTGCACGTCCACCCGAACACCGTCGACTACCGGCTGCGCCGGGCGGTGAGCCTGACGGGGCTCGACCCGATGGACCCGGCCCAGCTCCAGCGGATCGGGGCCGCGCTGACGGCCCGGCGGCAGCTCGGCCGCCGGGCCTGAGGAGCGCGCCCGGTCCGGGAGGGTGCCGGTCCCGGGCGCGTGCCCGGCCTGAGAGCGGGGCGGGCGGGGTCAGCGGGCCGCGGCGGTGACGGCGCCGGTGACGATGGTGGCGAAGTTGCGCATGCCCAGCGCGTTCGGGTGGAACGGCGCGGCGGGCGAGGCCGGGATGTACGGCTCGATCCAGCGCACCCCGGGGGAGGCGCACGGGTCGTGGCCGGCGCTGGGCGTCTGCAGGTCGATGAAGCCGATCCCGGCGGCGGCGGCCTGTTCGGCGAGCATCCGGTTGAAGTACATCAGGGTCGCCCGGATGTAGTTGGCGTCCTGCCGGATGATCGGGACGCGCGGGTAGCAGCCGTCCGGCCGGGCGTAGGTGGCGTAGCCGACCAGGAAGATCCGCGCCTGCGGCGAGCGGGCCCGGATGTCGCCGGCCAGCGTGACGAGCGTCGGGCGCAGCGCCTCGGTCTTGACCCGCCAGGTGTCCTGGCCGTTCTCGTCGGTGTAGTCGTTGTAGCAGGCGTCGCCGACGGGCGGCGGCAGCAGGTTGAGGCAGTCCTCGATGAAGCCGGTCAGGCCGACGTCGTTGGCGCCGATGTGCACGGTGACCAGCGTGGTGTCCGGGCGCAGCGCGTCGAGCTGGGGCGGCACCGAGCCCAGCTCGGTCTCCTGCGGCTGGTACATGTGCCGCGTCTTGGCCCCCGAGCACGTGACGTCGCGGAAGGACGCCGCGCCGAGCGCCCGCGCGGTCAGGTGCGGGTAGTTCCGGTCGGAACGCAGGCAGCCCAGGTCGGGCAGCACCTGGTCGGGCACGAGCGGCCCGGCGGCGGCCGAGTCGCCCAGCGCGACGTAGGACTCGCCCTGCTGGGCGTGGGCGGGAGGAGCCAGGCCGGCCAGCAGCAGGGCGGCGGCGAGCGCGACCGTCGTTCGTCGGAGCATGCGGGCATCCTTCGGTGGGGGGTGGGGGTCCGCCGCGGGGTGACGGCGGCCGGGCAAGAGGGATCAGTGACGGAACGGGCCCGTCACCTCGTAGGTGATGCCGCCGGTGCCGGCGCGCTCGCCGCTGGTGCCGCGCTGCGAGGAGAAGTAGAGGCGGGTGCCGTCCGGGGAGAACGCGGGCCCGGTGATCTCCGAGCCGCCGTGGCCGTCGAGCCGCAGCACCGGCGCCACCACGCCGTCGGGCGTGATGATGTTGATCTCCATGTTGCCGCCGTCCTCGGCCACGTACAGGTCGCCGGTGGGCGCGCCGGTGATGTTGTCGACGCCGTCGAGCGTGCCGCCGCCGTCGTAGACCCAGCTCAGGCTCTGCCGCACGGCGTCGTACGCCCACACCCTGCGGTCGCCCTTGGCCGTGAAGTAGCAGATCCCGGCCGCGTAGTGGCAGCCCTCGCCGCCGTCGAAGTGCCGGGCGGCGCTCACCTGGTGGCGCGTCTGCCGCTCCAGCACGCCGGGCGCCGGGTCGGGCACCGGACGCCACTCCACCGGGCCGCCGGACGCGTCGCCGCACAGCACCTCCAGCCGCCCGCTGGACAGGTCGCCCCACGTGTCCGGGACGAACCGGTAGAAGCAGCCGTCGGACTCGTCCTCGGTCAGGTAGACGACCCGCCGGTCCGGGTCGCAGGTCGCCGCCTCGTGCTTGAACCGGCCCATCGCGGGCCGCGACCGTGCCGCGCGCTCACCGTACGGGTCGGTCTCGTACACGCGGCCCCGGAAGATCTCCTCGCAGGACAGCCACGTGTTCCACGGCGTACGGCCGCCCGCGCAGTTGACGTTGGTGCCGTCGAGGATGCGGTAGGCGCGCTCGACCGAGCCGTCCGGGCGGAACCGGATCGCGGTCGCGCCGCCGACCAGCGGCACCTCCGAGTTGGACACGTAGATCCAGCCCGTCCCCGCGGCGAAGCAGGCGCCGCCGTCGGGCGCCGGGTGCCACAGCGTGCCGCCGATCGGGTGGCCCGTCCTGGCCACCACCCGGCTGGTGAACCCGGCGGGCAGCGCGACGCCGTTCGCGTCCGGCGGGCCGAGCGGGCCGTACGGGCTCGCGCCCGCGGCGACCGCCGACGTGCTCGCCGCCTCGTGCCAGAGGGCGCCCGAGAAGGCGACGGCGCCCAGCCCGGCGGAGACGGTGCGGAGGAACGTGCGACGCTGCATGGCGACTCCCGTGCGTGCGTGAGGGCGTTCGCAGCACACGATGATCCGTCGGCGGCATCCTGTGAATTGGACGGCGCGGCAAAGTCGGCGGGCCGCCGCTGTGACCCGTCACAAAGCCCGCACCCGCACCCGCTTACCGGACCGGACATCACCGCCCCTAGGGTGAACCGTGACCTGCAGGGGGTCATCGATCATGGAGGGGGGCTCCGCCATGCCTGGAGTCGGCCGGCGTGAGGCGCTGGGAGCTGCCGGGGTGATGGCGTGCGGGGTGGCGCTCGGCGCGTGCGGCACCGGTGACGCCAAGACACGCCAGACGCCCGGGGTCAAGGGCCACGTCATCGCCAAGGTCGCCGACGTGCCCGTGGGCGGCGGCAAGGTCATCGGCAAGTGGAAGATCGTGGTGACGCAGCCGTCGGAGGGCGTCTTCAAGGCGTACAGCGCGAGCTGCCCGCACCGCGGATGCGCGGTCGGCTCGCCCGAGGACAACGTGATGCGGTGCCCGTGCCACGGCAGCGAGTTCGCCGCCGACACCGGCGCGGTGCTGAGCGGTCCGGCGCAGGGGCCGCTGACGCCCTACGCGGTCAAGATCGAGGGCGACGCCATCGTGGTGGTGTGAACGGGTAATTGTGCGTGGTTCCCGGGATCGGGGCGCGGGAGGCTGAACCGGCTCACGGCCGCCGGCCGTACCTGCGAGTGAGACCCGAAACCTGGAAGGACGCACCATGACCGATACGACGCGCCGGGCGGTGGTGTTCGGAGCCGGAGGCGCCGGGCTGGCCGCGGTCCTGACCGCCTGCGCCGCCTACGGGCAGCCCACCGGGGAGGCGGCCGTCGACGCCGCCGTCGACGCGGCCGAGGAGCCGCCCGCCGAGGAGTCGCAGGCCGCGCCCAAGAAGAAGAAAGAGCCGAAGGCGGCGCTGGCCGAGACCGCCGACATCCCCGCCGGCGAGGGCGTGATCTTCGACAAGCAGAAGGTCGTCGTCACCCAGCCGGTCGAGGGCGAGTTCAAGGCGTTCACGGCGACGTGCACCCACGCGGGCTGCACGGTCGCCGAGGTCGTCGGCGGGACGATCAACTGCCCGTGCCACGGCAGCAAGTTCAGGATCGAGGACGGTTCCGTGGCGGAGGGCCCGGCCACCGAGCCGCTCGCCGAGAAGAAGATCACCGTGTCCGGTGGCAAGATCAGGCTGGGCTAAGGGGTTCTTCATCGAATTCTCACCTGGATGCGGTTGGCTGGCCGGCATGGGACGAGACCTTCAGAGCCGCAGAGCGGTGATCGCCGGGGTGGGCGCGAGTGGCCTGGCCGTGGCCCTGACCGCGTGCGGCGGCGACAGCGGCACGACCGGCGCGACCACCGCCACTACCGCGACCAGCGCGCCCGCCGCGCCCACCGAGTCCGCCGGGAGCGCGCCGCAGGGCGGGCTGGCCAAGACCTCCGACATCCCCGTCGGCGGCGGGACGATCTTCAAGGAGCAGAAGATCGTCATCACCCAGCCGGCGGAGGGCCTGTTCAAGGCGTTCAGCGCCGACTGCACCCACAAGGGCTGCCCGGTCGCGAGCGTGGAGAACGGCACCATCGACTGCCCGTGCCACGGCAGCAAGTTCAAGATCGAGGACGGTTCCGTGGCCCAGGGCCCCGCGACCGAGGCGCTGCCCGCCCGGCAGATCAAAGTCGAAGGCGACCAGATCTCCCTCGCCTGACCCACCCCTGCCCGCCGTGCCTACCCGTCGTGCCCGCCCGTCGTACCCGCCCGGGGGCACGGCGGGTGAGCTTGTCGGTGGCGGCCACTAGGCTGGAAAACGTGGCGAGATCAGCGGGCAGCCCCTTGAGTTTCCGGCCGAAGTCAGGGTCGATCCCCGATTCCCCCGGGGTCTACCGGTTCCGCGACCCCCACGGCCGGGTGATCTACGTCGGCAAGGCCAAGAGCCTGCGCCAGCGGCTCAACTCCTACTTCGCCGACTTCTCCACGCTGCACCCGCGCACCCAGAGCATGCTCACCACCGCCGCCGGCGTCGACTGGACCGTCGTCGGCACCGAGGTCGAGGCGCTGCAGCTCGAATACTCCTGGATCAAGGAGTACGACCCGCGCTTCAACGTCAAGTACCGCGACGACAAGTCCTACCCCTACCTCGCCGTCACCATGGGCGAGGACTTCCCGCGCGTGCAGGTCATGCGCGGCGCCAAGCGCAAGGGCACCCGCTACTTCGGCCCCTACTCCCACGCCTGGGCCATCCGCGAGACCGTCGACCTGCTGCTGCGCGTCTTCCCGGTGCGCACCTGCAGCGCCGGGGTGTTCAAGCGGGCCGGGCAGATCGGCCGGCCCTGCCTGCTCGGCTACATCGACAAGTGCTCGGCGCCGTGCGTGGGCCGCGTCACGCCCGAGGAGCACCGCGACCTCGCCGAGGACTTCTGCGACTTCATGGCGGGCAACACCGGGCGCTTCATCAAGCGCCTGGAGAAGGACATGCGCGAGGCCGCCGCCGAGCAGGAGTACGAGCGCGCCGCCCGGCTGCGCGACGACATCCAGGCGCTCCAGCGGGCGCTGGAGAAGCAGGCGGTCGTGCTCGGCGAGGGCACCGACGCCGACGTCGTGGCGCTCGCCGAGGACCCGCTGGAGGCCGCCGTCCAGGTCTTCTACGTACGCGGCGGGCGCATCAGGGGCCAGCGCGGCTGGGTCGTCGACAAGGTGGAGGAGACCTCGCCGGGCGAGCTCGTCGAGCAGTTCCTGCTGCAGATGTACGCCGAGGCGAGCCCCGAGTCGATGCCCCGCGAGGTGCTCGTCCCGGCGCTGCCGCCCGACGCCGAGGCCGTCGTCGAGCTGCTGTCGGAGCAGCGGCGCGCCCGCGTCGACGTGCGCGTCCCGCAGCGCGGCGACAAGCGCTCGCTCATGGAGACCGTCGAGCGCAACGCCAAGGAGTCGCTCGCCCAGCACAAGGTCCGCCGCGCCGGCGACCTCACCACGCGCAGCAAGGGCCTGCAGGAGATCGCCGACGCGCTCGACCTCGACCAGGCGCCGCTGCGCATCGAGTGCTACGACGTCTCCCACCTGCAGGGCGAGAACGTGGTGGCGTCCATGGTGGTGTTCGAGGACGGCCTGGCCCGCAAGTCCGAATACCGGCGCTTCGCCGTCAAGACCAAGGAAGGCGACGTCGCCTCCATCCACGAGGTGATCCTGCGCCGCTTCCGCCGCTACCTGGAGGAGCGCTCGGCCACGGGCGAGCTGGCGGCCGACGACGGCGCCCACAGCCCCATCGACCCCGAGACGGGCAAGCCGCGCAAGTTCGCCTATCCGCCCAACCTCGTCGTCGTCGACGGCGCCGGGCCGCAGGCCGCCGCCGCCCAGCGGGCGCTCGACGAGCTCGGCATCGACGACGTGGCCGTCGCCGGGCTGGCCAAGCGGCTGGAGGAGGTGTGGCTGCCGGGCGACGACCAGCCGGTCATCATGCCGCGTTCCAGCGAGGGCCTCTACCTGCTGCAACGGGTCAGAGATGAGGCGCACAGGTTCGCCATCACCTACCATCGAGCCAAGAGGTCCAAGACGGTGAAGGAGAGCGCGCTCGACAGCGTGCCCGGTCTCGGCCCGGCTCGCCGCCAGGCCCTGCTCCGGCACTTCGGCTCCGTCAAGAAGCTGCGCGAGGCCACCGCGGACGAGATCCGCGAGGTCCCGGGCATCGGCCCGGCCACCGCCGAGGTGATCGTGTCGACCCTGAAGGGGGAGAGTCAGTGAAGTCCACCGAGCCGGCGTTCGTCATCGTCACCGGCATGTCGGGGGCCGGGCGGAGCACCGCCGCCAAGGCCCTGGAGGACCTCGGCTGGTTCGTCATCGACAACCTGCCGCCGGGGCTGCTGTTCGCCATGGCGGAGGAGGCGGGCAAGGTCAAGCTGGCCGCCGACAAGGTGGCCGCCGTCGTCGACGTGCGCAGCCTGGCGTTCACCACCGACCTCAACGCCGCCATCGAGGAGCTGCTCGGCCGCGGCGTCCGGGTGCGCGTGGTGTTCCTGGAGGCCAGCGACGAGGAGCTGGTGCGCCGCTTCGAGGCCGTGCGCCGCCCCCACCCGCTGCAGGGCGAGGGCCGGCTGGTCGACGGCATCACCCGCGAGCGCGGCATCCTGCGCGAGGTGCGGGCCAACGCCGACCTCGTCATCGACACCAGCGCCCACAACGTGCACGAGCTGCGCAACAAGATCGTGGCCTACTTCGGCGGCGAGGACCGGCCGGGCCTGCGGGTCAACGTCGTCTCCTTCGGCTACAAGTACGGCCTGCCCGTCGACGCCGACCTGGTCGTCGACTGCCGGTTCCTGCCCAACCCGCACTGGGTGCCCGAGCTGCGGCCGATGAACGGCACCGACGCGCCCGTCCGCGACTACGTGCTGGGCCAGCCCGGCGCCAAGGAGTTCCTCGACGCCTACGAGGAGGTGCTGCGCGTCATCGCCGGCGGCTACTCGCGCGAGGGCAAGAGCTACGCCACGCTCGCCGTGGGCTGCACCGGCGGCAAGCACCGCAGCGTCGCCATGGCCGAGCAGGTCGCCTCCCGGCTGCGCGACCGGGGCATGGAGGTCCAGGTCAGCCACCGGGATGTGGGCCGGGAGTGACGGATGAGGGCTTCGCCGATCCGCTGAGCGGCATCGACTTAGAGACGGGCCCGCGGGTCGTGGCGCTGGGCGGCGGCCACGGCCTCTACGCCGCGCTGTCGGCGCTGCGCGCGGTGACCGACGCGCTGACCGCCATCGTCACCGTCGCCGACGACGGCGGCTCCAGCGGCCGGCTGCGCCGCGAGCTGGGCGTGCTGCCGCCCGGCGACCTGCGCATGGCGCTGGCCGCCCTGTGCGGCGACGACGAGTGGGGCAGCACCTGGAGCGAGGTCGTCCAGCACCGCTTCCGCAGCGAGGGCGAGCTGCACGGCCACGCCGTCGGCAACCTGCTCATCGTCGCGCTGTGGGAGCTCCTCGGCGACCCCGTCGCCGGGCTCGACTGGGTGGGCCGGCTGCTCGGCGCGCACGGCCGGGTGCTGCCGATGGCCTCGGTGCCGCTCGACATCGTCGCCGAGGTGGAGCTCGACGGCGTCGTCTCCACGGTGCGCGGCCAGGTGGCGTGCGCGCTCACGCCCGGCCGCGTGCGGGCCATCTCCCTGGTGCCCGAGGACCCGCCCGCGCGGCCCGAGGCCGTCGAGGCGGTGCTGGAGGCCGACTGGGTGGTGTTCGGGCCCGGCTCGTGGTTCACCAGCGTGCTGCCGCACCTCAAGGTGCCCGAGCTGGCCCGCGCGCTGCACCGCACCGAGGCCCGCAGGCTGGTCACGCTCAACCTCGCGCCGCAGCCGGGCGAGACCGACGACTTCTCCCCCCAGCAGCACCTGGAGGTCCTGCGGCGGCACGCCCCCGAGCTCTCCCTCGACGTCGTCCTCGCCGACACCGGCGTGGTCGACGACCCCGCCGCGCTGGAGAAGGCCGCCGCCGCGTTCGGCGCCCGGCTGGTTCTGGCCGACGTCGCCGCCCGCGACGGCTCGCCGAGGCACGATGCACGACGTCTTGCCTCCGTCCTGGACGAGATTTTCCTCCAGAAGCGTTGATCCTGGTCGGCGTGGCGAGAAGGTGCGAGAGACTGCTAGGACCGGTCTGATGGGGGAGGACTAAACGCTTATGGCAATGACGGGTGTGGTCAAGGACGAGCTGAGCCGGCTGCCGGTGCTCAAGCCCTGCTGCCGCAAGGCGGAGGTGTCCACGCTGCTGCGCTTCGCCAGCGGCCTGCACCTCGTGGGCGGGCGCATCGTGATCGAGGCCGAGCTCGACACCAACGCGACCGCGCGGCGGCTCATCAAGGACATCGGCGAGGTGTTCGGCCACAAGGCGGAGGTGCTGGTGCTCGCGCCGGCCGGGCTGCGCAAGGGATCACGTTACGTGGTCCGCGTCTACCGCGACGGCGAGGCGCTGGCCCGCCAGACCGGGCTGATCGACAACCACGGACGGCCCGTGCGCGGCCTGCCCCGGCAGGTGGTCGCGGGGGCGGCCTGCGACGCCGAGGCGGCCTGGCGCGGCGCGTTCCTGGCCCACGGCTCGCTCACCGAGCCGGGCCGGTCGATGTCGCTGGAGGTCACCTGCCCCGGCCCGGAGGCGGCGCTGGCCCTGGTCGGCTCGGCCCGGCGGCTGAAGATCCACGCCAAGGCGCGCGAGGTGCGCGGCGTCGACCGGGTCGTGGTCCGCGACGGCGACGCCATCAGCGCCCTGCTCACCCGTCTCGGCGCCCACGACAGCGTGCTCGCCTGGGAGGAGCGGCGGATGCGCCGCGAGGTCCGGGCCACCGCCAACCGGCTGGCCAACTTCGACGACGCCAACCTGCGCCGCTCGGCCCGCGCCGCCGTCGCCGCCGGCGCCCGCGTGCAGCGCGCCCTGGAGATCCTCGGCGACGAGGCGCCGGACCACCTCGTGGTGGCCGGACGGCTGCGGGTGGAGCACAAGCAGGCGTCCCTGGAGGAGCTCGGCCAGATCGCCGACCCGCCGCTGACCAAGGACGCGATCGCGGGCCGCATCCGGCGGCTGCTCGCCATGGCCGACAAGCGCGCCTCCGACCTCGGCATCCCCAACACCGAGGCCAATCTCACGGTCGAGATGCTCTCCTCCTGACGTCCCCCGTACGGGACCGCCGGGTCACGTCGCGTCGCGGTCGGGCGGCGTGAAGAGGCTGGGCGGGGTGGTGGCCGGCTTGGCCGCCTGCAGGGGCTCGAAGGGAGCCCGGTACTCGGGCTCCTCCCCCTCCTCGGGCTTCTCGGGCTTCTCGGCGGCCGCCGCCGCCCTGGCCTTCCTGCGCAGGCGCAGGACGCGTACGAGGACGAGCAGGAAGGCGGGCAGGGCCGCGGCGGCCACCACCGCGGGGATCTGCCACGACCGATACAGCTGCGGCCAGACGAGGGCGGCGGCGTCGGGCAGTGCGGCCAGGAAGTCCTCGAGCGGGAGAAGCGGCGGCTTCCACGGCTCCGAGGCCGGCGTGTAGGCGAAATACTCGGGGACCGCCGCCGTGCTCGCGATCGCGCCGGCCACGACGGCCCCGGCCGCGTACAGGGCCGCCACGAGCGGGAGCACGAGGGCGCGCGGGCGGATCAGGCAGATCGCCGCGCCGACCAGGAGACCGGCGACCAGGGCGATCCCGGCGGACAGCGGGACGCCGTCGCCGAAGGCGCGCACGGCCTCGGGAACGAGGTCGCCGTCGTAGAGGAAGGCCGCCGCGACGCCGGCCGCGCACAGCAGCATCGCGATGAAGCCGATGATCAGGCCGGACAGCAGGCCGGATCGGTGTTGTGACATCTCAGCCCCCAGAGAATGCCTGAATTTACTCCGACGAGTCGGGCACTTTACTCGAACCTCACAAATTGTGCTTACCGAACCTCGATTCTCCAGGCGGGGGTGGCAGTGGTCTAAACCAATTTGGTTCCGATAGGGTTCGAGAGTTGAGGTATCAGCCCGTCATCACGTACGAGGAGATCGGTTCCGTGAGCATCCGCGTAGGCGTCAACGGCTTCGGCCGCATCGGTCGCAACTTCTGGCGCGCGGTCGCCGCCAGTGGCAAGGACATCGAGATCGTCGCGGTCAACGACCTGACCGACAACGCGACGCTGGCCCACCTGCTCAAGTACGACAGCATCCTGGGCCGCCTGCCGTACGAGGTGAAGGCCTCCAGCGACGAGATCACCGTCGACGGCAAGGCCATCAAGGTGTTCGAGGAGCGCGACCCGGGCAAGCTGCCGTGGGGCGACCTCGGGGTCGACGTGGTGGTCGAGTCGACCGGCCTGTTCACCGACGCCAACAAGGCCCGGGTGCACGCCGAGAACGGCGCCAAGAAGGTCATCATCTCCGCCCCGGCGAAGAACGAGGACGTCACCATCGTCATGGGCGTCAACCACGACTCCTACGACCCGGCCCAGCACACGATCATCTCCAACGCCTCCTGCACCACCAACTGCCTGGCCCCGATGGCCAAGGTCATCCACGACACCTTCACCATCGAGAAGGGTCTGATGACCACCATCCACGCCTACACGCAGGACCAGAACCTGCAGGACGGCCCGCACAAGGACCTGCGCCGCGCCCGCGCCGCCGCGCTCAACGTGGTGCCCACCTCCACCGGCGCCGCCAAGGCGATCGGCCTGGTGCTGCCGGAGCTCAAGGGCAAGCTCGACGGCTTCGCGATGCGCGTGCCGATCCCCACGGGCTCGGCCACCGACCTGACCGTCGAGGTCGGCCGCGACGTCACCGTCGAAGAGGTCAACGCCGCGCTCAAGGCCGCCGCCGAGGGCCCGCTCAAGGGCGTCCTGACCTACACCGAGGACGAGATCGTCTCCTCCGACATCGTCACCGACCCGGCCTCCTGCATCTTCGACGCCGGCCTCACCAAGGTGATCGGCAACCAGGTCAAGGTCGTCGGCTGGTACGACAACGAGTGGGGCTACTCCAACCGCCTCGTCGACCTCATCCAGCTGGTGGGCGCGGACATCTGACCGATTCCGGAGCGAAGCGGGGCCGTCCGCCCGGGCGGCCCGCGCGCCTCCGCAGAAGGAGCACAGTTGCGGACGATCGACGATCTCGATGTGAAGGGACGGCGCGTGCTGGTGCGCGCCGACCTGAACGTGCCGCTCGACGGCGAGACGATCACCGACGACGGGCGCATCCGCGCGTCGGTGCCCACCATCCAGGAGCTGGCCGGACGCGGCGCGAAGGTCGTCGTCTGCGCCCACCTGGGGCGGCCCAAGGGCGAGGCCAACCCGAAATACTCCCTGCGGCCCGTCGCGGCCCGCCTGGGCGAGCTGCTCGGTCAGGAGGTGGCCTTCGCCTCCGACGTGGTCGGCGACAGCGCCCAGGCCACCGTGCAGGGCCTCCAGGAGGGCCAGGTGGCCCTGCTGGAGAACCTGCGCTACGAGCCGGGCGAGGAGTCCAAGGACGACGCGGCCCGCCGCGCGTTCGCCGAGAGGCTGGCCGCGCTCGCCGACCTCTACGTCGGTGACGGCTTCGGTGCCGTGCACCGCAAGCACGCCAGCGTCTACGACGTGCCGGCGCTGCTGCCGCACGCCGCGGGCGGGCTGGTCGTGGCCGAGGTGGACGTGCTGAGACGGCTCACCGAGGACACCGAGCGCCCCTACGTGGTCGTGCTCGGCGGCGCCAAGGTCAGCGACAAGCTCGGCGTCATCGCCAACCTGCTGACCAAGGTCGACCGGCTGCTCATCGGCGGCGGCATGGCCTACACCTTCCTCAAGGCCCAGGGCCACGAGGTCGGCGGGTCGCTGCTGCAGGAGGACCAGCTCGACCAGGTGCGCGGCTTCCTCGACGAGGCCGGCCGGCGCGGCGTCGACCTGGTGCTGCCCGTCGACGTGCTGGCGGCCACGCACTTCGCCGCCGACGCCCCGCACGAGGCGGTCGCGGCCACGGCCATCCCGGCCGACCGCGAGGGCCTCGACATCGGGCCCGAGACCCGCGAGCTGTTCGCCGCCAAGCTGGCCGACGCCAAGACCGTCTTCTGGAACGGCCCGATGGGCGTGTTCGAGTTCGACGCGTTCTCCGGCGGCACCCGGGCGGTGGCCGAGGCCCTGATCGGAGCCGACGCCTTCACCGTGGTCGGCGGCGGCGACTCGGCGGCCGCGGTGCGTAAGCTGGGCCTGCCCGAGGACGGCTTCTCCCACATCTCCACCGGGGGCGGGGCCAGCCTTGAATATCTGGAGGGCAAGACGCTCCCCGGACTCGCCGCCCTGGAGGACTGACTTGAGAAAGCCGCTCATCGCCGGCAACTGGAAGATGAACCTCAACCACCTCGAGGCGATCGCGCTGGTCCAGAAGCTGGCCTTCGCGCTCGGCGACAAGGACTTCGACCGCGTCGAGGTGGCCGTCCTGCCCCCGTTCACCGACCTGCGCAGCGTGCAGACGCTCATCGACGGCGACAAGCTGCGCATCGTGCACGGCGGCCAGGACCTGTCCCCGCACGACGCGGGCGCCTACACCGGTGAGGTGTCGGGCGTGATGCTCGCCAAGCTGGGGTGCACGTTCGTCGCCGTCGGCCACTCCGAGCGGCGGCAGTACCACCACGAGGACGACGACCTGGTCAACGCCAAGGTGCTGGCCGCGCTGCGCCACTCGCTGACGCCGATCCTGTGCGTGGGCGAGGGCCTGGAGGTGCGCCAGGCGGGCGGTCACATCGCGCACACGCTGGCCCAGCTCGACGGAGCCCTGCGCAAGGTCTCCGCCGAGCAGGCACAATCGATGGTGGTGGCCTACGAGCCGGTGTGGGCGATCGGCACCGGCGAGGTGGCCACCCCCGAGGACGCCCAGGAGGTCTGCGGGGCGCTGCGGGTGCGACTCGCGGAGCTCTACAACCCCGAAGTGGCCTCGGCGGTCCGTATCCTTTACGGTGGCTCGGTCAAGTCGGGAAACATCGCAGGGATCATGGCTCAGCCGGATGTCGACGGCGCCCTCGTGGGAGGGGCCAGCATCGACGCCGCGGAGTTCGTGAAGATCTGCCGTTTCACCGATATGCCCGGCTAACTCAGCCGTTCTGGGGGTGCGACTTGACACGAGGCCGTACCCTCAAGAGGCAAGTTTGAATCGTCACGCGTACCAGACCATTGAAGGAACAGGCATACCGTGGAACTCGGAATCTCCATCGCCCTCATCCTGACGAGCCTGCTCATGATCTTGCTCGTCCTGCTCCACAAGGGCAAGGGTGGCGGCCTGTCTGACATGTTCGGCGGCGGTTTCTCGTCGAACTTCGGTGGTTCCTCGGTGGTGGAGCGCAACCTCGACCGGCTCACCGTCATCACGGGCGTCGTCTGGTTCGTCTGCATCATCGCTCTGGGCCTGCTCGTCAGGCCCTGAGACAAGCGACAACGCGTGACAGTGATTCTCCCCCCGTGTCACACGGGGCGATCGAGCGAGGAGTTCATCCGTGGGTAGTGGCAACGCGATCCGTGGCAGCCGTGTCGGCGCCGGCCCTATGGGGGAGGCCGAGCGCGGCGAGGCAGCTCCGAGAGTGCGGGTCTCGTTCTGGTGCGCCAACATGCATGAGACGCGCCCCAGCTTCGCCAGTGACGCGGCGGTCCCCGAGCTGTGGGACTGCCCGCGTTGCGGCCTCCCGGCCGGCCAGGACGAGGAGGCCCCGCCTGCTCCGCCGAAGAACGAGCCGTACAAGACGCATCTGGCCTACGTGAAGGAGCGCCGGAGCGACAAGGACGGCAAGGCGATCCTCGAGGAAGCGCTGGAGCGCCTGCGCAACAACAAGTCCCCTTGGTAGCGGGCTGACGTGAAAGGGCCCCGGCGGTTCTCCCGCCGGGGCCCTTTCGTCGTTCAGGCCCGTTCGTGGACGGCGACGCCGTCGACGAACGTCATCCGCACCCGCGTCGTCCAGATGTCCTTCTCCGGCAGCGTGAACGGGTCGCGGTCGAGCACCACCAGGTCGGCCGGGCGGCCCGGCTCGATCACCCCGGCGGGCGAGCGGTTGATCCACGCCGAGCCCGCCGTGTACGCGGTCAGCGCGGTCGCCAGGTCGATGCGCTGATCGGGCAGGAACGGCGTCTGCGCCGTCGGGTAGCCCGCGTGCACCGAACCGCCCGGCTCGGTCCGGTTGACGGCCACGTGCATGCCCTGCAGCGGGTCGGCGTCCGACACCGGCCAGTCGCTGCCCGCGCAGAACCGGGTGCCGTGCGCCAGCAGGTCCGCGAACGGGTACTGCCACGACGAGCGCGGCTCGCCCAGGAACGGCAGCGTCAGCTCGTCCATCTGCGCGTGGTGGGTGGCCCACAGCGGCTGCAGGTTGGCCGTGACGCCCAGCGCGGCGAAGCGCGGCACGTCCGACGGCTCGATGATCTGCAGGTGCGCGATGTGGTGACGGTTGGCCGGATCGGTGCCCTCGAAGCTGTCGAGCGCCTCGCGCACCGCCCGCTCGCCGATCGCGTGGAAGTGGACCTGGAAGCCCAGCCGGTCCAGCTCGGCCACGTACTCCTTCAGTTTGACCGGGTCCACGTACGACAGTCCCGTGCCGCCGCAGCGGCAGTAGGGCTCCAGGGTGGCGGCGGTGAAGTTCTCCGTGATGCCGTCCTGCATGATCTTGACCGAGCCGGCCGCGAACCGGTCCAGGCCCTCGGCCGACGCCCGGCGCTCCACCAGGCTCTCGATCTGGTCCAGGCCGCGGGTCCTGTCCCACCACAGGGCGCCCACCACGCGGGCCCGTAGCCGCCCTGAGCGGGCCGCCGACAGGTAGGTGGGCAACTGGTCGTCGGAGCCCGCGTACGAGCCCACGATGGCGTCCTGCCAGCCGGTGATGCCCAGCGAGAACAGGTGCGCCTCCGCCTCGGCCAGCGCGGCGTCCAGGTCGGCGGCCGTCGGGCGGGGCGTGAGCAGGCCCACCAGGTCCATCGCGCCCTCGTGCAGCACGCCCGTCGGGGTGCCGTCGGGGTCGCGTTCGATCCGCCCGTCGGCCGGGTCGGGCGTGTCGCGGGTGATCCCGGCCAGCTCCAGCGCCCGGCTGTTGACCCAGGCGGCGTGGTGGTCGCGCTGGATCAGGTAGGCGGGCCGGTCCAGGAAGTCGAGCTGCTCCCTGCGGGGCAGCCCGCCCGGGAACGCCGACATGTCCCAGCCACCGCCGTCGATCCACTCCTTGCCGGGATTGGCGGCGGCATACGCACGGACTGCCGCGAGGTAGGCGTCCAGCCCGAACACCTCGGCCAGGTCGCACCTGGCGCGTTCCAGGCCCGCCTGCACCGGGTGCAGGTGGGCGTCGGTGAAGCCCGGCACCAGCAGGCCGCCGCCGAGGTCCACCGTCTCGTGGGAGGGCGCCAGCCGGGCCAGCTCCCGTTCGGCGCCCACGGCCGCCACGACGCCGTCGCGCACCAGCACCGCCTCGGTGAAGGCGCCCGTCGCGGTGAACACGCGCCCGCCCCGGAACAGCACGCTCATGGAAGATCTCCTATCTGGCAGGGATGGTCAGTGACCGGTGATCAGGTCGGCGAAGCGAGCCAGGACCGAGGTGCGCGGCATCGACCGCTCCCGCTGGTCGGCCATCCGGTAGAGGCGGTACATGCTGTGCACGCCCAGCCAGCGCAGCGGCTCGGGTTCCCACGCGCGCACCTTGCGCCCCACCCACGGCAGCGCCGTCAGCTCGGTCTCCTCGCCCAGCACCAGGTCGCGCAGGGTCCGGCCGGCCAGGTTCGTGGTGGTGACGCCGTGGCCGGTGTAGCCGCCCGCCCAGCCGAGCCCGGTCGCCGGGTCCACGTGGACGGTCGAGCACCAGTCGCGCGGCACCGCCAGCACGCCCGACCAGGCGTGGGCGACGGAGGACGAGCGGGCCGCCGGGAAGAAGTCGACCAGCAGGTCCCACAGCGCCTCGACGGTCCACTCGTGCGTGTGGCCGCGGGCGTCGACGCGCGAGCCGTACAGGTAGGGCCGGCCGCGCCCGCCGAACGCGATGCGGTCGTCGGCGGTGCGCTGGGCGTACATGTAGTAGTGGGCCAGGTCGCCGAGCAGCTCCGCGCCCTCCCAGCCGACCGACTCCCAGAACCAGGCCGGCAGCGGCTCGGTGACGATCATCGAGCTGTTCATCGGCAGCCACTGCCGCCGCAGCCCCTCCATCCGCGCCGTGAAGCCCTCGGTGGCGCGGAGCACGTGCCCGGCCCGCACGGTCCCGTACGGCGTCTCCGCCCGGTGCGGCGCGATGCGGGTGACGGGCGTGCGCTCGTAGATCGTCACGCCGAGGTCGCGCACCACCCGGGCCAGGCCCTGGGCCAGCTTGGCGGGCTGGATGCGCGCGCAGTGCGGGCTCCAGGTGGCGCTCACGGCCCCCGCCACCCTGAGGTGGGCGTCCGGGTCGACCAGGCGCAGGTCCTCCTCGGTGATGCCCCAGGCGCGGGACTCGGCCACCGAGGCGCGCAGCCGGGCGGCCTGCGCGGTGGAGCGGGCCACGTTGACGACGCCGCCCTTGACGATGTCGGCGTCGATGCCCTCCTTCTCGCACACCGCGATGACCTCGTCGACCGAGGAGAACATCTCCCGCTGCAGCCGCCGGGCGGCGTCGCGGCCGTGGGTGCGGGCGTAGCGCGCGTGCGAGCCCGCCAGGTCGCCCGTCAGCCAGCCGCCGTTGCGGCCCGAGGCGCCGAACCCGGCGAACTCCTGCTCCAGCACCACCACGTCGAGCGACGGGCGGGCCCGCTTGAGGTAGTAGGCCGTCCACAGCCCCGTGTAGCCGGCGCCGACGATGACGACGTCCGCCTCGCGGTCGCCGTCGAGCCTGGGACCGGGGGCGGGAACGCCCGAGGAGCGGTACCAGAAGGACACGTCGCCATTGACGAACCCGGACGACAGGGGAACATGCACGCTCATGGGGCCATATCCTGCTATATCCGGAGAAGGTGTCGCATCTCGCCACGAATTCCGTGATGGAAACACGACGTTAGCGGCAACGTAACAGCGACCCCGCATCCTTCTTCGTATGGGACTCCTGCGCATCCGCACCACGGTCGACGAACGCCCGGGACGGCTCGCCTCGCTCGCCGCCGCCCTGGCCGCCCGGGGCGGCAACATCCTCGGCCTGAGCGTACAACCCGACGTCGACGGCACCGTCGACGAGTTCGTCGCCGACATCCCGGCCACCCCCGAGAACGTGCGCGAGGCCCTGGAGGCGGCGGGCGGGCGCCGCGTCCGGGTCGTCGCCGCCACCGCCCACGAGCTGACCGACGAGCCCACCCGGGCGCTGCTGCTGGCCTCCCGGCTGCGGGCCGCGCCCTGGCGGCTGCCCGAGCTGCTCGCCGAGCTGCTGCGCGCCGACGACGCCCGGTGGATCTACGGCGAACCCGCGAACGACCTGCCCGACCCGACCCGGCTCGTGGTGCCCGTCGCCGCCCGGCGGTCGGTCCGGCTGCGCCGCGCCGGGCTGCCCTTCACGCTGACCGAGGCCGCCAGGGCCGCCGCGTTCGCCCGGCTCGTCCAGCCGCCGGCCGGCCCCGACGGCAAGCCGGCCGAGCGCCCCGTCAGGCTCGCCGACGGCGCCGAGATCGCCGTCCGCCCGCTCACCTCCCTCTACCGCGAGGCCGTACGCGACCTGCACGACAGGTGCTCGCCCGAGACGCGCAGGTTCCGCTACTTCACCTCGATGCCCGAGCTGCCGCCGCGCGTGTTCGACCGGCTCTGCGACCGCGCCCGCGGCCACTCCGTGGTGGCGGCCGACGACGGGCAGGTGGTCGCGCTGGCCAGCCTGATGTTCACCGCCGACCCCGGCATCGCCGAGCTCGCGCTGCTCGTCGAGGACCGCTGGCAGGGGCGCGGCCTGGGCACGGCCCTGGCCAGGGCGCTGGTGTGCGCCGCGCGCGACCTGGGCTACGCCGAGGTCAGGGCCGGCATGCTAGCCGACAACGCGCGCATGCGCCGGCTGATGCTCGGACTCGGCGCCACGCTCTCCCGCACCGAGGACCCCGCCGTGGTGGAGGCCAGGCTGGCCGTGGGGGCGCTGGCGTCAGTCTGAGCCGGTCCGCCGGATGCCGAGATGGCGTTCGATGCGCTCCAGGCTCTCCTCGATGCGGGCCAGCCGCCCGGCCAGCTCCGGGGCGCTCACCGGCGACGCGTCGCCGGGCGGCTCCCGGCGCCCCACCTCTTCCAGCACGCGCTGCCGTACCTCATCCGGGTCGGCGCCCGCGGCGGCCAGCGCGCGGAGCACCGGCGCGTCGCCGTCGCGCAGCAGCCCGAGCAGGACGTGCCCGGTGCCGATGAAGTCGTGCCGCCGCTCCAGCGCCTCACGCAGCGACAGCTCCAGCACCCTCTTCGCCCGGGCCGTGAACGGCGCGTGCCCGGCCGGGTCCCGGCGCGGCTCCTCGGCCTCCACACAGGCCCGTACGCCCTCCAGCGACACGCCGCACTCGGCCAGCACCCGCGCCGCCGGACCCTCGCCCTCCCGGACGAGCCCCAGCAGGAGATGCCCGGTGCCGATGGCGCCGTGACGCATCGCCCGCGCCTCCTCCCGGGCGAGGACGACGACCTGGCGGCTGCTCTCGGTGAAGCGCTCGAACACGGGGGCCTCCGTTCGAGTGGGCTGCCTCCACTATGCGCTACGAACCAGCCCGGGCGGGGTATCCCCCTTGTGTGGATCTCGAGGAGGTCACCGGCAGGCTGTACGGGCTCGCGCCCGCCGACTTCACCGCCGCCCGCACCGCCGAGGCCCGCGCGGCCAAGGACGCGGGCGACGCCGCGCTGGCCCGGGAGATCGGCAAGCTGCGCAAGCCCACGATGTCGGCGTGGGCCGTCAACCGGATCTCCCGCGAGCACCCCGACGCCCTGGAGGAGCTGCTGGAGCTCGGCCAGGAGCTGCGCGACGCCTGGCAGGAGCACGACGCCGACGCGCTCGCCGAACTGACCCGGCGCCGCGGCGAGGTCACCGGGCGGGTCGCCGGGCTGGTCCGCGACGAGCTGTCGCCCGCCGCCGCCACCGAGGTGGACCAGACGCTCGACGCCGCCGTCGTGGACGCCGGAGCCGCCGACGAGGTGCGGCGCGGCCGGCTCGCCAAGCCGCTGCGCTACAGCGGCTTCGCCCCGGCGCCCGCCCCCGCCGGCCGCCCCCCTGGCCGCCGCCGCAAACCCGGCACCCAGGCGGACGAGACGGCCGAGGCCGACGCGGCGCGCCGCCGCGCCGAGACCGAGGCCAGGAAGACCAAGGAGCGCAAGGTGGCCGAGGCGGCCCACCGCGAGTGGAGCCAGGCCCTGGAGGAGGCCGAACGCGACCACGCCGAACGGGCCGACAAGGTCGCCCGCCTGGAGGCGAAGCTCGCCAAGGCCCGCAAACGCCTCGCCGAGACGGCCCAGCGCCTCGAAGTCACCCGCCGCGAAGAACGCCACGCCCGCCAACGCCTCCCCGACCACACCTGACCGCACTTTCCGCCCACAGCGGCCCCACGACCTCCACCGATGGCGGCCCCACGACCTCCACCCACAGCGGCCCCACTCCCGTCCCTGGCGAAACACCAAGGGTGGCCGCAGGGGGAGGCAGGGGAGGCCGCGCGAGGTCTTCCGGAGAGGCCCGCGCCGCGTGCGTGCCGCGAGGGAGGCCACGCGAGCCTCGGGAGGGGCCGGTTGTGTGCGTGCTCTGAGGTCCACCGACGGTGGCCGCAAGGGCGGGGGAGGCACCCGGGGTCCTCCAGGAGGGCCCGCCGCGTGTGTGCCGTGAGGTCCGCGGGAGGTGGCCGCGGGGGCGAGGCGAGGTAGCTCGCGTGTGTGGCGCGGGACCCCTCGGAAGGAGGGCGCGGAGGCAAGGCAGGTCGCTGTCCTCCGAAGAGGGCCGTCCCGGCCGACCGCGCGATCCTCGGGTGCCGGGTGCCGGGTGCCGGGTGCCGGGTGCCGGGTACGACCGCCCCGTCTCGGACGGGGCGGCACCCCTCTTCACCCGCATCATGCACGACCGGCCGTACGCGGGCGGCATCCGCCGCACCTGGCTGCTCCAGGGCGACCGATGCGCCATCCAGGTCACGTTCGCCCACGTCCCCATCCCGCTCGTGTCCGGGTCCAAGCTCGGGTGGGAGGCCATCATCTTCGGCTACCACTCCCAGGCCCCGCAGAGCCCCGGCGAGCAGCCGCACACCAACGACTGCCCGTACGTCGAGGGCGGCGTCTGCCACTTCGAGGGCACCGAGGCCCGCGCCGCCTGGCTCATGGTCCAGTGGGTCGCGGCCAACTACGACGACGACGTCATCTGGGCCGCCGCCGAACGGGCCTACCGGGAACTGTTCGTGGAGCCGATCGACTTCGTGGAGTGGATGGTCCGCGAAGTCGGCGACATCAGGCCGGACACCCTGTGACGACCTCCCCTAGGAGCAACGCCGTTCAGTTAGGGCTGGGGTCGTGGCGTCAAGGGCTGGCCCGGAGCATGTTGATGCTGATGGTGGCTTTGTAGGTGGTCCGGTCGATGGCGGGTCCGCGGGCGTTGTATTTGGAGATCGC
>NZ_JBGNUU010000038.1:0-42937 GCF_041950485.1 Nonomuraea sp. ATR24
GGGTGGGGCTACCAGGACTTGAACCTGGGACCTCTTCCTTATCAGAGAAGTCAGCCAAACTCTCCTACCTGCGCGATCACTAAAGGCGCTGGTAGACGCCAATTCTGAAGAATTCTCACCTATTCTCAGCGATTTTCAGTGTCTCCCAATCAAGATCGCGTCTCCCATAAATCTCCCAAGGGAGATCGCGTACTCCGCCGGCGCCCGACATGCGTCTATCCCTCGTCCGTCCGTACGTCCCTGGAGCCCTCATGCGCCCCCAGCACCTCATCGCGGCCACGGCCGCCGCCCTCCTCGCCACGGCATGCAGCGCCGCCCCGGCGGCGCCGGTGGCCGCTGGCTCGCCGACGATCGCTTCGTCGACCGTTGCCCCGGCTCCGTCCCCCAGTGCTGCCTCCGCCGGCATCGACCCGGCGTGCTCCGACACGAACATCGACGACGTGCTCTACGGAGTCAACCGTGCCAGCGACGACGGCGCCTTCGACATCCCGCCCCGGGCCGAGCTCAAGCAGGACAAGGTCGAGTTCTGGCACTACCTGCTCCGCGAGATGGAAGCGGAGGCTGGGCCCAAGCTAGCGAAGGCCTCGGCCGACGCCCGGGGCATGATGGCCAAGTGGATGGCGGCTGAGCCCGGCAGCGAAGAACGCGATCTCTACCGAATGGGAATCGAGATCTCGTCCGGCACGCTGGCGCTCGTCTGCCGTCTGCACAAGAAGTATCCGTTCGCCAGCGACGGTGTCTGAGCGTCGGCGGAATACCTAGCAGGCCAGCTCCGTCACGGCACCGGCTCGTCCCACCTCGACACGCCATACACCAACTGGTAGCGGTCGACCGGAACAACGATGTCGGCCGTCTCGACAGGCCGCGTGTCGGCATAGTGCGTGCGCTCGACCAGGAGCACGATATCCCCGGGCGCCACGCCGAGCTGCCGCGCTTCTTCGCTGGTCGCCTGCCTGGCCGAGACGACCTCGGGTACGTGTGTCACCTCCACACCGATCTGCCGCATGCGCTCGACGACGCCCTTACCTCCGTGCGGGCCGTCCTCTGGAAACGCGATCACGGTGGATCGGGTGAGCTCCAGCGGCTCCCACGAGATCTCGATGAAGACCGGCTCGTCGTTCGCCTCCCGCAGGTACGTGGTCTGCATGAGGTCCGGCCGCTGCCCTTCAGGGAGCGGATCCAGGCCGAGGCGCTCCCGTACGGCTGCAGGGCCGGCGACCGTTCTGGACTCGTAGCCCACCGAGCCGATCACCCGGCCGTCTGCGTCCAGGCGCGGCAGGCCGCCCCGGCCGGCGTTGCTGTGCCACTGGCGAACGATGCGCTGGATCGCCGGACGTCTCCTCACATACGTGCCAGCGCCCGCCTTGGCCGTGGCCAGCCCTTCGGAGACCAGCGTGCGCAGGACCTTGCGCGCAACGCCGTTCGAGATCCCGTGCACCTTCATGAGGTCGGGGATGGACGGCAGTTGATCGCCTTCTTTCAACTGCCCGGCGCGGATCCGCCCCGCCAGCTCGTCAGCGATCGGACGGTATCGGCTGCTTTCAGAATCCACGCCGACAGCTTGACAGTTGGATATCTAGGTTTCAAGCTAGGGGGACCTGATAACAGCCTGGACATCCAGCCTTAGGCGGTCCCCCGATGTATCAGCAATCGCTGCCCGGCGCTCCGGCGTCGATCGAAAGCGCCCAGGCGTGGGTGCGAGCCATCACGCCCGGGCACCTTGCCCCCATCGCCGACCAGGCGTCGCGTACCGTCGCCGCGCTGACGGCGAACGCCGTGGCGACGATCACCTCGAACGGCGTCATCACCTTCACCGCCACACCCAGCAGGACGGGACTGCTCGTCACCCTCGCTTACCCCTGGGACCCCAGCCGGGCCGACACGACCCCATCCCTGATCGACGCATCCGACGTCGAGTCGGTCGTGATCCGGCGTTCCAAGGGCAGTTGGCAGGTCGATGCAGAGGTTGAGTTTCGCCTGCCGCAGCTGGTGGCTGCGTCATGACTGCGCAGGGAGAGCCCGGGCCCAGCGATGTCGCCGGCGATGTGGATCCGGGCCCTGTCGACCTGGCCGATCCGGGCGTCACCTGCAAGTGGTGCGATGCGGAGATCGTCCGTATCTCGCGCGGCGTCTGGCGAACGACGGATCATCCCATGTCCAAGGTCGACCGGGTCCGATGCGAGAAGTCGCCCGACCGCCGCCACCGTCCGCCGCTCGGGCGGCCGCTCTCGCACGAGGTGGCCGTCTGGGTAGTTCCGGGCCGTGGCGGCGTGTCGATGCCGGCCCCCGACCTGGGCTGGTGCTCCAGAGCGCTGCCCGCTCCCGGCGGGGCCGCGCACTCCTGAGCAGCTCGGCCGCCGCAGAGCAGTCCGGGCAGCGTCGGCCGAGCCTGAACGTCCGGCACCCCCTCCGCCGGACACGGCCCCGCCCCAACCCAACCACCGGACCCGGGGGGCGGGGCCGCCCATCCCCGATCGAGAGGACAGACCGTGTCGCCCTGGGACACCATGACCGCCACGGTGACCGCGCGCATCCTGGAGGCCAGCATGGTGCTGCGCCTGGAGATCCCTGACCGGGTCACGCTCACCGACGACCAGGCAGCCGCGTGCGAGGAGATCCGCTACTTCCTGGTCCGTGCGCTGGACGCCGTCATCCAGGCACGTATCCAGTCCGGGGGCGCGAGCATGGTCGTCGAGCAGGCCCGCGCCCAGCTGATCGGCATGATGCAGGAGGCACGCAGCATCATCGCGAGCTCCCCGATGCCGATCCCCAAGGCTCTCGCCGCCCGGATGCAGGAAGCCTCCGACCTGCTGGAGGTAGCCACAGACCTGCTCTCCGACCCCAGCTCTCCCACCCACTGGTGCGTCCGCTGCAAGGCCACCGATCAGCCGATGACGATCGTCGGCCGCGACCAGGCCGGCGCACGAATCTGGGCCTGCAACCCCTGCCTCATCTCCGTGCTGCAGGAGCCGCACGCCAGCGACTTCGACTGAGACTTCGGCCGCCGGCGCTGCGGCGGCCGAACCACACGGGGTGATCATGGAGAGGAGGGCTCTCCGTGGTCTCCCGAGGCGGGCGGGTGGCACCGCGGGGCCCCACATCCACCCAGCCCCGACGCCATCCGCCCGCCACCACCCCCTTCAACGACTCTGGAGTCCCCCATGTACGACGACGCTCTGCCGTTCACCGGAGCTGGCCTCACCATCGCCGGCGTCTCGCTGGGCTTACCGACGGTCCTGGCCGTCGCCGCCGGCCTGGTGCTCACCGCCATCTGGGTCTACCGGCTGGCCACCCGGAGTCGGCGCCGTGCACGGCAGTAGGTCCGGCCTGGGCAGGTGGCTCGTCGCCGGCATCGGCGCGGTGGCGGCGGCGGCCAGCTGGATCGCCTTCTACCGGCTGACGTTCGGCCAGGCCGACGTCGACCCCGCGCTGCTCGTCTACATGCTGACCACCGGCGTGCTCGTCGTCGTGCTCGTGATCACGGCGGTGCCGCGGCGCTTCACGCACCTGCCGATCGCGTCCGGCCGCGTGGTCGCGATCGTGCCCTCGTACAACGAGGACCCCGCCGCCCTCCGCGCGACGATCGAGGCGCTACTGGCCGGCACCGTGGTGCCCGACGAGATCCGCGTCGTCGACGACGGCAGCGATCAACGGGTCGAGTGGTGGTCGCACCGGCGGATCCGCTGGCACTACCAGCGCAACGCGGGCAAAAGGGAAGCGCAGGCCCGCGTGCTCTACGAGCTCCGCCACCAGCGCGACCAGGGCGCACCGGCCGCCGACTTCATCCTCACCGTGGACTCCGACAGCGTGGTCGACCGGCGCGCCCTGCAGCACCTGCTGCGCGCGATGTCGGACCCGCGCGTCCAGGCCGCGACCGGACTGCCGCTCGTGCGCAACCGCGGCCGGTCGTGGCTGACCGCGCTGACCGACCTGGAGATGACCAGCGCATGCCTGACCCTGCGCGCGGCCCGCTCCCGGATGGGCGTCGTCGCGCCGTGCTCCGGCGCCCTGTCCCTCTACCGCGCCGACCTCGTGCTCGACAACCTCGACGACTACGTCACGTCGGGCACCGCTGGCGACGACCGCCGGCTCACCCACTACGCGCTGCAGCGCGGCCAGGCCGTCGCCGTCGACGAGGCCCTCGTGCACACCGACATGCCGCACACCCTGCGCGGCATGTACCGGCAGCGCGTCCGCTGGTATCGCTCCTACTGGCTGTACGCCCTCTGGGAGGTCGCCAACCTGCCGCGCCTGCCGATGCTGTGGCGCGCCTACGCGCTCGTCATGTCGGCGCTCACCCCGATCGCACTCGCGTGGATCACGATCGTCGCGCCCCTCGCCGGCCAGGGCCTGCAGTGGCACGGCCTGGTCTACTGGCTCGGCCTCACCTACTCGATCGGCCTGCGCTACGCGATCAGCCGGCCCGGCATGCCCGCCTGGCAGCGCGTCGCGGTGTGGCTGCTGCTCACCCCGCCCTGGATGCTCGTGCAGCTGCTGCTGATGCGGCCGGCGATGTGGCAGGCGCTCTTCCAGGCGCGCACCACCGCCTGGTCGACGCGCGGCCCGGCAGCCACCGCGACCCCCTCGGCCCCCGCGCCGTCGGCCGCCGCCGCCTGACGCGCCCCCTCACGAAACAGGGCCCTCCCCGGCACAGTCATGCCCTGGGAGAGCCCTGCCTGCCCGACCCCCCTTCCCCAGAGGATCGAACGTATGTCCGACTCTAGCGTGGCCACCGCCGACCAGGCGCGCGGGCTCTGGTGGTCCATCATCCTGATCACGGGTGCCGCCAGCTTGGGCCTGAACATCACGCACGCCGTCGTCTACGAAGGCTCGCACGGCGCGGCGATCACGCTGTCCACCACGGGCCGCGTGGTCCTGGCCGTGATAGCCAGCATCATGCCGGTCCTGATGGCCGCGCTCCTGTGCCACGCCTTCGTCGTGGACGCGCCCGGGCCCGTCCGCCTCGCGGTAGGAGTGATCTTCCTGCTGGGCATGGCCATGTCGCTGACCGCTCAGGTCGAGCTCCTCACGCCGATCATCGGAGGGGCGCGCGCGCTCGGCACAGCCGTCGTGATCGACGCGCCGGCGCTCATCTCACTGATCATGATCGAGCGCGGCAATCGCGCCCGTAAGGAAGCGCGGCGGCGCGCGGAAGCGCGCGCGCAAGCCAAGCGGCAAGCGGACGAGCAAGCGCGCCGCGAGCGCCTGGCGGCCGAGAGGCAAGCGGCCGAGCAAGCGGCAGCCGAGCGGCTGGCGCGCGCGCAGCAAGCGGCGGAGCAAGCGGCGGCCGAGCGGGCCGAGATCGAGCGGCAAGCGGCGGCCGAGCTCGCAGACGCCGAACGGCAAGCGGCCGCGCGCGCAGAGTCTGAGCACCTGACGGCGGCCGAGCTGGCCGAGGCCGAGCGCCTGGCGCTGGCGCGCGCCGACGCAGAACGCGCGGCGGCCCAGCAGACGGCGGAGGCCGAACGGGAGCGCGCGGAGCGGTTGAGGGCGGCGCAGCAGCTGGCGGCCGAGCAGCGCGCCGCCGAGCGCGAGCGGGCACAGCGCGAGGAGGCGGAGCGCGCGGCCGAGGCCAGGCGCTTGCAGGCCGAGCAGGCCGCGCGCGCGGAGGCCCAGCGCGCGCGCAGGGAGCGCGCCGAGCTGGCAGCGCGCGGCGACCTGTCCCCCGACCGCAAGCGGGAGATCATCCGAGCCGCGTGGGAGGCTAACCCCGGCATCACGGGAACGGACGCGGCCGCCGCGGTGGTGGCCGAGGGCGGCTCGATGTCGGACGCGCGGGCGCGCGCGGTGCTCGCCGACATCCGCCGGCAGGCATCCGCCGATCTTGCGAAGGTTCACCCACTGCGCTCGGGTGCTGCAGTCTGATCGCGGGGTATACGACTGTTCCCCTGACACGCACCCGTCCCCGTCGTAACGTCGAAGCATGGCCAAGGACGACGACGACGAGGAGCTGCCGCCCGTCTGCGGCACCTGCATGGGTGCTCAAGGCGAATGGATGGAGCTGAACGGCAAGAAGAACCAGGAGCGCAAGTGGGTGCCGTGCTCCACCTGCCGTGGGTCCGGCCGCGCGTGACCGACCCGATCACCTGCCCGGAGTGCGGAGGGCAGCGCGGCGAGCGGCTCGGCACGCTGTTCCTGGCCTGCCGGTTCTGCGGCGGCCGCGGGGTCGTCGGCGGCGCGCACGAGCCCGCCGAGCAGTCCGCCGAGCCACCGCCTGGCGGGCCGCCGCCGGCGTGGCAGCACCGGGTCTGGCAGGATCCGTGGATCGCCGCGGCGATCGGCTGCCGCTACTGCCTCGGCTCCCGGCAGGTCACGCACGTGGATGACGAGAAGGGCACGCTCGTCACCGTTCCCTGCAGCTGTGCCACCACGGAGCCATAGCCCAACGCGAAACGGCCCCCGCCCGGTCCCGAGGGACCGAGCGGGGGCTTTCGTGCGTGGCGGCGCCACTTGTCCTCGAACGAGCGAGGAGTCAGGCCTGCACGCTGGCCAGCTTGTGGGGCCCTGGCGCCCAGCCGTGGTACGGCGCCAGGGGTGGTGCCATCAGGTGGCGGGGGAACAGGGACCCGCTTACGGTTGCGGGGACCGGCCAGCACTGCGGCCACGGGCCGGGGCTGATCTACCCATCCCTGAACGTCCCCCCTGTGTGGGAGTCCTTCGGCGTACGCCTGATCCGGATCTTACACAGTGGTGCTGCAGGACGCTGCCGGCGCTGACACTGTGTCGGATCTACCGCTGCCCGATGGGCAGGTCGGGGCGGGGCTCGTGCTTGGCCACGTACCCGGACACGTACGTGACGAGGCCGGGCAGCAGCGGGATCGCGAGGGTCTCCAGCCAGTCGGGCAGGAACTCGATCAGGTCCAGGTTGCCGTTGACGGCCTGGAGCGGGGCCAGGATCGCGAGCAGGCCGAGGTAGGCGCCGACCGTGCTGGCCTTCACCTTGGCCTCGACCTTGGGCCGGCCGTACTCGATGGGCATGTTGTGCTGCATGGCTCCTCCTCCGAGGACACCGCCCTCATCTGAGGGCGAAGATTTGGAACCGCCGCAGGTAGCGGTGGCCGCCGCCTGCGGCGGGTGATGGGTGGCCCGTGCCGTCCGGGTCAGGTACAGGCGGGCCAAGTCGTCGACCACGTCAGGCGGTCCAGTAGTAGATGAGGCCGAGGCCGTGCCGGACACCGCCGCCGTACTGCTCGTTGGCGTCGCTGGTTCGCTGGATCTGGAAGTCGATCGGCAGCCCCGTACGGGCGCGTCCCAGCTCGGAGATCGCAGCGCACATCATCGACCACCGCGCATGCGTCCGCCCCGGCGTACGGAACTCGGGGAACATGGCGTCGAACTCGTCGTCGGGCAGCATGAGACGGACGTCCACGTCCCGCCACGTCTTGCCGCGTGCCGCCGACCCCACCAGGTAGGGAGTGTGGCCGAAGGCCTCCGTGAGCTGCCGTCCGAAGGCGTCAAGGTGCAGCAGGGCGGGCATGCCCACGCCAGCGGCGCTCATGAGACCCGCAGCAGCGCGGCCCAGGTGCGGTCGTCGACCCGGCCGGTCACCGGCAGGCCGGCGCTCTTCTGCAGGCGGCGCACGCCGGCGGCGTGGATCGGCGCGAACTCGGTGTCGGCGACGCCCACCAGGTCGACGGCCTCCACCATGTCGCGGGCCATGAGCAGGTAGTGCAGCGTCTTGACGTCCCAACGGATCGGGTCGCCCTCGCGGCGGCCGTCGCCGAGCGTCAGGGCGGGCAGCTTCTTCACGATCTCCTCCGTCGCAGTCAGCGCGGGCTTGGCAGGGGCGGGCGGCTTGGCCGGCGCCGGGTCGGAATAGTCGGGGTAGCCGTAGCCGGCGATGTTGCTCCGCCGTATCAGCCGCTGGACGCGGTTGCCCACGTTGCCGCCGATGGTGACGATCGAGCCGTCCTTGCGCACGGCCTCGACGATCTCGACGTGGTCCACCGCATCGCCGCCGGGGAAGTTGAAGTACACCAGCGCGCCCACCTTCGGCCGGGTGCCCCAGCGGCCGCGGTCCTTGAACCAGGCCACGGCGTACGGGGTGTAGGCCATGCGCGGGAACGCCGACTCTGGGATGCCGGCGCGGTCGGCGCACCAGCCGGTGAACATCTGGCACCACGGCGCGAGGTCGAAGCCGGGCGCGTGCTTGACACGCTGGTACCAGGTGCCGTACTTCGACGAGCCGTCGGCCCGCTCGCGGGTGCCGAGCTCGTGGCGGGCGATGGCCAGCAGCCGGTCACGCGTCCTGGTCATCGTCCACCTCGCTCTCGTACGTGACGGCGGGGTCCTGGGACACGTCCTGGTCCCCGTCGCCCGGGGTGGGCTCGGCGCCGCCCTGCGGGGCTGGCTGCATCGGCTCGGACATGAGGGGTCCTCCCTACTTGATGAGTGCGATGACGACGGTGGCGATCAGCGCCAGGATCGCGACGACCACGCTGACGATGCCGATGATCTGCCGTGACCGCTCAGCCAGCTGCGGCCGCGTCACCGCCTCGCGGTCGAGTGTGTCCAGCCGGGTCTCCAGCGCGGCGTAGCGCGCTTCGCTGGCCGAGCTGATCTCGCTGATGCGCGCGGCGAGCTCGTCGACGCGCCGCTCGGCGTGGTCGGCCCGCTGCACGAGCAGCGCGAGCTGGCCCTTGATGTCGGCGATGCCGACGGCCGTGATCTCGCTGAGCTTGGCGAGTGCCAGGTGGAGATCCGCAGGCGTATGGTCGGTCACGCGCACCTCCCTGGTGTACGGTCGCCGGGAAGTGGTGGCCGCCCGCGCATCCCTAGGGGCGCATCCTCAGACCCCGCCCGGGCGGCCACCGGCTCAGGTGAGGGCGTTGTACAGCGCCGTGTACGACGCCTGCAGCGACTCCAGCGTGTTGATGATCGTCTGGATGTGGGCCTGGTCATAGGTGGCGGGCGGGTTGAACAGCGACCAGGTCACCGCCGGGATGCCGGACAGGCCGCCCACCGCGCCCTCACCGGACGGGCCCCGCCAGCGGACGGTGCCCGCGAAGTCGGCGTACAGGTAGGCGCCGTTGTCCGGGGCGGCCGGGGTGGTCGTGGCCGGCAGCAGGAACGCCCCGGACGCCTGGCCGACGGTCAAGCCCGGCCCGCCACGCTGGCCCGCCTCCAGCTTCTGCACCCGCCTGATCAGGTCCTGCAGCATGTGCTCCAGACCGGAGCCGTACACGTCTGCCACAGCTACACCCCCACGCTTTCGAGCACGAGCGTTGCCTCTTCCTTGCCGCGGCCCTTCTGCGGCGGCCGGATGCTGATGCCGATGATGCGTTCGCCGATGTCGAGGCCCGCGCCGCCGTCCTCGTGCTCGTACCACACGTTCGACATCACCTGGCGGGCCATGTCGCCGAGGCTGTTCATGGACAGTGACGGGCTTTTGCCGAGGAACACGGTCAGGGTGCGCACCCACAGGGCGCCGCCGGAGCGGGCCGCCCAGTAGGCGGCGTATGCGTCGAGCGTGCCCGCGTCGGTGGACTGGTGCGGGTGGTCCACCAAGGCGTCGATGCGCGGCCAGCCGGCCGCCCGGTGCGGGGTGGTGACCATCGCCGAGTAGACGGGGGTGCGGGTCTCGGTGGCGTCGGTTTCGGGGGTGCCGCCGCGCACCTCGAAGTCGGTGCCGCCCTGGAGGGCGTCGATGTCGAGGGACCATTCGGCGGTCTCGCCGCCGTTGGGCGACTGCGAGAACAGGTGCACCGTGTCGGAGCCGAGCTTGGGGTAGGCCCACGTCCACGTGGATTGGACGCCGGCGCCGCCGATCGTCTCGGTCAGCGTGTATTCGAAGCCGCCGTCGGTGCGGGCGTATTCGGCGGCGGCTCGACCGTAGCTGGTGCCGTTGTCCTTGGTCGCGGTCAGCGGCCGGTCCACGCCGGAGGCGCCCGGCTGGAACAGGATGCCGGAGAACGCGCCCGGCCGGGACTGGGCGTGCTGGAGCAGGCCGCGCACGTTGATGACCTGGTCGCCGGCGAGTTCGAGGGTGTCGCGGACGCGGACGCTGTACCAGTAGGCGTCCAGCGTGGACCCCCGCAGTTCGACGCTGATCTTGCCGTCGCGTCCGCAGGTGAGGCGGGCGCCGGTCAGCCAGTAGCGGCCCCACAGCTCGCCGTCGCGCCATATGCGGATCTCGACCCGGCCCGGCCCCGTCGTCAGGTCGGATTTGAGGCGGGGGATGACGCGGCGCACCGCGGCGGCGACGCGCCGATTCGGGATCGGCAGCCTGCCGGAGAAGCGGCCCGGCTCCAGAATCCGCTTGTCGTAGGTGACGTCGTCGGGGTAGATGTCGTCGATGTAGGTGCCGGTCATAAAGTCGTGGGCGGTGTACCGGTAGAGCGCGATCCCCTTACCCTGCGTGAAGCTCGGGGTGGGGGGCGGCGGCGGCACATAGTCGCCGGGGGTGACGACGAGCGTCCACGCCTGCCAGTCGAAGACGTGGCTGCTGCTGGTCATGTTGAGGACGGGCAGGTCGGCGTCCGTCAGGCTGGTGCGGGCGCCGATGTACATGGACAGGTCGCCGAGCAGGTCCTGGCCCTCGACCGGGAACAGTCCGTCGTCCCAGACGAGGTCGATCGCGCTGTCACGGCCGAGCGCGACCCGCACTTCGACGCCGCCGGCCACGCCGGGGCTCGCGTCGGGGCACGGAACCTCGTCCGGCGTGACCTCGCCCGCGTCGGTGGCGAGCAGCAGTTGGGAGAGGGTGGCGCCGCGCAGGTGCAGGACGCCGACGAGCGCGGCCTGGCTGCCGTCGTAGTCGATCGCGTACGTGGTCGGGTTGTCCGGGCCGGCCTGGGTGGCGAAGACCGTGGTGTTGATCTGGTTGAACGGGGCGCTGCTGGCGCCGACCTGCGTCCACGGGTTGCCGCCGCTGATTTGCAGGTCGGTGAGGGCGGCGGTGGAGGTGACGAACGCGATCAGGGTGTCGCCGGCGGCGACGCCGGGCGGGGCCGGGAACTGGTCGTGGCCAGGGGTGACAGCGTGGAAGCGGACGCGGCGCGGGCTCGCCGACATGGCCACCTCCCTTCAGGTTGGTGGCCGGTGACCTGTCGTCGAGTGGCCGGGCGTCTAACTGAGGGCGTGCCGCCAGAGCGCTTCCATGACCGTCCCGCCCGCCTCGGCCGTGAAGTAGAGCCGGTTGCTTCCGGCGCCGAGAACGAAGTCCTTCACGCTGGTGGAGCCGTCGATGAGGGTGGACAGCTTGTTGGCGTCGCCGATGGTGACGTTGCCGTTCTTCACGTCGATGACCAGCGTCTCCCCGGCGGCCACGGTCAGGTTGAAGCCGATCACGCGGTCGGTGGTCAGGTTCTCGATCTGCGGTGTGGTGACGGGGCCGGGGATACGGAACTCGGCCGGCGAGCTGTCGTTGCCGTCGTTGAGAATCGCCGTCTCGACGTTGATCGGGATCGTCGCCGAATGCCGGATCACCGAGTACAGGCGCGGATCGGAGGCGGTCCATTGGAGGGCGCCGCGCATCAGGCCGAGCCGGGCCTGACGGTTGACGGGGCCGGGCTGCCGGTTGGTGAGATGGGCCTGGACGAGGTAGGGCTGGTCGTCGTCGAAGTCCCAGATGACCAGGTAGCCCTCCTCTTCCGACTGGGGGACGCCGGTCGCCATGATCAGGTCGCGGACGAGCTGGCCGACTTGGTCGCGCGGCGCCTTCAACAGGGTGGCCCAGTTGATGATGCGTTCCCCGGCGTACGGCTGGCCCGGGTAGGAGCCGTGCCCGAGCGGCTGGTCGACGTTCCCGGAGATGATCGGCGGGCTGTCGCGCCACCCTTGCAGCTCCTGCCACGAGTACGGGGTGCCGGAACCGAGCAGGGTGCCGCGCCATTCGACCTGTCCCGGCCGGGTGATCTGGTCTCCAGGCAGCACCGGCACGGTGACGGCCGGGGCGGGCATGGCGGTGTCGACGGCGACCGTGGGCAGGGTGACGCTGACGCTCGCCGACACCGACGGCGGCGGCATGGCCACGGTCGCGGCGACGGCGGCCAGGGTGCGGGCCGCCGCCACGCTGGCGGCCGGGGCCGGGAGGGCGACGACGACCGTGACCGTGGGCGGGACTACCGTCTCGGTCTCCTCGGTGGTGACCGTCGGCGGCGGCAGCGCCGCAGCGACGGCGATGGTGGACGGGTGCGCGTGCACCCCCGCCGACACGGCCGGGCCCGGGACCGTCGCCGCCGCGGTGACGGTGGCAGGGGTGCGTGAGGCTGACGCGGTGGCGGCCGGGGCCGGGACCGCCGCGGCGACCGCGACGGTTTCGGCGGTGACTTCGGCGCCGAGGCTGGTGGGCAGGATCTCCAGCGCCGCCCACGCCCAGTCCGCCCCCCCGGTGCCGGGCGCGTCGGCGGAGAACGTCACATTGGTGCCGGCGGTGGGCGTGTTGGTCGCCTTGCGGATGGCGATGCCGGACGTGCCGAAGCTGGTGATATTCCACGGGAATCCGGTGTCGCCGTCCTGGACGGTCGGGTTGCCGAGCCCGTTGCCGTCGATCGCGCCGAAGAACCCTCGGCTGCCGTCGTCGGAGCTGACGTAGCCGGTGACGTTGATCGGGTTGGTGGTGGCGGTGCCGGTGTTTGTCTGGCCGATGTAGGCGGTCGGGTGCTGGCCGGTGGCGGCGTCGACCTTGATGGCCATCGTCTCCCACTCGCCGCTCGCGTTGGCGGTGACGGTCATGCTGCCGGAGCCGGTGACGGGGGCGGTCCAGATTTCGACCCGCTGGACGATGTTGTCGACGATCTGGGCCCGCCGCGTCCACGTGAGGCCACCGCCGGAGACGGTGAACGCGGTGTCGGACAGTCCCATCACGGTGGCGACGAGTACCGCCCCGGCTGGGCGGGTGAACGATGCGGTGGTGACGGTGTCGGACTGCTGGGTTGCGAGCGCCGGGCTGCTGGCGTCGATGTCGATGGCCACCGCCCACCCCCTTCAGAACGCGGTACGGGAACAGGCAGGGACGGGGGGCGCGCGGCGGTTACGGGGTCAAGTCGAAGGTGACCAGCCCGTTGCTGTGCGGGGTGATGAGCAGGGTGCCGTCGGCGGTGTTGACCGGCGTGACCAGGTCGATGCCGAACATGAGCGGATCACCGGCGACGGCGGCGGCGTACTGCTTGACCATCCGCACCCCCGACAGGGTGGAGCCGTCCCACTGCACCGCGTTCGAGGAGTACTTCATGACGCCGGCGCCCGGCCGGGAGAACGCCGTCCCCAGCACCAGCTTGCCGCCCGCCGTGTAGCCGGTGCCGGCGATCTCGTTCGTGGTCGTGTAGACGGTGTCGGCGTTGTAGTCGGCGGCGGCGGCGCCGGTCGCGTCGTACAGCGCCCACTGATGGTCTTCGGCATCCCACGCGAGGGCGAGCCCGGTCGCGTCGAGGATGTCCTCCAGCGAGGGCAGGAACACACCAGAAGCCATGGTCCTACTTCTCCTTCCGGCGGTTGACGGTCGTCTTGGCGGCGATCGGCGCCACGGTCACATCGGCGCTGCCCGGCGGCAGATCAGGCGGCACCGGATGGCCGGACACGACGGCGCCGAGCGCCTCCAGCCCGGCCCGGAAGGCGGTCGCCTCCCGACCCAGCGCCTCCAGCTCGGCGCGGGCGGCGGCGAGCGCACCCTCCAGGCGGGCCCGCTCCTCAAGGTCCTCGCCCGCGTCCTTGCCATCGGCCAGGATCGGGGCGGCCAGCCGCTGCTCCAGGCGCGGGATGGTGATGGTCTGGAGTTTGACGATGGCCGCCTCACGGCGCAGCCAGGTGCGCACGTCCTCCAGCCGGTTGGCCGCCTCCACCTTGGCCTGCTTGGCGGCCACGATGCGGGCCCGGTCCCCGGAGGCGACCGCCTCGCTGAAACGCTCCTTGGCGTCCTGGTGGTTGTCCTCGAACGGCTTCAGCGCCTCCAGCAGGCCCAGTTCGGCCTGGAGCGCGGCGATGCCGCGCCGGATGATTCTCTTGGCCATCTCTACTCTCGCTCCTCGGTGATGCCGACCCACGGGTTGACGCGGAGGTGGGGCAGGATGACGTGCGCGTCCTGCCCCGACCACCGCATCCGCACCCGCTGGTATTCGTCTCGGATGACCTTGACCCAGTGGCCGGTCACCACATCCCGGTACTCGGTGACCTGCGGTTTGACCCGGTGCGACCAGCCCTGAGGCCGGGCCGCGACCGACCGCAGCCGGGCCAGGTCCGCCTCGCTGTATCCCTGCACGGCCACGGCTGTGCCGCCTTCCTGTCGTAGAACTGGGGGCTAGAAGGGGCGGGCCATCACGTTGAACGCCACGTTCTTGCCGATCTTGGGGATGTCGGCGTCCTCGCGGATCACCGCGGTGCCGATGTGGACCGTCACTCCGCCGTTGCCTCGGGTGGCGTTGCTATTGCTGAGGTCGAGCGGCGGAGGCTCTTGCGACATCGGCGGGCCGCCGATCTTCGCGCCCTGACTGCCCAGGCCGGTGTCGCCCTTGGACCCTGGCGGGGGCGGGAGCTTCGAGCCCTGGCTGGCCAGGCCGGTGCCGCCCTTGGGCGACTTCTTCCCCCCAGGCTTCGACGATCCGCCCGACAGGGCCGCATCGGCCGCTTGGGCCAGCACAGCGGTCAGATCATTCACCGACAGCGACAGGTCACCGATGCTGCCCGTCATCGACTCCGACATGTCGGAGACGGACACGGACACGACCGATCCCCAGGACTCCATGCTGCCGCCAAGCTCACCGCTGACCGCCCGCACCGTGTCGGCCACCAGGTGGGAGCCGGTCGTCCACCCTTCGACCAGCTGCCCGCCCACCTCCCCGACCTGGCCGATGGTGGAGGTGAGGCTGCCAGTGTGGCCGAGCGTGGATTCGAGGCCGCGCAGCACGCCGTCCATGCCGCTCACCAGCTCGGTGCTGGCGGCATCAACCGTCTCGCCCACGCGGGTGATGCGCGTAGCGGCCTCGCGCGAATACAGCTCCATGCCGAAGTCGTCGGCGACCCGGCCGAGGATGTCGACCGCCCGCGAGCGGTAGCGGCTCGCGTACGGGATGAACGCCTCGCGCCCCGCCTCGCCGTACACGGTGTTGGAGTGGGGCAGGAACGTCGCCTCGCTGGCGACATCCGGTGGCGGCGCCATCGACGAGCCGCCCATGACACCGCCGGCCGCCATGTACTTGACGCGGCCGTCGCCCGATTGGATGCCGCCGCGCGCGTACTTGGAGGCCTTCGCCAGTGCAGCCGCTTTGCCGGTCTTCGACGAGTAGATCGTCGTCACGTGGACGGTCTTGTCCTGGAGCGAGTCCAGCGCCGCCTTGGCCCGCTTCACGCTCTCCTGGAGCTGGGCTATCTCCGCCTTCAGCGCGGACTTGCGCTCCTTGGTCAGCTCCGGGTCCTTGAGCTCCTTGCGCGCATCGGCCAGCCGGGACTGCAGGGCGGTGATGTCCGTGACGACGTTCGACTTGTACTCGGCGATGAGGGCGGGGTCGCCGAGCTGTCGCAGCGCCTCGCCCTTGGCCGCCACCAGCTTGTCGATCTCGGCGTTGATCTGTGCCCGGCGTTCCTTGGTCAGGTTCGGGTCGTCGAGCAGCGTCATCGCCACGTCGAGTTTCTGCTGGATGTCGACGATGTCGGCCTTCAGCCGGACGACGCGGGCCGCCTCGTCAGCGGCCTGTTTGAACTCCCGCAGCTTGGCGATCCCAGCGTCGGCACCTGCGACGATCTTCTTGCCGAGGCCTTCCATGCCGGGGACGTGCGTCAACGCCTGGCCGATGTTGCGCACCACGGTCAGCACGCCGGTGCCGACATCGGTGACGACGCCGACCACGCCGGCCATGCGCTCGGTGATGACCGCTCCCGAGGTGACGACCGCGTTTCCCAGCGTCCCGAAGAACTCGATCACTCGGCCGAGCCCGTCGACCGCGAGGGGGATCACGTCCAGCAGCCCGTTGAGCACGGCGCCGATGGTGGATCGGTTCTCGCTGACGATCCGGCCGAGGTCGGTGAACTCTTCTCCGAGGTCGGACAGCAGGCCCTTGATGTCGAGGCCCTGGAGCACGTCTCCGAAGCCGCCCATCAGCGATGGGATCGAATCGCCAAGATTTTTTAGCCCGTCTCCGGCGTCGCGGAGGAACTGCTCCAGCGGTACGCGCGCTTCCTCGAAGCCTTCGCGCAGGTTGGGACCGATGTCCTTGCCGACCTCGCGGGCCTGGACTCGCGCCTCGTCCAGCACCGACAGCAGCGGCTGGGAGGCGTCCTGCATCTCCAGGGTCAGATCGCGGGCGAGCTCCTGGAACTGCGACTGCAGCTCTTTGGCCTGCTTGTTCGCGGCCTCGACGCGCTTCTTCTCGGCCGCCGACCACGACTTGTCGATCTCCTGGACGTAGAACAGGGACTGCACGCCGAGGGTGGTGAGCTTGGCACCGATCCCGGCGACGATCGCGCCGCCCATCGCGGCGCCGACCGCCGGCCCCACCACCGCCGCGACGCCGCCGAGTGCGCCGATCAGGACAGGCCCGCCGGTTGTCCGGACCGCCGCCGCGAGAGCACCGCCGACCGATTCGGCGAACCCTCCCAGCTTGGAGGCCATGCCGCGCGTGTCGAGATCCACGTCCACGCTGGGCGCGACCCGCCGGCCGTCGATCTGGTCCAGCTCGCTGTCGATCGTCTGCAGCGCGGCGAGCGCGCCGGCGATCTCGGCGTCCACCTCGATGTCGATCTCGCCGTACTTCAGCAGCTCGGCGGCCTGATCTCCGACGTCGGACAGGGCGTCCGACGCGCTGCGGGCCATGCTGGTGAAGGCCTTGGAGACGGTGGATTCCATGCGCGCCGTCGACTTGGCGGCCGATGATTCGAGCCGGTTCAGGCCCTTCTCGGTCTGGTCGACGCCGCGTTGGAATCCCTTGTCGTCGGCGTCGATGAGAGCGACCAGCTGGCCCACTGTGAGCGGCATGACATCACCGCCCTTCGGGAGCTAGGCCGTGCTGATGAAGTCGGCGGCTCGTTCGCCGCTCAGATCCAGCGGTTCGCGTGCGACCACGGTTCGGTACAGGGAGCCGGTGGACAGGCCTTCGAGGAGGGTCCAGAACTCACGCCAGGTCAGGCTCGCGATCGCTTTCGGCTTGAGCTTGTACTCGCGGCGGAAGTCCGCCTCGATGAGCGGCCAGTACCGGCGGATTCTTCGCTCGTCGGCGTCGAGCTCTCCGAGTCCTCCGGACCCTCCGGGGCTTTTCCCAGGGCCGTCGCCTCCCGGTCCGCCGCTTCTCGAGCCTCGATCCGCTCATACGCTTCGCGGAAGCTGATCGGCCGGCCGCGGCCGCACGCGACCCCCCACGTCAGCACGGTCTTGAACTCGCGGCTGCCCATCCCGGCCGCCACCCACGTGTCGAGCACGTCGGTGCCGAACAGTTCCCCGAGCAGCATCCGGAAGGTCTGCTCGTCGTTGCCGTTGCTGGCCCGGGCCAGCCTCTCGTCGAACGAGATCGGCAGATCGGCCGGCCGGCGCACCCGCGTGCCGCGGATCGTGACCGTCGGGGACACGCGCAGGACCTCGTCCCAGAACGCGTCCCACGATTCGCCCTCGGCCTCCTGGGGGTCGTCGACGTCGTCGTGCACGTCGGCATGGGCATCGTCGGCGACGTCGTCGTGCGCCTCGTCGTGCACGTCGTCGTTCGGGGTCTCCTGCATCAGGTCACCGGGGCGGTGCTCGACAGGCCGCTCTTGGTGATCGTGGCTGCCCAGCCGCTCTTGGCGTTGGTGTCGCCGCCGTTCTCGCCGAGGGAGAAGGTGCACTTCCAGATCCGCCACACGGTCTGCGTGGGGTGGCGGAACCGGATCCGGCCGAGGCTGGCCGCCCCGACCTTGTCCTCGCCGGCCATCTCCTCCACGCGGGCGCGGCCCGGCTGCAGTTCGCCGGTCGTGTCGTCGCGCAGCTCCTGGCCGGCCAGGCTCATCGAGGCGCCGCGCTGCATGACCTCCTGCTCGTAGGCGCCCTCGCTCTCGAAGTCGGTGGTGTCGGCCGTCTCCTCGTTCTCGCCCCGGTTGAAGGTGGCGCTCGCGAGGTTCTCGATGGCCAGCCAGCTGTCCGGGGTGGAGTCTTCGACCTGGACGATGATGTCGCGCGCGTTGATCCGCCGCTGGGTCATGGTGGGCGCCTCCTCAGTTAGACGCGGTGTGGGGTTGGGCGCTGCAGGTCGCAGCGGAAGTTCACCGACCAGTTCGGCCGGTCGTTGCCGTCGCGGTCCATCCAGATCGGGCCGGCCTGGGCGCCGACCATCAGCTCCAGCCAGGTGCCGCCCGGCAGCGTGCGGTTGCTCAGGCCGTGCAGATGGTCGTAGACGGCCTGGGCGTCGTTCTCGACGGTGGTGAGGTCGTCGGTGGGGCCGCGCAGCCGGAACTGCAGCCGGATCTCGTCCCAGGGGTTCTTGGAGTCGGACGGGGGCCCGGGGTAGCGGGCGATCGCCATGCACCTGTCGGGTGCTGCCGGCAGCGTGTTGAGGTAGATGGTGCCGTCCAGGCCGTAGGTGCCCAGGCCGAGCTCGGCCGCCAGGAGGCCGAACTCCTCCAGCAGCGTCACCCCAGCTCCTGGTTGATCGCGGCGCCGATGATGCGCAGCAGCTCGTCCTGCTCCGCCAGGAAGGGGCCCTCCAGGTACTTGGCGCTCTTGCCCGGGTCGTGGCCGAGGTCGAGGTTCTCGTGCTGCCAGATGGCGTACGGGCCGTCGAAGCTGACGGCGCCCTGCAGCGTGGCCGGGTCCGAGACGGCCAGGCCGCTCTCCACCAGGTCGTAGTACTCGATCGGGGTGTAGACCAGCGCCTCGTCCAGCAGATGCTCGACCGCCCGCTGCAGGCCTCGGCCGGCGGCCTCGTGCGCGCGCGCCTTGATCGCGGCGCCGTTGAAGGTCATCTTCGCCCCGCTCATGTCAGCGTCACCTCCAGGTGGTCCCGGCCGCTGCGGATCGCGCTGTCGCGCCGGTTGGCGGTTATGACCAGCGCGGTGCGCCCCGACGGCAGTGTGATCTTCGACTTGGGCGGGATCTCCTCCGGCCCCTGGTCGCAGTAGAAGGTGGCCTCCGAGACGACCTCGTCGCCGGCGGCGTCGCGGACCAGCTGCCGTTTGTCCTCGGCGTAGCCGCGGCGGGAGAACGGTGCCCCGTAGACGCTGCCGGTCGGGCCCGCGCCGAGGTACGGCTGGACGGTGACGGTGTGGCGCTTCAGGTGTTCCGGCAGCGCCATCGGCTACTCCGGGGTGCCGCCCGGCTCGGCCGAGCCGGGCGGTTCGGCCACGCGCCAGCCGCCGGTCTCCTCGAGGGCGGCCACGCCGAGGCGGGTGTCCTCGTAGGTGCCGTTGAGAACGTGGACCCGCTCGACGACCTGGCCGTGCTCGTCGACGCGCTCGTAGCGGCCCATCAGTCGAGCACCGCCGTGGTGACCGCGCTCGGCGTGGTGCCGGCGTAGTCGATGTGGACGGTGCCGTCGGCCTGCCGGAACTCCGGCCCGAACGGCCCGTACAGCCGGTGCTCGCCGGCGGGGATGGAGCCGCCGCCGTCGGCCACGGCGCGCTGGCCGCGCCCGACCGTCGCGGGGGTGGGGAAGGTGACGGTGAGCGCGGCGTCGTCTCCGTTCAGGATCCACACCTTGCGGGTGGCGGTCCACACGAAGCTGTTGCCGTCGGTGAGCTCGGCCGGGCTGTCCACGGCGGCCAGGTTGATGCCGTCCTCGCTGGAGGCGACAGCGGTCAAGGCAGTGCGTGCCATCGTCAGATCTCCTCGATGTTGGACTGCTGCAGCATGGCCTTCGCCTGGTCGACCGCTCGGCCCAGCGACTCGGGGTCGACGTGCGACTCCAGGCGGACCCTGACGGTCAGCGCCGGAGCGTCCTCGATGTCGGCGGCCAGCTGAATGTCTTCGACGAGAGACGGCGCGGCGGCCGCCACCAGGTGCACCACATCGGCCGGAAAGAACTTCGCCTCCAGCAGCTCGTCGCGGTAGGCGGCCAGGCGCTGTGCCGTGGTCAGTTCGGGCATGGGGTTCCTCGGGTGTCAGGTACGGGCTCGGTAGAAGCCGAGCGTGGCCAGGTCGCTGGTCGAGAGGTTCATGCCGGGCACGTGCCACTTCACCGACCAGTCGCCGAGCCGCTCGGACTCCGCGCCGGCGAAGTTGGACCAGCCGGCCTGGGCCAGCCGCAGGCACATCCCCTTGATGTCGTCCGGGATCGGGTCCCAGCCGGCGGTGTAGGTGACCTCGACCGCGCGTTCGATGCACGGCCAGCACGAGCGCAGGCGGCGCAGCTTGCCGTAGCGCGACCACCGGTAGTCGGTGTCGGCCACCAGGTCCTCGGCCGCCTCGTCGAGGTCGTCGATCACGCTCACCGACGCGACCGCGGTGACCGGCCAGCGGGGCAGCAGCAGCACGGGGGTGCCGGTGCCGTCCAGCTCGGCCGTGGACTCGCTCAGCGTCAGCGACTGGCCGAGCTCGCGGTCCATGTCGCCGGTGGCGATCGCCAGCAGCAGGTTGGCCTTCGTGGTCTCGGCCTCGCTGAACGGGTCGTCGCCGCGCCCCAGGAGCACGGCGAGCTCGTCCGCGGTCGCGTAGGCCATCAGCTGGCCGGCGGCGTCTCGGTCTTGCCCTTGCCGTCAGGGCCAGGCGGCTGCTCTTCCTTCTTCTCGGTCTTGCCCTTGTCGTCAGGGCCGGGCGGCGGCTGCTCTTCCTTCTTCTCCGTCTTGGCCCCGGCGCGGCCGCGGGTCCTGGCGGGGGCCGCCGGCCGGGTGGCCACGCCGTCCTCGTCGACCGCCCGCGCCACGCCGGCGGCGATCAGCGCCTTGGCCTTGTCCGGCGGGAAGTTGGCCCGCTGGCCCGGCGCCACGCTGAGCTCGCTGTCGGCGTACAGCTTGATCATCTCGACTTTCACCACGGTCTCCTCAGGTGGTGCCGGGCCTGGACGGAGTGGGGTTCGGTGCCGCCCAGGCCCGGGGCTTCGGTTAGGACAGCGGCTTCTTGCGGCCGCGGGAGCGCAGCACGGTGGCCGCGCACGGCAGGGTCGGCGTGGTGCCGGCCTTCGCGGTGATCGACACCCGGATGTAGCGCTTGATGCCCTTGTAGCCGATCTTGTGGATCTGGTCGTCGTTGGCGGCGGTGATGACAGGCTCGGTGCCGTCGAGGTCGTCGGCCGCCACGGCGGTGAACGTGCTGTTGTCGTCGGACTCCTGCACCTTGAACGTCAGCGACGCACCGGCGCCGGTGATGGCGCCGGCCTCGATGACGACCACCGCGGCGTCGTAGCCCGCCAGGTCGACACCGGCCCCGTTGACGGGGACGGCGGGGTCGGCCTGGCTGGCGGCCGCCAGCGTGCGGACGACGCCGATGTTGTTCTTCAGGTCCAGCCTGGACATGATCGATCAGCCTTCCTTCTGGCTCGGATGGGAGAGATGGCCGATCACGCGCCCACTTCGGCCTGCAGACGGATGAACGGCTCCTCCAGGACCGGCATGGCGTCGATCTCCTGCCGGCCGATGAAGCCGATCTGGTTCTTCTCGGCGTACAGCTCGACCAGCCGCTGCACCTCGAACGCGAGGGTGTCGACGATCCAGTAGTAGCTGAAGTCGCCGAGCATGCCGATGTACGCCTCGTCGGTGATGGCGTTGGGCACCCACTCCGACAGCACGTAGGGGATGTCGAGGATGGTGTCGGGCCGGTCGCCTGCCAGGCCGGCCTGCCAGATGTAGACGTTGTTGGCGTCCTTCAGCTTGCGCACCTCGGCCAGCACTTCGCGGTGGAACAGCCAGCGCGCCCGGGCGTGATAGCCCGCCTTGAGTGCGTACTTCGCGTCGATCAGGCCGTCGGCGGCCGCGCCGGCGGTGTTGTCCAGCCCACCGGAGCCGTTGATCTTGATGTCGCGGTCACGGTCGGTGGAGATGCCCTGGGCCGAGGCGGTGAACAGGCCGAGCGGCTTCTGGTTGCCGTCGCCGGTCATGAACGCCTTCTCCGTGGTGACGCCGAACTTGTAGGTGAGGCGGTCGCGAACGATCGTCTCGGGGTTCAGCGTGGCCCGGCGCAGCAGCGTGCGGGAGATCTTGACGCGCTTGGCCAGCGGGTGCGGCCGCAGCTCGCGGCCGCCGAACCGGAGCGCGTCGTCCTGGCTGCCGGTGCCGATCTCGGACGTCCAGTCGGCGTCGTTGAGGTCGGTGTCCAGCGTGGGCACGCCGAGGGACTCGCCCTGGGTCAGAGTCATGACGGTGGCCAGACCGCGCAGCGGCACCGCGTCGTCCAGGCCCTTGATGAGCTGCTCGACCCACTGCTGCGGGGCGACGAGGTAGCCGCCCTCGGGGTCGGTCCCCATGCCGAGGGCGCGGGCCTGGTCGCCGTTGAGGCCGGCCCGGCCGTCGCGCAGGAAGGTGCGCCAGGCGGTAGCGGCCCGCTCGGCCTGGTCGCCGCCGGCGCCGGGCGCCGGGTCGGGCTTGGGCGGGTTGCCGTCGGCGACGCGCTTCTCCAGCGCGCGGGCCTGCTCCTCCCGCTCGATGGTGGTCTCCAGCCGGTCGGCCTGCTCCATGAGCCGGTCGAACTCGGCCTCCTCCTCGCCGGTCATGGACCGGGACGCCGCCTGGGCGACGTCGAGGATGCCGCGCGCCTGCTTGGCCAGCTTGGCGCGCTCCTGCTTCATGGCGTTGATGTCCACGCCTGCCTCCTGGTTCGTGATGCGGACAGCCGCCAGCGCAGGACCGGCCGGGCCCCGGGGGCGGAGATCGTGACGTCTTACAGGGATGCTTCGAGCGCGCGCAGCCGGCGCGCTCTCTCGGCCGCCGACGCCGGCGGCGCGGGCGGGACGCGCGGCGCGGCCGGTGCCGGCAGCAGCGCCTCCAGCGAGGTGATGGCCTGCCGCACGGCGCGCTCGTCGACGGGCTCGGTGCGGCCGCCGAGCGTCAGCGCCCGGGCCAGCGCCAGCGACCGGTCAGGGTCGGCGACCGCACCCGGATCCATCGGGAGCGGAACCACCGAGATCTCGTACAGCTCCCACCGCTCCGGCACGCCGGTGTCCCAGTCGATGCCGTAGGCACCGAACCCGATGGAGACGGCGTTGAGGAAGCGGCCGCGTATCTTCCGGTCGACGGACCGGGCGAAGTCGTCCTCCAGGTCGAACAGGATGTCGGCGCGCAGCGCGTCTCCGTCGACGCGCACGTTGTCCGCACGGCCGATCGGCAGCGACTCGCGCCCCCAGTAGTCGTGCCCGTACATGACGACCGGGTTGGCCTGATAGCGCTCCAGGTCGGCGCCGGACATCTGCAGGTCCAGGCCGTCCGCCTTCAGTCCGGCGGTCGCCGCGACGAACGGGATCGGCCCGTCGCCGGCCGCGCGCTCGAGGTCGGCGTAGCCGCGCAGGTGCAGCCGCTTCATGGAGCTTCCCCCTTCTCGCCCTGCTTCTCGTCGGAGACCGATGTGTGCACGTGGATGGACAGGGCCACCACGTGCTTGGTGGCGCCGTGGTGGCAGGAGACCGCCGCCTTGTCGTCGACGCCTTCAGCGTCCAGGGTGCGGACGAAGGCCCTCAGCGCCCCTGCGCTCATGCTCCCCTGATGCGGGGGATCGCTCCGGATGTACAGCGACGTCGTCTGGGAGCGTCTGACCTCAGCCATCGTGGAGCACCTCCTCGATCGGGACGGTCTCCATTCGCGTGGCCGCGTCGCGCAGGGCCTGGGCGATGCCGCGGCGAAGGGCCTCCATATCCAAGGAGAGCCCGAGAACGCCCTCACCCGGCGTAGCAGTGACGGGCACTTCCGCCTCGCCGATCTCCATCTCGGGACCGTCCCCGGCCCGCAGGTAGAGCGGCACTTTGGCGACGGTGAAGGTCATACGGGACTCACCTGGCAATCACATCCGGGGTGCAGCGGCGGGTGGTGGATGGCCCGGCCGGGCTTCATCTTCGAGTCCCCCTCGGTGAGGGTGCTGCCGGCGGGGATGAACGGGGTGTCGATCGGGACGGTGGCGCCGTCCAGCGATGCGCAGAACGGGCAGTCCTCCGCCCCGAACGTGGTCCATCGGAGCTCGGCCACGCCGGCCTCGCGCCACACCTCGCGGGCGGCCGCGCTGGGCAGTTGGACCGCCTGCCAGCGGGCGATCCGTTCGGGCCGGGTGGCCACCCAGTCGGCCAGCCGGCCGCGCACGGCGGCCGCCGTGTCGCCGCCGAGCTGCACCAGCGCGGTCAGCTGGCCGAGCTGTGAGGCCATCCGGTAGCCGACGTGCGCGGCGACGTAGGCCGCCACCCACGTGCTGAGGTCGACGGGCTCCTCGTGGGCGACCTCGGCGGCGGCCTCCTCGGCGATCGCGGCGGCGAGCTCGGCCAGGATCGGCATCCAGGCGTCGATCGTCTCCTGCCGGATCTCGCCCTCGTACAGCGCCTCCAGCTCGGCGAGGAAGGTCGACGTCGACCCGCCGGCGTCGAGCGCGTCGGCGAGCCGGCCCACCGTGACCTGCTCGCGCTCGGCGAGCTCGCGGTCGGCGGCCAGCAGCTGCTCGGCGTACACCGCGGCGATCGCGCGCCGGGCCTCGATGCTGCGACTGCCTCGCCGGCGCAGCCCTCGCGGGTCGTCGTCCGGGTCGTCGTCGGGCGGGTCGTCGTCGGGCGGGTCGTCGTCGGGCGGCGGCGCCGGCGGCTCCGGGGCGGGCGGCGGCATCGCCGCCTCCTTCGGGGTCGGCGCGGGCTTCATGTTGAGCGGCACCAGGTACACCTCACCACGCCCGTCCGGGAGCGGGTTCATGTTCTCCATCTCGGCGACGTCGTCGGCCGACAGCCAGCCCCAGTTACGGCCGAGCGCGTACGCCTCGTACCTGGTCTTGATGTCGCCGCGCAGGAGCGCGTCGACCAGGTGCTCGGCGAAGAACGTGCCGCGCTCCGCCGAGGTGAGCAGCCGGGTGAAGATGGCCTGCTCCCAGCGCACGAGCCAGATGCGCAGCGCCGATGCGACGTAGTCGATCTGCTGGTGCTCGATGTTGGAGAACGTCGCGCGCTCCAGGTCGCCGATCTTGTGCGGCGGCAGCCGCAGCCAGCGCGCCATCTCGGTCACCTGGAACTTGCGGGTCTCCAGGAACTGCGCGTCCTCCGGCGGAATGCCGATCGCTTCCCACTCCAGGCCCTCTTCCAGGATGGCCACCCGGTGCGCCTGGTCGAGGCCCTGGTGCATGTTCTCCCAGTCGATCTTCAGCCGCTTGTTCGCGTCCGGCGAGAGCCTGCCCGGGGTCTTGAGCACACCGCCCGGGCGCGCATTGTTGGAGAACAACTTGCTGCCGTAGGTCTCGGCCGCCACGCCCAGGCCGAGGGACTGCCGTGCCATGCCAACCACCGAGTAACCGGTGATGCCGTCGCCGCCGAGGCCCTTGACGTGCAGGACCTCGTCGGGGTGCAGCATGGCGCGGATGCCGTTGACCTCGTCGGTGTAGCGGTACATGAGCGTCATCCGGCCGGGCCCGGTGCGGGTGATCTCCGGCTTGCACCGATCCGGGCGCAGCGGCCAGAGCTCGGTCACCTCGCCGGCGCCGTTGCGCACGATGTAGCCGTAGCCGTCGCCCCAGGTGAGCGCGTGTCCCTGCAGCGTCTCGCGCAGCCCGACCGAGGTCATGTACGGGTTGGGCTGGTCGTGCAGCAGCGGGTAGAGCGGGTGCTCGCTGGCGCGGCGCTTGCCCCGGGCCAGCCGTTCGTAGGTGATGAGCGGCAGCGAGGCGACGTCCTCGGCGATCACGCGGACGCCGGCGAAGAACGGCGCGTAGTGCAGCGCCGTCTCCTCCGAGACCCACACGCCGGCGCTGGTGGCCGAACCGCCGGCGAACCATTCCTCGACCCACTTCTCCGGGGTCGCGATGCCCGACGGGGCCATGAGCGCGGCGCGCACGTGGGAGCGGATGAGCCCCATGTCAGCGGCTCCTCTGCTCGGCGGCCGCGGTGCGGCGGACGGCGGCGACCTCGACGGCGACGACGAGCGCCAGGAGCAGGCCGCCGTGCGCGACCAGCGCGACGCCGATGCCGTACACCAGGGCCAGGCCGACGGTGATGGCCAGGATGGCCCACCCGACCAGGACGTCGACCGCATCGACCGCGCCGAGGACTCGGCGGAGCTGCTGCACCACGGTGCACCCCCTCACAGCACGGTCAGGCCGCGCGTCTCGTACACCGATTCGGTCTCGCCGCCGCGGCGGCGGCCGTCGATCCCGTACAGCAGCGTGACCATGCCGTCGATGCGCTTGCCCACCTTGTCGCGGTTGGGCTTGACCGGCCGCAGCCGCTCCGGGTCGTCGGCCGGGCTCTTGGCTTCCAGCGAGTCGGCCATCCAGCGGGCGACCGGGTTGGCGCCGTGCAGCAGCTCGCCGTCGTGCCGCTTCAGCAGCCGGGCCAGCTCCTTCATCGGGTCGGTCATCCGCTCGTAGGTGGTGTTCGACTCGAACATGGTCAGGTTGGTGCGCTTGACGATCTCCTGCCGGACCGGCTCGCCGCACCACTTGTCGTAGGTGACGTCGATGATCCGGAACAGCTGGTGGTCGGCCTCGACGTCGTCGTAGATGCGGTCGTAGTCGATCGTGTCGCCGTCGGTCAGGGTCACCCAGCCGTCGCTCACCCACTCCGAGAACAGGCCGCCGGTGTGCTCGTCGAGCACCGGCGCGACCGACTCGGGGCACCAGAACCGCCACCAGGTCCAGCCGTTGTCGAAGTGCAGACACCAGCTCGACAGGTCCAGCTTCGAGCTGAGGTCGAGGCCGCCCCAGCACTTGCGCCCCTCGATCTTCGGCAGGATCCACTCGGGGGTAGGGGCGACCTCGCCGATGCAGGCATCCCACAGGTCCATCGAGATGTAGCGGGTGACCTGCTGCACGCGCACATTCAGCTGGAACTGCAGGAAAGCGTTCTCCTTGAGCGAGCTCTCCCGCGCCTCGAGGGCCTGGCGCCGCATCGCCTCGCGGCTCTTGAAGTCGTCCAGCGCCGGGTTCGGCCACTTCCAGTTGCGCTCGTCGTACAGGTCCAGGCTGACCGGCAGGTCAGGGTGGCCGGCGAACAGGCGCTGCAGCCGCTCCAGCGCCTCCCGGGTCCGCGGGAACTTGCGCACGAACGCGAAGGTGTGCGGGCTACGGGCCGGGTCCTCCTGGACGCGCTCGGCGTCGTCGATCATCACCGCGCCGAACGAGGCCGAGTCGTTCGTCTCGGTCGTGATCGAGAACATCAGCTCCTGCTCGCGGGCGCCCGCCGCGGTGGTCATCGCCTGCCACAGCGACGCGTCCGGCTGGCTGAGGACCTCGTCCAGGCCGAAGCTGTGCGGGTTGTGGCCGAGCTCCTTGACGGCGTCGGCCGTGATGACCTCGTAGTGGCTGTTGCTCTTCTCGTCGACCAGGCGCTGCTGGTCCTTGAGGAACTTCAGCCGCCTGGACAGCGCCGGCGACAGCTGCACCATGCGCACGGCCGGCTCGAACACCTTGCGCGCCTGGATCTTGTCGGCGGCCGCCGAGTACACCTCGGCGAACTCCTCGTCGTCGCCGACGAGCATGTAGAGCTGAATCGCCGCGGCGATCTCGCTCTTGCCGTTCTTGCGGGCGACAACGATGTGCGCGACGCGGTAGCGGCGGACGTAGCGTTCCCACTCGGCCGACCAGACGACCTCGCCGAACAGCGGCCGGGCGATCTCGTGCTCCTGCCAGAACTTCAGCAGGAAGGGCTTGCGCCGGTGCGGGCCCTTGGTGAAGACGAGCAGCTGGGCGCAGAAGAACACGAACCGGTCGGCGCGCGGCTCGCAGTAGTGCGCGCCGCGCTTCGAGCAGGTCTTGCCGCGCAGCGTGTACCCGCACACCGGGCCCCGGCGGTCGGCCGGCCGCCACCTGCGGTCGTGGTTCGGCGGCCGCCGCTCAGGTGAGGAGGTCCTCCGTCGGGTCACGGTGACCGCCCCCTCCGATGCGCAGCTGCGAGCGGTCCGACGGCGTCAGCCCGAACCTCGCGCCGTACCGCTGGACCTGGGCGTCGGCCTCGTTGAGCACGAGCGTCCAGGGGTTCTTCTGCAGCCGGTGGCCGAGCACGTTGCCGAGCGGGTCCACGATCGGCACCCGGTGCACCTCGCCGTGGGCCGCCAGCTCCTTGACGGCCCGGCGCCGGCGGTCGGCGGCGTCGCAGAAGATGGCGAACGCCTCGACGTCCCACGGCGTCAGGACGCCCTTGGCCTGGAGGTCGGGGGCCAGCTGGCGCCAGAGCGCGCGGGCCTTGGCGGGCAGCCAGGTCGGGATCTTGATGTCGGCGGCCGCCGGCACCGGCTCGGCGTCGTTGATCCTGTCCTTGCGGTCGCCGTGCAGCAGCCGAAGATTCGTCGGTTTCGGCGCAGGGCCACGCTTACCCACAGTAACCACCCCCCAAGATCATCTCCGGAAAACGCCTCCCGAAACCTGTCACGCTCTCTCCGGGCTCCCCCCCGCGCGTTCGGCGGTCCCCCGGCCAGGGATTCGACCCGCCCCTCCCCCGCAAGATCATCCGCGATCGTCACGCTGGGTGACGTCTGGCGAGGCCTGATCAGGCTGGTCATCATGGGGTGATGGACACCGTGACGACCATCGACGTGCCCGACTACCAGGGGCCGGCCACTCTGCGGTGCAGCGCCGAGGGCAACGACTACGACGTGAGCGTGAGCATCGTGCACTGGCGCGAGCTGTCCTACCTTGACCACTGCCTCGACGAGACGCCCTCGGTCATGCACTGCTGGCGTGCGGACGTCGAGGGTGGCGTGCCGTGGCCACCGTACGGTGAGTGCGTGCTAAGCCTGCCTGGTGGCGGCCAGGGGCGGGGCGTGCTCGGCAACGTGGCGTGGACGAGCGAGCAGCCCAAGACGTGGCGGGCCAAGCTCACGGGCGCCGGCCCGTGCCCGATCGCTGGCTAGCTCAGCGGGACCGCCACTCCTCGCGGTACTCGCGATGATCGGCATACGGCAGGGTCAGGTCGGCGAGGATCCGGCGGGCGAGATTCGACGCCTGCCACATCAACTTGTCCCCCTGACCAGCCAAGAACTTCTCGCACTGGGAGATCATCCGGCGCTTGACCTCGATGTCACCCAGCACATGAGCAGGGTCATGGCGGGCGATGTGCTCTGCCGCCTCAGCTGTGTGGGCGTCGATGTCGTTGGACGTACCGAGCACCCAGTGGTTCTTGCCACCAAGGTCCGCGCCCGTGTCCCAGTGCGCGGGCGGGGCGCAGCCCTTCACCACGGGGACGGCACGCGCGATGCGCTCGTCCTCGTCGAGGCGAGCACGCAGGAACGCGACGAGGTCATCCATGCCCGTCATGGTCCCATCAACGTGGTGTGCGCGGGTTGCCGAAGCCACCGTCGTGCCGGGCGGTCTTGCGCGAGTGGCACGGGCGGCACAGGGCCTGGAGGTTCCACTCCTCGTTGTTGGTGTTGTCCCCGTCGATGTGGTCGACGTGCTCGGACGGTGCGCTGCACGCCAGCGTCTCGCACACCGGGCGCTGCAGGCGGATGCGCTTGGACAGCTCGCGCCAGTCCTGGGTGTAGCCGAGCTGGACGGAGGAGGGGCGCGGGCCCTGGGTGCTGCGGCGTGGCGGGTGCGGGTGCTCGGCGCATCGGCCGTCGTGCACGGCCCGCTGGCCACAGCCTGCCGCTGTGCAGCGCCGTGGTGCTCGCTGGGGCATGGCCGGCCTCTCCGTGGGCAAGGGCGGCAGAGGAACTTCGCCCTGGACCTCTGCCGCCCTCTGGACCCCCATGCTCCCCGTGGGCCTCGCCAGTCCCTCGGGGTCCTGTGCATGCGAAAGCCCGGCCGCTGGGGCCGGGCTTGGGCACACGTCTCCTGGCGCACAATTAGGCCAGGTAAAGCTGGGGGCGTCAAGAGGCCGAGGGAAAGCGCTTGCCGCGTGTTGCCGGGGAGCGGCCCCGGCGAGGTCGCCAGCCCTGCGGGGAGGGCCCCGTCTCCGGGGCCCGGTGGCTATCGGCGGGGCCTGTCGCAGCCGTTGTTCTCGACGGCGAACTCGACCGCGTCTTCGGTGATCTCCTTGGCGTCCCAGAGGTCGATCAGGAGGTCGTTCTTGCCCTCCTGGCGGCCGGCCTCAAGCAGGGCCTCGACCAGGTCTTCCACTCGGTCCCGGCTGCCCTGGGCGGCGGCCTTCATGATCCGGTCGGTGATCTGGGCCATCTGCTTGTCGGTCATCTCGTCTCCCTAGTGACTGTTCCCCTTGCCGATGACCAAAGACTATCGTATCTGGCTCATCCGTCAAGCCATATATGGCTTGACGGCTACCTTGTAACCCAGTCGTGACTAAGCCGCTTGCGGCTCGATCGGGCCGCCATATCCGGTACTCTCGTGTGCGTGACTGAGAGACATGACATCGTGGGCTACGCCGAGATCATCGAGCGCGCACAGGAGGACTTCGGCGCCGGCTTCCCGGTCAGCACCGTCCGCAACTGGGAGAAGTACCGGCGCGCCTGGGTAGCCAAGGGCTCGCCGGCGCGGAGCGGGTTGCGCCCCAGGGAGATCCCCATGCCGGGCCCTGAGACGACCGTGAACGGGACGCCGGCCTGGTCCTGGACGAAGGTTCGGGAGTGGCTCATCGCCAGCGAGCGGGTCACCCCGCCCGCGGGCGAGTAGCAGCCCGGACAGCGCTTTCCTACCCGGCCGCCGGGCGCGGGCCGAGCATGGCGTGCAGCAGCCCGCGGCGGTGGGCGATCACTGCTGCGTGCGCGCGCAGTATGGCGGGCTGGTCGTACTCGGGGACGGGGCGGCCGGGGCCTTGCCCGCGGCGCTGGCCCTGGACCGGGATCTGGAAGAGCAGCAGCAGCGCGCGCACCTCGGCCTCGTCCATCTCCGGGGCGAGCTGGTCGACGGCCTCGCGGACCGTCCAGCCGGCGCTCATGCCAGGTCCCTGCGGTAGGTGGTGCGGCCGTCGGCCCACGTGATCATGCCGTCCCCCGTGAGGTTGGAGCTATCGAGTCGGCCGCGCGGGCGGCGGCCGTCATGGTCCCTGCAGTCCCTATTGATGCACCAAATGTCGGCATTGTCCTGGATGACACGCAGGCCGAAGGTGGCGCAGTACGGGCACAGGGTACGCAGCGGCCGGGGCCGCTCCTCCAGGTCGACGCCGGCCACCTGACGCGCCGAGCGCACCCACCGGGCGACGATCCTCGCGGCCTCGCGGCCGGCGGCCTCGGGGACGGCGTGCACGAGCTCGGTGATGGCGTGCAGCGCGCGGATGGTGTTGGCGTCGCTGCCGCCGCGGCGGCGGCCGGGGTGGCCGGCCACCGCCAGGCGGAGGCTGGCCTCCAGGCGGCGGGCCTCCTCGCTGATGGTGTAGAGCGCGGGGCCGGCCTCGGCGTGCCACGGTGCGGGCGAGCCGTGCGCCTTGTGGTGGGACATGGTGCCCGTGGCCGGGTCGGCCACGGGCTCCGGGAGGAGGTCGTAGAGCGTCTCCAGGAGCGGCATGAGCTCCTCGATGAGGACGGCGACCTCCAGTGCTGCAGCGGTCAAGTACTGCTCCTGGGGGCACGGCGGAGAATGTCGAGCTCGGCACGCTGACGGGCGAGTTTCCGGACGGCGCCCGCGTAGAGCCAGGCGCTGACGGCCGCCACCCATGCCCACGTGGCCAGGTCTCCGTCGCCGAACACCCAGTGCCAGGCGGCGTTGACGCCCGCGTACACGGCAACCGTGGTCGGCAGGAGCCCGACCAGGCAGCCGGGCGCGAGAGTGGCGTTGGGGGTCATGGCTGCCCCGCGTAGTAGGCCCGCGAGCGTGCGTGAGCCTCGTCGGCACCAGGCAGCCAGGAGTCGAAGGTGTGCCCGCACGCGTACCTGACCGTCAGCCGCTTGGGCGCCGGCGCGAAGCCCCGCCAGGCGACATTCTCGGCCAGGGTTCCGTCCAGCGGGCACATACGCCAGCACTCCTCCGACTGGGTGTGCTGGCGGCCGCAGGACGCGCAGCTCGGTTCCGCCTCGCTCTCGGCGAGCACGGCGATCACGGCGTCCGCGACGGCCTGGCGGACGATGAGCGGCAGCCAGTGGCCATGCTCGTCGAGCGTGCTGGCGACGGCGTTGTGGGCCAGGCCCCGGAGTCGCTGCTCAGGAGCCACGGCGCGGTCCCCTCTTCCTCTTCGGCTTCTTCTGGACGCGCGGCGCGGGCGGCGGGATGGGCCCGTCGCAACCCCGCTCCCACCGGTCCCCGATCCGCCGCCACCAGCAGGTGCCGGCCGCCCGGGCCTGATCGGCCGTCCAGCGTCGGCCCTCCATCAGGTGGCCGTCGACGTAAGCCGCGGGGGCCTGGTCGGACAGGGCCACGGTGCGGTGGCAGTGCTGGCACTGGCCGCCCTGCAAGAGCCGGCGGGCGAGCGCCTCGGCCGCCTCGGCCGGGCCGGGGTGGTCGGACTCGGTGATGCGGGCGCCCCGGTACTGCGCCTGCGCGTACCAGCCGGCGTGCTCGACCGGGACGTTGTCGTGCAGGTAGCCGATCTCCAGGCGCCGCGCGCCGGTCCGCTGGACGAGGTCGGCCGCGGCTCGTACGGCGTCGCCGTCGAACAGGTCGCGGTGGCTCAACATCCCTCCCTGTCGGTCATGGCGGTGTCGGGCACGTACTCGCCCCGGCGGGCCGCCCCCTCGATGTGGCGGTCGCAGACGCGCTCCCAACGCCGGAGCCCGCTGAACCAGCGCCAGCCGGTCGACAGGTCGATCCCGTACGTGCACAGCCGGGCCGGCTGCGGCATCGGCGGCAGAGGACGCTCACGCCGAGCCATGACGGCCTCCGATCCCGAGCTCGCGCTCCAGCAGAGCGATGCGCAGGTCACGCTCCCGGATCTGGGCCGGGCTCAGCTGCCGGACCAGCCCCTCGTTCGCCTCGACCAGCTTGATGTTCACGCCCGCCATAGCCCGGTTTGCCATGCACAGGCCCGCCAGGCCCGCGTTCGCGATCAGCGGCAGCCACTGGCCGGCCGCGATGTTGATCACCATCAGGATCATCACGACGATCGTCAGGCCGAGCATGATGGCCCGTGCCTTCCGGAGGCCAGCAGCGTGCCTCGCGGCCTCACTCATCGGAGCTCCCTGCGTACGCGAGCAGCCGCTCCTCGAACCCGTCGTCGTCCTCGGCGTCGCGGTAGTAGCCGTGGTTGAGGGTCGCCTGCGAGTGGTCACCCGCTATGCACAGCTGGACGGCGGCCACGACTTCGGCCGGTGAGGGCAGCAGGTCGTCGCAGATCCACCAGATGCTGCGGATCCCGCCCCCGTCGTCCTCGGCGCTGGTGCCGTAGAACCAGCCCTGCTCCTCGTGCCACGCAACATGGCGCTGGTCGCCGTCGGCCTCGCGTTCGGCGAGGGTGATGCAGCCGTCGCGTGGGTCGTTGGCGTCAGCGAACCAGTCCCCGACGGTGAGGCCGGCGGCGTTGAACGCGTCGGCGACGGCCTTGAGGTACGGCTCGTGCGCCCGGTGGAAGCTGAGCTCAGCCATGCTGGTTTACCGCCTTGTCGAGTTCGCTGATGATCCGGCCGTACAGGTCGGCGTACGCGCTGGCGAGTGCGGCACTCGCGCCGTCGGCGCTCTCTCGGGTCTGGAGCTCGTACTGCCGGCGGCGCTCCCACTCGCGGCGGAGTGCGGCGATGGGCTCGGGGCGGATGCCGTAGCGGGCCTGCTCGTGCGCGGCGGCGAGCTGCAGCATGGTGCCGACGTCGGCGTGGGTCTGGAAGTCGTGGAGGAGGTTGGTGGCGCACGCGCCGTTCTCGTAGGAGGCGCCGGGGCAGCGTGTGCCGAGGTAGGGGCAGGCCAGGACCAGGAAGGGGTGCTCATCCTCGTCGGCATACAGCTGGTAGACAGCGAGCTGGCCCAATTGCCGAGGCAGGTCGCTGACGCGGCGCGTGCGTTCGAGGCTCGGGATGGGGTCGTCGTGCATGACGGCCAGGCGCACGATGGTCTCCAGCTTGATGCTGCTGGACCTGGGCGGATGGGGCCCGGAGGTCAGCAGGTTGGTGGCGCACGCGCTTTCAGGGCGGGCGTCGGTGTGCTGGCCGGGGCACTCCAGCACCAGGTGCGGCTCGGCACCGGCGTCCAGCCGGGTGGCGTACAGGCGGTAGGCGGACAGGGCCTCGCCGAGCTGCAGCAGCTCAGCGGTCGGTGTGGTCATGTGATCTTCCGGGGGTAGCGGCGCCGGGCGGGCCGGCGCCGGGTTCGGGGCGGGGAGCCGCCGCTCCTGGGCAGGCCGGGGATGGCCTGCTGGATGTGGCGGCGGGGGCAGGTGGCGATGTGGGGGCGGTAGCGGTGCTCCCACGGGTCCGGCGGCCGCGCGTCGGCGCCGTCCAGGCTGCGCGAGCGCCAGGTGCCCGGGCCGGTCCGGTAGACCGCCTGGTTGCCGAGCTCGTGCGGCTCGGCGTCGACGGCCATCCTTCGACCGTGTTCGGTCACGGTCCACAGCACGGCGGCGCCGCAGTCGGCGGGGCAGGGCTCCAGGTCGTTGCGGTTCGGGATCACCGGGCCTCCAGGGCTCATCCCGTGGGCGGACTGGTCAATGTCGTTGTCGGTTCCCTTCCATGATCGCTGCCCGGTGTGGCATGCGGTACGTCATTTGCGCCGATCAAGCCCGGTGTGCGGGCCTCGGCGATCGCCTCGGCCACCCGCACCAGCAGCCCCCGGCTCGGCGGCACCCCGAGATGGGCCGCGTTCCACAGAGCGATCGCGTCCTCCACGGTCATCGCGAGGTAGCCGACCCTGCCCAGCACGCGCTGCAGGTCCTCCGACAGCAGCCGCGCATGGTCGACCTGGCCGGGCGCGATCTCCCGGCCGGGGGCGACGGAGTCGGCGAGCGCGGCCGCCAGCTCGGTGACGGGCGGCGGCATGGGCCGCCCGGTCAGCCGCTCCCGCCGGCACTCCAGGCACATGCCCGGGTCGGCCCGGCCGTGGCTGCACCGGGGCACGACGGCAGTCACGCGGATCTCCTGGTGGTGAGCAGCTGGTGGGCGCGGATGACGAGCTGGCTGCGGGGCACGTGCTCGCCGAGCTCGCGCCGGGCGGCCGTGATCCAGACCTGGCCGAGGTCGGGGAGCGCGAACAGCGCCGCCGACGCCGCGGCGTAGGCCTCGGCCGGTTCGATGTGACGCAGCGACGCGAGCGGCAGCACCCTCGGCGGCGATGAATCACTCTCGGCCGAAGGCTCGCGGCGGCCGGGCGGCTCACCTTCCACCTCAGCGCCGTACGGAGGGTCATGTGCGTCTGGGAGGTCTATGGGAGGTGCATGTGTAGGTGGCCGGGTGCTGCACCCGGTGATCTGAGGGGCAGCACCCGGTGATCCGGGGGGCAGCACCCGGTGATCCGGCCCCTCGGGCTCCGCTTCGGAGTCCTCCGCCTCCTCGGAATCGGAGTTATCCACAGGCTCATCAGCGGGTGCAGCACCCGGTGATCCGGCGGCGTCAGCGTCGGCCTTCTTCGCGCGGGGAGCCTTGACCGGTGGCGGCTCGACGCCCTCCGGGACGATCAGCTCCCGCTCGTCCGGGTCCAGCATGGCCACCCGCTCGGCCAGATCGTCGGGGATCTCCAGCCGGTACTCGTCGGCCTTCCTGGCCCCGCGGCCGGCCTTGGAGCCCTCGAAGACACGGCGGAACAGGCCGACCTCACGCAGCCGCTTGAGGCACCGGCGGATGGTGTAGACGTCCTTACGGCAGACGCGCGCCAGCCGCTCCTCGCCGGGGCGGATCCTGGTGCCGTCCGGGTTGCTGTAGGTGCACGCCATCATCGCGACGTGCTGCACGGTGTCGGTGGCGACTCGCTTCTTGCCGGTGCCGAACCCGAGCTCGCACCGGCGCAGGATGCGCACCCAGCTCCAGAAGATGGGCTCTCCCGCTGCGACCGCTGTCATGTCCTCTCCTCTCCAGATGTGTCGGGGGCGGCCTCGTGCGGGGCCGTATGTCGGTCGAGCCAGGCGGCGGCCGCCTGGCGGGTGCGCACGCTCGCACGCCCGTGAGCCATCTGCTGCAAGGTCCACTCGGCGACGTCCATCTCGACGGCCACCTGCCAGCTCGGCATGCCGAGCTGGCGCCGCCGCTCCTTGATGAGGGCGTGCAGCGCCTGGATCTCGGCCGGGGTCATGTCATCAGGGCCAGGGCGGCCGACCACAGCGCGATGACCATGAGGCCGAGCGCGAACGCGAACGCGATCATCGCGGCGACGTGCTCGTCTTCCAGCCACCGGCGCTCGCCCCAGGCACCGAAGACGCCGGCCGTGAGGAAGATCAGGACGGGCACGAGGGCGGCCAGCACGTCAGCCACTCTCGGCCGACCGTGCGCCCTGGGCGACGAGGTCGGCGTGCAGTCGGCGCAGCGCGTCGAGGCCGCCCGGCGACTGGGCGATCCCCACGCACACGACGTAGGCGGGGAAGCCGCGGCCGAGCAGGCGCCGGTGCTCCTCGTCGGCGCCCTCGATCTGGACGATCAGCGACAAGATCCAGTCCGACGGCCGGTCGTGGTCGGCGTTGTACTCCCGGTCGACCACGTGCCGGACGTGGGCGACGACCTCGGCGTTGAGGATGGACAGGCCGGGCGGGGTGTCGGAGAGCCGGTGGACAAGGTCGTAGGCGGCGTCAGGCGGCAGCGTCGCCACGCCGGCCAGGACGTCGCCGAGGTACAGCTGCACGATCTCGGTGTCGAACTGGTTGCCGTGCCGCGAGGGCAGCAGCGCGGCGCGGACGGTGCGGGCCGGGCGCGTGGGCGCGGCGGGCATATACGTACTCATGATGATCACTTGATTTCGGGGGTCGTGACGGCCGCCGGATGCGGCCGCCGGGTCGTACTCGAAGGGATTGCGCACGCCGTAGGGCGAGCGCGGCAGGGAGGGCCTGCCGCGTCCGGTGTCCCCGCCTGCCGGGGAAGGGGCCTGCGGGGACGGGCGCGGGGGTGGGCGCGGGGGCGGACTAGGTCCAGCGGGTCAGGTGCTGCAGTTCCGGGTCACCGGCGAGCAGCGCCTCGTACCACGCCTCCTTGAGGCGCTCCCAGAGGCGGCGCACGCCGCCCCCGGGGGGCCGGGCGGGTGGGGTGGGGCGGTGGCGTCCGCGCGTCACGGCGCGGCCGCCGGCCGGGGAGGGTCCGGCACCACCGCCTTCGGGTGGCCGGCCGCGACGGCCGCGCCGAGCTTCATCAGGTCCGTCGCGGACAGCGGCCGCGGCACCGGGCCATCGGCCGGGGCGGGCACGTACGGGCGGATCCTCCCGTACGGGGAGGGCGGCTCCTGCTGGGCGTGCTGGGCCTGCCTGCCGTCGATCTCGTCCATGCGGGCCAGCTGCGCGGCCGCGGAGTTGAGGAGGGCGAGCATGTCGGCCCGGTCCAGCCACATCGTCCGGCCGCCGACCAGGATCGCGCCGGCGAGCTGGCTGTTGCGTCGTTCGATCGGGCCGGGCTGCGGCGGGCCGATCCGCTCGATGGTCTCCAGGGTGCTCACTTCGCCCTCCGGCGCGGATTGATGGACATGGACGCCTTGCGGTCGTAGAAGGCCGCCTTGTAGAAGATCGACGCCCGGCGGTTGCCGTGCCCGTCGACCAGGTAGCTGCCGCGCGGGTCTTCCTCCGGGCAGCGCTTCCAGCCGGGCGGCAGCTTCGCGTACCGGAACAGCGGGTCGCCGGGCACGACGTCGCCGAGCTCGAACCCGAGCTCGATCAGGTCCGCGTCGGTGCAGCCGTGCACCTCGGTCGGGATGACGTCGGAGGCGAGGAACTGCTGCTGCCCCTCGTCCTCCAGGGCCTCGACCCCGCCGAGCAGGAAGAACACCTGGTCGGCCGGGTCATGCAGGTTGAATATCGATGGACTCTTCACCGGGCCGCTCCCTCGTGGTCGGAGGCCGCGTGGTGCGCGGCCATCTCGCTCAGGCCGTCGCGCATCGCGGCGAGCTGCTCGAACGGGTCGTGGGGCGGCTGCTGGGCGGCCCACCGCCACACCCGCCGGTAGGTGGTGCCGTGGCGGGGCGGCGGCTCGGCCCGCCACCGCTCCAGGTGCGGGCCGAACTTGTCCCGCTCGGCCACACTCAGCCGGACGTCGGCCGCGCCGGCGTCGCTCATCAGCCTGTTCACGCGCGCGAGCGGCGTGTCCCAGACGATCAGCCGCCTGCCGGCCAGCGCGCGCACCGATGGGACCGCGTGGACCGGGTCGACGACCTGCAGCCGCTGGCCGTCCACCTGCCACGGCGCCTGCCGGGTGGTGCTCTCGCCCAGGGCCAGGCTGGCCACGGTCAGGCCGTGCGGCGTGGTGGCGTGCAGCAGCGCGGGCCACGTGGGCGTGCTGATCACGAGGAGCGCCGCCGGGTCGCCGAGCACGCCGTGCGCCCACTCGGCGGCCAGCGCGCGGTCGGCCGCCCGGTGGGCCTGCCACCACGCGTCGGCGGCCGGGGCGGCGCAGTCGGTGCAGTAGCGGCTGCGGCCGTCCAGGCCGAGCGGGTACGGGTGCTCACGCCGGGCACCGCACCCGGAGCACGTCCGGGCCTGCACCACCCGCGTGATCTGGTGGTCCGCCCGCGGGGCGAAGGGCTCGGCGTCGGCCACCGCGTACAGGGGGAAGGTCGTGTTGCCGCGGCGGCCGCGCGTGTCCTTGAAGGTCGCGACCGGCGGCTGTCCGGCGGCCAGGTGGTGGCGCCGGTAGCGCAGCCCCTGCTCGGTGGCCAGCTGGTGGGGGATCTGGCCGGGCCGGTAGAGCGGCCGCCCGATCGGGCAGCGCGGCCAGGTCGCCGGCACCGGCGTGATCGTCCACTCGGCCGGCGCGAGGGTGATCACGGTGTCGTCGTCGAGGTGCAGCCGCAGCGGGCCGCCGGGCTCGGCCGGGGGCAGGAGCACCCCGGCCGAGGGCGGCTCACCGCTCGCTCCGTCCCGCCACGTCGCGGTCACGCGCAGGCCGATCGCCGGGTGCTGGGCAGTCACGAGCCACCCGCCGTGGTCCGGCGAGCGGCCTCCGCTTCCCGGATACGTCGCCGGTGGGCAACGGTGCCGGCGCGCTTCTCAGCGGCGAGCGCGGCCACGGTTCTGGCGCGGCCGAGCTCGGCACACAGGGACTCCTTGACCTCGGTGATCAGCAGGGCGATGGGCTCGTCTGAGGTGATGGCGACGGGCGAGTACACGGTGAAGGCCGTCAAGATCCGCATGATCGCGTCGACCTGCGACTCAGCCAGCGCGATCCGGGTCTGGCCGGTGGGCGACACGTTCCACAGCTCGCGGGCCTCGGCGGCCAGGCCGTCGCGGCCCGGCCGGTCGATCTCCTCCGTCCAGATGCGGGGGGTCATCGGGGCACCCGGGCGGGCACGATGCTGACGGTGCGGATGGCGCGCTCGCCGATCTCCAGCCAGGTGGTGACCAGGCCGCGCACGTTCGGGTCGAGGCGGCGGGTCCAGTCGAAGTCCTGGACGGCGGACGCCAGGTCGTCCGGCTGTTCGGCGTCGAGCGGGTGGGTAGTCTGGATCATGAGAGCTCGATTCACGTTCTGTCAGGGGTCTCCCGGGTGTCGCCCCGGGAGACCTTTGGTCTTGTCGGGGGCGGCCGGTAGGGTGGCCGGCTTGCCTGGTGCAGGTTGGGCGGCCCCGCGGGTCAGGAGACGGCGGCGGCGTAGCGACTACCGGGCCTCGGCACGAGCGCCGCGACGGTGCGCTCGGGTTGCTGGCGGGTGTCGTCCTTGCGGGGAGCCCGTGGCGGGGCCTTCGCCTCCTCGCCCTGGGTTGTCGCGCAGTGGGCTACGGCGCCAACGATCTGGAGGATGGTCCACCTGACCTTGCCGCCGATCAGGGTGTGCTCGACGCCCTCGCGGGCAAGCTTGTCGAACGTCGCGGCGGTGATCTTGTCGTCCTCGCCACCCGTCACGAGGTCCGCCGCCTGCTGGCTGGTGAAGAGCCTGTAGCCGGGCACGTCGTCGGGCGGCGTGATCATCGGGAGATCAGCTCCTCGGCCATCAGGTCTTCGGGCAGGCAGTCCAGCACCGTTGCGAGGCGGAACAGAGCCTGCGGCGTAGGGCTGCGCTTCCCGTGCTCGAGGAGAGACACGTGGGAGGCGCTGAGATCGGCGGCCTCGGCGAGGTCGGCCTGTTCCATGCCGGCGGCGATCCGGCGTCGCCGTAATTCAAGGGGGTTGTGTATGAGGGGGCGCTGACGCTCACTTCGGGTCATGCAGAGCAAAGTAGTGCGAAGACTAGTCAAGTACAAGATGCAAAGCGATATTTGCTTGTGCTGCGTCGTCTCTGCTTGAGCAGCAACGTCTCTACCAGCACTATTAGCTGTACTTTGCTGTACTTGACTGGAGGCAACTACCCATGGCGAGGGAACTGCCCGAACCGAGCCCCGAGGGAAAGCTCATCCGCCGCGTACGCGAGAGCATCCGCCCCCGGCTGTCAGTGCCGGCAGCCGCCGCCCGAGCGGGCATCAGCGATGTGACGTGGGGAAACATCGAGCGCGGTTACAAGTCCGGCGGCCGCGGGAAGCCCCCTATCCCAGTGAAGGGATCGGCACAGCTCATCGCCCACATGGCCTACGAGCTCGGCCTGGGCCCGGCAGACCTGGCGGGAGTCGGCAGGCCCGATGCGGCCGGCGTCCTACGCGAGATGCAGGGACCTGATCTGGAGGTAGAGACGATCGAGCACGACCGGACCCGCGTGTTCATCCCGGTGGACGCCGACACTCCAGAGGAGGATCGCGAACTGATCAGGAGGTGGGGGCGGGAGTGGGCCGAGAGCCTACGCAGGGCCCGACAGCAGGGCCCTGACCAGCAGTCAAGCTAACTTAACGGTGACATAACCCTAACCATATGTTCGTAAATGTGTTCGTTTGTCGCGTTCCACGAACCATTACGTAGTGACTTCCGCCACTTTGAGGTGGGAGTGTGCCGATTCCGGCGCAAACGGGAATTCTGCGCCGGGAAGAGCATCCGAAAGGCGCATGCCCATGAAAGTCCGATTTACTGCGGTCCCTCCACAAGAACTCCCCCCTGGCAGGACCGCGGCCTGCGCACATATCGACGGCGAGGCCGTATGGGGACTGGACGAGACCGAGATCCGCACTCACGCCGACTCTGAGTTGACGGACTTACTGGAAACGCTTACCACGCGCGCCAACGAGGCCGCCGCTATCCTTCCCTCCATACCTCGGCCGGCTCCCTGCCCCGCGGCGTGGGCGGAGTTCCGCATCGAGGCCACCGACATCCCGATCCGCGACATCTCCTGGACGTGGACGGGGCGCGGCTTCGTCGTCCGTATGCCTCCGCTGTTCACGTCGCGGCTGCGGGCGGACGTCGAGGCCGGCTGTGCCGAGCAGCTGCGCTGGTTTGACCCGCCAGAGCAGCACACAGGCCCCATCCCTTGAAGGGAGATGTCATGGCGTACACCGAGGTCCGCGGCGGTGTCATCCGCGTGCGGTACAAGCTCGCCACCGGCAAGTACTCCGGCGGCGTCAGCGAGAACCCGGAGACGGGCGAGCCCTGGACCAGCGAGGACGAGGCTCGTCAGTGGGGCCGCGACGAGGAAGTCCTGATCCGACGCGGCATCCGCAAGGCCGCCGAGGAGAAGGCGCTGCCTCCGACCTTCGCGGCGTTCGCGCAGAACTGGTACGCCGGCCTGCGACTGCAGCCGACCACCATGCGCAAGTACCGCAGCCTCTTGCAGTCCCACCTGCTGCCCCGGTTCGGGGAGCGCCTCCTACAGCTGGAGGACTGGCCCAGCGAGGAAATCGACCCGTGGGAGATGGACATGATCCGGGTCGGGTACGAGCGGAGCACCGCGGCCGGCGCCCGGAACCTGCTGGAGAACATCCTCAATGCGGCGGTCCCCCGGTACATGGCGTTCAATCCGGTCGTACGGCGACGCGGCACCGGCATGAAGGGACTGGCTCGGGTGGCGGCAGCAGAGAAGGCGGCGAAGGTCTGGCCGAGCCCGTTGCAGGCGCTGATGGTGGCCGAGCGGTGCGCGCTGCTCGCCGACCACGACGACGTGTTCCTGCAGATGGTGACGAAGGCCTGGATGGGGCTGCGCTGGTCGGAAGTCCTCGCGCTGCAGCCCGGCAAGCTGCTGCCCGCCGGGCAGCTGCTCGACATCGGCGAAAAGTTGTATGAGCTGTCCGGCTTCTACCTCAATCACCCCAAGGACGGCAGCGTCCGCATCCTGGACGTGCCCCCGTTCCTGTGGTCGATGCTCGTCGACCAGGCCGCGGCCGCCGCCGAATGCTCCTGCCGGCCACGGGCCGGGCGAAACCTTCCGCGCGTCGACGGCGAAGAGGTCGTCGAGTGGTGCGAAGGTAGGCGCTACCTCTTCCTGACTCCGGAAGGGGCGCACTACCAGCGGGGCAACTTCTCCAGCCGGATCATGCGGCCGGCCGCCGATGGATTCTTCCCGGCGCGCACGGGCGCCCGGGCCCGGGAGGCGCGGCCGGTGCTCGCCGACGCCGCAGTGTACGGGCCGAAGCCAGCGCGCGGCCGCCGCCAGGCCCTCGAACGCGAACAGCACTGGCCGGGCCGGCCGGTGATGTGGCAGTGGCCGCGGGCGGTGCCAGGCGAGGTGTTCGTGCCGCCGACGGGGCGCGGCATCCCCGACTGGGACAACTGGCCAGAGAGGGAGCGGCCGCACCTGGTGACGTGGCTGCCGATGCTGCCCGGCCTCACCCCGCACGGGCTACGGCACGGGCACCAGACCTGGATGGACGACGCCGGCATCAAGAAGGCGCTGAAGGTCGAGCGGATGGGGCACGAGGACCGGTCGATGTCCGGGGTGTACGGGCACCCGACCGAGTCCATGCGCGTCGAGCTCCTCGAGCTGCTGCAGGCGCTGTGGGAGAACGCGGTCGCCGAGCGCTTCGCGGTCTACCCGTACAGCGCGATACCGCTGCTCGATCGGGAGCTGGCGAAGTGGCGGGAGGGGAGAGCCGACAAGGTCATCTCCCAAATTTCTCCCACACAACGAAAAAGAGCCGCTTCCTAGTTCGAAAGCGACTCTTATCTGCTGGTCAAGGGGGTGGGGCTACCAGGACTTGAACCTGGGACCTCTTCCTTATCAG